>JBDPYZ010000012.1:0-81736 GCA_047291315.1 Candidatus Phloeobacter fragariae | reverse complement strand
TTCGACAACCTGAGCGATTAATAGCCTATGGGTTTCGGCGATTTCATTATATGGGCTATCACTATTTGAAGGTGATCTTCTACCAGTTAATGCCATTGAAATGGTAAAGAATCAGCTGATATTAAGCAGATAAAAACAGCAATCTATGACATTAATGATCATGCATTAACAGAAAATTATGATATGATTATTTCAACCGTGGTATTGATGTTTTTACAGAGAAATAAAATCGCTAAGATTATTAAGGATATTCAAATTTATACAAATGTTGGTGGTTATTATTTAATTGTTTGTGCAGTCGAAACAGATAATACTCCTTATGAGATTTTACCTTTTGATAGTTTCTTAGCGCCTAATGAATTAATAAATTCTTATAAAGAATGAGAAATCATTAAATACAATGAAAATCTAGGGCATTTACATAAAATTAATAAATTTGGTGATCGCATAAAATTGAATTTTGCTATATTGATTGTGTGTAATAAATTGTTAAATAAAGTTTAACTTAGCAAAAAATATTTTTCTAATTATGTCTCTTATAGTTCAGTCATAAACTATGTTCGGATGAAATTTTTTTATTAAATTTTATTTTTGTACTAAGGAGAATATGACAATGAAAAATTATTTTTTTGTGAGAATCCCGTTTTTCTTATTGGCCGGTTGTGTTAGCTCAGGTGATTATGAGCAACAGTATTATAAAAAGAAGCAAGAAGAGTAGTATCAAATGGGGGTCGGTGTAGTGAAAACCGATAGTTAACGAAGTGCTATCATGTCAGGCGAAAATGCTGATTGGTCTGAATTACCGGAACCTCGAATATTATAGTCAGAAGTTTTCCTAAAGGATTTAGACGCATTAAGTAGAGTGTATGAGAAGTAATGCTTTTGTAAGGGTAGGCACCAAACACTTATATGGAGATAGATGATATGCGAAAGTTGTTTATGATGTTTTTAGTGCTAATGATAGTGGGTTGTTCGTCTAAAACTCATATAGTTGATAGAGGTAATTATTATATCGATAAATCTTTTTCATCGATAGGCCAAAATGATCGAATTAAATTTTTAATATTTCATTATACGGCAGTAAATGATGCTAGCTCATTGCAGACTTTGACTCAAGCTAAAGTAAGCGCCCATTATCTTATTCCAGAAATACCGAAAATGAAAGGTGGAAAACCTGTTATATTTAACCTTGTTCCAGAGGATAGAAGGGCATGGCATGCAGGATTAAGTAATTGGAATGGCAGGCTTAATCTTAATGATAGTTCTATTGGCATAGAAATAGTCAATAAAGGTTTTACTGAAGGTATGCTTGGCGATAAGATATGGTATCCTTTTAATGAACAGCAAATTTCCTCTATCATTGTTTTAGCTCAAGATATCATAAAAAGACATAACATAACCCCAGATAATGTTTTAGCGCATAGTGATGTTGCTCCATTGAGAAAATATGATCCAGGTAAACTTTTCCCATGGAAACGTTTAGCTGAAGTTGGTATTGGGGCTTGGCCAGATGAAATGACGGTTAAGAAATATTTGGTAGGGGGATCACCCTATGCTCCGGCTAGTGTGTCAAATATTCAGAAAAATTTGAAGAAATATGGATATGATAAAATTCCACAAACAGGTGAACTTGATGAAGAAACACGCAGAACGATTAGTGCATTTCAGCTTCATTTCCGCCCAGCTGATATAAGTGGTAATGCAGATGCTGAAACAGAAGCTATTGCCCGTGCATTGGTTGAAAAATATAGAAAGTAGAGTAGTTAGTGGTTAAGAACGATTAACTATTTAATATAACATAACTGTATTTTAAATTAAGCCCCTGGCAGTTAAATATTCATTGAAAGGGGTTTTTTTATAATTAATGTACATATTAGCTGTTTTTATTTGCTTAATACTATGTTGTTATTTTGTCGCTTAGTTATTAAAAGAGTATTTTTATTTTATAATCGTGGGTATTAATTTTGATGAAGATTTTTCTAAAAATAGTTACTAGGTTTTCTTATATTTACAGTTTTTTTCAAAGTTTATATATTCTAAATATTAAATAACATAACCAATAAATTTTATGAATAAAATAAAAATTCATAACAGTAATTTATTTTTCATTTATTATAATGATAACGTATATAAATAAACTTAAAGGTAGTTATAATGAAATTTGTAAAATATGCACTTTTATCGATAGCATTAATTTCATTTGGTAGTATGGCTGTTTCTACTCCAATGAATACAAATAGTCAAACTAATGTTGGACAGCAACAAGTCAAAACCAAAAAAATATCTCATACTGGTAAAGTAAAAGTGAAAAAAGCTTCTCATATTAAATCAGTAGCAAAAAAAGCACCTAGTAAAATTATGACTAAAGTAAATTAATTTTGTCATAATAGTTATAAATTAAAATAGAGGCCGCATATAATAGCTGCCTCTATTTTTGTCTCTGACTGTAATTACAAATTAAGAGTTATTTAAGATGATAGTGACTAAAGTTGATATTGGGAATAATTAATGAATGGGTTTATTTGTTAAACATTATTAATGCATTAATAAGTTATCTATTTCTTGCCATATAAAAAGAATAATAAATTATATTTTATATAAAAGAAATTATTGTATCTTATTATGTTAAATAAAATTACTACAGATATAAACTTAAGATTAGTTATATTTTTTATTATCTTTATCATAAGATAATAAATATATATTAAATTATAAGATAAAAATATGGTTTAATGTGGGAAATTATAAACCATATCTTGATATAAAATTGTTATTAGTATTTATGATGATTGAAGAGTCAGGAAGTTTATTACAAGCTGGGCTTCATTTAAATAAATATAAATAAACGATTAGTCGATTTATCACTGGATTAGAAGATATACTTGGCTGTGAATTATTTGATAAAGGTTCTAATGATTTTATATTAGAAATAAATGAAAATGGAAAAAATTTCCTCCACCAAGTAAAAATGTTGTTATATTCGTATTATCGGTTGGAAAAGTTTGCATTTTTACTGAAGAAAAAATAATCTTCAATTATTAAGCTGGTTTTTAATCAATTAATTTATGACGATACAATAGCTGATGTTATTATTAAAATAAAAGCTATCTTACCGTATGTTGAAATAAATATTATTCATGCTAATTTATTTGATGTGAATTTTTGTACTGCTAGATAATCAAGCAGATTTCATATTAAGTTTATAGACAATCGATATTTCTGATGGGATTAGTTCCAATGTGGTTGGTGATCTTCAGATTATGTTTGTGGCCCATCATAATCATTTAGTTAATTAATTTTTGATAAATGGGCAACATCTATCATCTGAGACGTTAATTTTCTAGCTTTCAACTTAACATTAAAAATCAATATTATGATTTACTTCGATGAAGTAAAATTATTTTAATAACGGACTATTTATCATGCCTTACTTTTGCAGAGAAAGGACTTAGTATTATTGCCTGAGTTCCTGACTATATCGCTAGGACAATGTTGTTATTTGGGTGACTTAGAGTTTTTAGATATTAACTCACAAAAATTTAATAATATTCATTCATTGAGACTCTCTTATAGAGCAGATTTTATTTGTCAAAATATTATAAATACTCTATACTAACCGGTTAAAAATAGTGGTTTGATTATTAAGTACAGTATATTATTTTATAAAAATATCCCAGATAATTTCTATCTCGGATTAAATATAGTTAAAAAAATAATAGACTAAATCTAAACTATTGTCCGTATTAATACCAAAATTTTCAGTAAATTTATTCTTATCTAATAAATTAATTTTATAATCTAACAGAGTAGCAAAATTATTATTAAAATAATAGTATAATGAGTCTAGTGATATGAATTTATTTAAATAATTATTCCCATATTCGCCAAGCCCCTTTCCTTTAGCTTGTATATAAGCTAGTGATGGCTTTAAACCATAATCGAATATATATTGAGGGACAATTTTAAAAGTTTTTGTTTTAGGCGCAATGTTGGTATTAGTCTAACTCAAAAGGCGTCCATATTAAGTGTTTCAATATAAGTTGATGCCAGATGGATGTTATTAGCATTATTATTTGGCAACAATACTCCAAACTTCTGTGCTTTTTCCATTAGCATAGTAATTAACAATATCACTATTGATATTATGTGAATTATTATAATTTCTGATAAAATTTAGCCTAAAATTAGTATTGTAAATAATTGATAGATCGTAGCCGTCACCGTTATCTTGCTTGGACACTTATTATTCTTTCTATTCTTCATGCGATTGCAGCATTAAAACATCATTTTATTGATTGTGATGTTACCTTGAAATGCATACTTGGAATTCATTCAAGAAAATAACTTATTGGAGATAGTTATGTTGAAAAAATTTTTTTAGATATAGTAACCGCAATTTTACTGTCGAGTGTTAATTCGGCAATAGTAGCTAGTTATAAAATTGATAATGAAGGTCAACATGCTTTTATTCAGTTTCGTATTCAACATTTAGGTTACAGTTGTATTTATGGTAGCTTTAAGAATTTTGCCGGTAGTTTCACGTTTGATGAAAAAAATCCACAAAATGATCAGGTCAAGGTAGTGATCAATACTGCAAGCATTGATACTAAATCATGCCGAACGGGATAAGCATTTGCGCAGTGCAGATTTTTTTAATGTAAAAAAATATCCAGAGGCAACTTTTATTTCAACTAAGGTTAGTCAAGTCAAGGGTACTTATCATATAGATGGGCAATTGACGTTAAATGGTGTAACAAAACCGTTAGTACTTAATGCTATCTTAATTGGTAAAGATAACGATTCATGGTGTGGTTATCGTGTTGGTTTTGAGGCAACTGGAAAAATTAAATTGAGCGATTTTAATTTTTAAAAAGATCTTGAGCCTAAATCGCAAGAAGCGGAGCTTATTATTTCTCTTGAAGGTGTTAACTTACCATAAAATAAAAGTAATATTGAAAGAGCCAGTTTTGGTCCTTTCAATTATGTTGGAAAAGTAACAGTATATTAATCAAATTGTTTTAATTTATGACTATTCGGTGAATAAAGTAACTTGATTATAATTAAATTTTATTTTTACTGCTGTAAGCAATTGATAAGTAATCAAGTATTACTGTTAATTTTTTACTAGCAGTATGAAAATTTTTTTTACAATTATTCTATTTAAATTTTCATCATATTTAAGTTTATTGGTTTTAATTTTGTTATGCTGATAATTAAAACAGAGAGAAGGACGTTATATATGAGATTTAATCTATTAATTTTCTTCATCACTTTTTTGTTATTGGGCTGTGATCAACAATTAAAACTAAATGGTGAAAATAAGCAATTATTACGTTCTTCTATTGCCGAAGTACGAGATGCTCTTTCTTTTGAAAAACAGCAACAATTTGAGGAAGCTATTGATATTACCATGTTTAATAGCATTAATTTTGATGAATATCGTCAGCTTGGTGAAATAGCTGCTTCTAGAGCATTAGAAAAACGGATTTGTCGAACGTTGCACGGTAAAACAGCAGAACAAGTTATTAATGAAGCAAAAAAGATAAAAATAGATCATCTAACATTTGATAAAAATTTGGGTTTTTAATTAAATAACTTACGATTTTAAATATTATTTCCGTTTATTAACTTAGCTGATTGATTCTATTATTTATCAACTTAAACAAAAACTAAACCATAAGTAACACTATAATTGGAAAAGCTATTTAGCTTTATTATAATCCTCCCAAGTTAATATTAGTTTTTAATATTAAGTACGGTGCAGTATCTCGTTAGGCGAGGCTCCTATACAAACATAGGTTGCTGATCTGACGACGTCGAGAGACGCCCAAGATCAGGACAGGATATATCGATTCAAGGTGTATCCCCATGTAACTTCCTGTTGGTTTAAGGATACGTTGTATAGTGCTAAAACTAAGACGTTGAGATAGCTTAATATTCTCGCATCTTGTTTTGCCCCTATTTGAGAACTGTTTATAGTTTATAACAGTGATAGGGTTTCGAAAATGAAGTTAACATCCCTAGAAAAAATGGCTCCCAGCGTGGGATGTCCGGCTAATAGTCTTACAAAAAATTTCAATGAGCAACATCATAATAAATTTGATGAAGTAAAAGTTAGTGCATATATGAGTCAATCTTATATTGCAGTTTCTATGAATGATTCTGTTGCTGCTATTAAAAATAATCTGGCTAATATAATTATCGCCGATCAGATCCCAACTTATCTTTATGTGATTGATAAAGATAAATATTTGAATGGCATATTATTAATGAAAACATTGTTAACCTCATCAGACGAATTATTTGTCTCAGATATTATGCGATGTAATTTCTTTTTTGTTTCACCAGAACAATCACGTGAAGAAGTTTTTGCCCTCCTTAATCATTCTGATGTTGATTCTATTCCTGTTGTGGAATTTGGTAAACTAAAAGGAGTATTACGTGCTCAAGATATCGCTGAATTAATTGAGGATGAGAATACCCAAGATGCACACCTGCAAGGCGCAACGCTACCTTTAGAGGTGCCTTACATGTCAACCAGTCCAATAACATTATGGCGTAAACGCGTTGTTTGGTTATTGATGTTATTTGTGGCAGAAGCTTATACAGGTACAGTATTGAAAGCCTTTTCCGATCAGTTGGAATCTGCTATTTCATTAGCTTTTTTTATTCCTTTATTAATTGGAACGGGCGGCAATAGTGGTACTCAGATAACTTCTACTTTAGTTAGGGCAATGGCGCTAGGAGAAGTGAGTTTACGTAATTTAGGTGCTGTGCTGAAAAAAGAGATATCTACGTCATTTTTAGTGGCATTAACGATAGGTTGTGTTGGCATATTTCGTGCCTGGATCTTGGACGTTGGCTATCAAGTAACCCTTGTTGTTGGTTTGACTATGATGGGAATTACTGTGTGGAGTGCGATCGTTTCTTCTATTATTCCAATGGTACTTAAATGTTTGAAAATTGATCCGGCGATTGTTTCTGCTCCTTTTATTGCTACTTTTATTGATGGCACAGGATTAATTATTTACTTTGAAATTGCTAAGATGATTATGACTGATTTAGCTTGATCAGCCGAAGAGAGTGAGTTGCTCTCCTATTGATTTTGCCAAATAAGGTATTGACTACATTTTTTCAAATATATTCCCCTTTCCTATGTTGAATTTTGTTGTGCCGGCGTAGGGTTAATTTCTGTTATAGGTCGCACTTGCAGTGGTAATGAAAGGTCTGCTTACGAATTGAGGTTAATGCAAACTGATGCGTTCTCTGAGGTGAACGGCTCAAGGAGCATTGCTATTATCCATTTCCATTTTTTTACCATGAGGCACTGTTTTTCCAAAAAAGTGATAAACCAATAAGTGTGTTCACTGATGAGGAATAACTTGATTGATAAAAATCTCATTATTTTCAATCAGTAAAATAGGGGCAGGACAAACATCCAGCGCTACCAGCAATGATTCGTCGCTGTCGGTAATTAATCAGCGGTTCTGTAAAGGTTTTTCCAATTTAGTATTCGCTGTAGTCAGTTTGTTGCGTAATACTCGCATGACAATCTGTTGTAAAGCGCTCGGTACTCGATGTGATTTCATATTATTAACATAGTTAAATGGGTAAAGAGTGAACTCAGAACGAAAGAAATTAATTTATTATGGTATTATTTTAAATAACCGTTGAAAAAATTCAATAACTAATTGCTATTTTGAACAGATCTAACAAAAGGGATAGCTATCTAACTGTCCCTTTGCTGTTTTAACGAGATAAAATCGATTTTTAGTTAGTTAAAACCGCCGGCTGAGCGAAGTTCAGTAACTTTATCTGTTTTTTCCCATGGAAATTGAGAACGCCCAAAATGTCCATATGCTGCGGTTGGACGATAAATAGGTTGTAATAAATTGAGCATTTTGACTAGACCATAGGGACGTAAGTCAAAAATTTCATTCACTAAATGAACAAGAGTTTCATTGGCTATTTTTTCTGTACCGAAAGTTTCAAGCATGATGGATGTTGGCTCAGCGATACCAATTGCATAAGAAATTTGAATTTCACAGCGATCAGCAAGTCCTGCGGCAACAATATTCTTTGCTACATAGCGCGCAGCATAGGCAGCAGAACGATCGACTTTGGAGGGATCTTTTCCAGAAAAAGCGCCGCCACCATGACGCGCCATACCACCATAAGTATCGACGATAATTTTACGGCCAGTTAAACCACAATCACCCATTGGACCGCCTATAACAAAACGACCTGTTGGGTTGATAAAATATTTGGTATTTTTATGTAGCCATTTTGTAGGTAATACTGGCTTAATAATTTCGTCCATTACGGCTTCTGATAAGGTGTCTTTTTTAATTTCCTCAGCATGTTGGGTAGATAAGACAATTGTATCAATACCGACTATTTTATTATTTTCATATTGAAAAGTGATTTGGCTTTTAGCGTCTGGACGTAACCAGGGCAAGGTACCATTTTTTCGCACTTCAGCTTGGCGTTCGACTAAGAGGTGGGCATAAGTAATTGGCGCTGGCATAAGAACATCGGTTTCGTTATTAGCGTAACCAAACATGATTCCTTGATCGCCTGCTCCTTGTTCTAAAGGATTTGCGCGATTTACCCCTTGATTAATATCAGGAGATTGTTTGCCAATTGCACTTATAACAGCACAGGAGTTGGCATCAAAACCCATATCGGAGCTCGTATAGCCAATTTCGCGTATCGTACGCCGCGTAATTTTTTCAATATCTACCCAGGCGCTAGTCGTAATTTCACCACCAACCATTACCATACCTGTTTTTACGTAGGTTTCACAGGCAACTCGTGCTTTTGGATCCTGCTCAAGAATTGCATCAAGGACCGCGTCTGAAATTTGGTCAGCTATTTTATCGGGATGACCTTCTGATACTGATTCAGAAGTGAAAATATGTGTAGTCATAGATGTTTTATTACCTTAAAAATTCGGAGAAACTGAATTAGATATATTAGCATCTAGATGTTTATCTTAATGTTAATTTAGCGCTATTGCTAGATGTTTTTTATATTTGTTTATTGCCAATAAGCTAATTTGCTAAATATAGTAATTTTGTTGATGTTTTATTCAATTTGATTTTGCATTTTGCTTGTAATAAAGGTATAAACAGCGCGATGATTGATGAACCTTTTTTCTCATCAGGCGTTATACGGTAGTATCAATATTGATGTTACTTCTCAATTGAAAATGGTTATACCCTGGTGTTGAATGTTATAACCATGTTTGAGGTGAATCGGTAATGTTCCATTATCAGAAAATAGCAAATTACCAGTTATCACAGCTTAATGTTTGTGTACCCGCTTCTATTTCTTTTTTCTTTCTCTATATCATGGCTTCTAGTCGAAATTATAGGTCTTATTCGAGACGGACTAAGATCATTTATTGATTAGTTTTTTTTAGCAACGATTGAATAACGGAATAATTATTAAGTTGTCATAAACCATTTTTAATTAAATAGAGTTGTTGCTGTTTCCTGAAATTTTAAGATTTGCACAGAACATTATCTCGTTATATATGAAAAGTTGGGAAAAGAAGTGAAACTCATACTCCATTTCAGGAGATAACTATGAATAATAATATCGCACGTAAAATACAACAAACCTACAATATTACCTACTGGGGGAACGGTTATTACCAAGTTAATGAACAAGGTAATATTAGTGTGTGCCCAAATCCTAATCAACCAGAAGCAAAAATTGATTTAGCTAGATTAGTTGAACAAGTACAGGAAGAGCAGCAAAATATACGATTGCCCGCTCTTTTTTGTTTTCCACAGATTTTACAGCATCGATTGTGGTCAATTAACGCTGCATTTGAACGCGCGCGTAACGATTATGGCTATCAAGGTGATTATTTTCTTGTTTACCCTATTAAAGTAAATCAACAGCGTCGGGTGATTGAAACCTTAGTCAAGTCAGATGAACCTTTAGGTTTAGAGGCTGGATCTAAAGCAGAGTTGATGGCAGTATTAGCTCATGCTGGTATGACGAAATCGGTGATTGTTTGTAATGGTTATAAAGATCGTGAGTATATTCGTTTAGCTTTGATTGGTGAGAAACTCGGGCATAAAGTCTACTTAGTGATTGAAAAAATGACTGAAATTGCACTGGTTTTAGATGAAGCTAAAAGGCTAGATGTCATTCCTCGTTTGGGTGTACGGGCTCGTTTGGCATCACAAGGTTCAGGCAAATGGCAGGCCAGTGGCGGTGAAAAATCTAAATTTGGTTTGGCTGCCGCTCAAGTTTTGCAGTTAGTTGATACCCTAAGAAGTGAAGGACGTCTTGATAGTTTGCAATTATTACATTTCCATTTAGGCTCTCAGATGTCGAATATTCGCGATATTGCGACTGGTGCTAGAGAGTCGGCGCGTTTTTATGTTGAGTTACATAAACTAGGCGTCGAGATCGAATGCTTTGATGTTGGCGGTGGTCTAGGTGTTGATTATGAAGGTACGCGTTCACAGTCGGATTGTTCTGTCAACTATGGTTTAAATGAATATGCCAATAATGTTATATGGGCGATTGGTGAGGCTTGTGATGAGCATGGGTTGGAACATCCCACTGTGATCACTGAATCAGGTCGAGCTTTGACCGCTCATCATACTGTATTAGTTTCTAATGTTATTGGTGTTGAACGGAATGAGTTTACTAAGATCACTCCACCACCAAAAGATACCGAATTATCGCTTATTTCTCTGTGGAAAACTTGGAATGAAATGCAACAGGGAAATAGTCGTTCATTACGTGAATGGCTGCATGATAGTCAACTTTCATTATATGATGTGCACACCCAATATGCCCATGGCATGTTAAATTTGACAGAGCGTGCTTGGGCTGAAGAGCTCTATCTTAATATTTGTCGGCGTATTCAGCAGGATTTAGATCCCAGTAATCGAGCTCATCGCCCTATAATCGATGAGTTACAAGAGAGAATGGCTGATAAGCTGTATGTTAACTTTTCGCTATTCCAATCTATGCCGGATGCATGGGGTATTGACCAACTTTTCCCAGTATTACCGATTCAAGGATTAAATACGCCATTAGAGCGTCGAGCTGTTTTATTAGATATTACCTGTGATTCGGATGGTATTATTGATCATTATATCGATGGTGATGGTATCGCTTCTACCATGCCAATGCCTAATTATAATCCAGAAGAGCCGCCTATGATGGGTTTTTTTATGATGGGTGCTTATCAAGAAATATTAGGTAATATGCATAACCTGTTTGGCGATACCACAGCGATTGACGTCTATATTGATAACTCAGGTGAAGTTAGATATTTACAAAGTGAAGAGGGTGATTCTGTGGCAGATATGCTCCATTACGTCAAGCTTGAGCCGAAAATACTTTTGACACTTTTTCGTGATCAAGTCAATAGTAAGGATTTAACAAACGGTTTAAAGGAGCAGTTCCTGGCAGAATTTGAAACAGGATTATATGGCTATACTTATTTAGAAGGGGAGTCTATATAAGTTGTTCAAATTTATTCATCAATAGTGGAATAATCTTATCCGCTGCACCGTAAAACCTTGCCCTTTAGGTCGGTGAGGATGTCAGGGAGAAGCGCAGTACTCTTAATGGTGAAGGTTGTTCACTAATAAACAGTTTGAGATAAATTATATGATTAATAGTACATTAAATAATCAGGAAGATAACTCTTTGGTTTCTAATGCTTTTGGTTTCATGCGTTTTCCACTTCATTTTTTACCTTATGATAGTGATGCAGAATGGGTGATCACTGGTGTTCCTTTTGATATGGCGACATCAGGTCGTGCGGGCAGCCGTCATGGGCCGACCGCTATTCGACAAGTATCAGCAAACCTGGCTTGGGAAGGTAAACGTTGGCCATGGCAGTTTGATCTCAAAGATCAGTTAAAAATAGTTGATTGCGGTGATCTAGTTTTTGCTTTTGGTGATGCGCAGGATATGAATGATAAGTTGCAAGCACATATCGAAAGGTTACTTGCATCCGGCAAAAGGTGTTTAACCTTTGGTGGTGATCACTTTGTTACTTTACCTATATTACGAGCCCATGCTAAGTATTTTGGCAAAATGGCTTTAGTTCATTTTGATGCCCATACCGATACGTATAGTAATGGTAGCAAATTTAATCATGGTACTATGTTTTATAATGCGCCGAGTGAAGGGCTAATTGATGCCACTCACTCAATTCAGATTGGTATTCGGACAGAATATGATAAAGACAATGGTTTTACAGTTTTGGACGCCGTTTATGTGAATGACGCACGGCTGGAAGATATTATTGCACAGATCAAGTCGACAGTTGGTGAATTACCTGTTTATTTAACCTTTGATATTGATTGTTTGGATCCTGCTTTTGCGCCGGGTACAGGAACGCCTGTTGTCGGCGGGTTAACTAGTGATCGCGCGTTAAAGTTATTGCGCGGATTACAACCATTAAATATTGTTGGTATGGATATTGTGGAAGTTTCTCCTGCTTATGATCAATCACAAATCACTGCCTTAGCGGCAGCTACGATCGCATTGGATATGCTTTATATTCAGGCGATCAAAAAACGTTAACTAATCTATACAATTTCGCAACTAAAACATGCTATTTATGGCAGATTTTTATTTGTATTTAAGTAAACTTGTTATCTATCAAATTGAACCAGTATTAGTTAAGTGATGTAATCAATCTGAATTTATGTTTTTCTAATTAAAAGAGTGATATTTTGCCTATTTTATGGGGAAAAATATAGCCAGATCTCATTCTTTTAATGGTGGAAATAAAGCATAAATGTATAGTATAACTCATAACTTAATTTTCAATTCTGACTATAATGGACAAATGGCAGAAAAACCTGCTGATTCCACTAGTTGTCAGGAAAGTCAGCCAAAAAGTGGTATTCCAGCAACACATTTAAAAACTCTTTCTAACTATGTTATTCAAAAATCTCATTTATGGTATTCGGCCCATTAGCCCACTTACGACTTCTTTAATCGAGGAAGGTTATCCAACTAAACCGCTTAGTATTAAAGTGAAAACTGCTGATTGGGGCCCACAAGCTGGATTTATTTGTGTCGATCAAAATTTTAGTAAGCTTGTCGGACAGCCAGAGCGGGTAAAAAAGTATAATGCCTTGATCAACAAGAATATAGAAAATGGTGAAGCGGTTAGTGTGCCTTTGATTATAACCCGTGATAGTATCAATGAATTGATCGAGTTAGCTTGTCTTAAGTTATCTCAATCACGTGCTGATAAAATGATTTTGTTAGCGAGTGCACCAACTGGACAGGATTATCAATTTGAGGCTATCTATCAACGTAATGGTAGTTATCGAATATAAATAGCAGGGAAACCTATTTATGTGTTGAGTCAACCGGAAATACATGAACCATTTGTCCCCGATTATGATTTATTATTGGTGGCGCCCCATATTAGTGATTATGGCGTTCTTGATACCGTGATACCGAGTGAACGTAATGACGCCAAATTAGGAACCGCAAACCACCGTTTGCTGAAATTAGCCGGTGATATTCATGCTGCTTTGGATCGCGATGAACAGGATAAACTTATTCATCATGGTTCGGATGTGAATAATGCATCATCAGAATTGAAAAACAATTTTCCGGTGACGCTATTTTTGCCTAAAGTAATCGGAAAATATAGCAAAATAGTGATGTTAGATAGTGTAGAAGCACTTGCTGAATTTATCCAATTGGCTAAAAATGAAGGTTATCATGTACCGATCAATCAATGTTGGCAAGGATTGCAAAATATTCTCCGTGTTTCTTATGAACAGGCTCATCAGCATTTTGTCTTGATGCAACGTAGGTGGTTATTGTAGTGGTGTTATATATAAGTTGGATAAAGGGTTTAGGCTATTAACTTTTAGCCTGAGTCCCACGAAGGTTTTAACCTTGCAAAGGCATATTAAATACAGATATTTATATGATTACTTTGTAATTCAATAAACTATATTAATCCTGTGAAGGTAAATCAAAATGACGTGCCAGTATTGGAGCGGTAAAATCTTTTTTAAGATAAAAACCACGCGGTAAGGTCATTATTGGTTGTCCCTGTCTACCTATGCCTTCTGTCAGTGCCTTATTGTTAGCAGCTTTAGGGCGGATTTGTAGTATCTGGCCATGGCGGGCAGTGATGTTTTCAACTTGACCTAAAACGATCATATCCATTAATTCTTCCCAATCTCTTTTAAGCAACTGCTCTTCAATTGGATTTGGACTCCAGAGTAGTGGTGAAGCGACTCTTCGCTTTGATAATGGGATTTGGCGCTCACCTTCAATTGGTATCCATAAAACCCGTGATAGCTTATGACGTACGTGACTAGAAAGCCAGGTTACTCCACTATTACCGGTTAAAGGTGCCACACAAACGAAGGTTGTTTCTAATGGTTCTCCATAGCGGTTAATAGGGATGGTCTTAAGTTCAATACCAAGATGAGCAAAATCTTGTTCTGCTTTGCTACCGGCATTTGCACCTAAACAATATTCTAATAACAGACCTACCCAACCTTTAGTGCGTCTAAGATCGTGCGGAATAGCTATACCCGCATGATAAGCCAGTTCGGCCATTGTATAGCCAGATAGATTTTTGGCTTTACTGAGTAAACTTTGTTCATCGTCAGGGACAGGGATCATGGAAGAAAATTGCATAAATTATACCTGTATAAAAAATGGATAGTTAAATTTGTACACACAATAAAAATTTTATCATAGATCGAATAAATAAGAACAATTTATTGATAATTAGATTCTTTTATATAAAAATAACAATTTTTTTTCAATAATTAGTTTAATCGAGTCGGTAATAAACAGGATCTTAGCTATAGTTATCCACAATTTTACTGTATAACTATAATAAAAAACTCTTACTGGTTTAATTTACAGTGTTGACAGGATCGTTTTTATTAAAAAGATCTGTCAGCTTGTTTGACAAAACAACCTATCCTGTGGGTAAAATGGATATTGTTGGATCTTTGTTCATTCTATTTTGGTCATCAGATATTTGGTCTAATTTTATCTCTATTTAGTCGATTTAATCCATTTATCTATATGAAAAAACTATTAATTTTTTATTTCGAAATCTATCGATTGGAAAACCCATGAAATATATACCCTGTTTACTCTAGCTTTTTTCACATGGATATCCACAGAAAAGGTGAATAAATTAATAAATATAGCTATCTATGTGGATAATTTTTCATTATTAATAGATAAATTAAATTATTTTTTAGTAAATAAAAGGAAATTTAAGATTTAGTCATTCAATTAAATTGAATGTCATCACATTTTCAAAGATTATAATTAATTGAAATTGAAAAAATAATTAGGCACCGCCAATATAGAGACGCTGTGCCTGTTATTTGAACTATTATCGCAAAAATAGGGATTATTGCTCTTCATAATGGGTAATTTAAGGTAAGCCCAATACTATCTAAACCATTCATCAAGCAATAACGATGAAAATTATCAATGGCAAAAAAATAAATTTTATCCCTAGTAATTACAGTTTGGGTCGTTAAATCAATGGTGAATTGACAACCCTCATGTTGTTCAACATAATTAAATAGCTGATTAATTTCTGCTTCAGCCAATTTAATTGGTAATAATTGGTTGTTAAAGGCATTTTTATAGAAAATATCGGTAAAACTCGATGCAATAATTGTGCAAAAACCAATCTGTTAACGCCTAAGGCGCATATTCATGCGATGATCCACAACCTAAATTTTCACGCACTAATAAAATTGGTGCACCTTGATAAACGTAGTTTATTAAGTATAAAATCCGGATTAGGTTGTTGCCCGTTATCGTCCAGGAAACGCCAATCGTTAAAAAGGTGTTGCCCGAATCCTAATCGCGTGACTTTCTGTAAAAATTGTTTTGGAATGATCACATCAGTATCAATATTGGCAACATCTAAAGGGATAACTAAGCCGGTATGTTGGATAAATTTTTTCATTTCGCCGATTCCTATTTTTGTTGGTTGTTATTGATTTTACGCCCATCGATAAAATAGCCATAGATAGCCGCAGCGGCTGCCATCGCTGGGCTGACTAAATGAGTTCGTCCCCTATGACATTGAGGTCCTTCAAAATTACGGTTGCTGGTGTAGGCACAACGTTTGCCAGGAGCGAAGCGATCACTATTCATCGCCAGACACATACATAGAACAACTGGATAAACGCCATGCAAAACCAGCATCGATAAATATTTTGTCTAAACTTTAGTGCTCTGCTTGTGCTTTTACTAGGTCTGAGTCAGGAACAACAATAGCTTGTACATTAGTGGCGACTTTATTGCCTTTCGCGATAGCGGCAGCAGAACGCAAATCTTCGATAGGGGAATTAGTGCAAGAAGAACCGATAAATACTTTATCAATTTTAATATCCGTTAATTTGTTCCCAGCTTGTAACACCATATACTTTAATGCCTTCTCAGCGGATGCGCACTCAATCGGATTTTGTAATGAGCTAGATGAAGGTATAGTGTGATCAATCGCAATCACTTACCCTGGATTGATACCCCAAGTAACTTGAGATGCAATTTCCGCCGCATAAATAGTTTTAATGGCGTCATAATTGTTATCAGGACCAGACTTTAGCGTTTTCCGATAGCTAACGGCTTGCGGCCATTGTTCTCCGGTTGGTGAAAATCGTCGGCCTTTAATATAATTAAATGTGGTTTCATCAGGCGCAATAATACCCTCTTTATCACCCATTTCAATCGCCATATTACAGACAGTCATTCGGCCTTCCATGGTTAAGTTTTAATTGCTTTGCAGTAAAATTAAATAAAATAACCCGTACTACCGGCACTAGCTATTTTGCCAATCATCGCCAGTACCATATCTTTTGCTGTGATGCAATTAGCTAGTTCGCCGATAATTCAATTTTTATGGTTTTAGGACGAGCTTGTTTTAAGGTTTGGCTGGCCAAGACACGCTCAACTTACGATGTGCCAATACCAAAAGCTAATGCGCCAAATACTCCATGGGTTGCGGGATGGGAATCACTACAAACGATGGTCATGTGCCGGGTAAAGTTATGCCTTATTCTGGCCCCATAACGTGGACAATACCTTGTAAAGGATATTTTAAATCGTAAAGTGTGATAGAAAATTGTTGACAATTTTTTATCAAGATTTGCATTTGAACACGAGCTATCTCACCATTAGCATTAATGTCTTTAGTTTGGGTAGAGACATTGTGCTCCATGGTGGCAAAGGTTTTATTGGATTGTCTGACCGAAGGGTTATGGGCTCTTAAACCATCAAATGCTTGTGGCGAAGTGAGTTCATGCAGTATATGGCGATCGACATAAATTATCAGGATCAGTGCGTCCGGCATCTTCATAAGAAAATTCTATGTCATCAGTATAGCGGCTGGCGTGTTTAATTGAGTGGCTCGCGAGAGCTAAAATATCATTAAATGAACGCTTTAATTTATGTTTAATATGCAATGTCGACGTTGTTAAAAAAGATGTAACCGGAAACTATAGGTAACTTTTAGCGCTTCAGTAGCGATATTAATGTCGTTATCAACACAGCGTGCCAAACCACATATACGGCTATTTTTAATTTTTTTGGCGATAGTTTGAACAGATTTAAAATATCCGGGTGAAGAGATAGGAAAGCTGGCCTCAATAATATCAACGTCTAAACGTTCTAAAGCATAAGTAATTTGTAATTTTTTTTTGATGCTTAAACTTGCTTGTAAAGCTTGTTCTCCATCACGTAATGTTGTATAAAAGAATGATATCATTGTTCATACTGTTTGTTCCTTTATTATATTCTTGATTGTTATCGATTTTTTGTTAATAAGTTTATAGAAAGAGCCATTTAGTTAGATTAAGAGCATAAAAAGACCGCGTTTTTGTATGGGTTCTTTTATTGAGGTTGTATATTAATAACTTCGTTCATCCATAAGCATACCGCGCACAGAAAATGCGAGAAGTAGTAGGCTTAGTAGGTGAATAAAAAGATACATAGAATATTGACCTTATTAATATCAAAAGTATTTTTACAACTACCTTATCTTTATCATTATGTCAACGTTAAATAAAAATTAATTTTGTTAATATTAATATGGTAAAATTTTTTACCGGCTATATGACTAATTTTTATATTTTTTATCTATTTTTTTGATTTTTAAAATTGATAAAATTTAGTTAAAAATTAATTGAGTTGTCTTTAATTTATTTCAATAATATTTCTTAATTGTAAAGTATAGAATTAGTTTAATAAAAATATATTAGGAAGTGGTTGTTCTAAGTAAAGGAAATATTGAATAAGTAATAATTTATTCTGTGATGAATCTGCTAATTTATTATGAATTCTACCATGATTTATTTTATCATCTAATTGGAAGATTAATAGAAGGATATTTTATTTTATTATTTATTGATATTGTTAATGTTGAAGGATAATAATTCTATAATTAGGGTTTTGGTAGAAATTATTTTTAAACTGTTCAGTTAATGTTAAGGAATGGAAGCTAAAATTATTTAAAAAAATTAAATGATTCGCTTAATTTATTTTAATGAATTTAATAACAAAACAATATACCTAAGTTAATAATTAATTAGGTTAATATTTTATTTTTATTTATTAAATATACATATATATAAAGTGGAGTAAAATAATGACTGACTACAACACAGTTTCAGCAACGAAAAAAGAGCAAAGCGATATTCATATTACGAAATATGTATTTAAGTTTATTAACGGTTTTTGATGTAGTTATGCAGATGCAGAATGTGCCCCGTGCAGCGCAAATTTTAGGTATGTCACAGAGTGCTGTCAGTAATGTTGTATCGCGTCTGAAAGTGATGTTCAATGATGAGCTTTTTGTTCGTTATGGTCGAGGTATTGAGCCAACTTTATGTGTTAAGTAACTATTTGGTCGAGTTAGACAGGCATTGTAACTAGTGCATAATGAAATTACCGGGTGTAGAATTTGATCCTGAACAGAGTGAACGAGTATTTAAATTATCAATATGTAGCCCACTAGGTATTCGTTTGGCGGCTAGGATTGTTGTTCGAGTAAAGGAGAACGCACCAAATATTGACGTAATTATCCAATCTTATCTTGATGATAATATAGACCATCAATTAAAATATCAGGAAACGGAATTTGTTATTAACTATAACGAATTTGATAAACCTGAGTATCATCACCATCCATTATTTAATTATGAATTATTTTTAGCTGTGTCTAATAATTATCCCAATATTAAAAATATAATTTCTGATGATATATTACGGCGTGAAAAATATGCTGTTGTCTCCATGGATAATATGGGTTATTTTAGTAAACTCAATTATCATAATAGCGATCTTTTTTATTCTATTATTTACTAATGAACAGATTTAAATAGCGTATTAAATATTGTTTCTCAAATTCATTTTGTTGCTATAGCAACAAAATGGCTTGTTGAATATTATTCAAATCAGTTAAATTTAAGAACGGTTGAATTACCTTGGGGAAAAACGGTGCGTCCCTGTTATTTAATCTGGCATGAATCCACAATTCGTGACAAAGGGCATAAGTGGATAAAAACGCAATTAGGACAACTGAGTAACTAATAAATAGAATACTTTTTTTGTATAATGAGTAAATAAGTTAATAGGAATAGATAATAAGGTTTAAATTAAACATAGCTTGTAAAATATCCTATTACAATTATCATATTGATATATAAATATTTTTTTATGAAAGTGCTTTTATTCTAAGTCATTATTACGTTAGTATGGATTTGGCGTGAACCTGTTTTTTAATTTCATTAAGCCTCTTTTTTTACCCAGCAATTATGTATAATGCCGCTATTAGGTAACAGCTGTACGCTGAAATTATTTTTTATAACTTTAGCATATATGGCGTGTTGTTATTAAATAATTATATTTAGTAAATAAAAGTTCACTAAGGGAAGATATTTTGACTATTGAGAATTTGCATTCTTATCATTTAGTTAACCAGTTTCAACAGAAGATTAATTCGCCAACTTTGGCTAAAAGAGTTGCTTTTAGACAATGGCCAGCAACTCATCAAAGTCAATTAACTTGGCAAGAAATTGGCAAAAAATAGAATTCATTTCTTTAGCACAATTGAATTAGGTGTGAATGTACAAGAAAGTGTAGCTATTTTTGCAGATAATAGTATGAATTGTTCTTTAACTAATCTGTCCATTTTACAAATCTGGGCAGTGACGGTTCCTTTCTATTCAATAAATAATGTCACTCAAGCTGCTTATATCTTAAATGATGCTAATATTCGCATCTTATTTGTTGGTGATCAGGTTCAATATGATATTGCAAAGTTGCTATTTGAATTTTGCCTAAATTAACTAATTTCATTGTCTTAAATGAGGATATTGGTGTTTATGATCACTCAAAAGCTTACCCTTTATCTGCATTAATAGAGATAATCTTCAACCCTATTTTTGGCGGCATTGAAATAACGGATTACACAACATAAATTAAGTGATTCATTTATACTTTGGGCACAACAGGCGATTCGAAAGGGGTCATGCTTGATTATGATAATATAGCGGTTCAACTTTATTTACATGATGACCGCTTAGCATTAACTAAGTCAGATATTTCACTCTGTTTTTTTACCGCTTTCTCATGTTTTTGAGCGGGTGTGGAGTTTCTATGTTATGGATATTGGCGCACAAAATGTCTATTTAATAGATAACCATAGTGTTAGGGAAGCTATGGTTGCGGTAAAGGCTACGGTGATGTGTGCGGTGCCCCATTTTTATAAAAAAGTTTATGTGCCATAAATCAGAAAGTTTTCAAAGCATCTTGGTTACGTAGACAGCTTCTCAATTGTGTGCTTGGTCAAGGTAAACGTCAAGTAGCCTTAGCTCAACAAGGAAAAAAAGCAATTTGTTGTATCGTTTTTTTTTATCGTAATGCAGATAAATGGATATTAATTAAATTAAAAATGATGTTAGGTGGCCGGTTGCGTTTTTTACCTGCGGCTGGCGCTCACCTTGATTAAGTTATTCGTTTCTTTTTGGCTGCCGGGATTAATATCAAATATGGTTATGGTATGACAGAAACCTGTGTAACGATTTCTTGTTGGGAAGAGAATAATTATTGCTTAGGCTCAATTGCTACACCATTATCTGATATCCAGGTGCGTATTGGTCAGGAAAATGAAATCCAAGTTAAAGGGGCTATTGTGATGAGAGGTTATATTAATAAACTAACTGAAACAGAGTACAGTCCTTCACCTAAGATGGTTGGTTCAAAACGGGAGATGTAGGTAGTCTTGATGCAGCTGGAAACTTGTTCATTACCGAACGCGTTAAAGGATTTAATGCAAACCTCTAATGGTAAATATTGCTCCTCAGTTGATTGAAGGCGCATTAGGTCAAGATCGTTTTATCTAACATATTGCAGTAATCTCTGATGCCCGTAAATTTGTTTCCGCGCTAATCGTACCTTATTTTGATTCACTGGAAGAGTATGCCTATTCAATTAATTTGAAATATCACTGTTGATTGGAACTATTACGTAATAGTTGTATCGTTGAGCTCTTTGACTCCCGTCTTAGAGAAATGCAAAAGAATTTCTCTAATTTTCATCAAGTAAAACGTTTTACACAATTACCTATTGGTTTTTCTATGGAAAATAGCTAGTTAACCCCATACTTTAAAATTAAATCGTAAGATCATCTCTGAACGATATCAGCATGAAATTGAATTGATGTATCAAGACTAAATTCGGATAGAGTTTTCATGGTGGAAGAAGCAAATTTTGCGGTGAAAATATCTCTTCAGCAAGTTAAAATAGATTAACATTTATTATTCGAAGCTTTTGGAGCTTTTTCTGTTTGTAAAGGGGGGGCATCAGCGTGAAATTGGATGAAATTGACCGTTTGGCCTGCGTTTCCCTTACAACACCAGTTATGTTATCAATGGTAAATCAAAAAAGTATCGAGTCAGTGATAAGAGCGTTGAAAGAGTGATGTCTGTTGTTAGGGAACATAACTATTATCCAAATCTGTTGGCTGCTGAGCTTCGAGCTGGCCGCACTCATTCAATTGGTTTGGTGATTTCGGATTTAGAAAATACTAGTTATACTCGCATTGCAAATTATCTTGAGCGTAAGGTACGTCAATGTGGTTACTAATTACTTATTGCTCCTGCTCTGAAGATCAACCAGATAACGAAACTCAGTGTATTGAGCACTTACTAAAGCGTCAGGTGGACAATCATTGTTTCTACCGTTTTAGCACGGGCGCATCCCTTTTATCAGCGCTGGGCTAACCCGTTCATTACCTATTATTGCTTTAGATCGAGCATTAGAACAACAGCATTTTATTAGTGTTGTTTGTGATGATTTACATGATGCCAAAATGTTAGCAACAGAATTACATAAATTTCTGGTTGAAAAAGTTCTCTATGTTAGGTGCGTTACTTGAGCTTTCTGTTAGCTTATTATGTGAACAGGGATTTAGAGAAGCTTGGAACGGTGATTCACATTCAGTCACTTATTTATATGCTAGTAGTTATGAACGTCATGATGCTGAAGAAACTTTTGCGCAGTGGCTAAATCATAATGAAATGCCGGAAGCATTTTTTATAACATCATTTTCTCTGTTACGGGGGATAATGGAGGTGATGTTAAAGCGTAATGGACGATTAGTAAGTGATATTGTGATTGCAACTTTTTGTGATAATGAATGAATTGTTAGATTTTTTACTTGTCCAGTATTATCAGTTGTTCAACGTCACCAAGCTATTGCGGATAAAATAATAGAACTGATATTAGCTAGTTTAAGTGAAAATAACAAGCGAGGGATTGGTATAACCCGGATCCAGAGTGACCTATGCCGAAGAGATAGTTTAAGTCGAGAAATTTAACTTAAGTTAAAAATATCTAATCAAATTTTAAAAATGCTCTATTAAAATGGAGCATTTTTAAAAATTAGTAAACCAATAACAACAAATGGTAATAATTCAGATAATTCTTAATAAAATTGTTTCGAATATTAAAATTTACACATAAAATATGTCACGTACAGATATAGAATATTTTTCTACTCAAAGTATAGACTTTATACGATGAGCTATATAAAAAATTACTGTATATTTATCAGTATGTGTAATATACTGATAAATAATATAAATTTTAAAATTTTGTTGCAAATAATTTTGGTGAAGTTTGATTAATTGTTATTTATATGCGTAGATTATTATCTAAAAGTTGATTTAAAGTGAAACATTGGTGTTGTATCTTTTGGTTTTTATTTCATTTTTTGCGAAATAAATAAGTTTCGGCAGTAAATATAAGTATAAAAATTAATTTATTCAATTTTATCATAATGTTAATAGTTTTTAATTTTTTATTTGTCAGAAAACCCACCCAATCATCTTCCAACATTATTCTTTAAAATAAAACTAAAGCGCTGTGGCTCTTGCTTGACAAGATTTTCATACCGTTCGTAAACTCTATAGTAAGTGGGAAATTGTGGTGTAATGTGGTGATTTTTGTAATATAAGGGCTGAATAGATATGTTTCGTGGCGCAACACTCGTCAATCTCGACAGCAAAGGGCGGTTAACAGTGCCCACGCGCTATCGCGGTATGCTGAGCGAGGAGTCGGAAGGGCAGATGGTTTTTACTATAGACCTTCATCATCCATGCCTACTACTTTATACATTATCCGAATGGGAAATTATTGAAAAAAAATTGTCACAACTTTCTACTATGAATCCGATTGAACGTCGTGTTCAGCGTTTATTACTTGGACATGCAAGTGAATGCCAGATGGATAGTGCAGGTCGTCTTTTGCTCGCTAATACCTTGCGTCAACATGCAGGGCTCAAGAAGGCCGTTATGCTGATTGGTCAAATTAATAAATTTGAGTTATGGGATGAGCAGACTTGGTATCAGCAAGTGCAAGTAGATATTGAAGCTGAACAGAGCGCAAATGAACCACTATCAACTCGGTTACAGGATCTATCCCTTTAATATGGCATACAGTCGATTTAAACATATCAGTGTGCTTCTTGATGAGGCAGTCAATGGATTGAATATAAAAGCAAATGGAATTTATGTTGACGGTACTTTTGGCCGAGGTGGGCACTCGCAATTAATTCTATCTAGGTTAGGCAGTGAAGGGCGTTTGATCGCGACAGATCGTGATCCACACGCAGTGGCAGTCGCTGAAAAAATAATTACTGATGACAGATTTTCAATTAAACATAGTTCTTTTTCTCAGTTACAAACATTTATTGCAGAAAAGGGTTTAATTGGCAAGATTGATGGCGTACTGCTTGATTTAGGTGTTTCATCACCGCAATTAGATGATCCAGAGCGAGGTTTTTCTTTTATGAATGATGGACCATTAGATATGCGGATGGATCCGACAACAGGTCAATCTGCCGCTGAATGGTTGATGAAGGCGGAAGAATCAGATATAGCCTGGGTATTGAAAACTTATGGTGAAGAACGATTTGCGAAAAGAATTGCAAAAACGATTGTGGCTCGTAACCATAATTCAGCGGAGGAACCATTAACACGGACAAAACAACTAGCAGAATTGATAGCACAAGTTAGTCAGTTTAAGGAGAAATATAAGCATCCAGCAACGCGATCGTTCCAGGCAATTCGCATTTATATCAATAGTGAATTGGATGAATTAGCAAAAGCACTAGAGGGCTCATTAAATATCTTGGCACCGAAGGGGCGGCTATCCATTATTAGTTTTCACTCATTGGAAGATAGACTGGTTAAACGTTTTATCCGAGAGCATAGCAGAGGACCAAAAGTCCCGGCCGGATTACCCTTAACCGATGTGCAATTAAAAGCGATTGGTAGTCCAATATTGAAGGTGTTAGGCAAAATGAAACCAACAGCAAGAGAAGTTATCGAAAATCCACGAGCAAGAAGTTCAGTTGTGCGTTTTGCTGAAATGTTGGAATGATAATGACAGCGGAAAAATATAGCTTAATTAGGATCATTGGTTACGATATTTTTCGGCACGGAGCTATCCCATTGATTCTGTTAATAGTGATTATTATATCAGCGATTTCAATTGTTACTGTAAGTCATCAAACGCGGTTATTAACGGCACAAAAGGATTTGATGGCAGAAGAGAAAGAATCTTTAGATATAGAGTGGCGCAATTTGATTTTGGAGGAGAGCTCATTAGGAAATCATAGTCGAGTTGAGCGCCTTTCGTTAGAAAAGCTACAAATGATCCATGTGGATCCAACGCAAGAACATATTGTGATTGCAAAATAGTTATTAGTAAATAGGTAAACAACATGAAGCCTGCGCGCTCAGTGAAGTATAGAAGACGGTATGAAGAAAAAGTTAGCTATGTAAGCTGGCGTTTCTTGCTATTGTGCGCGGGAATAGGATTGGCATTAATTGGTCTAATTATTCGTATTACTTATCTGCAAGTTATTAATCCGGAAGAGCTTGTTAGAGAAGGTGATATGCGTTCGCTTCGTGTTCAGAAAGTGACAGCTGCACGCGGCATGATAAGCGATCGTGAAGGGCTCCAGCTAGCAGTAAGTGTTCCGGTTTATGCTATTTGGGCTGATCCGAAAATAATTTATGAAAATGGTGGATTAACCAATGATGAACGTTGGCAAGCATTAGCGGATGAACTAAGAATACAACTAGAACAAGTAAACCATAAAATTAGTCTTAACCCTAACAGTCGTTTTGTCTATTTAGCTCGCCAAGTGAATCCATCTGTTGGAGAATATATTGGCAAATTAAAAATAGCGGGTATTTATTTGCGTAAAGAGTCGCGACGCTATTATCCATCTGGTCCAGTAGCAGCTCATTTGATTGGTGTGACAGATATTGATGGGCAGGGAATTGAAGGAATTGAAAAAAGCTTTAACTATTTGTTAACTGGAGCACCAGGCGAAAGGATAGTGCGTAAAGATCGTTATGGGCGAGTTATCGAAGATATTTCTTCCATTGATAGTCGGGTTGCACATGACTTGGTATTAAGTATTGATGAACGCATACAGTCATTGGTTTATCGTGAATTAACACGCAGCGTAATGGAAAATAAAGCAGAGTCCGGTACCGCTGTTTTAGTAGATGTTAATACGGGTGAGGTATTGGCGATGGCCAATAGCCCATCTTATAACCCGAATAATCTTGCTGGTACCCCAACTGAAGTTATGCGAAACCGTGCGATCACTGATGTATTTGAGCCCGGTTCAACGGTTAAACCAATGGTGATTGTCAGTGCATTGAATAAGGGAATCATTAAAACCAATAGTGTGTTAAATACTCAACCTTATATGATTAATGATCATGAAATTAAAGATGTAGCAAGGTATAGTGAGTTATCCATTACCGGTATTTTACAAAAATCAAGTAATGTTGGAGTTTCAAAGTTAGCGTTAGCGATGCCTGCGGATGAGCTGGTAGATGTTTATGCCAATTTTGGCTTGGGTAAACCGACAAATCTAGGATTAATTGGGGAAAGTAGTGGCATCTTTCCTAATAAAAAAATGCGATGGGTTGAATTTGAAAGGGCCACCTTTTCTTTTGGTTATGGGCTAATGGTAACACCGTTACAGTTAGCTCGAGTTTATGCAACAATTGGTAGTTTTGGTATTTATCGACCGCTATCAATTACAAGAGTTGATCCGCCGGTATCAGGTGCTCGTATTTTCCCTGAGTCGATTATGCGGACAGTGGTTCACATGATGGAAAGTGTTGCATTGCCTGGTGGTGGAGGTGTTCGAGCTGCAGTGAAGGGTTATCGAATAGCGATTAAGACAGGTACAGCAAAAAAAGTTGGCAGTGATGGTCATTATGTTAATCAATATATTGCTTATACGGCTGGAGTGGCACCGGCAAGTACCCCTCGCTATGCCCTGGTTGTGATTATCAATGAGCCTACTGCCGGTAAATATTACGGTGGTGCTGTTTCTTCTCCAGTATTTGGAACCATTATGGGAGGCGTTTTACGTTTAATGAATGTAGAGCCTGATGCATTGACCTCAGATGATAATGAATTAGTAATTAACAAGATAAAAGAGGATACAGGTGGAAGATCGTAATCTACGCGATTTACTTGCACCACTGGGTGTTAATGCGCCAGATAAGGTGTTACGAGAAATGACGCTTGATAGCCGTAAGGTAGCGCTAGGAGACCTATTTTTAGCAGTTAAGGGCCATCAAACAGATGGACGACAATATATTTCACAAGCGATAGCGCAAGGTGTTGCCGCAATTATTGCTGAAGCACAAGGAGAGGCAGAAGCTGGAACGATTCGATATATGCATGGTGTTCCAGTCATTTATATTAAAGATTTGAATAATCAATTATCACTTTTAGCCGGAGAATTTTATCAACATCCAGCCGTAAAATTGCGATTGATTGGTGTAACAGGAACAAATGGTAAAACAACCACTACTCAGCTAATTGCTCAGTGGGCAAAAGGGCTGGGCGAAGTCAGCGCCGTAATGGGAACGGTTGGTAACGGAATGTTAGGAGAAATTGTACCTAGTGAAAATACCACCAGCTCCGCGGTCGATGTTCAGGCTGAATTGCAGTTGTTGGTTGATAAGCAGGCTACTTTAGTTGCGATGGAAGTCTCTTCCCATGGTTTAGTTCAAGGTCGTGTTGCTGATATCCGTTTTACCACTACAGTATTTACTAATTTAAGTCGCGATCACCTAGATTATCATGGTGATATGCAAAATTATGCGGCGGCAAAATGGTTATTATTTTCAAGACATAAATCTGATAAACAGATTATCAATGTGGATGATGATACGGGTTTGCAGTGGCTTGAAAAATTACCACAGGCATGTGTAGTTTCGATTGAGGATCGCATACCTATCGATTGGCAAGGTGCTTGGGTGTTAGTAGAGCAAGTTGATTATCATGACCGTGGGGCTACAATTCATTTTAATTCTAGCTGGGGAAAAGGCTCTCTTGAAAGCCCATTAATGGGAGCTTTTAATGTAAATAATGTCATGTTAGCCATGGCGACTCTTTTAATGATGGGCTATTCATTTGATGAGGTGGTAAAATCATCGAATGCCTTGCAACCAGTTTGTGGGCGAATGGAAGTTTTCACCTCGCCAGGACGTCCAACGGTTGTTGTCGATTATGCTCATACTCCTGATGCGCTCGAAAAAGCGTTAATTGCGACCCGTCTCCACTGTCGGGGTAAACTTTGGTGTGTATTTGGCTGTGGTGGTGATCGGGATAAAGGTAAACGTGCATTGATGGGAGGTGTCGCTGAACAGTATGCCGATTTTGTGATGGTAACAGATGATAATCCACGTAGTGAAGAACCTAAAGCAATTATTAATGATATTTTAAGTGGTTTTTTTGATGCTGGTCGGGCAATACAGATTGTAGGACGAGTGGAAGCGGTGACCAGTGCGATTATGCAGGCAAATGCTGATGATGTCATATTAATTGCCGGTAAAGGTCATGAAGATTATCAAATTATTGGTGATCGTCGGCTTGATTATTCGGATCGTATGACGGTAGCGCGATTGTTGGGGGTGGTGGCATGATCCCTATTTCATTGAAACAATTGGCTTCCGTGACACAAGGCGTTCTGCATCAAATTAATGATCAGCAGGCTGGTAGTTTATGGATTAATGCGGTAACAACGAATAGTCGTCAGCGACCCATTAATGGCTTGTTCATAGCATTAAAGGGGGAACGTTTTGATGGTCATCATTTTGCTGAAGAGGCTACCGGCGCTGGCGCGCTAGCATTATTAGTTGATCACCTATTAACTGTTAGCTGTCGACAGATTATTGTTGAAGATACGCGCTTAGCAATGGGAAAATTAGCGGCATGGGTTCGATCACAAAGCAAGGCTAAGGTTATTGGACTCACTGGTTCTTCTGGGAAAACCTTAGTTAAAGAGATGGTGGCCGCTATTCTATCGCAGTGTGGCACAACACTTTTTACTGATGATAATTTCAATAATGATATTGGTGTAGCGTTAACGTTATTTCGTTTGACGGCAAAGCACCAGTATGCAGTGATTGAAATGGGTGCTAATCATATTGGCGAAATCGAATATGCTACTAATATTATTAAATCTGACAGCGTATTAGTGAATAATTTGTTTGCTGCACATCTTGAAGGTTTTGGTTCATTAGCCGGAGTTGCTAAAGCAAAAGGCGAAATTTTTCAGGGATTAGTGAAAAAAGGAACCGCTGTTATTAATTTGGCTAGCCATGATTGGGAAAATTGGCAATCTTATTTTAATCAACAACAAACCATTTGGCGTTTTTCGGTCATAAAACAGCAACAGGCTGATTTTTATGCGGAAAATATTTCTACAAAATCAACAGGTGTCGAATTTGAACTACATACACCAAGCGGTGTTGTATCAATATTATTACCCTTGCCAGGTAAACATAATGTTGCCAATGCATTAGCGGCAAGCGCGTTGGCAATGTCAGTGGGGGCAACGCTTGAGCAAGTTAGTTTTGGATTGGCACATATTCAGCCTGTATCAGGTCGTTTATACCCCATTAATTTGGCCCCCGGTAAACTTATTTTAGATGACACTTACAATGCTAATACCGGCTCTATGATTGCTGCCGCTGACGTTTTATCTCAAATGCCTGGATACCGTATCTTGGTTGTCGGTGATATGGGTGAATTAGGCGATAAGACTGATATGTGTCATCAGGAAGTTGGAGATGCGGCTCGGCAGATGAAGCTTGATAGAGTTTTTAGTGTCGGCCAGCAAAGTGTCATTATTAGTCAGCAGAGTGGTTGTGGTGAACATTTTGCATCTAAAAAAGAGTTAATTGCCAAACTGATTCCATTAATAAAAGAACACGAAACCGTATCAGTTTTAGTTAAAGGTTCGCGCAGTACAGCAATGGAAGAAGTTGTACACGCCTTACAGGAGTGTTTTTTATGTTAGTCTGGTTAGCCGAATATTTAGTTAAATATTTTTCTGGCTTTAATCTTTTCTCCTATTTAACATTTCGAGCTATTATCAGTTTGTTAACTGCCTTGGTGATTGCGTTATGGATGGGTCACCATTTGATTTCTTATTTGCAAAGATTACAAATAGATCAAATTGTGCGTGATGAAGGTCCCGAATCGCATTTTAGTAAACGTGGAACGCCTACCATGGGAGGTGTGTTGATTTTATCTTCTATTGTGATTTCAGTCATGCTATGGGTGCGGTTAAATAATCCCTATGTTTGGTACGTATTAGTCGTTTTGTTGGGATATGGTGTTATTGGTTTTATTGACGATTATCGTAAAGTGGTACGTAAAAACTCCAGAGGGTTGATCGCCCGTTGGAAATATTTTTGGCAATCCGTATTGGCTTTGGGTATAGCATTTGCGTTATATAGCACAGGTAAGGATACTGCGGTAACTCAACTGGTTGTACCATTTTTTAAAGATGTCATGCCCCAACTTGGCCTATTTTATATTTTACTCACTTATTTTGTCATTGTAGGCACAAGTAATGCAGTTAATTTAACTGATGGATTAGACGGTTTAGCGATTATGCCAACAGTTTTTATTTCGGGAGGCTTTGCATTAGTCGCTTGGGCAACGGGTAATTTCAATTTTGCTAACTATTTAAAAATTCCTTATATCAACCATGCAGGTGAATTAGTTGTAGTTTGTACTGCAATTGTCGGTGCTGGTTTGGGATTTTTATGGTTTAACACCTATCCTGCGCAAGTTTTCATGGGTGATGTTGGCTCATTGGCATTAGGTGGTGCATTGGGAACGATAGCGGTTTTACTGCGGCAAGAATTTTTATTATTGATTATGGGTGGGGTATTTGTCGTTGAAACCTTATCGGTAATTTTACAAGTTGGATCATTTAAATTACGTGGCCAACGAATTTTTCGTATGGCGCCGATCCATCATCATTACGAATTAAAAGGATGGCCTGAACCTCGAGTCATTGTGCGTTTTTGGATCATTTCATTAATGTTGGTATTGATTGGATTAGTAACATTAAAGGTACGTTGATAATGGCTAATTATCAGGGCAAAAGAGTTGTCATTATTGGGTTAGGTCAAACAGGTCTATCTTGTGTCGATTTTTTTCTCTCACGCCAGGTTGTGCCACGCGTTATTGATACACGAATATCGCCGCCATTTAAGGATAAATTACCTGCGGAAGTCATATGCCACAGTGGTAGTTGGAATAGTGAATGGTTGATGGCAGCTGATTTGATTGTCGCCAGCCCTGGTATTTCCCTTGCTACATCAGAATTAAAAATAGCAGCAGATAAAGGTATTGAAATTGTTGGTGATATTGAGCTTTTTTGTCGTGAAACGCATAAACCTATCGTTGCTATCACCGGCTCTAATGGTAAAAGTACTGTTACAGTATTAGTTGGCGAAATGGCAAAAGCAGCTAATTGGCGAGTGGCAGTTGGTGGCAATATAGGAGCACCAGCACTGACATTATTAGCAAAAGATTATGATTTGTATGTATTAGAGCTTTCTAGTTTTCAGCTTGAAACAACATCGAGTTTAAAGACTGCAGTAGCAACCATATTGAATTTGACAGAAGACCATATGGATCGTTATCCGGCAGATGTTAAACAGTATCGTGCTGCTAAGTTACGAATTTATGCTGGCGCGAAAATTTGTATCATTAATGAACAAGATCCACAAACCTGGCCATTACTTGGTCGTGATGCACGTTGTATCAGCTTTGGCATTAATAGCGGGGATTATCAATTAAATACTCGTTGCCAAGAATTACAAATAAAAGGGCAGCCTATTATTAATACCGCTGAAATACGGTTAGTCGGCCAGCATAACTATCTTAATGGGGTGGCTGCACTGGCTTTAGCGGATGCGGTGAATATTCCACGTAAAGCAAGTTTAGCGGCATTAACTCGATATGCAGGCTTGCCTCATCGTTGCCAATTAGTTCATCAGCATTTAGGTATTCAATGGGTTAATGATTCTAAAGCAACCAATGTTGGCAGTACTGAAGCGGCTTTAAAAGCTTTACAAGTAGCTGGTACACTTTATTTATTGTTGGGTGGAGAGGTGAAATCGTCAGATTTTTCACCATTAAAATCATATATATCAGCAAAAAATATTGAATTATGTTGTTTTGGCCGTGATGGTTATCAATTGGCGCAGTTAAAACCAAATAGTTTGCTGCTAGATACAATGGAGCAGTGTCTACGAGCTATCGCTCCAGAATTGAAAGCTGGTGATATCGTGCTTCTTTCACCTGCGTGTGCAAGCTTCGACCAATTTCGTAACTTTGAGCAGAGGGGTGAAAGATTTACCCAATTAGCGAAGGAGTTAGGTCAATGTTGATATTTAACTTCAAACCACTAAAAAGTTGGGCTAACGGCGAGCGTGGTAACGATATTTTGGATACGATTCTTTATGATCGTACTTTAGTTTGGCTCACATTAGGCCTAGCTGTAATTGGCTTTATTATGGTGACATCAGCTTCGATGCCGGTTGGGCAGCGTTTAACGCAAGATCCTTTTTTCTTTGCTAAACGCGATGTTATTTATCTTATTTTATCATTTGATTTAGCTTTATTAGTATTAAATATTCCTATGGTGTTGTGGGAAAAATATAATTTTTTATTATTAATAACTGCCTTAATACTGTTATTAGTGGTACTGGTTGCCGGAAGCTCAGTTAATGGTGCTTCTCGTTGGATTAATACCGGTATTGTACGTATACAGCCGGCTGAGATCGCAAAATTAGCCCTATTCTGCTATGTATCCAGTTATTTAGTTAGAAAAACAGATGAGGTGAAAACGCGATTTTTGGGTTTTATCAAGCCGATGTTTATTTTAATATTAATGGCTATTTTGCTGTTATTACAACCTGATTTAGGTACAGTAATTGTATTGATTGTAACAACTTTAGCATTACTATTCCTTGCTGGCGCTAGGTTAGCGCCGTTTATTATAGGTATTGTTATTTGTGCGGTAGGTGTTATTGGCTTGATTTATTTTGAACCTTATCGTTTACGCAGAATAACCTCTTTTCTTAATCCATGGGCAGATCCTTTTGGAAGTGGCTATCAATTAACGCAATCTCTGATGGCGTTTGGGCGTGGTGAATTATGGGGCCAAGGTTTAGGGAATTCTATTCAAAAATTAGAATATTTGCCTGAAGCACATACTGATTTTATTTTCTCTGTTTTAGCGGAAGAGCTAGGTTATATCGGTGTAGTGTTAGTACTTTTTATGTTATTTTTTGTTGCTTTTCGCAGCATGATGATCGGCAAACGGGCGTTAGATGCAGAGCAACATTTTTCAGGTTATTTAGCTTGTTCAATCGGTATCTGGTTCACTTTCCAAGCGTTGGTTAATGTTGGTGCCGCAGTAGGAATGTTACCAACTAAAGGATTGACACTACCGTTAATTAGTTATGGTGGCTCTAGTCTATTAATTATGTTTATTGCTATAGCTATCTTGTTACGTATCGATTTTGAAACACGCCTTAAGAAAGCGCAAGCATTTGTAAGGAGAGCGAAGTGAGCCAACCAAAACGCCTCATGGTGATGGCAGGCGGTACCGGAGGACATGTTTTTCCCGGACTGGCGGTGGCTGATTATCTAAAACGACAAGGTTGGGATATTCGTTGGTTAGGAACTGCTGACCGGATGGAGGCAGATTTAGTTCCTAAGCACGGCATTCAGATTGAATTTATAAAGATTTCAGGTTTACGCGATAAAGGTATTAAAGCATTGCTGGTAGCGCCGTTTAAAATTATTAAAGGGATAAAGCAGGCAAAAGTAATTATGCAGCGTTATCAACCTGATGTCGTATTAGGTATGGGAGGATATGTTTCTGGCCCGGGCGGTGTTGCTGCATGGCTATCTAATATTCCAATTGTAGTGCATGAGCAAAATGGGGTCGCAGGTTTAACTAATCGTTGGTTGGCTAAAATTGCCAATCGTGTTTTACAAGCATTTCCAAGTACGCTCCCTAATGCTACGGTAGTAGGAAACCCAGTTCGCGAAACGGTATTAGCATTACCTGAACCTGAAGAACGTTTAATTGATCGTGATGGTGCTATTAGAATTTTAGTGATAGGTGGTAGCCAAGGAGCCAGAATTTTAAACCAAACATTACCCGAAGTCGCTGCACAATTAGATGGAAAAGTAACCATTTGGCATCAAGTAGGCAAAGGTGCTCAGCAAATGACGGAAACTTTATATAAAAACTTATGTGGTAAATCAGATAATTATAAAGTAACTGAATTTATTGATGATATTGCTGAGGCTTATGCCTGGGCTGATATCATAATCTGCCGCGCTGGGGCTTTAACAGTTAGTGAAGTTGCTGTTGTTGGCTTACCCGCAATTTTTGTTCCTTTCCAGCATAAAGATCGGCAACAGTACTGGAATGCATTACTGTTAGAAAAGGCAGGAGCAGCGAAAATTGTTGAACAGCCACAATTTTCAACCAACGTGCTGGTAGAATTATTAAATCAATGGTCGCGTCCGCAGTTATTAGATATGGCAAAAAAAGCACGAGCGGCATCGATTAGCGATGCAACTAAACGTGTGGCGGCAACCTTAATTGAAGTTGCTAAATGAAACCGATTTTGCATTGAAGAATGTTGAAATCAGCGATAAAAATAGTGAAGAGAGTAAAGTGAATACACAACAATTGGCAAAATTAAGAGCAACAGTGCCCGAAATGCGTCGGGTTAGGCATATCCATTTTGTTGGCATTGGTGGTGCTGGCATGGGAGGTATTGCTGAAGTATTGGCTAACGAAGGTTATGATATTAGTGGTTCTGATTTATTACCTAATACGATTACTGAGCAATTAATGGAGCTTGGCGCAAAAATTTATTTTAATCACCGACCAGAAAATGTTGTAAATGCTTGCGTTGTTGTCGTGTCTACAGCAATAGCTGCGGATAATCTAGAAATTATAGCAGCACGAGAAGCCCGTATTCCGGTTATTCGCCGCGCTGAAATGTTGGCGGAATTGATGCGTTTTCGTCATGGTATTACTATCGCCGGAACCCATGGCAAAACGACTACCACCGCGATGATTGCAAGTATTTATGCACAGGCAGGGTTAGATCCGACGTTTATCAATGGTGGGTTAGTAAAAGCGGCAGGGGTTCATGCGCGTTTAGGTACTAGCCGCTATTTGATTGTAGAAGCTGATGAGAGTGATGCATCTTTCTTACATTTACAACCATTAGTCGCTGTTATAACAAATATTGAAGCAGATCACATGGAAACGTATGATGGTAATTTTGAGAAATTAAAACAGACTTTCATCAGTTTTTTACATAATCTGCCATTTTATGGTCGGGCAGTATTATGTATAGATGATCCTGTGGTGCGTACGCTGTTACCGCAAATAGGTCGTTATATTACCACTTATGGTTTTAGTGATGACGCAGATGTCCGCATTACATCTTATAAGCAACGAGGCAATCAAGGTTTCTTTACTGTAGTACGAGAAAACAGATCCGATTTAGCATTTATCTTGAATGCCCCAGGGCGTCATAATGCATTAAATGCGACTGCGGCTATTGCGGTAGCAACCGAAGAAGGTATTGATGATAGTGCTATTTTGACTGCGTTAAAAAAATTTCAAGGGACGGGGCGCCGTTTTGATTTCTTAGGTAATTTTCCTTTAGCTGATGTTAATGGCAAAAATGGTAGCGTTATGCTGGTGGATGATTATGGCCACCATCCAACAGAAGTTGATGCTACTATTAAAGCAGCAAAAGAAGGATGGTCAGATAAACGTATCGTGATGGTTTTTCAGCCCCATAGATATACTCGAACGCGTGACCTGTATGATTATTTTGCCAATATTTTAGAGCAGGTTGATGTATTGTTAATGCTAGATGTCTATGCGGCAGGAGAAGAACCTATCCCTGGTGCAGATAGTCGATCATTATGTCGGACAATTCGCAATCGAGGCAAATTAGATCCTATTTTTGTCGCAGACCATGATCAAATTAGTGGAATATTAGCACAGATTATAGAAGATAACGACCTGATACTTATACAGGGCGCTGGAAATATTGGTAAAATAGCACGTAATTTGGCTGACACAGATTTACGGCCAATGCCAACAAGTGAAGGAAAGTCTTATGGCTGATAAAGTTGCCGTTTTTTTAGGCGGAAATTCGGCTGAAAGAGAGATATCACTGCAATCTGGTGAGGCGGTAGTTAATGGTTTACGTGATGTTGGAATAGATGCACATCCAGTTGATATTAAAGATTTTGCTGTCATTAAATTGAAAGAAGCTGGTTATAATAAAGTTTTTATTGCCTTGCATGGACGCGGTGGTGAAGATGGTACGGTGCAAGGGGTTTTAGAATTTTTAGGATTACCCTATACCGGCAGTGGTGTTTTAGCTTCATCACTTTCAATGGATAAGCTACGTACTAAACAGTTATGGGCTGGTATAGGTTTGCCGATTGCACCTTATATAGCACTAGATAAACAACAATTAGCAATGATGTCAGATGAAATGCTTTTTGAGTCTGTTTGTCATTTGGGTTTACCTCTTATTGTGAAGCCAAGTCTTGAAGGTTCAAGCGTTGGTATGAGCAAAGTAACAACTTTGCCTGAATTAAGAATAGCGCTAGAGTTCGGTTTTCGTTATGACAAAGATGTGCTGATTGAGAAATGGCTAAATGGGCCCGAATACACTGTGGCAATTGTAGGAGAGCAGGTACTGCCTTCAATTCGTATTCAACCGGCAGGTGTTTTTTATGATTATGATGCAAAATATCTCTCTAATGAGACACAATATTTTTGTCCTAGTGGGTTGAAAGCTGAAGAAGAAGTGCTATTGAATAAATTAGCGTTAGCGGCTTATAAGGCAATAGGTTGTGCTGGTTGGGGGCGAGTTGATGTCATGAGAGATAACGATGATTTTTTTTATTTATTAGAAATTAATACCTCACCGGGAATGACCGGTCATAGTTTGGTACCTATGGCTGCGAAGCAAGCGGGTATGAGTTTTTCACAGTTAGTTAAAAAGATTTTGGAATTGGCGGAGTAATATGCCGCAGGCATCACTGAACGTTCGTAATAAAGAGCGTCGGAACGATGGTGGCCGAAGTAATTGTTCTTATTTGGCCGGCATTATCTTCTTCTTAATAGTATTGAGTACTATTATATGGAGTGGGTGGATGGTGTTAAATTGGATGAAAGATGTTAATCGATTGCCCATTTCCAAGTTGGTGATCACTGGCGAACGCCATTACACCCGTGACGATAATGTTAGAAAAGCAATATTGGCACTAGGTATGCCGGGTACATTTATGACTATAGATGTGAATGCGATCCAAAATCAAATAAAAACCATGCGGTGGATAAGGCAAGTTACGGTACGTAAGCAATGGCCGGATGAACTAAAAATTCATCTAATAGAATATAAACCTTATGCCAAATGGAATGATACCTTTTTCATTAATGCAGAAGGCACTGTTTTTAGCTTACCAGCGTTACTAAATGTTAAAGGTAATTTCCTAATGTTATATGGTCCACAAGGCAGCCAGCAAGAAATCTTAGAGATGTATCGTGTTATGCAACAGCAACTGATGCCACATAATTTTAGCATTAAGTCAGTATCGATGACTGCACGACGTGCGTGGCAATTAGTTTTAGCTAATGATATTCGGTTGAATATCGGTAAACAGGATATTAAAGAGCGATTAAATCGTTTTGTTGAGCTTTATTCATTATTAAAACAAGTGACAGATAAACGTATTGGATATATAGATTTGCGATATGGTAGCGGTGCTGCGGTAGGTTGGTTACCACTTTTAGCCGAACCAGCCACACACTGAGTTGAAAAATAGTTTGAGATTGCTGATAGATTCAGATACAGGCAAATTAACGATGATTAAAACGACGGACAGAAAATTAGTAGTTGGTCTTGAAATTGGAACTTCCAAGGTTTCTGCGCTGGTTGGTGAAATTTTGCCTGATGGGATGGTAAATATTATTGGTGTCGGCAATTGTCCATCTCGAGGGATGGATAAAGGGGGCGTGAATGATTTGGAATCTGTCGTTAAGTGTGTGCAGCGAGCTATTGATCAAGCGGAATTGATGGCGGATTGCCAAATATCATCGGTTTATCTGGCGCTTTCTGGCAAGCATGTTAGTTGCCAGAATGAAATAGGTATGGTACCTATTTCTGAGGATGAAGTTACTCAAGATGACGTAGATAGCGTTGTTCATACGGCTAAATCTGTCCGGGTTCGTGATGAACATAGAATTTTACATGTTATTCCACAAGAATACGCTATTGATTATCAAGAAGGGATTAAAAATCCGGTGGGACTTTCAGGTGTACGTATGCAAGCCAAGGTACATTTGATTACTTGCCATAATGATATGGCCAAAAATATTGTCAAAGCAGTTGAACGCTATGGTTTAAAAGTAGATCAATTAATTTTTGCCGGTTTAGCATCAAGTTATTCGGTTTTGACAGAAGATGAGCGTGAATTGGGTGTATGTGTCGTCGATATTGGCGGTGGAACAATGGATATAGCAGTTTATACGGGCGGCGCCCTGCGCCATACCAAGGTCATACCCTATGCTGGTAATGTAGTGACAAGTGATATTGCTTATGCATTTGGTACCCCTCCCAGCGATGCAGAAACAATAAAAGTTCGCCATGGTTGTGCATTAGGTACTATTGTTAGTAAAGACGAAAATGTTGAGGTACCAAGTGTAGGTGGTCGTCCGCCAAGAAGTTTACAACGTCAAACATTAGCTGAAGTAATCGAGCCACGTTACACAGAGTTGCTAAACTTAGTACATGACGAGATTTTGAAATTGCAAGAACAATTACGTCAGCAAGGTGTTAAACATCATTTGGCGGCGGGTATTGTCTTAACGGGAGGCGGTGCTCAAATTGATGGTCTAGTCGAATGTGCCCAAAGAGTATTTCATACTCAGGTACGCATCGGTAAGCCATTAAATATAACTGGTTTAACGGACTATGCACAGGAGGCTTATTACTCCACAGCTGTCGGGCTCCTGCATTACGGCAAACAGACTCATCTTGGGAACGAAGCCGAAATGGATAAGCGTACATCAGTCGGTAGCTGGTTTAATAGAATCACTAGTTGGCTGAGAAAAGAATTTTAATTTTGTAAGAAGCAAATCTTCGCTTCTATGTAAGGCACAAAACGGAGAGAGATTATGTTTGAACCAATGGAATTAACCAATGACGCCGTGATTAAAGTCATCGGCGTTGGTGGTGGCGGTGGCAATGCCGTTGAACACATGGTGCGTGAACGCATCGAAGGTGTTGAATTCTTTGCTCTTAATACGGATGCTCAGGCATTACGTAAAACAGCAGTAGGACAAACTATCCAGATCGGTAATGGTATTACAAAAGGCTTGGGAGCAGGAGCGAATCCTGAAGTTGGTCGTAATGCTGCTGAAGAAGATCGTGAAGCCTTGCGCAATGCGCTTGATGGGGCAGACATGGTCTTTATTGCTGCTGGTATGGGTGGTGGTACGGGCACCGGCGCAGCCCCTGTTGTGGCCGAAGTTGCTAAAGAGCTTGGTATACTGACGGTAGCGGTTGTGACCAAACCTTTCAATTTTGAAGGTAAAAAACGCATGGCATTTGCTGAAACGGGGATCTCAGAGCTGTCTAAGTATGTTGATTCCTTGATTACCATTCCGAATGATAAATTATTAAAAGTGCTTGGACGCGGTATTTCCTTGCTAGATGCATTCGGTGCAGCAAATGATGTGCTAAAAGGTGCGGTTCAGGGCATCGCTGAGCTTATTACACGTCCAGGTTTAATGAATGTGGATTTTGCTGATGTTCGTACTGTCATGTCTGAAATGGGTTATGCTATGATGGGATCAGGTGTAGCAAGAGGTGAAGATCGAGCTGAAGAAGCGGCAGAAATGGCTATTTCTAGCCCCTTATTGGAAGATATCGATTTATCGGGCGCTCGTGGTGTATTGGTTAATATTACCGCAGGTTTTGATTTACGACTTGATGAATTTGAAACAGTGGGTAATACCATTCGTGCATTTTCCTCGGATAATGCGACGGTTGTTATCGGTACTTCACTTGACCCTGAAATGAATGATGAATTACGTGTGACCGTGGTTGCCACAGGAATTGGTATGGATAAGCGGCCAGAAATCACGTTAGTTACTAACAAAACAGCCCAAAAATCATCGCTAGAGCAGCGTTATCAGCAGATGCAAGGCTCAATTTCGGGTATGACTCCGTTAACGGAAGGAAAATCTGCTGCTAAAGTGGTGAATGAACAAAATTTACAATCAAATAAGGAGCCGGATTATCTTGATATTCCAGCTTTTTTAAGAAAACAGGCTGATTAGTTAACAATTGGTTGGTTTCTCTGCTTTTTGTGCTAAAATATTCTGCTAATCTTGGAGTGTTGGATTAGCAGGAAAGTTAACGATGTGAGAAAAAACGATGATCAAACAAAGGACACTAAAACGTATTGTTCAAGCGACAGGGGTCGGTTTACATACTGGCAAGAAAGTCACTTTAGTATTGCGTCTAGCGCCGGCAAATACCGGGATCATCTACCGCCGTACAGATTTAAATCCACCGGTTGATTTCCCGGCTGAGGCAAAATCGGTACGTGATACCATGTTATGTACCTGCTTGGTCAATGAAGATGGTGTACGTATTTCAACGGTAGAACATCTGAATGCTGCATTGGCAGGGCTCGGAATTGACAATATTATCGTTGAGGTAGATGCACCAGAAATCCCAATAATGGATGGAAGTGCTGCACCTTTTGTATTTTTATTGCTAGATGCAGGAATTGAAGAGTTAAACAGTGCTAAGAAATTTCTTCGTATTAAAGAAAGGGTCCGAGTTACAGATGGTGATAAATGGGCTGAGCTAGTACCTTATAATGGATTTAGCTTAGATTTCACTATCGATTTCAATCATCCTGCTATTAATAGCAGTACTCAACGTTATAAACTGGATTTTTCGGTAAAATCTTTTGTTAGAGATATTAGCCGTGCGCGTACGTTTGGCTTCATAAGTGATATTGAATACTTACAATCTAAAGGGTTATGTTTGGGCGGTAGCTTTGATTGTGCAATTGTTGTTGATGATTATCGCGTATTAAATGAAGATGGCTTGCGTTTTGAAGATGAATTTGTGCGTCATAAAACGCTAGATGCTATTGGTGATTTATTTATGTGTGGTCATAATATCATTGGTGCTTTTACCGCGTATAAATCAGGTCATGCATTGAATAACAAATTATTGCAGGCTGTTTTAGCGGCGGAATCTGCTTGGGATATGGTGACGTTTGAAAATGAATCTGAAATGCCTGTCGCGTTTAAAACGCCTTCGACAATAATAATCTGAGATGTATTATTTTAAGCAGAATATTCTATCTATGATACATCAGTGGATTATTCTCTCTCTTACATTATTTTCGTTGATGCTTTTTACTCAATATTAATCTTTATTGCTAGTTGCTTTGGTATTCTCTCCGGCCAATGCAGCTAGTCGCTCTAATTTTTCCTTTAGTTTTTTTGGACTTTTTTTTGCTAGGTTACGAATTGTCTTTGCACTCTCTTTGCTTAGCTTACTTATTATCTGTTTTGATGGTTTTATAGCTATTTGCTGAATTGATAAGCAATTTTTTGAATTTTTAGATGATAATGATGGATTAATGATTATGTTGATTGAAGATAAAGATGGTAAAATAGTGTTACGTAATGTTGAAAGTAGCGTAGGAAGCTCATAGTTTAGTCGTGCTTTTCGGCTAGCATTTGTAACTTCTAAAATAAGAATATGTTGACGATAATTAGCGACTCGACACCAAGCTTTTAATTCAATAGGAAGTAGGCTTATAACAGTATTATTGAGTTTAATTAATGCCTGTGCGCGTTGTTGAATGGTTTGTAAGGTATTTGAATCAAGGTTGTTTTCTTTTAACAAAATATTTAAAGATTGGGGATAACTATCGTGCATTTTTTACTCCAAGTCTTATATTATATGATATTCAATGAATATATTAGATCTTTGGCGACATTTTGGTAAACGATATTTTTGTCCGCATCTGTTATTAGGTATTGTAACGGTCAGTATTGGTATACCTACAACTTTGGCAAAAGTGACTGAAAATATGTCGCATACTAGCCAGTTATTACCATATTATCAGCAAAATTTAGCATTAGATCATCTGCTAGCTGTCAGTAAGTATCGTATTTTTTATAGTTTTGGCGTAAATTATTGGCATCAGCATGCTTTACGTAATATGATACGCCAGTTGGCTTTTGTTTTTTCAGCCCAAGAGACTCAAAAGCAGCTAGACGCCAATTTAAGTATGCGTCACAAACCTATTTCGCTTTATAATACGCTCGATACTCTATATTTTATGGTAAATTTGAGTGTTTTTTATCCTAACGAGCAAAATTTCACCTATTCACTAATACAATCATCTTACCACATTGCCTACCAAGCTGCGCTATGGGTTGCGTGGCAGGGTATTCGAGCTGGGCCTTAATACCAATTTCATAGCCTTTTTGTTGATTCTTATAGTAACCATTGTTCAACTGAATATATTAATTATATTGGTTGAAATTAGATAATATAGGCGGATTCTAACAAGAATACGGCCTTAATTGAGAAAAATATTTATGTTAACTAAGTTACTAACAAAAATTTTTGGTAGTCGTAATGATCGTACTTTACGTCGTTTAGGTAAATTTGTAGATATTATTGATAAGTTAGAGCCTGAATTTGAAAAATTTTCCGACCAAGAACTTAAAGCTAAGACCTATGAATTTCGGCAGCGTCTTAAATCAGGAGCAACATTAGATGATTTTATCACTGAGGCGTTTGCAACCGTTCGCGAAGCCAGTAAACGTGTGTTTAATATGCGGCATTTTGATGTTCAGTTGCTAGGTGGTATGGTACTTAATCAGCGCTGTATTGCAGAGATGCGTACTGGTGAAGGAAAGACATTAACATCCACTTTGCCTGCATATTTAAATGCTTTAACGGGTAAGGGTGTCCATATTGTTACCGTAAACGACTATTTGGCTAAGCGTGATGCAGAAAATAATCGACTACTGTTTGAATTTCTTGGTATGACAGTCGGTATTAATTTACCAGGTATGCCTGCGACAATGAAGCGCGAAGCCTATGCGGCGGATATTACCTATGGGACTAACAATGAATATGGTTTTGATTATCTGCGTGATAATATGGCTTTTAGTCCAGAGGAGCGCGTGCAGCGGAAACTCCATTATGCATTAGTTGATGAGGTTGATTCTATTTTAATTGATGAAGCTCGTACCCCATTGATTATCTCAGGACCAGCGGAAGATAGTTCAGATCTATATAAAAAAGTTGATAAATTAATTCCTCATCTTAAGCAGCAAGAAAAAGAAGATTCAGATACTTTTCAAGGTGAAGGGCATTTTTCTGTTGATGAAAAATCGCGTCAAGTTACCTTGACAGAACGTGGATTAGAACTAATTGAACAATTATTAGCAAAAGCGAATTTAATGGAAGAAGGTGAGTCACTTTATTCACCGGCTAATATTATGCTTATGCACCATGTCATGGCTGCTCTACGTGCTCATGCACTTTTCAGCAGGGATGTAGATTATATTGCCAAAGACGGCCAGATTATTATTGTTGATGAACATACCGGACGTACAATGGAAGGACGTCGTTGGTCAGATGGATTGCATCAAGCCGTTGAGGCAAAAGAAGGTGTTAAAATTCAAAATGAGAATCAAACATTAGCATCAATTACCTTCCAAAATTATTTTCGTCTATACGAAAAACTCGCGGGTATGACCGGTACCGCTGATACAGAAGCTTTCGAATTTAGATCTATCTATAAATTGGACACAATTGTTATTCCAACTAATAGTCCGATGATCCGTAATGATTTACCTGATTTAGTTTATATGACTGAAGCGGACAAATTTGCTGCAATTGTCGATGATATTCGTGAATGTACTAGCAGAGGCCAGCCCGTATTAGTGGGTACTATTTCAATCGAAAAATCAGAGCTAATTTCTTGGGAACTAACTAAAGCTAAAATTGCGCATAATGTTTTAAATGCTAAGTTTCATGCGATGGAAGCAGATATTATTGCTGAGGCAGGGCAGGCAGGTTCAGTTACTATTGCTACCAATATGGCGGGGCGAGGTACAGATATTGTATTAGGAGGCAGCTGGCAGGCAGAAATCAATAAACTAGAAAACGCCAGTCAGGAGGAAATTGATAAAATAAAGACAGCATGGCAAGAGCGTCATGAGGTGGTAATTGCTGCTGGTGGATTGCATATTATTGGCACAGAACGCCATGAATCTCGTCGTATTGATAACCAATTACGCGGGCGTTCTGGACGTCAAGGTGATCCCGGTTCATCACGTTTTTATCTTTCAATGGAAGATTCTTTGATGCGTATTTTTGCCTCTGATCGAGTTGCAGGAATGATGCGTAAATTGGGTATGAAACCTGGTGAAGCAATTGAACATCCTTGGGTAACGAAAGCAATTGCTAATGCACAGCGTAAGGTTGAAAGCCGTAACTTTGATATTCGAAAACAACTTTTAGAATATGATGATGTAGCTAATGATCAGCGCCGAGCTATCTATTCACAGCGCAATGATCTATTAGATGGTGGTGATGTTAGTGAAACTATTGACAGTATTCGTGAAGATGTTATAACTGCAACTATTGATGCTTATATCCCTCCCCAATCTTTGGAAGAAATGTGGGATATTGATGGCTTGCAAAAACGGTTAAGCAACGATCTTAGTTTGGAATTACCTATTCAGGAGTGGTTGGATAAAGAGCCAGAATTGTATGAAGAAACCTTGCGTGAACTTATTCTAGAAAAAATTATTGCAGCTTATAAGGAAAAAGAAGAAATTGTTGGTAGCGAGATGATGCATAATTTTGAAAAAAGCATCATGTTACAAACTCTTGATACATTATGGAAAGAGCATTTAGCTGCAATGGATTATTTGCGCCAGGGTATTCATTTACGAGGCTACGCACAAAGAGATCCAAAACAGGAATATAAGCGCGAATCTTTTGGTATGTTTGCGAATATGCTAGAAACTCTAAAATATGAAGTAATTAGTACTTTAAGCAAAGTAGAAGTTAGATTACCAGAGGAAGTTGCTATACTTGATCAGCAAAGGCGTGAAGAGGCAGAACGCCTTATGAAAAAGCAGCACCTTAGCCATGAAATTGAAAATGAAGCATTGATGTCAAAAACGGAAGCTCAAATGGCGTCACAAGGCCACAAAATTGGGCGCAATGAACCTTGTCCATGTGGCTCAGGTAAAAAATATAAGTATTGCCATGGTAGCTTAGGTTAAAGTTAATGTGCTAAAACAATGAAAAAACAAGAGCGGAGAATAATATATCGGCTCTTTTACTGTAAAACTTCAAAAGTAATTAAATTATTTTTATGGAAAAAAAACAATTACACATAGCTGTTGGTATTGTTAGAAATGCACAACAAGAAATTTTTATTACTCAACGGGCAGCTAATTCACATATGGGCGGTTTTTGGGAATTTCCTGGTGGTAAATTAGAAGTAGGCGAAACGCCAGTAGAAGCATTGTTTCGTGAGCTTAAAGAAGAAATTGGGATAGGTGTTATTAACAGTCAATTGTTGCAGGTTGTTGAACATGAATTTCCAGATCGTAGGATAACGTTGCATTTTTTTCTTGTGGAACAATGGGATTGCCAGCCTTATGGAAAAGAAGGCCAATTTTCACGTTGGCTTTTACAAAAATCACTGGTAGCTGAAGAATTTCCACCTGTGAACAAAGTAGTTGTTGATATGTTAATCAATAATGTGATTTGAGTTGCATATCCCACAGATAAGTTAATATAAATAAGTTTGTTAAATCATTTTACGTGAGGGTTATGTAATGGTGTAGATAAGATCATAGAGTTTTTGATTTTAAATTTAATTTTTAATGTTAGGATCATCTAAGATTTCACTCCAGTCATCTATTTCAGAAAGATTTCGTTGACTCGAGATCCTTTTTTCCTCACCAGCCCATTCACCAAGATCGATTAATCGACAACGTTTGCTACAAAAAGGGCGATAAGGACTACTTTCTTGCCAAATAACAATTTTATGGCAAGTTGGACATTTTACCGTGAGCTTATCTGGCATAATGACTCCTAACAATAGACTAATTTAAATGGTAATTCATCAGGTAACAATACCATTTTAGCTGTCTTTATGTAAGAAGCGGATAGCAAAACGTGTTTTATGGCCAGAAATCTGAGGATATAAGGATAGATTTATCGGTAATTTTATCCGGATCAGATCAGCATTTTCTATACTGTTTTGATAGAAGCCATTATAGCTTTTTTGACTGGTAAATTGGATCAAATTTAGTAGCATATTTAAAGCAAAACGTAATGTAAGAATGCCATCAATCCAAAAGTTAATTCTAGTTTTTATTCCTTTTTATGAGTATTTAACCATAAATGTAAGGCCTGTAAATCAAATCTACAACCACCACAGGATATACTTAAGTGCTGGCGAGCAATAACTAATCTTTATCTTGCCGTAAGTGTTGACCAATGCGTGGTGCTTCTCTTAATGAAGTGAGATTTTTTTAGAGTTCTCTTAGAAGATTTTTAATCAGTTTTTTATCTGTATGGGGATCAGTGTACCATTGATTAAGTTTATTTTTTTGTTTATCAATAATATCTGCACATATATCGCTACGATCCAATACTTCGATTAATTCATAAACGGCACGAAAAAAAGCTAACACAGTAGCTAATGAGTTAATATTTTTCAAATCAATAAGTTGCTGAATTAAACACTCCATGCGTAATCAAGAGCGTATTTTCTCATTTAATGGATGTTCATAAATAATGATAGAAATAGTATTACTCATTATGTGTTTTCTGAGAAGCATTCATAGTTAATTGCAAGTATTGCTGATGTAATTTTGCTATAGTTTCATCAAGTGTTAAGTTGTTATCGTGATTATTAATTATATCATCAGTTTTTTGTAAGCGCCTTGTTCGGCTAACTTGGTTAGATAAAATATTTTTTGCTTCTTGTTGGCTAATTCCGTCACGCTTTATTATTCGGGCTATTTGTTCTTCTGGTGTTACGTCAATGACTAGCACCCGGTTGGCAAGGTGTTCGAGATTATTTTCAATTAATAACGGTATAACCCAAACTAAATAAGGGGAGTTAAATAAAGTTAGCTGGCGTTGTGTTTCTTGATGTATTAACGGATGAAGCAAATTATTTAACCAATATTTTTCTATTGGATCGCTAAATATTTTTTTTCTTAACTTGGCGCGATTTAAAGAACCATCGTTATTGAGAATAGTTGAACCGAAATGTTGTTTTATCATGTTAAGTGCATAAGTATTAGGCATAATAATCTGTCTTGCAATGATATCTGCATCAATAATTGGTACTCCTAAGGATGCAAATTTATCTGAAACGGTACTTTTGCCGCTTCCGATCCCGCCTGTGAGAGCAATAATATAGCTCATGCATCCTCTCTTTCAATAAATTTAAATTGCAAATTTCAAGCAAAGGCCGTTAATTTTTTATGTTTATTATAATGGATTTTAACATAATAATAATATTTTTTATTTTATTGTTACATTGATTACTTAAGAAATAATATTATCTAAATTCAAAATCGGCTAATACATAGTGAATAATAATCCAGTAATTACAACAGCGAGTAGTAGTATTAGTTTTGGTTCAATTAATTTTATCTTTTTTATTAACATAGTTAAGTAGGTTATCTTGATACCAAATGGCTATTTTTTATTGAAATAAATTTTTTAATATTAGTCATCATTTGTAAGTTTGCATACGGTAGAAATAAATAACTATTTATAATAGTTCATTGGAGTATATATATTTGTCATATGTTTTATGAAATGTATTATTTATTCGATTTTAAGATAAAGAATTTTTATTATCGAAGCGTCCACATTAATTGTGTATAAAAAATTTTTATTTAGATTTTATATGTTGTAGTAACGTATTGGATTGAAGTCAGTTAATGAAAAAATTTACTAGAGATATTTATACAATACTGTGGCGTAAAAATTAACAATAATTTATTTACCGTAAATATTAAGGAGTTGTAATGGTACTTATCACACATGATGTTGAACGACGTAAGGATCAATTATTAGAACGTTTACATCAAGATATTCCTGCTAATGTTACTTTTGCATTACAAGAGGATTTAGGCGGAAATATAAATATAGACAGTGATATTAGTGGTCAATTACTAGCAAAAAATAAGTTGGCTATTGCTAAAATAATTACCCGTGAAGATGGTATATTTTGTGGAATGAGTTGGGTAGAGGAGATATTTCAGCAACTTGATCAATCTGTTCAGCTTAGATGGCAAGTCAGTGATGGCGATAAAATTAAATCTGGTCAGATACTTTGTGCTATCGAAGGTAATGCCCATATATTGTTAACTGCTGAAAGGATTGCGCTTAATTTCCTACAAACTTTATCAGGTGTTGCTACCAAAACAGCTAATTATGTTGAGGTATTACAAGGAACAGAAGTAAAGTTGTTAGATACGCGCAAGACCATTCCTGGTTTAAGAACAGCACTCAAATATGCAGTGCTTTGTGGTGGTGGTTTTAATCACAGGTTAGGTTTATTTGATGCTTATTTAATTAAAGAAAACCATATTATTGCAGCAGGTAATATTACTTCAGCAATTAAGAAAGCGCGTTTAACGCATACAAACGTTCCTATCGAAGTTGAAGTTGAAAATATATATGAATTGATTGAAGCAGTGGAATCAAAAGCAGATATTGTTATGTTAGATAATTTTACTATTTCTATGATGAAAGAAGCGGTTATGATTGCTAAAGGAAAGGTGGTGCTCGAAGTTTCTGGTAATATTACTTTGAAAACATTAAAAGAGTATACTAATACGGGTATAGATTATATTTCTGTTGGTGCATTAACTAAAAATATTACAGCAATAGATCTTTCTATGAGATTTAATCAGTCGTTGGATGACATTATTAAAATGTCTTAGCTATTTATTCAATAAACATAACAATTATATTTCATTACATTAACATAATATGGTTAAGTATTTCAATATATTAATTTGTAAAATATCAGGATAATATACTTATATTAATTAAATTTTCTTAATTATTTGATCTATTTTTAAATAAGTATTTTTTATATCAATTCTATCAATCGTTTTTACTAAAAATGATTAATGTTCATTTATAAAAGTCTGTTATATTTTTAGTTACATATTTAATTTTATTCATTTAAATTGACTGTTAATTTAATTAAATTCGAATAATAACGTTTCAGTTGATTAATTATAGGTATATTAAAAAATTAACATTAGTGCTTAAAAAAAACTGAAACTATCATTTTTTTGGATTTTTAAAAATCTTTATCAAAAAGTGCGAGTTTTTTAAGGTTAAATTTAAGCTTTTATGGACAGTTGGTGAATACTTTGTTACTTTATGTACATCTAGGATAAATTGGTATTACCAATTAACTTTGGTAGTGTTAAATAAATATTTACGCAAAATATGAATGGCCTATTGTAAATATGGTTTATAGCAAAATTCGCCAACCTAAATTATCTGATGTCATTGAACAGCGCCTTGAGCATTTAATTCTTGAAGGAATATTGCGCCCCGGAGAAAAATTGCTGCCTGAACGTGAATTGGCCAAGCAATTTGATGTTTCTCGACCTTCTCTGCGTGAAGCGATTCAGAAGCTTGAAGCTAAAGGTTTTCTTCTTCGCCGGCAAGGAGGAGGTACATTTGTCCAAAAAAATCTATGGCAAAGCTTTAGCGATCCACTTACCCAGTTATTATCTGGGCATATGGAATCACAATTTGATCTTTTAGAAACACGCCACGCTCTTGAAGGTATTGCCGCTTATTATGCTGCTTTAAGAGGAAATGATGAGGATCTGGCTAGAATTAAGATAAGTCATCTACAAATTCAGGATATTCAAGAGAGTGGAGATGTTAATGCTGAAGTTGAGGCTGTTTTGCAATATCAGCTGGTTGTTACTGAAGCAGCTCATAACGTGGTATTACTTCATATTCTTCGGTGTATGGTTCCAATGTTAGAGCAGAATATTAGACAAAATTTTGAGTGCTTATATACACGTAAAGAAATGCATGCAGCAGTAAGTAAACATAGAACTCAAATTTTTGAAGCTATTATCGCGCGTGAGCCTGAAAAGGCACAGGAAGCATCACATCGCCATTTAGCATTTATTGAGGAGATTTTGCTGGACATCAGTCGTGAGCATACACGTCGTGAGCGTTCTTTACGCCGAGTAAAACAATACCAAAATTTAATTTAGTAGTGCAGATTTTTGTTGCTGCGTCTGCATTACCGCTCTGATTTATTCGGGCCAAAGTTGCGGCAATAGGAGTTATCTTTTGTTCTTCTTTCTGGTTTAGTAAATATGTTCAAAAGATGGCTCAGAAACTACATTAGAAACAGATAATAGATAAGGAATAGACCATGTCAGATATGTCGAAGAATGACGTGGATCCGATCGAAACTCGCGACTGGTTACAGGCGATCGAATCGGTCATCCGTGAAGAAGGTGTTGATCGTGCTCAGTATCTTATTGATCAAGTATTACAACAAGCACGTAAGGGCGGCGTTAATATAGTAGCAGGTTCTGGAAACTGTGATTATATCAACACTATTTCCGTAGAGGATGAGCCTGATTATCCAGGCAACATGGATTTGGAGCGTCGTATTCGCTCGGCGATTCGTTGGAATGCTGTAATGGCGGTTTTACGAGCTTCTAAAAAAGATCTGGAGTTAGGAGGTCATATGGCTTCTTTCCAGTCTTCTGCAACTTTATATGAAGTCTGTTTTAACCACTTCTTCAAGGCAAAAAACAATAAAAATGGTGGTGATTTAGTTTATTTCCAAGGACATATTTCGCCTGGTATCTATGCACGCGCATTTTTGGAAGGTCGTTTCACTGAAGAGCAAATGGACAATTTCCGGCAAGAAATTGGTGGCAAAGGGCTTTCTTCTTATCCTCATCCTAAATTAATGCCTGAGTTTTGGCAATTTCCTACGGTGTCGATGGGATTAGGTCCAATTGGCGCTATTTATCAAGCAAAATTCTTAAAATATTTACAACACCGAGGATTAAAGGATACGGCAGATCAGACAGTTTATGCTTTTCTTGGTGACGGTGAAATGGATGAGCCTGAATCTAAAGGTGCTATCACGATTGCTACTCGTGAAAAGTTAGATAATCTTGTTTTTGTGATTAACTGTAACTTACAACGCCTAGATGGGCCAGTTACTGGTAATGGTAAGATTGTTAATGAATTAGAAGGTATCTTTAGCGGTGCAGGATGGCTGGTCATTAAAGTCCTATGGGGTGGCCGATGGGATGAATTATTGCGCAAGGATACTTCAGGTAAATTAATTCAGTTAATGAATGAAATTTTGGATGGAGACTATCAAACATTTAAGTCTAAAGATGGTGCTTATGTTCGTGAACACTTCTTCAATCGTTACCCTGAGACAAGTGCATTAGTTAAAGATATGACCGATGATGAAATCTGGTCGTTAAACCGTGGTGGCCATGATCCGAAAAAAGTTTATGCCGCTTTTAAACAAGCGCAAGAAACTAAAGGTAAGCCAACAGTAATTTTAGCCCAGACTGTTAAAGGGTACGGCATGGGTGATTCTGCAGAAGGCAAAAATATTGCCCATCAGGTAAAAAAAATGACCCTAGAAGGGGCTCGTTATTTCCGTGATCGCTTTAATGTGCCGGTAGCGGATGATCAAGTAGAAAAATTGCCTTTTATTACTTTTAAAAAAGATTCAGATGAATACAAATATCTGCATGAGCGTCGTCAGGCATTAGGAGGATATTTACCAGCGCGAAACCCTACTTTTGATGAAAAGTTAGATATTCCTATACTAGAAGATTTTAGCCAATTATTAGCAGAGCAAAATAAAGAGATTTCTACCACGATCGCATTTGTACGTGCTTTGAACGTAATGTTAAAAAATAACTCAATTAAAGATCGTCTAGTGCCAATTATTGCTGATGAAGCACGTACTTTTGGTATGGAAGGTTTGTTCCGTCAGATTGGGATTTATAGTCCAAATGGACAGCAGTATACCCCTCAGGATCGTGAACAAGTTGCTTACTACAAAGAAGATGAAAAAGGTCAAATTCTTCAAGAAGGTATCAATGAATTGGGTGCTGGTGCCTCTTGGTTAGCTGCCGCTACATCATATAGCACAAATAACCAGCCGATGATCCCATTTTATATTTATTATTCCATGTTCGGGTTTCAGCGTATTGGTGATCTGCTATGGGCAGCTGGAGACCAGCAAGCGCGGGGTTTCCTGATTGGCGGAACTTCAGGACGTACTACATTGAATGGTGAAGGCTTGCAGCATGAAGATGGCCAGAGTCATATTCAGTCACTAACCATACCTAACTGTATCTCTTATGATCCAGCTTATGCTTATGAAGTTGCTGTCATTATGCATGATGGTTTAGTGCGTATGTATGGTGAGAAACAAGAAAATGTTTACTACTATATTACTACCTTGAATGAAAATTATCATATGCCAGCGATGCCTGCTGGTGTTGAAGAAGGTATTCGTAAAGGTATCTATAAACTTGAATCACTAAAAGGTGATAAAGGCAAAGTTCAATTATTGGGTTCTGGTTCAATGATGCTTCACGTACGCGAAGCTGCAAAAATTTTGTCTAGTGAGTATGGTATTGGTTCTGATGTATATAGTGTAACGTCATTTACCGAATTAGCTCGTGAAGGACAGGATTGTGAGCGTTGGAATATGTTACATCCATCTGATAAACCTCGTGTACCATATGTTGCTCAAATCATGAATGATGCACCTGCAGTTGCATCGACAGATTATATGAAATTATTTGGAGAACAAATTCATTCCTACATTCCTGCAAGTGATTATCGTGTTTTGGGTACTGATGGTTTTGGTCGTTCAGATAGTCGTGAAAACCTCCGTCATTATTTTGAGGTTGATACTTCCTATGTAGTAGTAGCGGCATTGGGTGAATTAGCAAAACGTGGCGAAGTGGATGTAAAATTGGTGGATGAAGCTATCAAAAAATACCACATCAACCCAGAAAAAATTAACCCGCGTCTGGCATGAGAGGTAAAATCAATGTCTATTGAAATTAACGTTCCTGATATTGGTGCTGATGAAGTTGAAGTTACCGAAATTATGGTAAAAGTGGGCGATAAAGTTGATGTTGAGCAGTCGTTAATTACCGTAGAAGGTGAAAAGGCATCAATGGAAGTTCCGTCACTACAGGCTGGGGTTGTGAAGGAAATCAAAGTTGCTGTTGGTGACAAAGTGGCAACCGGTAAGTTGATCATGGTTTTTGATACAGCAGAAAAAGCAACAGAAGCTAGCGCTAAAACTACTTCAGACTCAAACGCGGATAAAGCCGATAGCAAAGATGCGGATCGGGCAAAAAGTGAATTAAAGGAAATTATTGTACCAGATATTGGTAATGATGAGGTTGAAGTTACTGATGTAATGGTTAACGTTGGTGATAAAATCTCTGTTGAGCAATCACTAATTACTGTAGAAGGCGAAAAGGCATCGATGGAAGTGCCAGCACCTTTTGCTGGTGAAGTTAAAGAGATCAAAATTGCAAAAGGCGATAAAATTAAAACTGGTTCATTTATTATGATTTTTGAGGTTGATGTCACCGCAGCTTCACCAGCTGACAGTGCGGAAACTAGTAGCACTGAAATAGCAACGAAATCAGCGGATCCATCTTCTGAACCACTTCAAGCCTCATTAACTGCAAAGGCAAGCAGTGCTTCTGAGACTAAGAATGAATTTATTGAAAATGATGCGTATGTGCATGCAACACCTCTTATTCGCCGTTTAGCGCGTGAATTTGGTGTCAATTTGGCTAAGGTAAATGGAACTGGGCGTAAAGGTCGTATTCTGCGTGAAGATATTCAGGCTTATGTCAAAGAGGTGGTAAAATATTCTGAAGCCGGAACAATTATAGCGGGTGGTTTGCCAGGCATGCTACCATGGCCAAAAGTTGATTTTAGTAAATTTGGTGAAGTTGAAGAAGTTGAACTCGGTCGCATTCAAAAGATCTCTAGTGCTAATTTGAGTCGTAACTGGGTCATGATCCCGCATGTTACTGTTATGGAAAATGCTGATATTACCGAAGTAGAAGCTTTCCGTAAGCAACAAAATAAAGAGATGGAAAAGTTGCAAACGGGGATAAAAATTACACCGTTAGTTTTTGTCATGAAAGCAGTTTCTCGAGCATTAGAAGAGATGCCTCGTTTCAATAGTTCAATTTCTGCGGATGCTCAGCGATTAACATTGAAGAAATATGTTCATATTGGTATTGCTGTTGATACATCAAATGGTTTGGTTGTGCCTGTTATTCGCGATGTTAATAAAAAAGGTATTATCGAACTTTCAAAAGAATTGATGGAAGTATCGAAGAAAGCGCGTACTGGTAAGTTGACTGCGTCTGATATGCAAGGTGGCAGCTTTACTATTTCTAGCTTAGGTGGTATTGGTACGACGAGTTTTACACCCATTATTAATGCGCCAGAAGTGGCTATTATGGGTCTATCTCGCTCATCAATGAAACCAGTATGGAATGGTAGTGAATTTATTTCACGTCTGATATTATCTATGTCACTCTCTTTTGATCATCGTGTGATTGATGGTGCAGAGGGAGCGCGTTTTGTCACTCATATTGGACAGTTAATGAGTGATATTCGCCGTTTGGTTATGTAGTTTATAGACCGGCTAAATGTCGGTCTGTTTTATTATTAGTAATTACAGAATTTTTTCTATTTTATCCTATAGATTGAGAGTTCTGTCACGTTGGAGCGCTTTCAAGGATGTTAACAATTCTGTAAACTGCCTGTAGTACATAAGTCTCGGTGGTTATAAATTATTTTGTCTGACCCGCCGGACAACAAAAGTAAGGGGTCATGATGAATACTGAAATTAAAATCCAAGTAGTGGTTCTAGGTGCGGGCCCTGCGGGTTATTCAGCAGCTTTTCGCTGTGCAGATCTGGGTTTAGAAACGGTTTTAGTCGAGCGTTATGCGGCATTAGGCGGTGTTTGTCTTAATGTCGGTTGTATTCCTTCCAAAGCATTATTGCATGTTGCAAAAGTTATTGAAGAAACCAAGGCATTGGCGGCACATGGGATCGTATTTGGTGAACCTAAAACAGATATCGATAAAGTACGGTTGTGGAAAGAAAAAGTTATTGGTCAATTGACAACTGGTTTGGCAGGGATGGCAAAAGGCCGTAAAGTTAAAGTTATTAATGGATTAGGTAAATTTACCGGTGCTAATACACTGGTCGTTGAAGGTGAAAAAGAGGTAACGACGATAAACTTTGACAATGCAGTTATTGCAGCAGGTTCACGTCCGATCCAGCTTCCATTTATTCCACATGACGATCCGCGTGTGTGGGATTCTACTGATGCTCTAAAACTAAAAAAAGTACCCAAGCGTATGTTAGTAATGGGGGGTGGTATCATCGGTTTAGAAATGAGTACCGTTTATCATGCATTAGGATCGGAAATTGATGTTGTTGAAATGTTCGATCAGGTTATTCCAGCGGCAGATAAAGATATTGTTAAGCTTTTTACTAAACAAATAAGTAAGAAGTTTAATTTAATGCTCGAGACCAAAGTGACCGCGGTAGAAGCTAAAAAAGATGGCATCTACGTCACAATGGAGGGAAAGAAGGCGCCCGCAAAGCCACAGTACTATGATGCTGTCTTAGTGGCAATTGGTCGTGTACCTAATGGCAAATTGATTGATGCAGGTAAAGCCGGGATAGAAGTGGATGAGCGTGGTTTTATCCACACAGATAAGCAGATGCGTACCAATGTCCCACACATTTATGCCATCGGTGATATTGTTGGGCAGCCAATGTTGGCTCATAAAGGTGTTCATGAGGGGCATGTTGCGGCTGAAGTGATTTCTGGCTTGAAACACTATTTTGATCCAAAAGTTATTCCTTCAATTGCTTATACTGAGCCTGAGGTTGCCTGGGTTGGCTTGACGGAAAAAGAAGCTAAAGAAAAAAGTATTAGTTATGAGGTAGCTACTTTTCCATGGGCTGCTTCTGGTCGTGCTATTGCATCTGATTGTTCAGAGGGGATGACTAAGCTTCTTTTTGATAAGGAAACTCACCGCGTTATTGGTGGTGCTGTTGTCGGTGTTAACGGTGGGGAATTACTTGGTGAAATTGGTTTAGCTATTGAAATGAGGTGTGATGCAGAAGATATTGCATTGACCATTCATGCTCATCCTACATTATACGAATCAATTGGTATGGCAGCTGCAGTATTTGAGGGAAGTATTACTGATTTACCTAATCCAAAAGTAAAGAAAAAATAATCTATTTTATTTCAATAAAATAGATTTGTTGGAAGGATTATTCGGCTTGTTACTAGCTCCTTTATTGATTTATAATAAGGGAGCTGTTTTTTTGATTGTTTATAACTGTTTTGTATTGTTTTAATCCTATTTGTTATTGTCTGCTATAATCAAGTTATTCTTTCTCTTTTGTCATTCTTTTTTTACTTTGTTTTGGTTGTTTATTACTTCGTTCACTTGTTATTATGTACATATGGTAAGACTATGGCGCTTAGTGATACAAAACTTAGAAGTATAAGTAACAAACCCTATAAAGTAAAAACAGAATTGGCTGATAGTGGTGGTCTTAGTGCTCATATTTCTTCTAATGGAGTCTTGAATTTCAATATCGTTATCGATGGGAAGGTAAGCCAGTAAGGTTGACTATTGGTCATTATCCAGCTTTGTCGCTTAAAGATGCTCGGATCATAGTTAGTGATATGCGAGATTTGTATAAAAAAGACTTAATCCAAAAATTTATTTTTCTAAAGATGAAGGTGAAACAACGTTGAAAGATTGTCTCGACTATTGGTGGGATAAATATGCGTCAACATTAAAACAAAACACACAAATACTTTATCGTTCAGTTGTGTATAACACCATGTATAGACATTTTCAGTCTGTACATGGTGCAAATGTATCTATATCTTCATGGGTAAAATTTTTCGATAAACAAGAAAAAGATAATCAAATAAAAGCAAGAGTTTTGCTTATACAATTAAAATCAGTTATTAATTGGTGTATAGGCCGACAGTTTATACCTTCATGTGAGGTAATGAAATTAAGTGCTAAGAATATTGGGGGAAAAGCCAGAGATAGGAAGTAGAGTTTTAACATATACAGAGCCTGCCAAAATTTGGCTAGCATTATAAAACAATAAAATTGTTTCATCAAATAAAGTATTATATCAATTGTTATTATTGTGGGAGGGGCCTCGTTTATCTGAGCTTAGACTTGCAACAATTAACGAATTTAATATGGATGACCTTATATGGACAACCTCAGCTAAACCCTCCAAAATGGGTAATGTAATAAGACTTCCCATATTTTCACATGTTAAACTTTAATAGATAGACTAATTAATTATGGTAATGATGTTTTGTTTCCTGGGCAGAAATTAGATAAGTCGATAGATAGATCATCAGCAAACTTATACATACGAAAACTAAGAGGTATTATCGATATTCCTGAGTGGCGTACTCATGATTTTAGAAGATCACTAGTAACCAATCTATCACGTGAAGGAATAATACCGCACGTAACATAAAAAATGCTCGGTCATGAGTTAGGTGGGGTGATGGCCGTATATCATAAAAATGATTGGATAGACGAACAAAGGGCGGCATATGAGCTATATGCAGATAAAATTCTTTGGTATGTTGATCAACTTAAAATTTAATTAACTCCTCCCCCCTCGTTCTATCCATGCCTGATAGCAGATAATCTATATCTTGCAGGATAATTTAAAACAGGTTCAGGAAATTTACATTTTTTATGGGGCCTCCATAAAGCTGATCTACTGCGTTTTAATCTATTTAAAACTTATTTTTCTTCTATTGGGTCATTAAGCATTATTCATTCCTCTTATAATATTAAAAAAATTCAATACTATTTACTGCTGCTTCATTGCCCCACAGATCCCAGCCCTGTATTTTGTCACGGGCAAAAAGCTCAATACGTCTTACATCACCGTAGAGCTTCTCTAATCGGTGATGGACTTCTTTGGGTTTCTGGCTATGTTCTCCGAGACAGGAGTAGATAACTTGTTTGATGGAAGCGTTCTTGCGTTGTAGTCCCTTTCCACTGGTGGCAAGAAAACAGTCTTCTGAATTACTGCGGGTATAATTACCACCATTCATGCGTGTTTTAGTATTGAGTAGTGTCAGAAAGTCATCAGCATCAGACAGCTAAGCTCTTTTGATGGCTTTAGAGATCCGCCCTTTGGCTAATTTGTTCAGCTTGACCCAGGTAAATCCTTTCATGGTTTTTACCTTAAATCCCCATGCTTCAGCTAATCGAATAGCTTCAAGTACAAAGTTGCCCGTGTACCACATGTAGAGTCCCGAGTTATCATTAACGATTGTTTCTATGGGTAGTCTAGTCAGTGGTGTTGTAGTGATTGTGTGCTGCGACGTTGGATGCTTTGTTATGGTATTGCCAGGGTGGGTCTGCGAGTATCAGGTCATATTTCATTTCATCTCCTGTTAAGGGTTAAGCATACCAGCTTTTACTTTTATGCAAGTCGTCTATTTTTTCTAACCCAGTGATTTTATTGCCACCATTCCCGATTAGTTTTCCGCTTTCTCCTTCGGTATCAAATTAATATATCAATCCTTTGTTTGTTAATTTTTTCTCCCGTAGTCTAACTATTTTCATCATATTACCATGATTAATAACCTGCATTCCTGCTTTTACATGATGTAACGCTGTTTTGTATTCATGGATGTTATTTATATAGTTCCTCCGGTTATTTAGGGAGAAACCCCTGCTCGATTAATTTTATTTTGATATCGCCCAAAATATTAAACGCAATATCACTGTTTAAATCTGAGTAATGTTTATATTGTGGCAATTTAATTTCGATATTTTCTCTGGATACTCTCTATGCAATCCAGCACAAATCCATCGCTGTATAACAATAATTCATATCATTGTTAGCTCTTTTCAATACATCCTGTCCGGATTTATCGTCCTTATAGAATTTAAGCCATTTTTCAAACAATGCTCTACTTTCACATTCAATAAAATACTGGCTTGCCTGTTTCGTTACGCTCGATCATCGAAAGTTATTTCGTCATATCGAGGGAGATGTAATAGTCAATTTTTGAACCGCCGCCTACTAAATTTTTTATAGGCGTTATAAAGTCTAAGTTTTCTATAAAGTTATATTCTTTAATTCGATTTTTAATCCAGTTATTGAATTTAGACTTAATATCCAAAAAAGTATGCAAATCATGAGCATTAACCGTCTGGATTAATTCACCATTGATGTTTTTTGTTTCGATGTTAATTAAATTTTGCATAAGGGTATTCCTCAAAGTTAATTGATGAATGAGTATTGATGTTATTAAGTGGAATTGGTCAGTTATTCAGAGAGTTTTTTAATTAGCTCATCTTTTATGGATAATCATATAACCCGCTCGATGGCCAATTTCGAATAGGGTATCGAGTGATGCAACATATTCGTTGTCATGAATAAGGAGTGCCCCATTAAGGAGTAGGGTGAGCATAACCTTGTTCGTTGTTCCGATTACAGCGATAGAATTGCTCAGTTGAGCTTCAATGCGGTTGAATTCAGTAATGTAGGCTTCTTTGAAGGCAGCAGTTTTTGCCGGTGAAGCCTACCACTACTAGTTATTATTCACACTCGTTCGCTTGTTGCTGCTTCCATTTTAGTAGCAAGGATTTCCTGAAACCCGCTATTCTACAAGAGTCTTACCGTAAGAATCAAATTCTGTTCGAATGTCATCATCTGTAGGACGGTTACTTAGTAAAAGATTCAGTGTTATTGTATCTAAAAAACTGTGTTGTGAGGCTATATATTTTGAAGGGTTCTCATCCCAAAAATGAGAAGAATGAATATATTTATTCCCTAATTCCGCGGTAATGTTGTCAATTAAACTTTCCACAGTTTCTCCTTTAAACATTTTATCGACTTGTAATTTTGCATTTTCATTAAGTTTTTTTAAATTGTCTGGAATTCTCTCTATACTTGAATATTCAGTATCTTCTAAGGATGAAAAAGCAAGACCAATTTTGTTTGCATAATACCGCATTGTCTGAAATGCAATGACATTTATTCCTGTGCGAATATCATAACGTTTTATAAATATGGCATTACCATACAGAACAAAAGGACCACTCATTTTTTTTTGCCAACTTTTGATTTCAATAGCGCATAGAGAGAGAATTTTCCCCCAATGAGGATGTTTCATTAGTTCATCAAATTTTTCCTTTGTTTTTTTAAATGAATCAGTGTCTTCATTTTTTATACTTTCATGAACTTCACTATATAAAGGTTGAGACAGAAAAAAATGTTCATCCGTTTTGTCACGGTAGCTACCTCCTATATCAGAATGAACACCAGGAAATTTAAGTTCATGATTATAGTTTGGAGATGTTCCGTTAAGGGAAAAATTATAGCGTATTTCATGTCCAGCGGTGATATGGAATATGTAATTGGCCATGTCCTTGTTAAGGGTGATATCGATACTACCTGTTTTAGAATCATGTACATTAAAGCTACCTTGAGATAAAGCTAAAACGGCCGCAACACTATCAAAAATGCCAAGCATTTCAATAGATCCTGTAGGTTTTTGAGATATGCTTGTATAATGATTGGAAATTTCTTTAAATAAATGAATAATATCTTTGTTTTTTTTCTTTATCATATTTGAAAAGTGGCGTGCTGTTGTAGCTCCTCGACTAAATCCAAAAATACAGAATTCAATATCATCAAATACTAACGAAGGATATTTTTTAAAATAGCTTTTTAATTCTTCCCTTATTTGTTTGATAGCATCATTAACTTTGTTAAGACATCCAGTTTTATGGAGAAAGAAAAATGGACTCCATGCTAAAGCCATGGTCACGTAATCGTCATCATGTCCTTTTCTTGTTCCAACACCTTCGACATAAACTTTTATTTGATGAGTATCTGCATTAACACTTCCCGTTTTGTAGCTTTGATAAAGATACCAAATATTAGTGTAATCGCTATCATTACTGCTTCTTTCGGTACTTGAATAGGTTCTCGGTAACTTGAACTCTTCATTTAATTGCTTTAAAAATGAATCATTAGTAATTTGATCATCAGTTTCATATTTGTTTAGTTTATTTGTACTTTTAGTAAAATATTTTTCGGATTCAGGAATGTCTTTTTTAGTATTGTATGCATTATTTCCTGTACCATCAAAAAATACACCTATTTTTAATTTTTTCATGAGATACCTTTATTTTTAAGTAAAATTATTTTGGAAAATGAAATAGTAGCTTCCTATGCTAACCATATTTTTCAGATAAAATAAATAGTGTGATGAATAATTTTTTTTAAATCTAAGCAGATCAATTAGATAATGAACTAAAAAATTGCGGTATTAATTATAAAGTGTTCCCTATAGCTCAATACCTAAATCATAAGCTTTGAAAGTCATTAATTCAGTTTTGGTAATTTTGGACATAACTATTTTTCCTGGTTAAACGGATGATTTTGGAATTAAAAAAGAGGGTAAATTTGAACTGAGATTTCAGCCAAAATTAGATAAAATTAGAACTCACTATGAGCTGTAAGCGATTGATTTATAGTGAGTGAAATCGTTTTTTTTTGCGTATAAATACGTATATCAAATGAGCTATATTTTTATAAATAATTGATATATAAAAATTTTATTTTTAATGGATAACTATCAATACAGTATGTACGACATGAGGATTACGTGAGAGGGCAGACAGTGATAGAAACAAAACTGGATACGCTTTATAGTAAACTGGATGCGGTACAACATGATAAATTTGAAAAAGATAATTAGGCTAGAAAGTATAGTTAAAATTATAGGCGATGGATGGTAATTAATATTTTAATATTAATTTTCTAATGTGTACATATATGAGTATATTATTAACATTAATATAATGTTTTTTTCTAATTAAATCAGTGAATTATTTTTTATTAGCTATATTGATTTAATAAGGGAGCTATTTTTTTGAGTGAAAAGTAAGAATAATATCTATCCAATTGAAATGTTAATTATTTAATAAAACTAACTAGTTATTATAAATTTTTATAAAAAATAAACTTTTTTTGTTATTAATAGATAATTTTTTACATAAAATGTGAATACATTATGCTAAAAGCCGCATCAATATTTATTGAACCTAAAGAATGTAGACGGTATGTGAAATATATTAACAGTATAATTAAATACTGTTATTCTGGATGTTTCATACCGGGCATAATTGGAAGTAAAATTATGTTAAGCCAATTCCTCTGACTAGGCACTTCATTTTCTGTTTGAAATGTAGACAGCCAGGTATATAAATTAAAATCAACTGAGGAGAACGTCATGCTAAAAGGGTACCGTGAGCACGTAGCTGAACGTGCGGCGCAAGGAATAAAACCCAAGCCACTGAATGTTACCCAAATCGCTGAGTTAGTTGAATTAATAAAAAAACCATCTGAAACTGAGAAAAATTTTCTATTAGATCTGTTAAGTAATCGTATTCCTCCTGGTGTTGATGAAGCTGCTTATGTGAAAGCTGACTTCTTAGCTGCTATCGCTAAAGGAAAAATGTATTCTCCCTTGTTTATACCAGCAAAAGCAATAGAATTATTAGGTACTATGCAGGGTGGCTATAATATCTCTTCATTAATTGATGCGTTGGATGATGAACAGTTGGCACCGATAGCAGCCAAAGCATTATCCCATACTTTATTAATGTTTGATAACTTCTATGATATAGAAGAAAAAGTAAACTTGGGCAATCAATATGCGTGTCAAGTTATAAGCTCATGGGCAAATGCAGAATGGTTTTTTGCCCGACCCGCATTGGTAAAAAAACTGACTGTAACTGTTTTTAAGGTAACGCGGGAAACAAATACTGATGATTTATCGCCGGCTCTCCAGATGCTTGGTCACGACCGGATATTCCACTGCATGCGCAAGCAATGCTTAAAAATGCCCATGATGGAATTATACCCGATAAATTCGGTGTAATTGGTCCAATTAAGCAAATTGAAACATTGAGTAAGAAAGGTTTTCCATTAGCCTATATTGGCGATGTTGTTGGTACAGGTTCTTCACGGAAATCAGCAGCTAACTCAGTAATATGGTTTATGGGCAAAGATATTCCTTTTGTACCTAATTAACGTAATGGTGGAGTTATTTGGGTGGAAAAATTGCGCCAACATTTTTTAATACCATACAAGATGCAGCCGCACTTCCGATTGAAGTTGATGTGACTTCACTTAATATGGGTGATGTGATTGATATTTATCCCTATAAAGGGGATAATCCGCTATCATACCACTAATGAGTTATTAGTTACAATATATGTTTTATTTTATAAAACAATAAATTATAACCGCATTAACACTATTAACAACTATTCAATCACTATTAATTATAGTTCAATCCAACCATTTTTTCTATCATCCTGGTATTTTGCTGTCATTCTTGCAGAATTATGGCCTAATAATTTCTGAATATATTCATTTCCCATTTTTTCAGTATATAGCCTTGCTGCCAAGCTTCTGATTTCATGGAAAGACGGGGCTCACCTTCCCATTCTAATTTTGTTTTCCTTCTCAATTTAGCAAATCCATTTGATATTTTTCTCACTGAAACTTTTCCCTGACGATCATTGATAATAAACTCAGAGGTTACTTCTTCTGCTTCTGATATATTAGATAATTTTATATTTTTTATTTCGATAGTCAAAGGTATCGCTATTTTTGCTCCTGTTTTTTGTTGAACTATCCATAATCTCCCATCATGAATATCTTTCCATTTCATTTTTGATATATCAGATATTCTTTGTCCAGTAACTAAAGCTAATTGCATTGCTCGAGTTAACCAATGATTATTATTATTTATCAAGTTTAAAATTGCTATGAACTCATCAAATGATAGTCTTGATCTTTGTATTTTAATTTTCGGTGTCTTTGTTGATATAACAGGATTTAATTGCGTTAAACCTAATGATATGGTTTCTTTAAAACAGTCATTTAATAAACTTCTAAATAATTTCGCAGTTGTAGTTTTCCCTTCATGAATAAATGGGTGAAGAAAATCAGCAATATTTTTTGTTGTTATGTTTTGTATCGGTATATCTGGAAATCCCTTTCTAATTACTCCTATTCTTTTTCTTTGTTTATAATCTTTCAATGTTTTTTCTCTTAATCCCCTTGTTTTCAATATTTCGTCATATCTATCTAAAAATTCATGGAAAGAGACAGATCCATGTCCCTCAATTCTTTCTGTTAACGATTTTGTGTTTTCTTTGCTGAGCAATAACTGATTCGCATTAATTGCTTCATTGATAGAATAGGTTTTATTTCTTCCTAAACCATATTCTTTGCGAGTACGGGGGTCTCTGTAAGTATAATAGCCTTTACGTTCGTAGAGGTTAGGGGGCAAATCTCTGTTTTTACGACTTCTGATTCTGGGCATGACCTATCCTTTGTAACAAATTACTATTACTGATTTCTCTAATACTGTTGATTTTGATGGCGTATTCTTCAACGAGGTATTCTCTGCCGTCCTTGATGGGTGGTGGCTGTATAAGTCCATTTCTTGCCCAGTTTCTTACGGTATCCATTCTGCGTGGTCTGTCCCTTCGAGTGTTCCATTCTGTTAAAGTAATCATGTTTATTTACCTCTATTAAAGATTTACACTCTTCTCAGGCGCTTAATTGCCACACAGAAACCAATGACGAAGAGTGAAAGGTTATCTTTGTTCCTGATTAGGTTAGGGATATGATTTAGTGGGGGTGGTATTAGGAGTTATCTGTTGCGCCGTTTGATGCTTTGTTATGGTATTGCCAGGGTGGGTCTGCGAGTATCAGGTGATACTTTACTTCATCTCCTGTTAAGGGTTAAACATACCAGCTTTTACTTTTATGCAAGTCGTCTATTTTTCTAACACAGTGATTTTATTGCCACCATTCCCGATTAGTGTTCCGCTTTCTCCTTCGGTATCAAATTGATATATCAATCCTTTGTTTGTTAATTTTTTCTCCCGTAACCTGATTATTTTCATCATTTCACCATGATAAATAACCTGCATCCCTGCTTTTACATGATGTAACGTTGTTTTGTATTCATGGATGTTATTCATACAGTTTTTCCGGTTATTGATTTATTGAATAATTTATAGTGAATACTTTTACTGTTAGCAAATAACGATTGTAGACTGATACCGTATACATGTAGCCATGATTCAGCAGGCCACGTTACTTTAAGTGTAAGGACTGGTGTATGGCAAAGATTAGTATCTACATGATGGTTTCTCCTGTTATGGGAAAGGGTTGAATTCAGTGTTTTGTTGCTGAGTATTAATTGATGTATTTATTGGCTTACGTTCATCTTTGTCTTTCAAATAGTTTAATAGGTTTTTAACTGCCTGAGCGGGTTTATTTTCAACTTTCTCCAAAAGTGTTTGTTCTGTGTTAGCAACAAATGGCATACGGATGTCAAAACTGTAACTTTCATTGCCGTTTTTCTTGGTTCTCAGGACTTTCTGTAAAACAAGGCGTACTTTCTTGCCATGAAATTCTGGGGCAACCAGATGATTGTTGTGTGTCACGGAGGTTACGTACTGAATTCCGATACATCCCATGATGGCATTAACCATATTCTGACCGAAAGGGTTGACTGTACCGTCATTTTTCTTGCAGCAAATACTCAGATAGTTAACTTTTCTGCCATCATCTGATTCACCTGAGAATTCAATGAATTCAGCACCATTATCACTGTGGGTCAATTTAGCCTCGGTGATAGTGATGATATATGCGCCTGTCTCACTAATAAAACCGCCCTGATAAGCGGTAAGGGCGGATTCTTCTGTATAGGTAAAGATAACGTTGTGGTTCATGTGTTGTTATCCTTTTGTTGACAAAAGTTTACTCTTTCGATTTCTGCTTTGAGTTTGTTAATAAATGTTTGAACGGTCTGTTCAATTTCGTTAACCAGTTTGTCATCCTTGATAATCCGGATTTTATAGTAGGCAAGATTAGGTGGGAGTCTGTCATCATAGCTGATAAAATCGCACCAGTTTCTGTCTGTACACATCATTTGCCCATGCATTTGTAACAGATATTCGTACTTGGGTTTACCTGTGATAATGGTTTCGATATGGGTGGTGGTGTTGGGACATTTTATTTCGATAAGTCCATCATCATTAACTAAACCGTCAGGACTAGCACCGAAGCCTTCGATGGTGGGATGCGGAACAAAACCGGTTTCAGTGACAGTGACATCAAACTCATTGAGGCAGTATCGTTCTCTGGCTTTAGGCTCAAGAGCGATACCCCGTTCAATGGCATTATTGGTTTTTATTTCTTCCCTTTGTCCGGTAAGGGTTTCACAGACTAACTGCATGAGGTAGTTTCGTTGTGTTGTTCCCTTGCCTTTGGATAACACTTTGTGTAAATTGCTGGCGGTGACCTTCCCCAGTCTTACCTGAAACCACTCGTCTGTTCTTTGTTTCATGATTAGCCTCATTTTTCATTGCGATGTTGTGATAAATATCCATCTTGTTTTTTTCACCAATGATTTCCGTTTCCTCTGGTGTTAACTGTTGCCAATACGATTTCATTGATTCAACCCCGTCTTGTGCCGCCGTTTTTAATTCCTTGATTAACTGGTCATAACGGGCTTTTTGCTGTGCTTTTTCTTTCTGTATCACAATTTTTTCTGGTTCAGGCAAATCTTCACCCGCATAGATGTAAAACCCTAGTCCAAACATCGAAATGGCTTTCGTCAAACAGCGCATGAGGGTTTTATTGATGTCAACCGAGTTAGGATTAGAAATGGCCTGATTTCTGTAATCCATAATGGGCAGCCACATTTTGCGGGAAAATTCGTTATCACTCTGTTTGATTGTGAGCGTTAATGACACCATGGCACTGCCATCATTGTTATAGCTGACGTCATCAATGACATAATAGGATTCTGGGTAGTGCGCCATTAATACGCCCCACGCCCAAGCCCATGAAAGATAAGAGAGGCCGTTTTTCTTTTCTATCTTTTCGTTAACGTTAATCGCAGAAAGCGTTTCCCAAACTTGTTGTTGAAAACTTTTTTCTTTTTCGGTGTGCTCTGCGCTGCTCATAGATATTTCCTCTTAGGTGCTTGAAGAGCTTCGTACAGATGTATGTGCTCACTTTTCAAATGGTTAAACAGCGCCTTCCAGATATCGTCCCAATCCTCATTATTGAGTTTCCTCATGATTGAGGAAGGAAGGCAGTCATAGACAGGCTGGACAAGTTCGCTGATTTGTTCATCCAGTCTGTCTTCCCAATAAGCAACTTCTTGTTGTTGTTCGTACCAATAATCTTGCATTGCGTAAGGATTCATGTGGCCTCCTATCTTGCTAACAGTAAAACGAGGCTTGCCAACAAAATTATTAGCAAGGTGGGGATAATTTTTAGGGCTCCTTTTTTAGAGAAGCTGTCACTATTTAAACGATAGCGAATCTCCTGCTGTTTAAGCTGGTTCATATTGTTAGCTCTTAAGTTATTGATATTCAGATGTGATTGATTTGTAGGATACTGTCTTTATTCGTCAGCTTTCTTTGATTGATATTTGAGTAGTGCCTTTATTGCCCTACGATGGCGACGATGGGCGTTATATAGTTCACGTTTTTTCTTCATTAACGCCCTATAGTGGGGCTTTGTATGCTTGATGACCCCTTCGTATTCCGGTTTTTCTGGACTAAGTGAACCACAACTCGCTCCTGGGTCACCATTTTTAATCAAATACTGGCGTATGGCCGAATGATAAATATCTTTCAGCGTCACGATGGCTTTTTCGCAGGTAAAAATGTCTTTAGATGCGGCGATGATACGGGCAATAATAACATCCTGATTCATCGTCATCTTATGCCACCTGACTATATTTGTCGTGGGTGAATTCACCGTTCCAGTCTTTCTTCATCGGTAGCCTACTCTTTAGGTATTGTCGATATAGCCATGAAGCCCCATTTTTTAACAGAACGATTTTGTAACACTGACGTTGTCCGAAATCGGTTGTCACAATGTAGGATGATTCGGTTAGATATTTATCTCGTGCATAAGCATGGACACGCCATAGATGAGACTTGTAGATATCCTTTTCTGCATCGTAGAGAAAATGACGCTCCTGTAGAAAAAGGTTGACTTGATTAATGTTTACGCCATTAAGCTGTTTGCAAAACTGGACAGGTGACATGCCCACCTGGAACAGGTTTTTCAAACTATCGATTTCGGTTTCAAGTTGCTGAAGCTGTACATCTAACAATTGAACTTTTTTATGCTGCTCAGCCCATGCAATTGCAGATTCAGCAGGGTCAAGAAAATTAGGTAAGCCTAAAGTTGTTGGGTCATTGAGGGCTAATTTACCCGTTCGGTAATGAATGAAAATCTGGTTAACCATCAATCTGAACTTAGGTGAAATCCACCCAGCATACTCGATGGCTAAAAGTTCATGAGCAAAAGTGCCTGGTGATGAACCGCCATTAACGGTATTGAGTACTTTATGAGCAGAGCCCGAATTCGGGCTTTGGTTGTTTTTCAATAAGTTAGCTTCTAATTCTGCAATTAATTCTTTAGCTTGAATAGTAGCAAGCCATTTGGAAGGGCGTTTATGTTCACCTTCACCACTAGCTTTATGTAATGAGTTTAGGTTAAAACGGCCATTTTCGTCAGTGTGAATTTCAACACTAGCGATAATAGGAAAATTTTTATTTGGTATGTTCATTAAATTTGACATAAGGATAGTCCTCAATAGTTAAATTGATGAATGATTGCTCCTGTAAAAAGGGGGGTTAGGATTATTTAGTTACGTTGGAGGAAGTGGGTCAATTCCGCTCTGTGCCAGCGGGAAAGGGCGCCGTTTATCATTAGCTGGTTATCATTTGCAGCCTGAGATAACAGGTTATCTATCTCTGAAATCACCCTGTCAGCATTTTCACGTTTGCGAATAATCCGTTTAATCGCTGTTTTTTCTGCATCAGCTATTTTATCTTGAAGCTCTTCCGTTACGTGCCAGATACGCTCACATTCCGAAGCGATGGAAGGTACTAACCGTACTTCTATCGGATAAGGTGAGGGAATGCCTGTGACTTCTCTTAATGCATACCAGATAGCATTATTCCATGTATCTCTGAAACGAAAGTTTTGCGTCATGAGTGCAATGATACGGGCGAGATTTTGCGTATCTTTATTACTGAACTTTTCGTGCGCTTCAGGGTGGGGTTGGTATTTAGGGTTAGCTGTTTGGTTATCGAGAATATTCAGTACCCATTTTCTGAACTCTTTCGCTACTGGCGTATTGGCAAACATAGCAATTAGATGTGCACCTCTTAGAGAGAAAATCCGAGTTTTAGTCTGCAATATTCCGTAACCTATTGATTTTCTGGAGGTCACTGAATCGATGACCTCGGTCATTCCTACAGAAAATTCATCAGAATTTTGATTGTAAAGATTGCTAACAGATTTAGTACTTGAGTATTGTAAAGCTCTTGCAAGCTCAGCAGAAGTAAATCAGATTTGCCCATTGTGGGAAATGGTTTCAAGAACGGCATTACGGAAAATTAAAGTATTCATAGTAATGATTACCTTTGTAGAGTTAGGATAATCACCACCGAAGCTGTGAAACTTACTGGCGGCGAACTGAACAGGGTTCACAGTACCGGCTACAAAGGACCCGGCGAGCCTTTCGGCTCCCCCATCCAGCCCACCATTGATTTTCTGATATGGCAGACTAACACATAAAAAAACACGCTCTCGGCGTGCTATGCGCCTTTGTAGTTACAGCGAGCTGTGAAACCCGACACCTGATTTATCAGATGTATAGCTCATGATTTCTTCTTTCGTCAATGGGTATTTGTTATGCTGCTGCGATCCCGTTCATCATTATTACATTTAATAATCGCGGGAATTGGTTATCGTAAAAGTGGGGTTGAGTCTGACGGAGATTATTAGGGTCAGTGAGATTTTTGCCAAACTGTAATCCCTTTTCCGTCAGTGATCAGAATAGTTTTTCTTTGTCAGGATGTTTGCTACTTGGACGTGATTTACGCTCAACAATGCCTAATAGTTGCAAACGTTTAAAGCCAGATGGTGGGCTGTAAGGTTTACCATGTAATTGTAAAAGCTCTGTAAAAGAATGTGTCACTTCGCTTGAACCTGTTAAGCTCCCCTCTGGTGTAATTGCAGTTTTTTCATTGCACCCACTAGACCAGAAGGGGCGATGCGTAGTTCCTGCTTGTAAAAAGCGATCATGGCTAAGCCAGCTTGTACTTTATCGGTTAAAGAACCATTGTTGGTTTTTACTGAATCTCGAAACTGTTCATAAACCTGAACTTCAAATGTAGGCTCGATCCATGCCGCATATCTAATGGCAACGAGTTCATCTGCCCAAGTCCCTGATTCAAATCCACCTTTAACAACATTAACCGAAGCTCTTTTTTGAGCATTGCTTAAGTATTGTACAAATGAAGCTATTCCATCACCTCGTAGAAAGTTTGATGGCCGTTGCGACTCTGTCGCTTTACCTTGTGTAACGGCGACACGATGTAAATCATTCAGACAATAACGCCCGAAAGCGTCTTGACGAACAACGGTATTTTCAATAACAACTAATTTAGACATAAAAATATTTCTCCGTAATTAAACGAATTAAGGTATTAACGTGAAAAATTTTGCTGATTGAACCCTAAACCCGTTATACTTATTAAAACAGGAGGATTATCCCTATGGCTCAGGTTGCATTTGATACATTAAAATTTGTCGAAACGCTTGAAGGCGCTGGTTTACCTAAAGAGCAGGCTAAAGCGATTTCTTTAGCTGTCCGTGAATCACACGAGGCGGTTGATGTAGCGACTAAACGAGATTTAGATGATGTTCGTAAAGATTTAACCGCACAAATAACAGATGTTCGTAAAGACTTAACTGCACAAATAACAGACGTTCGTAAAGACTTATCTGCTGAAATCGCTGATGTTCGTAAAGATATGGCTGCTCGCTTTGAGAAGAACGAAGCCCAGATACAAGCGCGTTTTGAAAAAACTGATGCTCAGATAGCCTTAATTCGTAAAGATGTCGAACATATTGCTACTGGACTGCTTTTAAAACTTGGGGGCGTGATAGTTTTAACTATTAGTGCTGCAACAGCAATACTAAAATTATTCTAATCCCTCGATTGCAGGTTCAGGTCTTGCACAGCCCGCCAATTTCCTGATGTATCTTCATGAGTTTTCGATTTTCTGTTTTCAGGTATTTGTTTTCTGCTGTTAAATACTGAATTAATTTTTTTAACGTTTTAGTTTCCTGGTCTTCTTCGTCCCATATCTTAAGATTGATCAGATAACGTGAATTAGAGAAATTATGACTGCCATTAGTAACCCCAACTAAGTTACCCATATTGGGGTGTTTTTCGGTTACAATGAGTGGATTGTCTAGTTTCATGATGTATATTCCTCCTAAATACAAATAAATTTTAGTGATGTGTGCTGGGTGCCTCCCAGTGTTCGATTACAGTCATGACGGACGGGTAAATACAATCAAACTACTATATCCAGCTAAAAGTTAGATTATTATATAGCGGTGACTGTCCCGCGAGCGCATAGCCGCATTCACACATCCTGAAACTGACTGTGGGGTTGAAGTGAAATAAAGTTGTTAATGAAATGAACGTAATGTCATCCTCCTTATCATAAGGAGGATATTTTACGTAATATTCGATAAAGCTTTAAGCAACCTGTTATTTGACTAAGAAAATTACCGCAATTAGAGAATAATCATCAATACTAGTATTTTTATTTATTCTTCTTTGTAAGCTGGAAGCAAAGCGTATAGGGTTTTTTAGTGTTTCGATAGAGAATTTTGGGCGTTTTTCCCAAAAATGATGAGCATCATCTGACATGATGTAAAAATTCAAAATCCCATCATTTTCAGTAAGTTCAGAAACAGAATAACATAGCTTCTGGTATTGAAGTTCAACGACTCTTGATATAGCCGTTATGAGTTTATTTTTTCTTTTAATATTTTTTAACTCTTTTTTTGTATATATTTCTTCATCTAATAGACTTTGATGTATTGTATGGTCTTTAGATAATTGGATTAGTTTATTTTTATTTTTTACATAGACTCTTGTATCACCAATATGGCCTATGTGGACATTATCATTGTTAACATAACAAAAAGTTAGGGTTGTTGCAGAATGATATAAATCAGGATTTTTATCTGATATTTTAAAAATCTCATTTTTGATAGGTGATTAATGGATATTTGAGAAGCTAATTTAGCACCTTTATATGAACCAACACCATCAGCTATGGCAAAGATATAACTATTATCTATTTTTAAAGGAGGTAAAATAGAATCTCGATTTTCCTTAGTATCGTCTTTGCCATAAGAAAAGAAACCACAATTTAACAGCTCTATCATTGATCCATCCTTTCAATTATTTTGTTAAGTTAATGAGTAACCTATTAATTAGTTACTTCAAAATTTTGCTGTCACTTCCCCAGATATCAGAATAGAACGACAACGATTTGTCTTTACTGAATACAAAGCCACTTTTGGCAAGCAGCAATTATCAAATGAGTCATAAACTTTAACTCGGCTATACAGTAAGGCTGTCTTAACGCGATGTAATACTTTTTCTTTTCTTTTCAGTGAAAGGATAGGGCGCTCAGTGTTTGGTGTTGTTTGTTGCTTAGAGGGTTTGACTGGATTTAACGCAGCTTTCAATGCTAGATTGAGTTCTTTATTACGATTATAGGCTGCTTGCTTGGCTCTTCTGTGTTCATTTCTGCGACTACGAGCATTATTATAACCGTGAAAGTTACACATATTTACCTCCTGACAATGGGTTTTGGTGGTGTGTGCCGGAGATAACCGGATAGGTATCAAAGTCAAAATTTACCTGGTGGTATAGAAACGAGATTCAACGATGATTTGTGTTTTTCACACACCCCAAAACCTACTGTTGTAGGTTGTTCGCTTTTTCAGCGATATGGTCTTAAAGAGCGGTACTGCTTAACTGTCGTCACTTGCCTTGATATTCATACGCCTCAGGCTGGCTACTTAGCAACGTCTGGCTAGGCTTAAGATAACTCGTGGTATTGTCTTGGCGTTTGCCTGTTACAGTGAGTTGATGGGGTAATAATACAAGAATTACTTTATTAAAGCAAGTTAATCTTGTTTAAAGCAAGATTAAAGTTGATTTTTGGATTTAATTAACTGTTTTAAAATGGAGTTTTATATGAAAAGAAATATTAAATCTGCCCTCAATATGAAGGCTATATTACGTGGAAAGTGATTTGGCTACTTTTACAAAAACATTACAGATGCATTAAAAACTCTGCCTATAACCTTAACTGTATCTAAATTAGCGATCTCATCTGGGTATTCAATGGAATTAAAACTTCGTATAATTACTTTTTTTCCTGGTTGCCTTAATAAAATTTTTATTCTAAATAAATCGTCTTGCTCAATAAAATAAATACCACCATCTACTATTGAGTTATCGCAGCAATTAACAAATACTGTTGCTCCATTAGGTATTACTGGTTCCATGCTATTGCCGTGAACAGTAAATGCGTAAACACTTTTGGAAGATATTCCATATCTGCGCAATGTTGATCGAGAATAACGGAGCTTAAAACCATTGTAATCCTTATTTTCGTTACATCCGCTACCTGCGGCTAACTCAATACTTTTATAAAAAGGAATTTCGACTTCATCATCTTCTAAAGGCGTTGATTTATCCCATTCTGATATTTCCCGAAAATTCATTTCATTTTTTAAACGGCCATCTTTGTTTTTTTTCTCTCCAAACAAAAGCCAATTCACATCAATATCAAGTACATCAGCTATTTTCATTAATCTATTTTTTTTAGGTTCTGTGCTCGTTTCCCACTGTTGAACGGATTGAGGGGTAACACTGAGCTTTTCAGCAAGTTCAGCTTGAGTCATTTTTTTTGCAAGTCTTGCTTGCTTTATTCTTTCATGCATAGTTTTCATATCCTAATTATACAAGCGTTACTTTTATTATTTCCAGCAAGTAAAACTTGCTTATAAAAAGAAAATCTTGTATTTTACTTGTTATTAAGTAAGCGCAAGGGTATAAATATGGAAGCATTGAAAGCGACCATTGAGAAAGCAGGTGGAGTTCCTGCATTGGCAAAATTGCTTAATATTAGCGATCAGGCCATTAGACAATGGATATATAAAGGATACATACCGCCTTCAAGGTACGCACAAATAAACAAATTGCTAGACATTCCTTTTGAAGATTTAGTGAAAAATAAAGAGGAATAAAAAACCGCTCTTTAACAACCTGGCCTCCCTGAAATTGGGAGATTTTTAAATACCCAGCCCATCGGGAGGGATAACTATTATCTAAAACTTAGGATTAAGTTTAGGATAGTATTGCTGCAAAGACTATCAAATTATTTCGTATGTATGATATTTGATTTGCTTGTGTTTGAGTATTTTCTTACAGAATAGAGATAAGTATTAGGTAAGCAACAGTTATCAAATGAAGGCTGAGGCTTTTTGTCTTTTAGATTGAGAGTGAGTGATGCAATAGTATTAACGGTCTCATCTTGCTTGTTAAATATGGAATCAAGTATTTGTTCTGTAGAACGGGGCTTAGGTTTTGCTTCGTATTCAGCGCGTTTTTTATCCCAGAATGCCATTTGTTTTGCCAGGCGACGAGATTTAGCATTGTCTTTTTTAGGTTTAAAGATAATGGTTGCCATTTTGTTCCTCCTAAATAAGTTTTAGTGGTGTGTGCCGAATACTTACGGTTAATGTTCACAGTCTATTTATTCCCTGGTGTAGAAACGATATTTAACTGTTTTGTTATATTCACACACCCCAAAACTAACTTGGTGGTGTTGCTCTAAAGCTTATTCAGAGCGGTGATTCCAATATGTTAAAGAGCGAAATGACTTAGTTACTGCTGACTGCACTTGCCTTCATGTTCATATGCCTCAGGCTGGTTACTTAGCAACGTCTGGCAAAGTTTCAGATAACTCGTGGTATTGTCTTGGCGTTTGCCTGTTACAGTGAGTTGATGGAATATAATCTACAAATTAAAATTTAAATTGTTAATAAATTTTATAATTTAATTTGTAATTATGGGCGTGTGAATTTGATTTGTTTATAAATAAAATTTAAAAATTTAAAAAAGAGGGGATGAAAGAGTTTAGACTATATTCTTTTTTGTTTTAAAAGTTCTGCTATTTTCTTTTCATAAAAACTTTTTTTCATTTCTAGTTCTTTTAGAATCAAATCAACATCACTTTCAGGAAGGGATTCAAATAATTGTAATATCATCTTTTGCTTTTCCGTAAGTGCGTTTTTTTTCATAGAAAAAGTTTCATGACTTTTATTTTCTTGATTTGTTAATTTATCGGAGAAAAACCAATCTACAGGTCTTCTTGTTACTTCAGATAATTTCTTAAGCTTATCCATTCTGGGTATTACATTTTTTAACCAACCTTGAACAGATTGGGGCTTAACTCCCATTCTACGGGCCAGTTCTGATTGATTCCAGCCTAGCTCATCTAACACTTGCTGAAGTCTTTTAGGAAAACTCATACTTTTATCCATTAAATAATTATTACTATTAAAGCATACAAAATTTTTTTGTTATTAACATTGCAAATATAATTTGAAATTAAATCTGTAATATCATAAAAGCTAATTGGAGGAGTTCGTATGGATATAGATCTACAAAATAAAATATTTGCTATCACGACTCAGTCTGAGTTAGGTCGTAAATTGGGTAAACGTCCTCAGACAATTAGTATTTGGTTTAAAAATCGTGTTCCTGCTGAATGCGTTTTTTCAATGGCTAAAGTTTTAGAGTGGCAGATCACTCCCCACGAGTTACGCCCTGACATTTACCCAAACCCAACAGATGGCATCCCTGCTGATAAGCAAAATGCCATCTAAGTAACACCGTTCTTTAACATTTTGACTCGCTCTGAATAAGCGTTAGAGCCACCACAACCTCATAGAAATATCGAGGTAGGGAATTTTATTACTTAAGGAGTATAAAGATGGAATATTCAAATACTATCAAAATCACCTGCAAACCTGAGCATTTAGAATCTTACTTCTACCAGAAGATGGCTTCGGAAGGCGGTAATAACGGGTTTGCCAAATCACTAGGGATTCACCCATCAACAGCGAGTCGGGATAAAACCAGAATATTTAAATTAGCCTGTCAGGTTGTTTCAGAATACGGCTTGCCAAGGCATGTGGTGAATGTGCCTGATTCATCGACACAGGAAGTTGTTATTACAAATATCTCAGGTGAAGAAATACGCAAACTGATTGACATGCTAGAGCATCTTAGATTGCCAAAAAAAGAAGCTTCAAGGTTAAAAAACGATGAAGCTTTAGAATGTCATGTCGAATGTTGTATTTGATTAAGATTTCAGGAAGTTTAATGAGAAGGGAAACTGCAAATTTCCCTTTTTTACTTTCAATTTCATCGAGGTCATTATGCCAAAAAAGCGCCGATTTATCAATAAAAACGGTGAAGAAAAATTATATCCAGATAGCCCAGAGGGGTTACTGGTTGCTGCATCGAAGAGTAAAGATTTCGCCCGTCGATTTATATCAGAGTTCAGGAAGTTACAAGGAGATAAAAATGGCTGCAATAGTCACCAGTCTTGATGATTACAGAGTTAAAAATGAAGTCAGGGAGAATGCCGTGGCTGAGATTGAAAATGGGTATACCAGAATAGCTAATGAGTTACTGGAGTCTTTGGCCAGTTCAGATCTTACAGCCAGACAACTAAAAGTTATGTTGGCAATTGTCAGAAAAACATACGGTTTTGGCAAAAAGGTTGATCGTATTTCTGATTCGCAAATTGCAGAAGTCACTTGCTTATCAAGACAGAATGTGAATAAAGCAAAAAATGAATTGATTACAATGCGTTATTTAATTTTTGAGGGTAATAAAATAGGCGTAAATAAGACGGTTTCAGATTGGATTAATCAATCTAGAGACAGTGTCTCTAATTTGAAGACAAAAAATGTCTCTAAGTTGGAGACAGATGATGTCTCTAGATTGAAGACACACAAAAGAAATCTTTTAAAGAAAAAAGAAAATACTCCCCTAACCCCTCATGAGGGGAATGATGAGAAATTAATTTCTAATAATCGAAAAACCAAAATCCCTTATCAAGAAATTCTACAGGTTTACAACGAGACGGTAGGTAACAAGTTACCCAATGCTGAATCACTGAATGACAAACGTAAACGGGCTATTGGTAAATTCTGGAAAGAACTCAAAAATCCCTCGGTTGATGCAGCCAAAAATTATTTTGAAGTATTTGTTGAAACCGCTAATCCGTGGTACTTCGGTGAAAATGACCGAGGTTGGCGAGCAAGTCTTGATTATCTGCTAAGACCCGACACGGTAACAAAAACAAGGGAGGGTGCGTTATGATAAACCAGGTACCTAATAACCTCCCTGCTGAGCAAAGTGTTATCGGTGGTTTGCTGATAGACCCGATGAGCGATAATGCCTTGAGGGTGTTTTCACTACTAAGCCCAGAAGACTTTTACGCCGCTCACCACAGATTGATTTATGCAGAAATACGCGCCATGAGCCGGAAACTTCAGGCTATCGATATTATCACGGTGGATGAAGCATTATCTAAAAATGGAATGGCTCAAAAGGCTGGCGGCTTTGCTTATCTTGCTGAGATAGCAAAAAATATACCCAGTGCGGCAAACATAATCAGTTATGCAAAAAGTATCAAAGAGTGTGCTGCAGGTCGCTATACGGTGGAAAAAGCCATTGAGATTCAAAAACTGTTTATTCAGCCTAATGCGCTAGGGTTTACTGATAAAATCGATATGGCGAAACGCCTGGTCGATGATGCGGTAAAATTCAGTAGAGTCGGTTATAAGACAGGACTCCGCAGGATTGATGATGTACTGGATGATGTGTTTACAGACATTTGTGACCGTCAGGACAATCCTGAGAAGAACTGCGGACTCAAAACAGGATTTAGGGACTTTGACGACTTACTGAAGCCTAAGCAAATCGTCAATGGTTCGCTATTTGTGATTGGTGCTCGCCCCAAGATGGGGAAAACCACCATGTTGACTGAAATGGCTAAGAACGTCTCCAATCAAGAAAAAGCGGTGTTGTTATTTAGTATGGAAATGACGGATAGCCAGTTAGCGGAGCGAACGTTAAGCCAACAATCCAATCTCAACTCTAATCGGTTTTATGAGAAACTCGAAGAGCACGAATGGGATGAGCTGTGTAATGCGATTGGCAGACTCAAGCAATGTCCTAATATCTGGATTGATGATACGCCTGCCATGAGCTTGCACCACATACAGTCAGAATGCCGAAAAATAAAACGTAAAATAGGGGATATTGGGTTTATTGGCGTTGATTATTTAACTCTTATGCAGACTGAGAAAGCTGACAGAAACGATTTGGCCTACGGAAATATCACCAAAGGGCTAAAAGTTTTGGCAAAAGAATTAAATACTGTCGTCGTGTTATTAACGCAATTAAACCGGAGTTTAGAGCAACGCATCAACAAAAGACCTGTGCCCAGTGACAGCCGAGATACAGGGCAAATTGAACAGGATTGCGATTATTGGTTAGGGATTCATCGGGAATCTGTTTATGACACGGAAGCAGATAAGACATTGACAGAATTAATCTTGCGGTTAAACCGGCATGGGAAAACGGGCACGGTTTATGTCGACCAAAAAGGACTGTGTGTTTTCCCTGTTGACCAGCATTTAGCCGCAGCAAAAAGCCAGCCTAAAAAAGAACCTAAGCGTTATTCAGACAAGAAGTTTTAATCAGGACACCCCAATGAAATACCTTATCAAAGCAACCATTGTTAAAAATGGTGGCGCACCTGTGTGTTGGCAACGTTATAGTGACAGGAAACTCTCAAAACAGGATTGTCTGAAAATGTTATCAGAGACATCAATCTTCAGAATGCAATTCGGGGAGATTAATTATCACTGGACGGTTGACAGCGTCAGTGTTGGAAAGCGTGACAAATTACCCCAGGTGTCAATAGAAAATTTTACCTGTCATCCGCTAAACCCCACCCAAATTAAATAGGCAAAAATATGCATATTCAAAACATGGCAAATCGCCGTGAGGGACTTCTTTGTGCCCAAAGTGAGGACCTGGATGTCTTTAATCTCCGAAAAGCGGTTATTTCTGGTAACTGGTCAGCTATTAATAACGGTCTCTGCACACTAACCGATTTAGGACTGAAGCATAATGGAAATGGGGTAGTTTGGCTTAACTCTGGTGTTTCCGTTCATGAGGCAGATAGCGATATCGGACTGACAGGTCAGGATAAGCAATCTTATGATTATCATTCAGAGGTGCGCACAGCTAATAGATTGAAAAGTAATGATTATTATGGATTTGTGCAGCCCAAAGATATTGATAGTTATGCACTGAATATTATTTGCAAAGTTAGTCAACAATTCACTGAACGCAAAGATGGTTCACCTTTGGTTACCTTCGCGTTGTTGATTGACCAACAAGCACGGAAAGAAGTGGTTGATAATTGGATATTATACCGCAATCCCAAGCAAGGCGATAAATACACGATTTTGAATAAATATTACCATCGCGGATTGATAAAAATCTATGAGGCTAAAGACTGGCAAGCTGAACCGCTACGATATATCGGGAATTTAATCCGAAACAATGCTGAATTTAGTAAGCTGATGAAGCGACTTGGCTATATCAAAGTACGTACCAGAAAGATAACCGGCAAGCTCAATGATTTTTGGATTTACCGATGTAAAGAAAGAATAATTAAGGAGTTGCGCACAAAAGAAATCATTAAAAACAATAGGTTAAAAAGAATTGTGCAGTATACAAAACAACCAATGAAAGCGTTTAAACATATTCTCGTCGATGGTGAATACCGTTATGTTTATGAAGATCATATCCACTTTTTGACGAAAAAGCGCCAACGGATAGCAAGTAAACAGTTAACCGGTTATACCGCTAAAGCAGTGGATATGAGAGAGATTAAATGATGGAAGAAAAGCTACTCTTCCACGAATCAACTAAACAATCAGTCTGGCAAACCCTCAAAGCCGTTCTAGCAACAAAACAACCGCATCAACTCATCATCAAGCCTTACAGGAAAATCCGTTCACTCTCTCAAAACTCACTTTTTCACCTGTGGACAGGGGAGATAAGCAAGTATTTGTGTGCTAACGGCGCTCACTTCACACCTGAGCAAGTGAAGGAAATGCTTAAGCACACATTTCTTGGCTATGAAGTGGTCGAGCGTATTGATGTGACCACACAGGAGCCAGAGCGTGTCAGAGTGCTCAGGAGGACATCTAAAATCGATACAGGAGAGATGCATATTTTTATGCAAAGAATGGAGTATTGGGCTATTGGGATAGGTTGTTTCGTGACAATACCTGAAAGTTCTGAGTATATGAAATTAAAACAGGAGCAGGAAAATTAAATGGCACTAAAAAGAGATAAATACGATGCCGTGTTCTCTGAATTAGTCCGCGAAAGAACAAACTGGATATGCGATTATTGCGGACGATATTTTCAGAACGAACGCGCTAAACTACACTGCTCACATTTCAAATCAAGACGACACAAATCCACCCGTTATCACCCCTGTAATAGTTTCTCCCACTGCATAGGTTGTCATCGTAAGTTAAGTGAAGACCCTTACGAGTTTACCGCTCATGCAGAGATAACCTACGGTGAGATGACAATTGCCCAAATAGCCATGCTGGCCAATACACCTATCAAACTCAAGTCAGGTGAGATAGATGAAATCTACTGTCAGATGAAAAGCGAGCTCAAACGCATGAAAGTCATGCGTTTGCAAGGTTTTTCAGGCCGCATTGAGTTTTCCTTACCGGACTGGTACCAGGCCGGCATTACGTTCCGAATGGGCGAACAATAGTGCCCACACATTAAACCATCACTAACATTCAACGCAGGGCATCTAGACCATGCCTCAATTCATATTTTGCCGGAGGGGAGATGAGTAGGCACGTAAAAGATTTACTGAAAGCATGGGGAAACTGGAGCATGAGCAGAATTGGAACAGAGTACAAAGGTATGTCTCATGTTTTCCCGTCTAAATTCGAGGATGACAGGCCCTGGCTAAGTGATGAGGAAGGCGAAATCGTTGATAAGGCGGTAGCAGGATTAAAAAAATATGACATCGATGGATATAACATTATTTGCTTACATTATCAGCATCATATTTCATGCCGGATGATAGCTAAAAACTGGAAGAAAAGACCGGATTATATCACCGCTTACATGGGTAGGGCTGAATCCTACATAGCGGGTACTGTTCACACGTTCCTTAAAGTAACAAATTGACAACACGCCGTATAGACTATCGTACGCCGAATATCCTAGAATTTATATGCGGAAAAAGAAACATGGCTAAATTAAAATCTGTCGAACCCCATATTGCTGATCTCGCTAACGGATGGCTTAAATCTTACCATTTGGACTATAAATTAGAGCAAAACCCGTTAAATACTGAGATAGATAAAG
>JBDPYZ010000011.1:0-84000 GCA_047291315.1 Candidatus Phloeobacter fragariae | reverse complement strand
AAATGTGTGCTTAAGCATTTCCTTCACTTGCTCAGGTGTGAAGTGAGCGCCATTAGCACACAAATATTTGCTTATCTCCCCTAAGTGAGTTTTGAGAGAGTGAACGGCTTTCCCTGTAAGACTTGATGATGAGTTGATGCGGTTGTTTTGTTGCTAGGACTGCTTTGAGGGTTTGCCAGACTGACTGCCTGGTTGATTCGTGGAATAGTAGCTTTTCTTCCATCATTTAATCTCTCTCATATCCACTGCTTTAGCGGTATAACCGGTTAACTGTTTACTTGCTATCCGTTGGCGCTTTTTCGTCAAAAAGTGGATATGGTCTTCATAAACATAACGGTATTCACCATCGACGAGAATATGTTTAAACGCTTTCATTGGTTGTTTTGTATACTGCACAAATGGGTTATTATCTTTATATATTAATTCATTAGGTGGGCATAACGATGCTTGATACTCATAAGATTTTTTATATCCTCCGGTGAATTCAGTATCGCTATCTGATTCATGAACGGAAACACCAGAGTTAAGCCAAACTACCCCATTTCCATTATGCTTCAGTCCTAAATCGGTTAGTGTGCAGAGACCGTTATTAATAGCTGACCAGTTACCAGAAATAACAGCTTTTCGGAGATTAAAGACATCCAGGTCCTCACTTTGGGCACAAAGAAGTCCCTCACGGCGATTTGCCATGTTTTGAATATGCATATTTTTGCCTATTTAATTTGGGTGGGGTTTAGCGGATGACAGGTAAAATTTTCTATTGACACCTGGGGTAATTTGTCACGCTTTCCCACACTGACTCTGTCAACCGTCCAGTGATAATTAATCTCCCCGAATTGCATTCTGAAGATTGATGTCTCTGATAACATTTTCAGACAATCCTGTTTTGAGAGTTTCCTGTCACTATAACGCTGCCAATACACAGGTGCGCCACCATTTTTAACAATGGTTGCTTTGATAAGGTATTTCATTGGGGTGTCCTGATTAAAACTTCTTGTCTGAATAACGCTTAGGTTCTTTTTTAGGCTGGCTTTTTGCTGCGGCTAAATGCTGGTCAACAGAGAAAACACACAGTCCTTTTTGGTCGACATAAACCGTGCCCGTTTTCCCATGCCGGTTTAACCGCAAGATTAATTCTGTCAATGTCTTATCTGCTTCCGTGTCATAAACAGATTCCCGATGAATCCCTAACCAATAATCGCAATCCTGTTCAATTTGCCCTGTATCTCGGCTGTCACTGGGCACAGGTCTTTTGTTGATGCGTTGCTCTAAACTCCGGTTTAATTGCGTTAATAACACGACGACAGTATTTAATTCTTTTGCCAAAACTTTTAGCCCTTTGGTGATATTTCCGTAGGCCAAATCGTTTCTGTCAGCTTTCTCAGTCTGCATAAGAGTTAAATAACCAACACCAATAAACCCAATATCCCCTATTTTACGTTTTATTTTTCGGCATTCTGACTGTATGTGGTGCAAGCTCATGGCAGGCGTATCATCAATCCAGATATTAGGACATTGCTTGAGTCTGCCAATCGCATTACATAACTCATCCCATTCATGCTCTTCCAGTTTCTCATAAAACCGATTTGAATTGAGATTGGATTGCTGGCTCAGTGTTCGCTCAGCTAACTGGCAATCCGTCATTTCCATACTAAACAACAGCACCGCTTTCCCTTGATTAGACACATTTTTCGCCATTTCAATAAGTACAGTCGTTTTACCCATCTTAAGGCGTGCTCCAATTACAAATAGCGAACCATTAACAATTTGCTTAAGCTTCAGTAAGTTGTCAAAATCATTAAAACCCGTTTTGAGTCCGCAATACTTTTCAGGATTGTCTTGACGATCGCAGATGTCTGTAAACACATCGTCCAATACATCATCAATCCGCCGAAAGCCTGTCTTGTGACCAACTCTACTAAATTTTACCGCATCATCCACCAGACATTGCATCATATCGATTTTATCAGCAAATCCTAGCGCATTAGGCTGAATAAACAGTTTTGAATTTCAATGGCTTTTTCCACCATATAGCGACCTGCCGCACACTCTTTGATACTTTTTGCATCACTGATTATGTTTGCCGCACTAGGTATATTTTTTGCTATCTCAGCAAGATAAGCAAAGCCGCCAGCCTTTTGAGCCATTCCATTTTTAGATAATGCTTCATCCACCGTGATAATACCGATAGCCTGAAGTTTCCGGCTCATGGCGCGTATTTCTGCATAAATTAATCTGTGATGAACGGCGTAAAAGTCTTCTGGGCTTAGTAGTGAAAACACCCTCAAGGCATTATCACTCATCGGGTCTATCAGCAAACCACCGATAACACTTTGCTCAGCAGGGCCGTTATTGGGCACCTGGTTTATCATAACGCACCTTCCCTTGTTTTTGTTACCGTGTTTGGCCTTAGCAGATAATCAAAACTCGCTCGCCAACCTCGGTCATTTTCACCGAAGTGCCAATGGTTTGCTGTTTCAAGAAATACCCCGAAATAGTTTCTGGCAGCATCAACCGAAGGATTTTTGAGTTCTTTCCAGAATTTACCGATAGCCCGTTTACGCTTATCGTTCAGTAATTCTGCATTGGGTAACCTGTCACCTACCGTCTCGTTATAAACTTGCAGGATTTCCTGATAGGGGATTTTTGTTTTTCGATTGTTAGAAATTAATTTCTTATCATTCCCCTCATTAGGGGTTAGGGGAGTATTTTCTTTTTTCTTTAAAAGATTTCTTTTGTGTTTAGCTGACTCAGCTAATTTATTATCATTAGCTGAATTAGCTAATGTTTAGCTATTTTGGCTAATATTGAAATTCCACTCAAATATTTTTTTGTTAATTCCTATCCTTCCCTTTTCCAGAATTAAGATATTCATTGAAATTATTTCATTTTTTGCTTTACAAACATGGGTGTGATGTATACTTGTTATTTCTGCAATTTGTGTATTGATAATTCGATCAAGCTTTTTACCGAAGCCATAAGTTTTTCTGACTATAGTGAGTAAGATTTTTATCTGCCTGACAGTTAAATCAGCACCGGCTATCGCTTCAAGTAGCTCATTCGCTATTCTGGTATACCCATTTTCAATCTCAGCCACGGTATTCTCCCTGACTTCGTTTTTAACTCTGTAATCATCAAGACTGGTGACTATTGCAGCCATTTTTATCTCCTTGTAACTTCTTGAACTTTGATATAAATCGCCGGGCAAAATCTTTACTCTTCGATGCAGCAACCAATAGCCCATCTGGGCTATCTAGATACACTCTTTCTTCATGGTTTTTATTGATAAATCGTCGTTTTTTTGGCATAATGAACTCGATGAAATTGAAAGAAAATAAAGGGAAATTTGCGTTTTTCCTTCTCCTTGAAATACTAATCAAACACAACGTTCGGCATGACATTTAGAGGCTTCATCGTTTTTTAACCTTGAAGCTTCTTTTTTTGGCAATCTTAAGCGCTCTAGCATATCTATCAGCTTACGTATTTCGTCGCCTGATATATTCGTAATAACAACTTCCTGTATCGATGAATCAGACATACTGACTACATGCCTCGGCAAACCGTATTCTGAGACGACCTGACCGGATAATTTAAATATTCTGGTTTTATCCCGACTCGCTGTTGATGGGTGTATCCCGAGTGATTTAGCAAAGCCATTATTGCCCCCTTCTGAAAACATCTTTTGGTAGAAGTAAGATTCGAAGTGCTCAGGTTTCCAGGTGATTTTGATAGTTTTTGAATATTCCATGTTTATAATCCTTAAGTAATAAAATTCCCTACCTCAATATTCCTATGAGGTTGTGGTGGCTCTAACGCTTATTCAGAGCGAGTCAAAATGTTAAAGAACGGTGTTACTTAGATGGTATTTTGCTTATCAACAGGGATACCATCTGTTGGATTTGGGTAAAGATCCGGCCTAATTTCATGTGGCTTTATGCCTGTAAGCTCATAAATTGGTAATAAACGTTTAGGTGGAGCTTTACCAGCATTCTTTTTAACCCATCTATTCAAAGAAGCGGGAGCAACCCCTAAAGCAATAGCCAATTTTCGCTGGCTTCCGAATTGTTTAATGGCTTTATCAAGTCCAGTCATTTTCGAGATCCTTAGTTTTAAGATGATAATTATAAGTATAAAACTAATACCTAACGACAATATACTTCTATTGAGTGGCATTAGCATGTTGCTTATACTTATAAGTATGAAAAATATGAATAACGAAACAGAACCGTTGGTCACTCAACGTCTCAATGAATTACTTAAAATTAAGCATATATCGAAAGCTGATATGGCTAGGATCACTGGTGTCCGTCCCGCATCAGTAAATGGCTGGTTTAAACGAGGAAGTATAAGTAAAGAAGCAGCAATAAAACTTTCATCTGCAACTGATATGCCATTGACATGGATACTTGGAAAGGATGCAAATAATCTTGTCGAATTATCTCAAGAGGAAAAAAAATTATTAGATCTCTTTCGAAATCTTCCTAGTGCAGAAAGAAGTAATATGCTATCAGCTTTTGAAATGCGACTAAACGAACTAAAAGAATATTACAACCGCTATATTATAAAAAATAAATATTAATTAATAAGATAAATACACAATAGTTATCATAAAGGCCACTATCAGTTGCGGCTTTTTTATTTTTTTAAAATTCTTTTATTAGCTTTATATTTATTTCCATCAACTCACTGTAACAGGCAAAAACCAGACAATACTTCGAATTATCTGAAATTTTGCCAGACGTTGCTCAGTAGCCAGCCTAAGGCGTATGAACATGAAGGCAAGTGACGACAGTTAAGCAGTACCGCTCTTTAAGACCATATCGCTGAAAAAGTGAACAACCTACAACAGTAGGTTTTAGGGTGTGTGAAAAACACAAAACACAGTCAGATTATTCATTCCAACACCAGGGAACTCTCCCAATAGGACTGTGGCTATAAACCGGAAACTCCGACACACACCACCAAAACCCATTGTCAGGAGGTAAATATGTGTAACTTTCACGGTTATAATAATGCTCGTAGTCGCAGAAATGAGCACAGAAGAACCAGGCAAGAAGCCTATAATCGTAATAAAGAACTCAATCTAGCATTGAAAGCTGCGTTAAATCCAGTCAAACCCTCTAAGCAACAAACAATATCGAGCACTAAACGCCCTATCCTTTCACTGAAAGAAAAGGAAAAGTATTACATCGTGTTAAGATAGCATTACTGTATAGCCGAGTTAAAGTTTATGACTCATTTGATAATTGCTGTCTGCCACAGGTTGCTTTGTACTCAGTTAAAAATAAATATCAGCGTCCTATTCTCCTTTCAGGAAAAGTGACGGCGAGAAATTAGAAACCAGAAAATGATGGAACATAAATATCATCATCACCGAGAAAATCCATCAAATAATTGTAGTGACAACCATGACAAATCGAGGTGAAAAATATTTTTCCATTCTAATCAGTCTTGCCACCCGTTGGTTGAAGTATCGATATTACTCTATTTTGGTAGCAGTGTGCGCAAAGGTAGTGAAGATTGACCTCATCATTAGCAGAAAGTTTAGACCGATATACTATCGACCCCGCCGGAGACTTATGTATTTCATAATTACCAGACTGGTTCGCAAATATCTCTATTTTAGCATTTTCATTAGTCAGCTCCATTGTGATTTGTTTCTCTGCATGATAAAGACTCGCGAGCTCTGCGTTAAGCATCTGTAAATCTGTAATCTTTTCTCTTAGTTCTCCAACCGACTGATTGATTATTACTACATCACGGCTGCTAATAATAACTTTCAAAAGGTCATAACACTGCTTGGTTAAAGTTACACCCGATAATATATCCATTTGATAATCTCTATCACTGTAGGGGGGGGGAGATTATTTTAGCTTATTTCTCCCTGTAGGGGTACAGGAGGACCCACCGAGCCTGATGTGGTGAAAAGACAGGCAACCAATCAGTTTCAGAATGTGTGAATGCGGCTATGCGCTCGCGGGACAGTCACCGCTATATAATCTAACTTTTAGCTAGATATAGTTTGATTGCATTTACCCGTCCGTCATGACTGTAATCGGACACTGGGAGGCACACATCACTAAAACTTATTTGTATTTAGGAGGAATATACATCATGAAACTAGACAATCCACTCATTGTAACCAAAAAAAACACCCCAATATGGGTAACTTAGTTGGGGTTACTAATGGCAGTCATAACTTCTCTGATTCACGTTATCTGGTCAATCTTAAGATATGGGACGAAGAAGACCAGGAAACTAAAACGTTAAAAAAACTAATTCAGTATTTAACAGCAGAAAATAAATACCTGAAAAAAGAAAATCGAAAACTCATGAAGATACATCGGGAAATTGGCGGGCTGTGCAGGACCTGAACCTGCAACAGAGGGATTAGAAGAATTTAAGTATTGCCGTTGCAGCACTAATAGTCACAACTATTACACCGCCGAACTTTAAAAGCAGTCCAGCTGCGATAGTTTCAACGTCTTTACGAATCAACGCTACCTGACCATCAGTTTTCTCGAAACGCACAGCCATATCTTTACAAACATTAGAGATTTGTGCATCTACTTTCTCAAAACGTAAATTTATCTCAGCAGATAAATCTTTACGGACATCGGCAATATTACGATTTACTTCAACAATATCAGCTTTAGTTGCTACATCAACCGCCTCATGAGACTTACGCACAGCAATAGATATCGCTTTCGCCTGATTTTTTGGCAGCCCTTCTTTTTCTAATGTTTCGACAAATTCTTGTGTATCAAATGCAACTTAACCCATAACAATACCTCCTTTTGGGGAAGTATAACATAATCACTCTCATTGTGAACTTAATGAGAAATCATCGCTGACTGAAGGGAGCTTCAATCCCAACAGCCAGCTAACCCTAGACCTACCATAATAGGAATAAGGCTAATGAAAAAGTCTATTACCGTTATCTCTGTCTGTAAAGTTTTTATGGAGGTAATCTAATGTCGCCTCTCACTGAACAACAACTCACACACACTATAAAGAAATCTTTCCAGAACTTGCTCCCGAGCAACTTGAAAGCGCGGTTTTATACGCAATGGGAATACCTGAAAAGCAAATTGCTTATTTCAAATCTGCTACGGGTATCGCCATCAGAAAAACGCTTGAAAGGGTAAAAAAGATATATGAAACAGATTCTATTAACCACTTACGCGCAATTTTTCAGGTAAGAATGTTTCATTTTAGTATCGTGGGTAATTGCAAAAGTCAGAATAAACCGCCTATAGAAAAGACCAAACCCTTTTCCAGACGTGAAAACGAGGTCATTTACTGGGTGAGTATGGGAAAAAGTTATCCTTAAATAGCAATGATACTGGGTATAAAAACAGGAACGGTTAAATTTCACATAAGCAACATATTAAAAAACTCGGGGTATATAATGTAAAACAGGCAATAAGAATCTGCATTGAGCGTAATCTTATCTAACCCGTTATTACCGAATAAACCTTAATTTCCACTAAAAAGTAATACCCAAACGTCACTAATTAATCTTAACGCCCCCTTTTCAGGAGCAATCATTCATCAATTTCATTATTGAGGAATATCCTTATGTCAAATTTAATACATTTCCAAAGTTTAACTATGTCCAGCCTTGAGATTACTGAACTGGTCAACAAACGTCACGACAACGTAAAACGGACTATTGAAACATTGGCTAAGAGTGAGATTATCCAACTTCCTCAATCTGAGAAAGTTAAGAATAAACAATCAAATAGCCAAAATCGCTTCACTGAAGTTTATGTATTTCAGGGAGAACAAGGAAAACGAGAAAGCATCATTGTGGTTGCTCAACTTTGTCCTGAATTCACCGCAAGATTAGTCGACAGATGGCAACAGCTCGAGCAAGAGAAATTACTCGGATTTAATCCTGATGATGAAATTGTTGTATTGGAAAACCTATTACAGGAAAAGAAACACAACAAAGAACTCGCTCATAAAATAGAAGAAATGAAGCCCGATGTAGCCGCCTTAGAACACATCGCTAAATCTGATGCTGCTATGTGTGTGACTGATGCCGCTAAACAATTACAACTACGCCCCAAAGACCTATTTGATTTCCTGAGTGAAAATAAATGGATTTACAGACGATTGGGTAGTCCCTGGATTGGTTATCAGGATAAAATTCAACAGGGACTGATTGAACACAAAGTGACAACGATTACCCGAACTGATGGCATTAATGAAATTAAAACACAGGTTCGCATCACGCCTAAAGGGCTTGCCAAATTAGCAAAACTGTTAAATCCAGAAATCGCAGCTTAATCAACCTTCTTTTTTAACTTTTCAATTAATAAAGAGATAAAAACATGAACCAGCTTAAACAGCAGGAGATTCGCTATCGTTTAAATAGTGACAGCTTCTCTAAAAAAGGAGCCCTAAAAATTATCCCCACCTTGCTAATAATTTTGTTGGCAAGCCTCGTTTTACTGTTAGCAAGATAGGAGGCCACATGAATCCTTACGCAATGCAAGATTACTGGTACGAACAACAACAAGAAGTTGCTTATTGGGAAGACAGGCTGGATGAACAAATCAACGAGCTTGTACAGCCTGTCTATGACTGCCTTCCTTCCTCAGTCATGAAGAAACTCAATAATGAGGATTGGGACGATATCTGGAAGGCAATGTTTAGCCATTTCAAAAGTGAGCACATACATCTGTACGAAGCTCTTCAAGCACCTAAGAGGAAATATCTATGAGCGGCGCAGAGCATACCGAAAAAGAAAAAAGTTTTCAACAACAAGTTTGGGAAACGCTTTCTGCAATTAACGTTAACGAAAAGATAGAAAAGAAAAACGGCCTCTCTTATCTTTCATGGGCTTGGGCGTGGGGCGTATTAATGGCGCACTACCCAGAATCCTATTATGTCATTGATGACGTCAGCTATAACAATGATGGCAGTGCCATGGTGTCATTAACGCTCACAATCAAACAGAGTGATAACGAATTTTCCCGCAAAATGTGGCTGCCCATTATGGATTACAGAAATCAGGCCATTTCTAATCCTAACTCGGTTGACATCAATAAAACCCTCATGCGCTGTTTGACGAAAGCCATTTCGATGTTTGGACTAGGGTTTTACATCTATGCGGGTGAAGATTTGCCGGAACCCGAAAAAATTGTGATACAGAAAGAAAAAGCACAGCAAAAAACCCATTATGAGCAGTTAATCAAGGAATTAAAAACGGCGGCACAAGACGGGGTTGAATCAATGAAATCGTATTGGCAACAGTTAACACCAGAGGAAACGGAAATCATTGGTGAAAAAAACAAGATAGATATTTATCACAACATCGCAATGAAAAATGAGGCTAATCATGAAACAAAGAACAGACGAGTGGTTTCAGGTAAGACTGGGGAAGGTCACCGCCAGCAATTTACACAAAGTGTTATCCAAAGGCAAGGGAACAACACAACGAAACTACCTCATGCAGTTAGTCTGTGAAACCCTTACCGGAAAAAGGGAAGAAATAAAAACCAATAATGCCATTGAACGGGGTATCACTCTTGAGCCTAAAGCCAGAGAACAATACTGCCTCAATGAGTTTGATGTCTCTGTCACCAAAAACCGGTTTTGTTCCGCATCCCACCATCGAAGGCTTCGGTGCTAGTCCTGACGGTTTAGTTAATGATGATGGACTTATCGAAATAAAATGTCCCAACACCACCACCCATATCGAAACCATTATCACAGGTAAACCCAAGTACGAATATCTGTTACAAATGCATGGGCAAATGATGTGTACAGGCAGAAACTGGTGCGATTTTATCAGCTATGATGACAGACTCCCACCTAATCTTGCCTACTATAAAATCCGGATTATCAAGGATGACAAACTGGTTAACAAAATTGAACAGACCGTTCAAAGATTTATTAACAAACTCAAATCAGAAATTAACAGCATTAATAAACATGTGGAGGCACCATGGCAAACCAGAACCAGTGTCACTTTACCGGCCGCACCGGGAAATTAGAAATCCGCTACACCCAGGATAAAATTCCCATCACGGTATTTTCTCTCGCTATCAGTAAATCAAGGAAAGATGCTAACGGTCAATGGATTGAAAAGACCACATGGATTAATTGTAAGGCATTTAAGGAAAAAACCGAATATATCAATAATCAGGCACACAAAGGTTCTTTTGTTCGTATTACGGCAACTTATCAGGAAAATAAATGGACAGATAAATCCGGTCAGCAAAGGATATCACCCTAATTTTTAGTCAATGACGTTGAAATACTGAGACACCGGGAAAAAAAACACAGGAAAGCCAAGGTAAACTGAATATGCCAACCACTAACCAGCCAAACAGTAATCCTATTTCATCAAGCTGATTTTGAAGATGAAGACATCTCCTTTTAGACACAGGAGAAACCATCATGTGGATTTTAATCTTTGCCATGTACGAAAGTCCCTACACATCGAAGGACTTAGCCAGCGTCCATACACAGGAGTTCGACACCGAAACCCTATGTCAAATAGCCGCAACACAATTTAAACAGGAATTCGAAACCTTCAAGGATATTAACGCCAAAGCGATTTGTGTTAAGAAGTAATTACACCGAGATTCAGCTATAAAACTTAACATCATTAAATTATTAATCACGACATTATTAGTTATCAGTGCGACATTTGCCTTTGAGTTGATAGCTGTCCATATTGCCCATACCGAGACAACATCACACGGAATATTCTCGCAGAAAAAATAGGGTCATGAGCAATTGAGTGAATTACATTTAGACGGGCAGCTGCTGGATGGCATCCTTGTACTTCTAAGCACTATATCATTGATTAGTATCATAGTAATTTGGCATAAACTAAAAAAGTAGTTAACACCGGAACGTGATTATCCCCACTGATCAATATCACTTAACAAACATCAATACTCATTCATCAATTAACTTTGAGGAATGCCCTTATGCAAAATTTAATCAATATCAAAACAAAAAATATCAATGGGGAATTAATCCAAACTGTTAATACCCGTGATTTACATTCATTTTTAGAAATTGGTAAAGATTTTACCACATGGATTAAAAACAGAATTAAACAATATGGATTTGTAGAGGGAGATGATTTCATTATTGTTGAAAATTTGAGCTCCCCCCGTTTTTGGGAGCGCAAAATTCCGCCAACAAGTGATCAAGGAATACGCAATCTCTCAATATGGCTAAAGAGCTATCAATGGTTGAGCGTAATGAAAAAGGCAAACAGGCAAGACAGTACTTTATTAAATGTGAAAGAAAGGAATTAGAAGCTGTCAGTCCGGTTGAGATACTAAATGACCCATCAGCGATGAGAGGATTACTACTCAATTACACAGAAAAGGTTATTGCACTTGAACACAAAGTCGATGAGATGAAACCGCACGTCGAAGCATTAAAACCAATCAGCTACTCGGAAGGGTCCTTTGCATTACCGATGCAGCTAAAGCGCTCCAAATAAAACCTAAAGCACTTTTCTCATGATTACAAGGTAATGACTGGATTTATCACCGTGTTGGTGAAAAAAGTTAGATTGGCTATCAGGATAGAATCAAACAGGATTTGATTGAGCATAAAGTTACCGTCGTTGCAAGAAATGATGGTTCAAAAAAGTTGACTGAGCAGGTAAGAATTACGCCTAAAGGACTTGGAAAATTATCCGTTCTTATTTAGTGAATAATGCTAAGTAAAAAAGACCAGCGTAAGGCTGGCCAACACCAGGGAAAAATTTTGCTGTTAACTAACACAACGGCAACAATGTTACCATAAATAACCTTATAAATCATAATGTTTTTATCAAAACTTACATTCATATAACCAATAACCGGAGAAATCCTATGAATAACATCCATGAATACAGAACAACGTTACATCATGTAAAAGCAGGGATGAAGATTATTTATCATGGTGAAATGATGAAAATAATCAGCTTACGGGAGAAAAAATTAACAAATAAAAGATTGATATATCAATTTGATACCGAAGGAGAAAGCGGAACACTAATCGGGAATGGTGGCAATAAAATCACTGGGTTAGAAAAAATAGATGACTTACATAAAAGTAAAAGCTGGTATGTTTAACTCTTAACAGGAGATGAAGTGAAGTATGACCTGATGCTCGCAGACCCACCCTGGCAATACCATAACAAAGCATCAAACGGCGCAACAGATAACTCCTAATACCCACCCCCACTAAATCATATTCCTAACCTAATAGAGAACGAATGTCTCCATTCGTGCTTCGTCATTAGTTTCTGTGGGGCAATGAAGCGCCTGAGAAGAGTGTAAATCTTTAATAGAGGATAAATAAATATAATTACTTTAGCGGAATGGAACGCTAGAAGGAACAGACCACGCAGTAATGGATACCGTAAGAAATTGGGCAAGAAATGGACTTATACAACCCCCCACCCATCAAGGACGGTAGAGAATACCTTGTCGAAGAATACGCCATCAAAATCAACAGTATTAGAGAAATTAGCAATAGTAATTTGTTACAAAGGATAGGTCATGCCCAGAATCAGAAGTCGCAAAAACAGAGATTTTCCCCCTAACCTCTACGAACGTAAAGGCTATTATACTTACAGAGACCCACGCACACGGAAGGAATACGGTTTAGGGAGAAACAAAGCCTATGCAATTAGCGAGGCGATCAGTGCTAATCAGTTATTACTTAATGACGACAAGGTAAAACCACTTACAGAAAGGATTTAGGGACAGGAATCTGTCTATTTCCATGAATTTTTAGATAGATATGAAGAAATATTGCAAATAAGAGAATTAAGAGAAAAAACATTAAAAGATCATAAACAAAAAATAGGTGTAATTAAAAAGGGATTTTTAGATACACCTATATAAAACATAACAACGAGAAACATTGCTGACTTTCTTCATCCCTTTATTCACGAAGGTAAAACAGCAACAGCAAAATTATTGAAAGGATCATTAATCGATTGCTTTAGAGAAGCATTAGCTAGTGGTTTAGTGCAATTAAACCCAGCTGAGCTAATAAAAACCCCAAAAGCTAAAATTCAAAGAGTAAGATTATCTCTCAATGATTTTAACACTATTTTTAACTTGATTAACGATGATAATCATTGGTTAACTCATGCAATGAAACTGGCTTTAGTTACAGGTCAGAGGGTATCTAATATTTCAAAAATGAAATGGGAAGATATTGATGATGGGAAATTATGGATAATTCAACAAAAAACCGAAACTAAAGTAGCTATTCCACTTGATGTTGAAATTGAGTCTATAAAATTAGGCAATATTTTGAAAAACATTAATCATGATGCTGACTTTATTATTACAAAAAATAAAAAACAAATTACAGCAGTAAGAATATCCACCGAATTTACAAAATTTAGGGATAAAACGAAATTAGTATGGGAAGGATGCCCTCTATCTTTTCATGAAATTAGAAGCTTATCAGCTAGACTCTATACAGAAAAAAATGGAAGTGAATTTACTCGTAAATTATTAGAGCATAAATCAGCAGAAATGACAGCTAAATATCAAGATGATAGGAATAATAGTTGGATTGAAATTTAAAATTTATAGTGAGTGAATAGTGAATTATAGTGATAATTAATTTTTATCTATTTGATATTTTTACTTATTTTAGTTTTATAAAACTTTAAAATAAGTAAAAATATCAAATAAAAGCTAAATAATCCCAGCTAGTGATCACGGTTAGCTAGTCAATTACTACATAATCATGCGATCACTATTATTCATAACCCATTGTGTTCATGCTTATAACAACGCGGGATGAAAACCAATATAGCATATATAGCAATATACGCCATTTATGCATAAAAAATTAATTAGTATTAAAATATAAAAATAAGCAAAATTTAGAAGAAATATGACTATCAACTAATATTTTAGTTTCTATTTGAAATTAAATTTAATGTTAATGAATTTAAAATATGTAATAATAACCTGATGTTTTGTAAGAATTTAATTTAAGGCAACTTATTGATAATAATGAAATATAATACTAAAAAAAATCAATATAATCATTTTCGTTAGTAGTAAAATAAAGTAATATTAGTTCTATAAATTTTAATTAATACTCAACATTAAAAATGTTATTATAAAAATAAATAATTAAACTAATATATATTAAAAATATAATTATATCATTTTTATACAATAAGCAATTTATCAATTAATTGTTATTGCAAAATTTTATCGCTTTTCTGTTTTCTTACTGAAATTTAATTATTTCTATACACATTGGCAATATTCCAGCTAATTATGCCAATAAGTCATTAGAATTCCATGAATGAGATAAATGAGATAAATGAGATGATTTAGAAACTATTTGGATAAGAAAATCAAAATCAATTGACTATAATGTATATTTTATATTTTATATTTTATATTTTATATTTTCATTATAAATGATTATCCACTTTAGTTAATTTATTAATTATAAGGATAAGATGTAAATTTGAATTTTAAAAGTTTTATTTAAAAATATTGATATATTTTAAAATAAAAATTAACAAAAAAACAATTAATTTGATATGAAAATTTGTCTAATTGTAGCATGATAAAATAATTTTTCTAATTCATATTTACAAAATTTCAAAAATTAATAACTTTATATCTAATTCTATTTTTTATAAAACTCTGACTAATTAGAATAACATTAACAGCGATAAGATATAAAATTAACTAATAGTTTTTTTAAAAAAAATTATACCAAACAATACTTACCATATTTTGCTCAACTTCACGGGGCTATAACCATTATCCTTTAGTTGTTTATCAATTGTATAAACTTATTCATGCCATATTTTTAAACTATTTTATCAAATACACAATTAGACACATCAGTAATAGTATTTATATTACCTTTCGTACTTCTTGCAGAACTTATCCAATACTTAACAAAATTACTCTTCTCATCAGAGCATGCTGAGGAGAATAAAATTTCCATCATAACTAAAACTATTAAAAACTTTTTCACAAAATAATTAAAACTCCAATTTTTAATGCTAGAACTATTTTACAGTTAATTGACAAGTACTATTTTTTATTTTGCTTAAGTACATTTTAATAGCATTGCGTTATAGTAAAAGGATGATAATCACTTTTTATATTACTTACTACTAATAATAGCCTTTATTTTTAATAAAATAATTTAAAAAAATTCAACATAACAATAAAATAACAAATCAAGAATTCATCATTCTAATTAGTATTGAATAATTAATGACCATTAAATTTTTTATTTAAATATCAAGAATATTTTTATTAAAATTTACATACACTAATAATAACTATGTAATATAAAATATAATAAAATTCAATTTGTTATTATCCATAATAACTCATCCTATTATATTCAGTATGAGTCAAAATACCAGTATAATCAATCAAATAATCGTTACATTATTAGCACCAAAACCCTTACTGCCTTCTCGAATATCAAATTCAATCTTATGACCTATTGTTAATGTTTTAAAACCATTAATATCAATAGCAGTACAATGAAAAAATATATCTTTGCCACCACTTTCAGGAGTAATAAAACAAAAACCTTTTTTTCATTAAACCACTTTACCATACCAGTAATATTTGCCATTTTTTCTTTAAAACCATAAATTAACTTTTTAAATAATACAACAAATATTAAAGAAATATATTATTAATACTTGTATTCATGCTATTACACACTTCATTTACAATAGCAAACTATTTTATATCTCAGGGTTATTAGTAACATCAAAAAGTTAGCCGTGGAAAACCATTATCTCTATTTTATATCAAAAAAAATATGCAAGTAACCATATCTATTTCAATTGTTATTTCAATGGTTTTAATAACTTTAATAACTTTAATAACTTTAATAACTTTAATAACTTTAATAACTTTAATAACTTTAATAACTTTAATAACTTTAATAACTTTAATAACTTTAATAACTTTAATAACTTACACATTATGTATGCTAAAATAGCTTAATTAAAATTATATTTATAAACTTCTTATTTCAGCATGAAATAATTAATTCTATCCTTAATGTTGTTCAAATTACTTTACTATTTTAATTTATTATTAGTTATTAGTTATTAGTTATTAGTTATTAGTTATTAGTTATTAGTTATTAGTTATAATACTAAGATAAAAAATATTAATTATATCTAATTAATTTTATATTTTTAGCCATATTTTAGGAATATGGATATTTGTCACAACAAAAACTGAATTTTTGACCTTAAAATGAACAAAAAATTATTTATTAACATGATTACATGTTGGTATATTAGTTTCTAGCTGCATATTCCCAACCTACACAATAGCAATATCTAATTCATCTAACCACATTGATACAAAAAGTAACAAATCTTTATCTCTAGAAGAAAGATTGACTTATAATATTAATAAGATATGGAATTCTCATCAATACGAAATTTACCTACCTTTTTTAATTTGGCACAATTAATTAACTTATGATAATAAAAAAAATTTCCAAGTATAATGAAACCCTTTGGGGATTAGGTATTGAAAAATACCGCTTAATTGGCACTCTATATATGCTATGAGTTTTGCTGATTATCATAATAAAGTGCAACCCATAGTTGGAGATGGATTTCACATGGAGGCATGTTTTACACTAAGCATAACGTGGCAGAAATGAATATTGGTATCTACCGATCCCATTACCACACTTCCGATCGCTTCGATTGAATATAAACAATTATCAATTCCAGCAACATATGTTCCTGGAACATATAATAACGGTAATGTACTTTTTGCTTAGATACGCTGGCAATGGAAATAAACTCTATAATTTTTATACTAATACCCTGGTTTAAACCAGGGAGATTGGTTACTATTTTAGCAATTAGATTTATTTCCTTTTCTATATTTTGTGAATAAAAATCCTATCCATAAAAACATAACCCAAAATGGCATAAAAATGACTGAAATACGAATTCCATCAGTCATTAAAATAATAAACAAAATAATAAACAAAAAAACTAAACAAAGATAATTACCAAATGGATACCATAATGCTTTAAATTTAGGCTCAACACCTTCTTTTATTTTTCTCGCTCTAAATTTTAAATTAGAAATACAAATCATAATCCAATTAATTACCAAGGTTGTCACAACTAATAACATTAATAATTCTATCGCTTTACCGTCTAATAAATAATTAATTAAAATACCGCCTGAGGTTGCTAAAGCTGAAATAGCAATCGATACAATAGGAACACCACGCTTAGTCACTGTATTCAAAAAATGTGGGGCATTACCTTGCTTTGCTAAACTATAAAGCATACGACTATTACTATATACCCCACTGTTATAAACTGATAATGCTGCGATTAAAACTACAATATTCAAAGAATTAGAAACAAATCTATCGCCAATGTTATGAAAGATAAGCACAAATGGGCTTTCGCCACTAACTACATCTATCCAAGGATACAGTGAGAGTAATACAAATAAAGAACCAATATAAAAAATTAAAACACGATAAACAACTTGATTAGTCGCCTTAGGAATACTTTGTGTCGGATTTTCCGCTTCCGCAGCTGTTATGCCAACCAGCTCTAACCCACCAAAAGAAAACATAATGACAGCCATCGCCATTACCAATCCAGCAATACCATTAGGAAAGAATCCTCCATATTGCCAAAGATTTGACACCGATGCCTGTGGGCCACCTTTTCCACTAATTAGCAGATAGCCACCAAAAATAATCATCGCAATAATAGCTAATACCTTGATTATTGCAAACCAAAATTCTGTTTCACCATATAAACGTACATTCGTAAGATTGACTAGATTAATTACGATAAAAAAGAATGCCGCTGAGATCCAGGTTGGTATATCCCACCAATATTGAACATAAATACCTGCCGCAGTTAGTTCAGCCATACCAACCAAAATAAACATTGCCCAATAATTCCAGCCAGATAAAAAACCAGCAAAAGAGCCCCAATATTTATAAGCAAAGTGACTAAAAGAGCCAGCAACAGGTTCTTCGACAATCATCTCTCCTAACTGACGCATAATCAAAAAAGCAATAAATCCACCTATTGCATAACCTAATAAAACAGATGGCCCTGCTATATTTATGGTTTGCGCAATTCCTAAAAAAAGTCCAGTTCCGACAGCACCACCAAGTGCAATCAATTGGATATGTCTATTCTTCAACCCGCGCTTAAGCTTTTGCCCAACTTGTTCCGCCATAATTAAACCTTCATTTTATTCTAATTTCATAATATTTTATCGATGCAAACCTTAACTAAAAGCACATGTCAAAACTGTTAATTAGAACATTAATTTCTCTTTATGCCTATATTAAATCAGATTAAAACACTATTAATTTTAGTTAAAATGGTAAATAACCGGTTATTTTACAGATGCCAATGGTAAAATTTCCACTATTTTGATCTTGGTCACAATAACTGTCTAATGCGACTAAATATAAAAATAAGCAGAGTAAAACGATCATAATCACAATTACTATTTTTTTTATTTTCAATATCTAACCCTTTTCATATTTTTAATACCACATAGGATAAAAACAATTAATATGTCACTATATATAAAAAACCAAGTTACTAGACTTACTAAAGTAACCATGGTTTCATTGCTGAAATCAATAAAATCATTTTATTAATTTATTCTACATGCCGTTTGCCAGTTAACTCCCAAAGTTGAAAATAATTAGTATAGATAAAAATGGGCTAAATATTCGCTTATAAGGAGATAAACTGATCTTTTTAAAGATTAATATAAATTATGTAAACATCCAGCTATTGGACTTTGTCATATCTAAAAAAAGTTGTGTATACTTCTTTAACCTATAACTAGTATGATATCACAATGCTACAAGATACCCACTTAGCACTTGTTTGCGAATTAAGTAAATGGATCGAAGAACACATAGGAACGATAATCTACTTGGAAGAGCTTGCCTCTTACTCAGGTTATTCTCTTTGGCATATGCAAAAAATCTTTAAAGAGATCACAGGAATTTCACTTGGTAAATACATTCGCCAACGCCGACTTGCTAAAGCTGTTAATCTTCTAAGAAATAGCACTAAACCCATCTTTGATATTGCGTTGGATTTTGGCTTCGGCTCCCAATCACATTTCACCTATATGTTTCGTAAAGAATTTGGTATTACACCTTACCATTTTCGGCAAAAACTTACTATTAAATTAGAAATTAAGGAACCATTACATTTAATTTACCAACAATAATCAAATATTCAACCATAAGGAAATAATATGTTAATCAAATTAATGATAACTAATCAGAACTTCAATCTAGAATTCATTTAAAAAATAATAGTTATTATAAGATGCTAGAATAAAATGATATAAATCTGCAGCTGCTTTATTTTAATTTAGCATCTTTTATTGATGTTCAATACAATCTCGCGCTTAAGTAAAAATAATTACTACAATATTTGTAATAACTTTTAATTGAGCTCAATATATATACAATAAATTTCAGATATAAACCTATACTATTTTTTTCTAACGATATATACCTATCTTCAGATAATAAGAAATAACAATTAATTAAAGTAAAATTAAAATTTGTAAACTGTAAAAACATCTTCTCACATAAGATGATTTTATTTAAACTAATTGATAATATATGGCAACAATTTAACACTGTAATATTTCATTATTACCACTCGATAAAATAAAAAACTTTAACAAATTATAATTAAATATAAAACTTTATTCATTTTATTTATCACTATTTTAATAATTTTATCTATTCCTTCTAAATAAAAATTTATATTCTATCCAAGATGTTCATATATCTAGTTTTAGAAGTGACCACACTTAATCATTCAATAAATTTTAGGAAACATTATGTCTAATAATTTAATCCAAAATAATGGGGAAATATTAGATAATATTCAACCTGCTCATAGTGGGATTATATCCCCGCCTCCCCGCTTCGCGTGAACACGATGCTTCGATAAATAGCTGGTGGGGATTAGGTTGGGAAACTAATGAATTAGAAGAAGGAAAAAACTTTCCAGAAACTAAAAGTGGACCTTGTATACGTAAACCATCAGACATAGAGAGTAGTACTCCACCTAAAGATGGATTAATATAGCATAGCCTAAAAGCATCCAATTCCTAAAGACGGTTTACAACACTTCACATGGGCATATACACAAGAACATAAAACACGAGTTATGTAACCTACATTACTAAAGATGGCTGGGATGTTACAACACGATTAACTCGTGACCATTTTAAACTGCACCTTTTTTCGAGGATATTTAACCTGATGTCACATTACTGGTCATATGACTTACCAGTAAAATACGAGCATGACATTCAATTAAGTAGATAGAAAAAAGGAGTATCAGGTTGTTGTACTGCTATGGATTGTTGCTGATACTGGTATAGCGTTTTATCAAACCTTTGATTTCAATAAACAAGTTTAACTTATATCATAAAAACTAACCATAAAACTACGCTGACTTATCCAGCATTATTATAGATAATAACTTATAAAAAATATGCTCTTTTATTTTATCTAATTACAATAATATATTATTCCATTTTAATTTGGTCATAAATATATTTATTAATAGAAAATAAATAAAGATTTAAATGACTATAGTGATAAAAACCCTCTTACACGAAGGTTTTTATCATATTAGCTAACTATTTACCCCTCGTTCATTCAATTGCTTTAAATTATCCTTTTCCCAAATACCAACCTCTACCTGTTTTTTAATAGCAGGATAAGCATCTATATCAAATGTGGGTAATTTGCCAGCTTTGCGTTGTTTATTATAATCTTCGGTAAGCTTAAACACGATACCTGAGAGCATTAATATTGCAATTAAATTTGTTAACGCCATCAATCCCATCGAGACATCAGCTAACTTCCAAACTAAGGGCATTTCTGCCATTGAGCCAAAAATAACCATTCCCAAAGTAGCAAGTCTAAGAATATATAATCCGGCCGTATGGTTATTTTCTAAAAAAACCATGTTACTTTCTGCATAAGCATAATTTGCAATAATTGAAGTAAAACCAAAGAAAAAAATGGCTATTGCAATAAAAATTGCTCCCCAATAGCCAATTGCTGAAGAAAGAGCCCGCTGTGTTAATTCAATTCCACTAATAGTGGCCTCAGCACTATCTAATGCGCCAGAAGAAATAATAATAATTGCCGTTGCACTACAAATCACTAAAGTATCCATAAAGACACCTAGCATCTGTACATATCCTTGCGACGCCGGATGTGGAGGATAAGGTGAAGCTGCCGCCGCCGCATTTGGCGCTGATCCCATGCCCGCCTCATTTGAAAATAGGCCACGCTGTATTCCTTGTGTCATAGCTTGAGCAACACCATAACCAACTACACCACCAACTGTTTCTTGCAAACCAAAAGCATGTTTAATAATCAGTAAAAAAACATCTGGCAAACGTTCAATATTATTGCTCATCACCCAAAATGCTAATATCAAATAAGCAATTGCCATTATAGGGACCACTAGTTCGGCCACCCGAGCAATTGAACGTAGTCCACCAAAAATAATAATGCCACAAATTATTGCAAGTCCAATTCCTACGTAAAGAGGATTAAAACCAAAGGCTACTAATGTTGCCTGAGCAATTGAATTCGCTTGAACGGAATTGAATACTAGACCAAAAGCGATGATAAGAAAGATAGAAAAAAGTACTCCCATCCAACGCATTTTAAGACCTTTCTCCATATAGTAAGCGGGGCCTCCGCGATAATTTCCATGATCATCTTTTGTCTTATATAATTGTGCCAATGTACTCTCAGCAAAAGAGGTAGCCATACCGATTAAAGCAACAATCCACATCCAAAAAATAGCACCGGGCCCTCCTGCAGTTAATGCAATTGCAACACCAGTAAGATTTCCAGTTCCAACTCTAGCTGCTAGACTTGTGCATAAAGCTTGAAAAGAAGATATACCTGAACTATCTGATTTATTACTATTCTTCAATATAGTAAACATATGCCCAAAATGGCGGAATTGAATAAGACCAGTGCCTAACGTAAAATATATACCTACTCCAAGCAATAAATAGATTAATACACCACTCCAGAGAATATTATTAAAATTGTCTATCAGCTCCGTCAAAATATTTTCCCCTTATCTGTATTAATAAAAACCGTCCAATAAATCAAATACACTAATAACCCACATTTGATCACTTAAAACATCCTGTTAATCACCCAAAAAGTGTGATTTTGATCTTTAACAATGCCAAATTCTTTGCTAAAACGAAAAAATTAAATAAAATATCAACAAAGTTAAATAACTCATCTTTTATGTAAAATACTACTTTTTATCTGGCCACTATTTGACTAAAATTATTCCGCTAAATAATGGCATTTAACTTACATTTTAGCGAGGTATTTCTATCGAAATACATTAACCAGAAATAAGGAGAATATTATGTTTTTGTTAATTCTTGGTCTGATTTGCGCATCTGGCATTTTCGCCGCAATGATGAGCCCAAAATGGGATGATTAAATGAATACTCAAGAGTATCCACTGAGTAATACGCTCCTTTATTAGATTATTATCGGAAAAAGGGGCGTTGTTTTATAGCTGAAAATTAAATTTAAAATATTCTATAAAATCCTCTATCCATAAAAATAAATTTTTATCAAAATTACAATTCTATTATTTCAATCTTCATAAAAAAGACTTAAAAAAATCTAAATCAAATTTTTGCTAATAATATTACTTTTTATAAGGCGTGAATCTAGATTTCAATGACATTCTTTCATATATCCTGGCCTTATTAATAATAATATCTAGCTCAGTAACTTGATAAACTTTCCATAAGTGCGAATAGTTTTTCACTTCCTCTGGCCATTTATTGGTAACAGAAAATCCTCGATTAAGACACTCCTGATGTAGTGATGTATATCGCAAATACAAAAATAACAATTTATCCCTAAAAAATATGACATGTCCCTTTCCTAAAGTATAAGAAGTCAACGTCGACAATACAACATTCCCTTCTTTTTTAACAATATAGTTTGGTATACGAGTTAATTCTCTATGTTCAGCCAACAAGTGCTGATCACATAACTCTTTAGGCGGGATTACATTTATTCTCGTCATAATTAGTTAATATCCAAAATATTTATGTTAAAAAATATTATCATATCTCTATATACTAGATTAATATAATTATATTCATTACTAAATTCATATTAAAAATTACTTTATCTTATATCGTCACTATTAATCCATTTTATGCATTAACTAAAACCACTATGACTCAATTATCTTACTAATATAACAGCATTTAATTTACTATGCACCACCAATAAATACAGTGATCCCTTTTGGTGGATTTCCGCCATGAGAGGATTTGTCATTAAGCTATATTGAAGCAAAATTATTTGCTGCAGTAAATCCACTCCAGCTATCGCAAACAGTTCCACCATCTTGAGCTTTAACTACTTCAGTACAATTAAATATTAATTTCTGCTTGCCTGTGATTTCATGCTAAATGCAACCGCTAAAAGTAATGGAACACGAATAGCACGACGATTTCGAGCAGCCAGTATGTTTAATATTTCACCAGCATTAAGATGATATATTTCATTTATTTCCATATTAAAATCTCCTATTGATATTGTCTATGTATTATGCCTATGTTGATCTATTCTGATAAATAACAATTATTTTTAAGAAATATTCTATCACTTGAAACCTGCTAACTTTATTATATTTCCCACTTCACAATATGAAGCTATAAAATAAAAAATAATATATCAATAAGTTATAAAAATATAGCTCATTTAATATACGTATTTACACGCAAAAACAAGAGATTTAACTCACTATAAATCAATTGCTTATAGCTCATAGTGAGTTATAATTTTGGCTTAAATCTCAGTTTAAGTTGATTTTTATTTAAATATACACATCTATATACAAATTATTTTTCTTGTCTGTGTATTGTTTTCGGCAAAATGCCAGAAACATAACCGCTATCTGCCCAAAGCCACTAACAAGCATTGGAAAGTTTGAGATTAACATTTTTTCTACAGTGCTGCTAAGGATAATGCCCCTCATGATAGCGTTGCTTGCTATTTAAAGTTTAAAATATATGAAAAAAATAAAAAATCGTTTTAACTACATAATCTTATTATTAATTTTTTTAATCTCTCTATTTCTAAATATTTTTGTGTTTGAAAATGACTCAAGAGCACCTCATGTATCTACTTTTACTATACTCTTAATAATCTTTGTATCACAGAGGACGCTTGGCGATTTCCCGACGATAAAATCATCTACGGTTTTTTTTATTTTTTTGTTACTGTCTATTTTTTTCAAAAAATCAATTTTTTTCCCTAAATCACAATAAGAAGTATAGGCGAAAGATATTATTTTTTAGGTGGCTTAAGAGGCATATGTGCTATTTTTGTTATTATTTAATCATTCACATGAATGATTAGGATTGAAGGGTTTTAATTTAATCGAGTATGACACAAATTCAATTGGTGTTTTGGGTACAATTGGTGTCAAAATATTTTTTGTATAACTGAATTTCTATTCATCGATCAGTTGATTAAGAAAAATTCCAATATTGATTGGATCACGTTTTTTTCATCCAGAATAAAAAGATTATTACCCTTGTTTTTTTTCTCTATAACAATGTCTTTGATAATTATATACATCATCAATTTTAATAAATTAAATACTTTATCCTTAGACGATGTAAAAAATTCACTAGGATTGTATTTTTTAAAGCAAAATGAAATTTTAGGTATAAACTCAAATCATCTATTAGGAGCGACATGGATTTTACCTTATTGCTCATGGTTTAAGCCTTTTTTGTTGAAAGTTTAAAAGAAAGATGTTCGATTGAAGGTGTTGAGACATTGATGAAATCTACCACATACGCATTAAGCGAAAACATCACACATTCTCTATACTGGCTACCTGTGGCAAAGTGCAAACCACAAATACCGGTCGGCGCATACAAGCAAATATTCTGTTTCCACTGTTGATCAAAACATTTTTGCGTCTGCAATAATCGCAACAGGATTTTCGCTCGTTGGAGTACCTGTCTTCCCCAGACGTTAATATCGAAAATAATTTTTTCGCATTGACTGTATTCGGTAATCTCATCGGCTTTGCGGTATTTTTCGCCGAAGCCTTTGATTTCAATGATACCAAATTACTCAATACTGATGATAGGGGCATTGAAATCCTGATTGGGTAGATCCTCCCCCGTCCAATAGGATATTTTCGGCAACCTCCAGTACATCCCGAAGGATAATTGCCAGCCGTTGGATTGTCGGCTGGTAGTCTTCGTGTTGTAAATTGGTATTTTGCATTGACATTTAGCCCCTTTGGTGCCGTAATGCTTATTACAGGTAATGGGATACCACAGCACCCCTAACAGAAGAAAGATATGAGTGAAAAAGTGAAAGCCTTACATGATGTTGAAATCGAGAAAATAAGAGCAGAAATCAGTAAATTAATGGCTGAAACATCAAAAATAAACAAAGAAACCATTTGGTAACCAATTGCTGTTTCTGCCAGTTTAGTTGCTGCTGTGGCGGTTATTACCGCAATTATTATTAAATTTATTTAAAAGGCAGACCTTAATCTGGCATTTAATTATACGAATGATTAAAAACTACACGCCCCCAACAATAGAAGACTTAAAAAAACTAAAAAATGAGATCATGTTTACTGGTAATCAGATGACAGAGTTTTGTGGGTTATCCGGTGGTAATCAATGGTGAAAATACACAGGTGGCGTAACACCCAGAACAATGAATCAACACATCTTGTTTTTTGTTGCTGCACAATTAGCATTAGATGAAGAAGAAATCAATAAAATACTGACTAAGATGCAGAATCTGGGAACAGTTTTTTCAACAAGCAATCGGTGACGTCACTATATTTCACCTCCTCAAAACATAGCGTAAATAGCCATAATCACTATGTTCTTTGCGGTTATCGATTTAAATATTTTCCCTTTGTATTGCATGTAGACGCCGAGCAAATCCGCATATTGCAGTTGTACATGGACACGACCAGTCAAGACTGTCCTTGTTAATGGCCTCATCGGACAAGCTGCTAATCATGCCCTCAACGTCTTTTCGGGTGACCGAAAAATGCGGGTTAAAATCTTTTGTCGTGATAGCTTCAATGATAAACGAATCCTTAAAAAAGAATGCGGTTTTATTGTTCCTGTGCCAAATTCGTGAATAGTGACCACCTCAACCACGCTAATATCGTTGTCTTTGTACGGGCGGATATTTTCCAGTACCCCAACTTTAACTTTCAGTTTGTTAAGTTCATCAAACTATTTCTTTGCCTTAGCCAATAATTTTGATTTGAGCATTTCTCACCTTCAACAGTCGACACCCACCGCCAGCGCATAATTGTTGATGTGACTTTCCAGCGACAAATATTGCTCCCAAAATGCCGATTTAAACCAATCTTTTTTGATTCCGCTAAAGTTAGCACTGACACTGACATCTTCCCCACAAAGTATTTAGCTCTGCTGCTTGGCATACTTCTGTTCGGGCTGCGTTCATGAAAACCTGCCAAAAAGCAGATGGGCAGTCAAATACATCAAGCCTTGTTCGTAAAGGCTTTCCCATGTTCACTTTCCCGTCTCTCTTTCCAGTGCATTTATACCCCCCCCCCTTTTTAGTCAATAAAACAGGCCGCCTAAGCGACTTTGATAAACAGGGATTAATGTTAGGCTCCTTACTCGTTTTGGTTATTGAACTTGAGAGTATTGTGGTAGCGTAAATGAAAAAACCCCGCAAAAGCGAGGTTTATGCTATTAATTCATAGGTGCAGTAGGTTTGTCATTAACATTTCCCACACCTAGCTTCCTATTGTTTGGAAGTCTCACAAGTCCCATAAGAGTTCATAAATAAAAATTTAATCAAAAAAGCACCATATTACCCTGTAATTGTTGCCCATTTGCTCATTAAAGTCAATGCCTTTATTGCTTTATTTGACTACTATTAGGTATTTTATTGCTACTTTTCATCACATTTAGCAACCGATTGTAGATAAGATACAGGCTGGCATTTAAAATATCATCGATTTCTCTTCTGCATGTTATTCGTGATGGTTTTTTACATCTTCCTCCCGCCCTTGTCATCATTCTTCTTGGCTTTGCCGTTTTATGATAATAATTGGCTATGCTAAGTTTTGATTTACCATGAACATAATAACTCAATAGAATTTGATAGCCTCTCTCATCAATTCTCATCACTGAGTCAACTACCTGAGAGATAAGCAAACCTTCATCATCACTACACATCCGCCTTAATGGCATGATTTCACCTTTCGCCTGTTTCATATACCGCCAGATGATATTAAATTGCCATCTATCCAGTTCACCCGAATACACCCATCCGCCCCATAATTCTAGCCAATGATTTACCCAATCATATTGTGCTTTTATTAATTCCAATTCCCTCATCTCCCCTCCAGCAATACAGTATGATTAGGGGCATGGTGTTAACCATGAGCCCTGCTTTGAATGTTTAATCGTGGTTTAGTGTGTGGGCTATTTTGTTCGCCCATTCGAAAGGTAATGCCTGTGCCTGGTACCAGTCCGGTAAGAAAAACTCAATGCGACGCGAATAGCCATCCAGACTCATCACTTTCATTCGCTTAAGCTCATCTTTCATCTGACTGTACAGTTCCTCCATTTCACTTTGTTTGAGTCTGATAGCTGTGTTAACCAGCATGGATATTTTGGGCTATCGTCATCTCACCATAGGTAATCTCTACATGAGCGGTAAATTCGTAAGAGTCTTCACCTAATTGACGATGACAGCCTATGCAGTGTGAGAAACTATTACAGGGGTGATAACAGGTGAATTTGTATCGTCTTGATTTGAAATGTGAGCAGTCTAGTTTAGCGCATTCGTTCTGAAAATATCGGCCGCAATAATCGTATATCCAGTTTGTGCTTTCACGGATTAATTCAGAGAACACAGCATCGTATTTATCCCTCTTGAGTACCATTAATTTCTCCAATAACCCCCCATCTGAGGGGTAATTAATAAGTAATGGTTAAATTTAGTCTGATTAATTATTCTGATAACTTTTTAATCAGCTCATCTTTGTGAATAATCATATAACCAGCACGACGGCCAATTTCGAATAGTGTATCGAGTGAGGCAACATATTCGTTGTCATGAATGACTCTTGCACTATTCACTTTACCATTAGAGAATAGAGTAAGCAGAACCTTATTCGTTGTTCCGGTTACAGCGATTGCATGACGTAGTTGTGCTTCCACGCGGTTGAATTCAGTAATGTAATCTTCCTTGAACTGTGCTGCTTTCTTACCTGTAAATCCCATCACCAAGAATACGAATCCGTCTTTGGTCATTTCGTACGCATCATAAGTATTACCTTTATGTTCGAATTTAACCCACCAAAAGTTGCTGGTTAAAAATCGTTCAGAACAATCAAGATTAGATATTTTTAAAACAACTTTTTGATGCTCTTTGCCAAAGTAATCAGCAACATCTTTAGAAGTGGTTACGGCTTTGTTTTTATTGATAGTAACTTTAGGGGTGATAATAGAAAGTTGAGGCGTCATAAGACCTCCAGAGGTTATGTGTATTTTATCACGACCAAGAGATGCGAATCTAATGGGTGGTGAACTGGATGGAGTTCGCATTACCGGACATAACCAACCGGCCAGCTTTTCAGCTGCCCCATCCAACACACCATAGAATTTGTGGCTAGATTGCGACATTAAAAAACACGCTCGCGGCGTGCATATGTCGCGGTTATGTTACAGAGGAATGCGAATCCCGACATCTGATTTTGAAGATGTACAGAAAATATAACCCGAACTATTGATAACGTCAAATTGAACACTCACTATTCCTTCTCCTGTTTTAATTTCATGTATTGAGAATTTTGCGGTATTGTCACGAAACAACCCACTCCAGCCGCCCAGCATTCGACTCTTTGCATGAAGATATATATTTTCCTGTATCGAGCTTTGATGTCTTCCTGAGCACTCTTACACTTTCTGGCTCTTGAGTTGTCACATCGTACGCTCTATTACCTCATAGTTCAGGAAAGTGTGCTTGAGCATCTCTTTAAGCTGCTCAGATGTGAAGTGAGCACCATTAGCACACAAGTATTTGCTTATCCCACCTGTCCACAGGTGAAAAAGTGAATTTTGAGATAATGAGCGCGTTTTCCTGTAAGGCTTGATAATGAGTTGGTGCGGTTGTTTTGTTGCGGGGACGGCTTTGAGGGTTTGCCAGACTGACTGCCTGGTTGATTCGTGTAAGAATAACTTTTCTTCCATTTAGTCTCCTGCTTATTGATTCACTTCTCTACAAGAAAAATTTTCTATTGACACTTGTGATAATTTATCACGCTTTCCAATGTTGCCACTGATGACAGTCCAATAATAATAAATCTCTCTGAATTAGATTCTGAAAGTTGATGGCTCTAATAGCATTTTCAAATAATCCTTTTTTGCGAGTTTCCTGTCACTATAACGTTGCCAATACACACGTGCACCACCATTTTTAACAATGATTGCTTCATGAGGTATTTCATTGAGGGTTATCCTGATTAGATTGAAGCTATCACAAGACTAGGCAACCTGTTTATGTGTTCGATAACTTTCCCACGTGAACGCGAGTGTGCAACCCCCACCGTCATTCATCCTGTCCATGACTCGATCTCCGACAAAGGCTGCCAATTCTTCTTTGGGCAGGTTACTCATTAATATCGTTGGCTTTAAATTTTCATAACGGCTGTTAATAATTTCAAATAAAATCATTTTTTCTACATCACTACCGAATTGAACACCCACCTCATCGATGATAAGTAGGTCTGGTGACGCATACATCTCAATCACATCTGACTCACGTTCTTCTGAATTCTTCGCCCACGTCGCCTTAAAATTTCGGGCAATTTTAATGGCTGATGTCAGCCTGACCGAAGCCATGAAATTTTCGATAATCGATTTTCCTATCCCAATCGCCAGATGGTTTTTCCCTGTCCCTGGCCTACCGCACATAACCAATCCTTCCCCCTGTTTCAATCGTTCAGGCCACTTCGTAGCATAAGACTTACAAACCGCTAAACACTGTCTGGCTTGACTATTAACGGGTTCATAATTATCCAGTGAAGCCATATCAAAACGTTTAGGAACATTAAAAAATCTCAGTAAATTAAGTTTTTCTTGATGAATTCGCTTAAGCTCAACCGCCTGATACTCCTGCTCTAGCACCATGATTTTTTCTCTCAGGCATTCAGGACATTCTCCTTGTGTTTCTATCCCTCTCAAGCCCAATAATTTTCGCTTGTAGGTCTGATATTCACCGTGTTTTTCACAAGTAACCGTTATCTTCTGTAACTCGCTATTTTCGATAACTTTCGGTTTTTGAAGCGTTTCCTCCAGCCGAGTTTTCAATGATTCGATTTCTGCTCGATAACCCATATTATGCCTCCGCCCATGATGGAATTTCGGTTTGGCCATAATCAAAATGAGAAAAATTAGTCACAAAACCTGAAACCTTTCGAGCAGAATTTCTTACCATCTGTTTGATAACTTGTTTGTTCTGGTAATTCAGTTTCTGGCTGGTTCTGATAAACCATTTTTTCGGTTTGTCATGTTGATACTCAATATCGAGCCTCAGTAATTCACTGGGCAAATCTAGATTGGGGTAAAGTTTTTGCCAGTCATCGAAGTCTTTGTGATTCAGGCGAATAACTTTACCTTCAAACGCATAACGAGAAATTTTTTCAACCGTGTTTTGTTGAACGGTCTTTTGGGTGTTAAGATCTTTAGGTTCAATGACTGGTTCAAAAGAGTGACTGATTCTGGGTGCAGATTTTTCACCACTTAAATTTAAAATATAAAAATTTGAGGAGTTGCCTTTTTCACCATTACGATATATTTTTTTGATTAATCCCTGCTCACAAAGTGCATCAATATGATTGATCACACTTCGACGACTCATTTCACATTGATCTGCTATATGTTGGTATGAGGGAAAACACTCACCTTTGTCATTCGCATTGTCCGCTAATTTTAGTAGTACTAACTTTCTGGCGGTACTACCTACTTTCATTTTCATGGCTTGTGCCATCAGTGTCATACTCATTAAGTAGCCCCCTTTAACCTTTTGAATTTCAATACAAATCGACAGGCGAAATGTTTATTCTTTGATGCAGCAACTAGTAACCCCTCTAGGCTATCTGGATATGACCTTTTTTCAGCTTTTTTATTGATAAATCGTCACTTATTTGATATAATGGGTGTGCTGAAATTAAAAGAAAAAAGGGAAATGTGCAGTTTCCCTTCTCATTAAACTTCCTTGAATCGTTGTTAAAAACATAATTTCTTCTGACATTCACAAGCTTCATCGTTTTTTAACCTTGAAGCTTCTTTTTTTGCAATCTGAGATGCTCTAACATGTCTATTAGCTTTCATATCTCTTCGCCTGATATATTCGTAATGACGACATCCTGTAATGGTGAGTCGTACCCAATGGCATCAAGTATTTTTGCCATCTTCACAACTAATCCACCCTCAGCCTACCAGCTAGTTACTTATGATTCGTAAACGCCAATAGTTTTTGCTACCCTACTCCTGCCTGAGGTTAATAGAATTCCTTTTCTAACTTCTGGCTTTGATTTGTTTCGCATTTGATTTGCGTGTAATTGTGGTTTCCATGTCTATAATTAATTCCATAAGTTTTAGATAATAATTATCCCTCCCGATGGGCTGGGTATTTATAAATCTCCCAATTTCAGGGAGGCCAGATTGTTAAAGAACGGTGTAGATTAGTTTGATTTTGACTTGATACTATTTGAGGGAAAAGGCTTTATTTCTTCTGCTTCAATTCTTCCGTCGTCGTGAATAAGAACAGTAATTTTTCTTCTCATACGAATCTCTTTACTTATGCCACTTTGGTATAACCCCAGTGCTTTAGCTGTGGCTTCTTGTCCATGCAAATTTACGTATTCAAGTAAAGATAATCGTTTCATTATAATCTCCCTTGGTGCAGTTATTATTATCACTTAAATAGATTTATATGTCAACACCGCTAAAGGTTGGTTATTGTTCCTTTAGGTGATAAAATTAGTTACATGAAAAAGAAACCGTTAAATCAAGAACAGCTAGCTGATGCTAAGCGTTTAAAAGCACTTTTCAATGCAAAAAAGAAGGAATTAGGTTTATCTCAGGCCGTAGTTGCCGATCACCTTGGAATTGTACAAAGTGCGGTGAATTCTTTACTAAATGGTATTAATGCACTTAATACCCGCAATGCCGTTGCTTTTGCAAAATTATTAAGAGTGTCTGTAAACGACTTTAGTCCTTCTATTTCAAAAGAAATAGCTATGATGTATGAGACTGTAGATGTAGATGATCCAAACATGAATTTAATCCATGACTTATCGCAACAAGAAAAAAATCTATTGCAGATGTTTAATGAGTTACCACAAAAAGAAAAAGATAAATTTTTAAGTCAAATTTATTCGAGAAAAAATGAACTTGATCAGCTTTATGAAGAAATGAAAGCTGTTAGAGAAAAGAAAGCTTGTTAATTTTTAATCCCTCCAGACTATATTTTTTTATCTTAAAATTAGTAAATTAGATTTTTATTAAATAAAATAATCTTCTGCGGAGTTGACATTTAAATCTTTTAAAGTGATACTTTTCTCCATCAACTCACTACAACAGGCAAAAGCCAAGACAATACTTCGAGTTATCTGAAACTTTGCCAGACGTTGCCAAGTAGCCAGCCTGAGGCATATGAACATAAAGGCAAGTGACGACAGTTAAGCAATACCGCTCTTTAAGACCATTACGCTGAAAAAGCGAACAACCTACAACTATAGGTTTTGGGGTGTGTGAAAAAAACAAAACACAGTAAGATTATTCATTCCAACACCAAGGAACTCTCCCAATAGGACTATGGCTATAACCGGAAACTCCGGCACACACCACTAAAACCCATTATCAGGAGGTAAATATGTGTAACTTTCATGGTTATGATAATGCTCGCAGTCGCAGAAATGAGCGCAGAAGAGCCAGGCAGGAAGCATACAAGAGAAATAAAGCGCTTAATATGGCATTAAAAGCTGCGTTAAACCCAGTCAAACCCTCTAAGCAACAAACAATATCAAACACTAAACTCCCTATTCTTTCATTGAAAAGGAAAGGAAAAGTATTACATCGTGTTGAGATAGCATTACTGTATAACCGAGTTAAAGTTTATGACTCATTTGACAATTGCTGTCTACCTAAAACCGCTTTGTATTCAGTCAAAACAAAACGTCACCGTCCTATTCTGCCTTCTGGTGAAGTGACAGCGAGAATTTAGCATTACTGTTTCAATTTACTTACGGGCGCCAAATAAGAGGACTTACATATATGACAAATAAGCGTTACAATATGGAAACCAATACAAATCTTGGTCTCTACAGCTTGTATGCTAAGCACCGGTACCTTACCAGACTCATAACAATGAGCACAAAAATAGGAATATTTTCCAATGGAATCGGAAGAAAGCTTTTTGCGATAGAGGTTCGTTCCAATCATCTGGCTCCATGCTTCATACTCGAGAGACTCAGAAGCCCATTTTTCTTTGTCAGCATTTTTTGTATGTACTTCAGCGAGAGACTGCTCAAGGAGAAGTATAAACTTTTGTTTCTCGTTGATAGCCTAAAGTAACTTTGTATTTTCCGATTGTATATCGTGGAGTTTTCTATTTATTTCGTAAATAGTATTATCAATTTCAGATTGATTCTTCGCATCATTAATAATTTCAAATAAAGCTAAACTTTCCCTAATTGCTAAAATCGCAACAAAAATTTTGCCAAACATAATAAATCACTCTCTCAATTCGTTGGGGTTGATTGATTATACATAATTTCATTCGTTGAGAAACGATGCAACCACCGATCCTGATGTGGTAAAAAGACAAGCAACCAATCAGTTTCAGGATGTATGAATGCTGCTAAGCGCTCGCGGGACAGTTAACGCTATATAATTTAACTTTTAGCTAGATATAATTTGATTGTATTTACCCGTCCGTGATGACTGTAATCGGACACTGGGAGGCACCCAGTACACATACTAAAACTTAGTTAACTAACACTTTTAGCCAACTCTGAGAGAAGCTGAGTCACTGCCCCAGCATTAACAAATAAAGTATCAACGCATTTTCTTACAACAGATTCTACGCTTTTTTTCACCAGTTTTAACAATGTTTTCTTTTCTGATTTTGGCAAATTAGCTGACTTGATAATGGTTTCAATCTGCTCAAAGATGTTTTTGTGAATTTTAATCATGATGGCGTTCAATTCGAAAGAGAATTGACAATCACTATTCATTCGACTCACCAACTGGACGGAGAAGGGACAGTAATATTTTTTCTTTAGGTTTTTTGTTCATTTGATATATGTTTTCACACAAAGGACATCGGTTTTTTCTTTCCTCCTAGCAACGGGGACAAAGATAAATAAGAGGTTGGTCAATGTCCTTAGGTTTCTTCATTCTGTAAATAAGGCTACCGATTTCCGTTTTAACAAGTTCATATCTAAGGGACTCGAATTTCCAATCCTCTTTTTTGTTTGAGGTCTTCTTCAAGCTCAATGATGCAATTCTTCACAGTTATAAGTAGCTCTTGTAGTTACATTTGCTAGCTTTTAGCTTCATACAGTTTATCTAATAACTCATGAGTTTTTTCTTTGGTCTAGATATCAACATGAAGCTCTTGGATTTCTTTCACTGTACTGAAAGCTGATTTCACAAAGTTACCACTACCAAAAACTACATCAGTAATTTTACCAACAATGTTTTTTTTATCAGACATTATTGTCTTTCTTTATGTGTTGTGGCAAACAGAAAGCCACTGTCGCCTGAGGTAGTTAAACAATCAGGCAACATTTTTCAAGAACTAACCTCATTAATTCCACTAACCGAGCCAACACCAAGACCTAACCGGACCTTTTTTTGCCTAAAGAAAATGTAATGAATGACAAAGAGTTAAAAAATATGCTTGATGAACACAAAGTGTATATCAATTCTTTCGGTGAAAAAAGATCTATAGCCAATCTGTGGAAAGCCGATCTGCCAGATCATACATTCATAATCACAGCTAAAATCTATCTAATCATTATCACGAATGGAGAATATCCGCGAGCAGGATGCCAACAACATACAACAAAAAAATGGAGAAAATTCACTAAAAAAATATTGCAAATATTGGCGGAGAAAATGCTATTAATTTTTATCCCAGGTTGCTCGACATTTTAAATTTCTATTTGGGAAAGGTGAGCACCCTGATTGGATCAAACAGCCTATTAACTAACAATAGGAAAATTCATCATGAAACTGGACAATCCGCGTATTGTAACCGCAAAACACCCCAATATGGATAACTTAATAGGTGTCACTAATGGCAGTCACGACATTTGCAATTCCCGTTATCTAGTCAATCTTAAGATATAGGACGAAGAAGATCAGGGAACTAAAATATTAAAAAAGTTAATTCAATATTTAACCAAGGAAAATACGTTTTCTGAAAAGAGAGAATCGAAGGCTCATGAAGATACATCGGGAAATTGGTGGATTGTGCAGTGTTTGAACCGGCAATAAGTAAATTTGATTTACTGCTATACCACCCCTTCTCTTTCTTAATACAAGCATAGACCAAAACTTCTCATCGTTTTTATTAGCGAGAAATTCTTACATGAAAGATTTAATTAATATTGAAACAAAAAATATTAACGGCGAATTAATCCGGACGGTTAATGCGCTTGATTTACATGCATTTTTGGAAATATTTCACTACATGGATTAAAGATAAAATTAAGCAATACGAATTTGTTGAAAATATCGACTTTATAGTTTTCACCAATTCTGGGGAAACCCCTCCGGCGGGCGTCCAACAAAGGAATACCACATCCCCCTCAATATGGCGAAAGGGCTTTCGATGGTCTAGCGTAACGAAAAAGGTAAGGAGGCTCGTCAATATTTCATTCTGTGCGAAAAACACGCTAAAACTGCTCCACACGCTATCCCACAAACACTTCCTGAAACGCTACTCCTTGCCGCTGAAATAGCAGAAAAAGTTCAACACCTGGCGTTGGTTAACAAAGAACAAAAAACGGACATCGATAGTCTTAAAAACCTGTTCCAGGTTGGCATGTTACCTGTCCAGTTTTGCAAACAACTTAATGGCGTAAACATTAACCAGGCCAACCTTTGTCTACAGGAGCGTCATTTTCTCTACGATGCAGAAAAGGATATTTACAAACCTCATGTCTGGCGTGTCCATGCTTATACACGAGATAAATATTTAACCAAATCGCCCTACATCACTGCAACAGAAACAGTTCAACGCCAGTGTTACCGAATCGTTCTGTTAAAAAAAAGGAGCTTCATGGCTATATCATCAATATCTAAAAAACAAGCTACGGATGAAGAAAGACTGGAACGGTCAATTCACCCAAGACAAATATTATCAAGTTACATAAGAAACAATGATGAATAAGGACGTTATTATTGCCCGTATTATTGCGGCATCCAAAGATATTTTACCTGCGAAAAAGCCATCATGACGCTGAAAGATAAATATCTTTTAGCCATACGCCAATTCAAGCATACAAAGCCCTATTTTATGGCTTTAATAAAGAAAAAACTTGAACTGTATAACGCCTATCGTCGCCATCGTAGGGCAATACAGGCACTACTCAAATATCAATCAAAGAAAGCTGACGAATAAAGACAGTATCCTACAAATCAATCACATCTGAATATCAATAACTTAAGAGCTAACAATATGAACCAGCTCAAATAGCAAGAGCTTCGCTATCGTTTAAATAGTGAGGGCTTCTATCAGAAAGAATCCATAAAAATTATCCCCACCTTGCTAATCATCGCGTTGGCAAGCCTCGTTTTACTGTTAGCAAGATAGGAGGTCACATGAATCCTTACGCAATGCAAGATTATTGGTACGAACAACAACAAGAAGTTGCTTATTGGGAAGACAGACTGGATGAACAAATCAGCGAACTTGTCCAGCCTGTCTATGACTGCCTTCCTTCCTCAATCATGAGGAAACTCAATAATGAGGATTGGGACGATATCTGGAAGGCGCTGTTTAACCATTTGAAAAGTGAGCACATACATCTGTACGAAGCTCTTCAAGCACCTAAGAGGAAATATCTATGAGCAGCGCAGAGCACACCGAAAAAGAAAAAAGTTTTCAACAACAAGTTTGGGAAACGCTTTCTGCGATTAACGTTAACGAAAAGATAGAAAAGAAAAACGGCCTCTCTTATCTTTCATGGGCTTGGGCGTGGGGCGTATTAATGGCGCACTACCCAGAATCCTATTATGTCATTGATGACGTCAGCTATAACAATGATGGCAGTGCCATGGTGTCATTAACGCTCACAATCAAACAGAGTGATAACGAATTTTCCCGCAAAATGTGGCTGCCCATTATGGATTACAGAAATCAGGCCATTTCTAATCCTAACTCGGTTGACATCAATAAAACCCTCATGCGCTGTTTGACGAAAGCCATTTCGATGTTTGGACTAGGGTTTTATATCTATGCGGGTGAAGATTTGCCTGAACCAGAAAAAATTGTGATACAGAAAGAAAAAGCACAGCAAAAAACCCATTATGAGCAGTTAATCAAGGAATTAAAAACGGCGGCACAAGACGGGGTTGAATCAATGAAATCGTATTGGCAACAGTTAACACCAGAGGAAACGGAAATCATTGGCGAAAAAAACAAGATGGACATTTATCACAACATCGCAATGAAAAATGAGGCTAATCATGAAACAAAGAACAGACGAGTGGTTTCAGGTAAGACTGGGGAAGGTCACCGCCAGCAATTTACACAAAGTGTTATCCAAAGGCAAGGGAACAACACAACGAAACTACCTCATGCAGTTAGTCTGTGAAACCCTTACCGGACAAAGGGAAGAAATAAAAACCAATAATGCCATTGAACGGGGTATCGCTCTTGAGCCTAAAGCCAGAGAACGATACTGCCTCAATGAGTTTGATGTCTCTGTCACCAAAAACCGGTTTTGTTCCCCACCCTACTATCGAGCTATTTGGTGCCAATCCTGACGGTTTAGTTAATGATGATGGACTTATCGAAATAAAATGTCCCAACACCACCACCCATATCGAAACCATTATCACAGGTAAACCCAAGTACGAATATCTGTTACAAATGCATGGGCAAATGATGTGTACAGGCAGAAACTGGTGCGATTTTATCAGCTATGATGACAGACTCCCACCTAATCTTGCCTACTATAAAATCCGGATTATCAAGGATGACAAACTGGTTAACAAAATTGAACAGACCGTTCAAAGATTTATTAACAAACTCAAATCAGAAATTAACAGCATTAATAAACATGTGGAGGCTCCATGGCAAACCAGAACCAGTGTAACTTTACCGGTCGCATCGGTTTAGAAATACATTATACACAGGGAAAAACGCCCATCGCCGCATTCTTACTCGCTATCAGTAAATCAAGAAAAAATAATAACGGTCAATGGATTGAAAAGACCACATGGATTAGTTGTAAGGCATTTAAGAAAAAAGCCGGATATATTAATAATCAGGCACAAAAAGGCTCTTTTATTCGTACTACGGCAACCTATCAGGAAAATAAATGGACGGACAAATCCGGTCAGCAAAGAACATCACCGGAATTTTTAATCAATGACTTTCCAATATTGGGAAACCGGAAAGAAAGAAAACAGCAAGAAAACCAGGATAAAGTTTGGGATATCCCAAATACTAGCCAGACGAACAATAATACGGAGCTTGAACTTGATTTTGATACTGATACTGATGTGCCCTTTTAAACAGAGGAGAAACCATCATGTGGGTTTTAATCTTTGCCATGTACGCCAGTCCTTACACTTCAAGTAACGTAGCCAGACTTCATACACAGAAATTAGACACTGAAACATTATGTCAAATAGCAGTAAAACAATTTGAATAAGAGTTCAAAACCTTCAAGGATATTAACGCCAAAGCGATTCGTGTTAAGAAGTGCTTACCCCAAGATTCAACCATGAAACTTAAGATCATTAAATTATTAATCACGACATTATTAGTTATCAGTACGGCATTTGCCTTTAAGTTGATAGCTGACCATATTGCCCATGCCTATACAACACCACCCGCAATATTCTCGCAGATCAAATGGGGTAATGAGGGATTAAGGTAATTACATTTAGGCGGCCAAGAAATCGTTGGCCTAGGCATAATGATAGCTAGTATAGAGCATTGATTTATATAGCAGTATTTAGCCATACGCTAAGAAAGTGATTAACACCAGAACGTTATTATTCCGACTGACCTATTCCACTTACTCAACATCAATACTCATTCATTAATTAACTTTGAGGGATAACCGTATGCAAAATTCAACAAATGAAAATTACCCCATCATTGCGGGTGTAGAAATTACCACAGATTCAGAATGTCGTTTCAATCTGAATGCTTTACATAAAGCCAGTGTTGACAAAGATGCTAAACGTCCTAAAACATGGCTTGAGACAAAACAAATCAAAGAATTGATTAAGGAGGTAAGGCAGAATTCCACATTAAGTCAAAAAGTAATCAAAGTTAAAAAAGGTGGTACTAATTCAGGCACTTTTGCTCATGAACTGTTAGCCATTGAATATGCCCGGTGGATTTCACCAAAGTTCAGATTGATGGTTAACCAAACCTTTCTTGATTATAGAACAGGAAGATTAGTGCCGATCACACCAACAACAAACTGGTTAGATAATCCTGCAAAATTACAAAAAATGCTGATTAGCTATACCTAGCAGGTGGAAAAAATAAGCGGTGAACGTGATGAAGCACTTCGAACAAAATCACAAATCAGTCGCTCTCGTGAAGAGTCTGCACTGGGTAAACTCAGGGCTGCTACCCGCAAAATTGGGAACTCACTGAACAGTTGGGAGAAAGTGTTAAACATGCCAGCATCACAGGAGTAAATAATGCCACAGACAAAGAATACAAATTTGCCCCACTTCGTAGATGGTGTCGTGAAAACAAGGTGAAAACTACTGAAGTACCGGATCTTCGTTATGCTCAGTTTAAATCATGGCCTGCTGAATCATGGCTACATGTATACGATATCAGTCTACAATCGTTATTTGCTAACAGTAAAACTATTCACTAGAAATAAATCAATAACCGGAATAATTATATGCATAACATCAATGAATAAAGAACAACGTTACATAATGTAAAGCAGGCATGCAGGTTATTTATCATGGAGAGATGATGAAAATAATCAGGTTACGGGAGAAAAAATAGACGACTTTCATAAAAGTAAAAGCTGGTATATTTAGGTCATGAAAAATAAAATACGAGAAGAGTTTGAGAAATGGGTGAAGCTTGAACTTAATAATATGTACAATATATCAGTATTAGAAAAAATTAATAATGGTATGAATTATCGAGATTGTCATACAGATATTGCCTAGTTAGCATGGAAAGCATCAAGAGAACCTCGAGATTGAGTTGCCTAAATATAAACTTTATCCAGCTTTAGAAAAGGATGAAAATTAATGTAAGTCTCGCAGACCCCCCTGGCAATACCATAACAAAGCATCAAACGGCGCAGCACACAATCCCTAATACCCTTCCCACGAAATCATATTCCTAACCTAATAAAAAACGAATGTCTCCATTCGTGCTTCGTCATTGGTTTCTGCTTGGCAGTCAAGCACCTGAGAATATTGTGAGTTTTTGAATAATCTACATCTGAAAATGTACAGAGGTGAATATGTTTTACGAATGCGTACTAATATCAAAATATTGTGAGTTATTTGGCGAATCAACCGAAGCAATAAATAAACGCTTGCAAAGGCAATTTTGGCAAGAAAGTGTTCAAGTCTTAAAAGTTGAAGGTTCAAAAGAGCGCTGGATTGATATTAAATAAGTAAACAAATGGGTCAGAAAGAATAAAATAAATTGCCAAGAAGTATAACTATTCGTCAACATAAAAAAGGCAAAACCATAGTTTTAACTTTTACATATAAAGGTATTTTATGTAGAGAATCTCTTTCAGGATTACAAGTAAATAATAAAAATATAAAGTAAGCTGAAAGGCTATTAGGAGAAATACAGAACAATATAAAGCCTAATAATTTTAACTATGTTAAATATTTTTCTCATTCAAAAAAATTAATTTTATTTGGAATATCAACTAAGGAGAAGCGAGTTATCGATTATTTAAATGAATATATTGTGATCTGTAAAAAAAGACAACTATCACCATCAACCATTAATGGGTACAAAAATGTATTAATGCTTTAATAGAATTACATAACATACAAGTAAGATCACTAACTCCAGCTGTAATAAAAAACTGGATACAGAGAAAAAATATAACATTGAAAACAATTAGAAATCAACTGTCATTTCTTCGTAGTACTATCGATGAGGAAATAACCGATGGACTCATCAATATCAATCGTGTTAGTCAAGTTACCGCAGCAAGATATCACTCCAACAATTTAAATAAAGAAAGTATATATATTATTGATCCATTCTCATCAAGCGAAGTTGAGTCTCTATTATCAGCAGCAAAATACAAGCAATGGGAAAATTTATTTAGATTTGCAATAAATACCGGATTACGTAGTTCTGAATTGTGCGCTTTATATTGAGATGATATAGATTTTGTTCAAAGATTAGCTTATATCTCATCTGCTAGTGTTGTAGGTATAATTAAAGGAACAAAAACAAAGTCAGGGACAAGAAAAACAGAATTAAATGATCAGGCAATTTTAGCTTTACAAAATCAAAAACTATTCACTTTTCTTAAAACAAAAGAAATATTTGAAGATCAGAAAACAAAAAAACCTTGAGCTGGAGCGAACACCATTAGAAAGAAGGCATGGATGCCAACTCTAAAGAAAGCGGGAATTAGATACTGTAATCCTTACCAAACAAGACATACTTTTCTATCAGACATATTAGCCAAGGTGAAAATTTGTTTTAGTTAGCAGGGCAAATGGGACATAAAGGACCTGAAATGTTATTCAGACACGATGGCTCATATCTAAAAGAATATGATGGGAATGCCCCAAAAAACGTAAAATCATCAAAACAAAAATGATGATGATATGCCTACAACCGGACTATATAATGCACGCCAAATTTACTTACAATATATATTTTATATAAAATACTTTAATATAAATGAAATATATAATTTTATCTTCTAGTCCAACTCCCGCCAATTCCACCAAATTTGGTTATAAAAATAATTAAAAAAAGACCTAAAAGCCGGTAGTCACAATGAATTACGGGCTTTTTTATATCCTATATAATATAAAACCATCTTACAAAATCGAAATCTTTTAGATACAATAATAGTATCCAGAGAAAGAACTATGGATTATAAAACAATTGATAAAAAATAACTAAATGCGGATCAAGCAAGTTCAATCGATGAGATCTGCAAAGCGTAACGTGATAAGTCCTGTGGGAATATTTTATCTTCTTAGGTTACCTATGTTATGAATGAACACAATTCATTAATCTCTTCCGCTGCCATCTGAATATTCTAGACTCATTTGGACATTTGAATTATTTAACACAAGGTATTTTGTATTATGATTCTTATGCTTAAAAGCTGCTATTATCATTGAAATCGTTGCCCATAAAAGGATAAAACGCACAACATTATTATCACGTATGAAACGCCTTAGTATTAATAAATATAGCCTTTTATAACACTATTTTTTGTTTAACGATTAAGGTCGTTAATCAATATCAAAACTATATAAGCAACAATACGTAGCAGGCTTATTTTGCATTTTAACTTATTCAATATAAGTCATAACAAATTGTATGCCATTTCCTCTAGCTATCAATAATGACTAACTCAATACCATTATTTTTCGGGCTATAAAATTTAACCAACCAAATGTTATTGAAATATTAAATAATAAGAGTGTTATTAATACCGATTTTTATCACTTCATAGTCAAGATAATTTATGCGTTTTTTAATAAAACAGTCATTATTCTTTTCTCTCGGATTGCATGTTTTTTCATTGCCAATGTTCATCCTAACAAAAAGTATATTCACTGCTCACTAGCAAAAAAAGGAATAATTGTATAAAAACAATAAATAGAAAAGTGACACAAGCTGTTCACGTTATTGGATTAAAATTTAATGTACCTAAAACATCGCTAATTTATAAATTAAACAGAGTGATTTTCTATTTTGCTTATTTTTTTATTTATCCATTAGCTTATCATTAGTAAGCAAATTCAGATAATAATAAAAAGTTATTTAGATAAAATTTCATAAAAATATTATAAATATTTAATTATTTTAGGAGAATAGCTCATGAAATCACCCGTTCAAATCTTCATCATGATCACACTTTTAGCATTATTCTACTCTATGCCTTCCAACTCTGCCAGCTATTTTTTCAAAATCTAATGGTGGTACAGAAGGCTAATAGCCTTATACTAGCACTAATAAAAAAGTGAAGGTTGATTGCAATAAAGAAATTAACTTATGCTCAGATAGTCATAACGTTAGAAATAACCAAAAATAAATTTAGCATAGATTAATTTTTCATTCACCATTAGTTTTAAAATGATTACAATAAAATTAACCTAAATCGCGCTTAAAATTACACTTTAGGTAATACTTATAAAATATTAATTAAATAATATCTAAATATTAATAACAAAAACAGCGACTCCACAAGGCAGTTAAGATAGATTTTATATCATAATCGTTAGCCAATTTACACAATATTATTAATATTTAGTAAAATATTATGCTTATTTGTGCACATATTGCTATGTTAATTTAATAAATTTTTTAATCTATATTATCAACAATATAAAGAATTTTACTTCTAACAGAACGTATATATTGTATTATGTCAACCTATTTTACCACCGAATAACCTTAATTTGACTGATTAGACTCGTAAATATCGGGAATATTACCTAATTCTTTTTCCAAAAATCGTATTTTCTGAGGAGAAAAAATACCCGTAGGAACCCATACTATAATGACCTCTCTTGTATCTTCTACAAACGATAAATGGATTTCTATATTAATATCCTCTGGATGAAATTTATGGATAACTTCAATAAGTTTTTCATATTCAATAATATTACTGATAAAATTAAAACTAATATTATTTCTTTTAATATTTCTTAATAGAAGAATATCATCTTGTAGACTAACATCTTAGGTATCATAAAAATTATAGCATAATAATGGAATAACATTCATATTGTCGAGGCTGGTTATTAATAACCGACCCTGATAACGCTCAATAAAAAATTGCTCTGTCAGTAATTCATAACTATTGTTATTCGTATCGAGATTTGAAGCTATAATACTGGCTTCGGAACACGCATAAATACCAATGATAAGCACATCATTACCAAATGTTTTTTTTTATTATTTCTCTTTGATATTCTTTCATTCCTTCGTCTTAAAAAATAATTTTATAAATAGGTAGATACTTATTCTTATTCTTCATTGTTTGAATAAATTGAATAATTTCGCATGTAATACCTATTAGCACATTTGTATTAATATTAGTTAATGCATAAAAATATTCATCCGCTAATACGTTAAAATTACTAATTGAAATAATATTATCTCCTCAAGCAGTAGCAACATTACTAAATAAACAATGATCAAAAAAAGAAAATTAATAGTAAAAATATTAGCTAAAGTATCCGTCAAGGAAAATATATTATATTTTATATCCCTTTAAACTGTAGACTTCGCCATTAGCTAGATAAATATATCCCTTCAATTTATCACTAGTTCCACTGATAAATCCAATAAGATAACTATTTTCATTATTAAGAAGATGGAGGATTTGATCATTTTTAATCAAATATTATTTTTTCTCCATAACCGGAATAGATCTACTAAATTTCTGATACGTCCATTGACTTATTTTAGGTAACTTAAATATGGTAGCTATTTTAGCTTTTATTCTATTCCATACTATTTATTTTTTATATATAGATGGCATTTTTTCTCTCCATAAATGATTATATTATTAATTTTTATTCAATACGGCATATTAAATTCCATGTTTTATTTTAATATGATAAAAATATTTAAAATAACTAAAAATAATTTATTTACATTTATAAATAAAACATAAATAAACTAATTAATTTCAAATAATTACTTATTATTTTATTACAAAAATAAATATTTTAATAAAACTATCTTTTTGAAAAATATTAATGACATTTAAATATACTTGGTAATTTTGGTATATTAAATACTCTATTATACCACCCACTTATAATAGAGATTACTACCGCAATAGGAATTTTATATGAAAAAAGATACAATTATCATTAAATTTAACAAAGATGTTACCCAATCTAGAAAAATAATAAATTATTATTGAAATCATTAGTTTTACAAAATAACTTATTTAACCAATTTTTTATATTCCGGTGAAACCTGATGAAATATTACAAACTCAAAGTCAAATAAAAAACATTAATTTTGCTAGCCTTAGTGGCATGTTTTATATTAAAGGATCTGAGTCGCTATCTGTCAACGAAAAACAATAATTATGAAAAGAGATCAATACCTATGATTTTATCGAATATGCTGAACTCGAATGCACACAACTAGCCTCATCAATTTTGTCAGGATCAGAACAATTAAATGATACTAGGGCACCCGATTTTTCTAAATTATAAGAATACAAATTAAGCATAGGAGAACTATGGACGAGCATTAATATGGAAGAGTATGCTTGGTCTATTGGAGTGACAGGTAAAGGTATCCGTATTTTGCCTATATCGAGGCAGCGTTTAACTACGAATATATTAATTTGAAAAGAGACAATTTTATTCCTCTGGTTATCAGCGATGATGTCGGAGAGCATGAAATTAATCATGGTACCGCTGTAGCTGGTGTTATGTATGCAAAAGATCTGGCATTTGTGTAAAAAGAATGGTAGCTGACACTGATGCACTATAGCATTTCTGTTAAACCTTATGGTGCCTCAAGCGGAATAATAAGAGGATTACAACATTTAAGAGGGGGTGATATTTTCATTTATGAATTATCTATCCAATCCAAACCGGATGATGATACAATTCAAGTGCCTGCTGATTATTATAAATCGGTCTGAAATATCACTAAAACCCCTACCGATATAGGTATTATTGATGCGGCAGCTAATGGCGGTAAAAATCTGGATGATTATTATTATGTGGAGTATCGAGATCGCGGGGATAATGGCGCTATTAGTGTTGGTGCTGACTCTAAAAATCAAATATGTCGTTCCTTTTCTACTTATAGCAAAACGATGATCTATGTCCAGGCCTGGGGTAGTGATGTCGTAACAACCGGCTTTGGTACTTTATATAATGGTGGTCCTAATAATAATTATGCAAGTAACTTAGATGGAACCTTACCGCTACCCCAATTGTAGCTTCAGAAGCAATTAGCATTCAATCATGGTATAAACAACAGACCGGACAAATTTTCACACCACGTGAGATGCGAAGTTTGTTGATGAAACCAGTACACCACAACGGCCTGGTTTTATCAATAACCATATTGGCCCGCGACCGAATGTACGTAATGCAATTAATGCATTCCAACGACGTTTACAACAATAAAAAAGTATATATAACCTGTTCAATATATTTTGTCTAAGCTAAAATATGACTTAGCTATCAGACTACCTCTTTTGTGGCCTATCAATTCTATTCATTCACTTTCAGCTAGTAAGAAAACAATAATAAAACAAATATTTTCATAAAATTTTTTATTAAACAAATTGATAAGTAACTATAGTCACCTATCTTTATAATTTAACCAATCTCTATTAGTAAAAAGAAGAGAGATAACTTTATAACTTATAATACAAATAAAAATTATCAATTTTGATAAATAACTCATACAAAAACCCAGCTAATATCCTGGGCATCGATGTTTACCATTAAAAATTAAACCACAATATCTATTATTTTTTACCATAACCTTGTGGATTCTGACATTGCCAGCGCCATGCATCAGCTGCCATCTCTTGAATCGAGCGAGTTGCTTTCCATCCCAAATCACATTCAACTTTAACCGGGCTTGACCAACATTCAGCAATGTCTCCTGGTCGGCGAGGAATAATTTCATAAGCGATTTTTTTACCACAAACTTCTTCAAATGCTTTCAACATCTCTAATACACTCGTTCCTTTACCAGTGCCTAAATTGTAGATGTGTAAACTCGGCTTTAAACCAACCGATTTAAGCGCAGCAATATGCCCATCAGCTAGATCCATGACATGAATATAATCCCGCACACCTGTGCCATCTGGGGTAGGATAATCGTCACCAAAAATCATCAGTTTCTGCTGTCTGCCAATGGCTACCTGAGTAATATAAGGTGTCAAATTATTAGGTATACCTTGTGGATCTTCCCCCATCGTGCCGGACGGATGTGCCCCAACCGGATTAAAATAGCGAAGCAAGGTAACCGACCAACTATTATCCGCATAATGGAGATCCGATAAACAGCGCTCAACTATATATTTACTACTACCATACGGATTAGTAGTATTGCCAATTGGAAACTCTTCTGTGATAGGAACCGTTGCCGGATCACCATAAACCGTGGCAGAAGAACTAAAAATAATATTTTTTATACCAGCACTATGCATACTACGCGCTAATACCAACGTACCATTAACATTATTATCATAATAATCAAGAGGCTTAGTGACAGATTCAGCAACAGCCTTTAAACCAGCAAAATGGATAACCGCCTTAATAGTATGGTTAGAAAAAATAGTGGCTAATAATTTTTCATCACGAACATCTCCGTGATAGAAAGCTGGGCAACAACCGGTTAATGTTTTTATTCGCGCCAATACTTCACTACTTGCATTACATAAATTATCTAAAATAACAGGCTGCATACCTGCTTCAAACATCCGAACACAAGTATGACTACCAATATAGCCAATACCGCCTGTTACTAATATTTCCACATTAACCTCTTTTTATTAATAATTAAATAAGTTAGGATGCTGTTTGTAAGGCAAATAACCAATAATAGGCATAATATTATGCTATCTGAACCGATTATTTATCGATACAAGATCATATTTTAGCTAATTAATATGTGGGACTATTCAACAATATAATCTTTAATGATGTAAATTGACTATTATATTCATCAATATTGTAGACGCTAATAAACTCTACAAGCGACAATTATATTTATTGGATAACTATTTATTATCGATAATGAAATGACCTATTGAATTTCAACGGGATCGATATGGATCATTACATTTAAGATAGCGAGATTTTCAAGTAATTTTTTTCGTGCTGAAACAGCAATTTGATGGCCTTGTTCTACCGTTAAAAGACCATTAACTTCCAGATCAACATCCACCAACAAATAATCACCAGATTTACGGGTCTTAAGATCATGAATATCAATCACCCCTTCCATTGACAATAGCTGTTTACGGATAGCCGCTAGTGTCTGTTCATCAGCACCCTTATCCATCAGATCGTTAAACGCTTGATAAGTAAACTTATAGCCCATTTTAATAACCAAAACACCAACAATTAAAGCTGCAATAGAATCAAAGATCTTAAAACCACATAAACTACAAATGATACCAATAGCAGCAACTAAAGAAGAAGCTGCGTCTGAACGTGCATGCCATGCATTAGCAACTAACATACTTGAATTAAATTTATCTGCCACACAAAGCATATAACGAAACAAACCTTCTTTAACAATAAGCGATAATAGAGCGACAGCCAGAGCAATAATATGCACATCGAGAATTTCAGCTGGATCTAGAATTTTTTTAATAGCTTTCCATACCATACCACACCCAACCACCAACAAAGTCGCTCCCAGTACTAAAGATGCGCCATTTTCATAGCGGAAATGACCATAAGGGTGATCGGCATCTGGTTGCTTATGACTATGTTTATTAGCAATCAACACCACAAAATCTGCAAATAAATCTGATAATGAGTGAAGGCCATCAGCAATCAAACCTTGAGAGTGTGCAAAAAAGCCGATAATAATTTGCCATAAGGAGAGAAAAAAATTCACAACGATACTAATAATAGTGCCCTTTTTGGCAGCTTTAAATTTTATTCGTTGCTCATCGGAACCAAAAAGTGTGTTTTTTTCTTCGTGGTGTTTAGTTTGTATCATAATCAAACTCTAAAGTTAATTATCTTCAGTAAAATAAAGAAAAAATTGATAGTAAGCCTTAAAAACAATGTCGTTATTATTAATACTAATTTTATTCAAAAATAAATATTAATCTAACTTCCTATAATATGACATAAAAAATTATTTTTTTCTTGATTTTTCATTTTTACAATCATATATTTCAATAAAGTATAATTGATAATTATTCGCTTATTTCTTTCTACTACTATCTATAATTAAGTAGAAATAATATTTATTTTCAATTAGGTTAATTGTTTTAAAATAAAACGCTTATTTTAAATATTTTTTTATATTAAGTTAATTATTCTAAGTAACGAGAAAATAAAAATATTACAACATCATTTTTCACTATTGCTACAATATAATTAGGTAACAATATGATGCGAGGGTATCATGTATAATAAGATCTTAGTTCCTATCAATATTGTTGAAGATGAATTGAATCAGAAAGTAATTAAGCATGTCGAAACACTGGCCTCGTTTAACCAATCCAACAAACCAGAAATTCACTTCCTATCTGTGTTACCAAATTTAGAAATATTTTTTTTGTACTGAAATTGCAGCTTTACCAGAGAGTCAACAAAATTCTAAAGAGCGCTGCCGAGTCACACTCCAACTACAAAAAGAGATCATCAAAAAAGTAAACATTCCTAAAGGGAAAATTACTTACAAAATTGGCATTGGACCGACAAAAGAGGAAATTTTAAGATATGAGTCAAATATTGACATCGATTTAATTCTTATTGACTCTCATAGCCCCAATTCTATCAGTTAGGATCAACCGCAACTAGCATTGTTAATCATGCAAAAATAACGGTTTTAGTCGCTCGTTAAAATAAACTAAGTACGATTATAGCCATCTTAATTAAAGGGGCTTATTAGTTAACTAAACCGTTATTTGATCTCCGCACTATTTAGTTTTTCCGATGCTGACCATACACGATATTTAACTGTCCTATCTTTAGGAAGATATACCCCAATCGGTAATTTTGCTGTTATAGCGAACTATATTACCATCACCGAGATGAGTAGTAATAAACTTCTCAGTTTGCTTTTTATCTGGGCAAGCCATCAAGGTTGAGGCCGGACCGGATACTTTTTTTTAATTCATAATAATCATAATCCGAACCTTTAAGCTCTTTTTTTCTCAAAAGTCCCACCAAACCAATGGTGATTGCAATCAACCAGCATTGATTTACCAATAACCAGTTCCACCATAAAATTACTTTCATTCTCTTTTCTATTTTTAGCTAGCTGAATAACATAACGGTGCATATCTTTCACGACGGCTGGGTATGATGCTATTTTGGTCAAATTACCATTTGCCATCGCATAGGGTATGTTGCTAGGATCATTACCAGTAATGGAAAGGCATATTTATTCATTTCCACATCCTACTTTATAAATAAAAGTGATATTAACTATAACTGATAACAATAAATTTTATACCTAGATAAATCAAAGATATATTTTGGTATAACTGTAGTGTCAAAAAGTAAAAAATCGTAAAGAGTAAATCAACTAATTAATTTATAAATATGATTAAAAGCAAATAATTATATATAATATTTAACAATGTAAATTATTGTAATCATGGTTATTAAATTTTAATTATTGTTATACTTAAAGTGACCCTCAATAATTTTGCCGGAGGTTATATGTTGCTGTCAGATCATGAGTTATTTTCTCACCTAAAACGCTTTCATCCACGCTTCCAATCACTGTTTGAAAAACACCATCAACTGGATAAACAGATCACTGAATTAGAAGGCCCTAATGGCGCTGGCTATAACGAAAAAGTCATCAAATTAAAAAAAGAAAAACTTCATTTAAAAGATGAAATGCAGCGTATTATTCACCAACAGATTAGGCTTAAATAACCTCAATCCGCCTGCTTAGGTAGCAGGCGTGTTAACCCCCTAACGAATAGTTTACCCGTCAATTAACTGTCTTTTTTAGCCACTACTGCTAAGCTATAAAGAATATGTTCCTGTAAAGGATGAGCAGATGGTAACGCCGGATGTAAAAATTATTAGCATCTTTTTTCATTGCTAATTTTTTCATCAAACTTTCAGAGGAACGATTAATTCTAGCGGTAAAAGAGACAATTTCCTGCATTTGTTGTTGTAGAAAAGCAAAATCTAATACGCTACAGGCGGCTTCATAAGCCGGAATATTGAGTCTGACAAAACCAATAAATTGTTTCTGTGCTCGTAACTCTACCGCCCACAATCCCCAACCTTGCTATTGGATAAATTTTGCCTAATACGATCAATGAAAACATCACTTTGTTTTTTGAAAGTAAGTATGGAAAATAACGCATAACATCAGGATCACTACTAAGGCGATAAAAAGGGAACCGATCAGCTTCTCGCCATTCCCTTAATATTAACCGAAGAATTTTTAGGATAATAACCATGCATTACCGATTGAAAAAGATTTTACCATCAATATAACACACCATTTTATGCGTTATCAGAAAAATGATCATTTACTTTTGGGAATCTCTTCAAGAGATTCTAATTTAAGCACTTTTTCAGATTGGTGCTCAATTTTTTTAGACTGACCGATAAATATACCACCACTCTTAATTGACATATGACTGACACAACTGATCCCTCGCAATTCACCATGTCCCAGGATATCTAAATTATTTCCCAAGCAAGCACCATCAACCAAACCATCAATAATCATATCAGGAGCTTCGATTTCACCTTCAATTTTTCCACCCTGCATGATGTTAATCATCCCTTCCGTTATTGTAACATTACCTTTAATATGTCCCAAAACATGAATATCACCTGAAATAGTAATGTTACCTTTAAAGAAACTCTCTTCTGAAATAATTGTTACATCTTTTTGTTTAGAATCACTTTTTTTATCACCTTTCATTACAAATATATTTGTATTTGAGGTATCTGATTTTTTATTTCTAAACATCGAAATCAACCCCACTCTTATAAAGATAAATAGCAGGATAAGAACGAATGAAAAAACCAAAACAAAAAACGATGTCTTTCCAATCACATTTATTATATACAACACCACTACTAGCACCCATAGAAACCAGATAAAATAAAGACACAAATTTTCTCTATCACTAAATGTTTTCATTCTTATCAAATAAACTCATTAAATAGTACCCTAACCAGAAATTATGAAACTGAACTACTAGTATAGAATATCAACTAGCTTTGGTATTGATATAGTGATTAACACAACAAAAAGGCAATTTATATCGAAATTAATAGCAGACCAAGGAATTATTAAAACTAACGGTAAACAAAGTAAAAATCCGCATTCCCCATTAGGATACACATAAATCCTTATGCCTTATTTAGCCTAAATACTGTTAGGACGCTCACTATAAAATGATATCATGCAATGAAATACAAGTTTACAGCAAAGATTTATTACATTCTGCTGGTTTTAGTGAAATTAGCTAAAAATCGATCTAACTAACCCTATTTGTTAATAAAAAAAGTTAAAATAATATTAATTAAGTATCAATATTCCACTTCTCACTGAGCCATCTTTATAGCAAATGATAAACAAGATGAAAGCTACTATCATACATTAATGTCACATCGTTATGTTAGCCGTGCGGATTATAGCGGGGATTATTCAGTGCCAGTAAGACATTTACCCCCTGAGATCACCAATAAGACTACAGCTCGCCAAGCTGGCCACCCACCAAAAGCAATTAATGAAATTGATTTTCTGCAAAAATGTATTGCTACGATAAGTACCTGCAAGCTTTTCCCTATGGCCTAATCTCAATTAATCATAAATCTTGCAGAACTCAATATCGATTTTTGCTGCTGTACAACACACAACTCCGTTTAGCATGTATTCTGGTTTGTCCTACCAGCGTACTCAATCAGCAAATAATGCCCGATACTGAACTTTGGGTGTCATGATAATAGTTGCTGTTTATGTATCCACGATTGCCTACAACAAGCGCTCTCGTTTTCAGCGGAAAATTGGCCGATAATTGATGAAGTAAAGTGTGATGACTGCGGTCAATGCCAAATTGCTTATATACATGGATTACTATCCTTAAAACCCGGTCTACCAAAATTGAGTAAAATTTAACTTCATAACCCATAAACTAAAATCATAGACCTTAATATAACTACCTTTATAGCAAAGAAAAATATATGCATATTAAACGGACAACCACCAGCGACTTTGCTCAATTAATCATAATTTGGAAAATTCGGTGCGCGCTACCCACGATTTTCTGCCAGAAAAAATGATCTCCACGTTACACCCCTTAATTTTAAATAATTATCTACCCAATTTGCGTGTTTACATGTCAGTTAATGAACAAAACAGTATTAGCGGGTTTATGGCTACCAAGAAGAATCCGATTAGAAATGCTATTTATCTCACCCATTTCACGCGGAAAGGGCATTGGCAAAGCATTGTTGCAATATGCCGTGACCAATTTCACCGTAAATGAAGTCGATGTTAATGAACAAAATAAACAAACCATAGGTTTTTATCAACGGCAAGACTTTTGGCTTTATGATCGCCCCGAATTAGATGATCAAGGCAACCCTTTTCTTTTGTTACATATACGACTAGTAGATACTAGTATTGACAATCCGGATAACAGGATTTCGGTTGCAAATTGATAGTAAAATTTTTTTCATTATCAATGAGTTGTTAATAAGTTGCCTGGACAAATTGACTATCCGAGCAGGCTAACGTTACCTGTAGATAAATTTCTTGCTGAGCTTGGTAGATTTCAGAGGAAGTAAAAGAAGAAGTGAGCTGCAGTAAATCAAAATGATACTGTAACTGATTAATTAGCAATAACCCCTATTATTTGGGGCATAAAAGCGAATATTCACCTCTGCTGTTTTATATAATCGCACCGACCATCGTGACTTTACCCGTTACAATCGCCTGTAACGAATCCATTCGGTTGATAATGAATACAGCCGGTTTAAACTGCATATAGCAACCAATGTGGCGTAATGCTTCATAATACTTCTATCTGACGTGTAACTAAAGACGAGAGAATACCGTGCACTAAACGTGCCAAATGCTGTTTAGCTCATCATTTGAATTAATATTTTAAAATTTTTATTTATTTGATTTTGTATTCTTTTAGCGTTAAAGATTAATACACTAAAACAACTGACTAACAATAAACTAGAAATGATGCCTTTTAAAGATATAGATAAGATAAAAACATTGAGTGAAGTGGCAAAATAGCTAACTAATGCTAATCCCCATTCAACAATAAACATAGCAATTACTAAAGATGTAGCTAATATCAGAAAGCTATCTAACATCAATTTAAATTGCTGAATGAAAAATGGTAATAATTGTTCATTAAAGCTAAGTAAAAAGTGATGTATAGGCCAAATGGAAAAACTGTGATAAAGGGTTTGTATTAGTAATAGAAAATTGGCACTAATAAAGAATAGCATTATAAAAGCTTGACTAAAAAACAGTCCCATTGGCGAGGTTTGTTCATCAAACAGTGGGTTAATAATAGAAGCCATTATGGTACCACGTTGATTATCGATCATAAAACCGATAGATTGCATCATCCAGAAAAGTATTGCGGCAATAAAGCCGAAAAAACCAGTAATGTTTCTTAAATAATTAATAAAATATATTCATTGCCATTGATATTAATTGTGAGTCAATGGTAAGTATAAAAAAAATATTAAAGAAAATATAATGTCATTTCTCAGCAGTGTCCCGCCTAATAATTTTTTACTCAAAATATATAATGTGGTGAAACATCCCAATAACCGAGGAATAAACAGCGAATAAGTTAATAAATATTGTTATAACTCTTGAAAAAGCATTATAAGTTTACAATCCGTTGAAAGATCAGATCAGTAAAACAATAGATTTCATCCCCCAACCAATCGGAATTACCAACAAAGTGACAAGGACACTGATTAGTTTAAATAAAAACCCTAATGTTTGTTCCTGGAGCTGAGCTAAAGCTTGAATTAATTAGACTAAAGTCCCGACAATAGCGGCTACAACAACAAGCAGAAATTATTCATCAAACTTTAATAAATTGCCAAATTTTTTATCAACAAGTCGAAAGACAATTAGTTAATATCTCTATAAAAGCCATGCGAAAAATTATTGCTAATTATGAACCTGGTGAGCTGTTATATAAAAATATCAGCCAAAATCTTGCGCTTGTGCATCAAAATAAAAAAGTTATTTTACACATTTCACCGAAGCAAGTTAATTTTTGCAAAGTTAAACTAACCAAACTACATAAAATACAGCCAGAAATTGAATATATCGACATTGTTGAAAATCCAAGATTAAAAGAGAAAGATTATATTTTAGAAATCGAAGTCGGTATGTTAAATGCTACTATTGAGGGTCAACTTAATTCAATCAAACAAACATTACTAGGAAAATACGCATTATTTTAACTTAATACCAATAGATAAAAAATTAAATAATATTATTCTCCTGCCAAAATACATTTACTAAGCCATACAATGATAAATAATTGTCAAGTTTATAGTAAATTTGTTATAAGAAAATTCCTATATTTTGTTCGTTTTCTAATAATTGGAAAAAATCGATTACTAAATAGTAATTTAATATTTTATTATATATTTCAATAGATTAAATTATCATTTTTTGTTCAACTGACTCAAGTAAAGTATTGATTGAAATATATTTCAGTATTTAGCCAGTTAGTTTAATCAAATGACGACAACCAAACATTGCTGGCATAAAAACATAATTTTATCTATATTGGAGAATTATTAAACTATCTTATTCTTAATTTAGATAACATAAAAGTCATAATAGGAGAACGCATGATCGCTGTTGATAAAAAAATTTTATGGATGACATTTTTTATTAGTCCGCTTGCGATAGGTAATGATAGCCCATTTAGCGTTATGGATGACCCTGCAACGGCAAAAAAGGATATTGAAATGTCAATATCAGGTGGTTATCAAGTGCAAATGGGAAACTCAAAGAGTTCAAACTTAACAGCAAAATCGGCACTAACACTCTATTCTTCAAACATAGCTTATAGCTTTTGGGGAAATGCCACCAACAACTCCTCCAATGATAAAAGATCATCAGAAATCTATCAGTTAGGTGCTAGGACACGATATAATTTAACTAAATATGATTATCTATTTGGGCAAGCTAGTTGGTTAACGGATAGATATAATGGTTTCGATTCTAAAGACGTGTTTGCCCTGGGTTATGGTCGACAAATATTTGATGGACCAATTCATTCACTAAAAGTTGAAGCTGGCCCAAGCGTTAGATATGAACATTTTACTAGTAATGGCCATGAAATAACCGGATTAGGCTACATTGCTACAAACTATGAATGGAAAATTACTGACAATACTAAATTTAAACAAGGTATATCATTTTTCACTCGACTCAGCGATGACTCTTCCGCTATCTCAGAAACTGCTTTGCAAGTTGTCATGAGTGAACGACTGTCACTTAATTTGATTTATAATGTGAACTGGAATGACAATCCTCCACTCTCGGCACCAAAACGGACCAGTACCAAAACATCTATACAATTAGGTTATGCTTTCTGATAAATCTAATTATTAATACTAGTTTAATAACAAACTTGTCTATTAGTATTAATTAATAAAAATAAATAAACCTATCTAATTAAGTCTATTGAAAATATTATTAAAATTCTTACCTAGTTTGATGAAAAAACTTTCATTAATATACATATTTTCTGGTTATTTAATAGCAAAAATAACCGATCTAGCATAGGAATCTGCCGGAATGGCATAATCGTTATAAAAGATCGCATTCTGGCAGCAATATCTGGATCAGTAATACTATCAAGCAACTCACTAGTGATTACCCCTGGAGAAATCACTGTGGTTCTAATGTGATAAGATATCGTTTCTTTACGCAAACCTTCCGAGATCACGCGTACCGCCGCTTTGGTAGCTGAATAAACTGCAGCACCTCCTGACTTTACCTTATTTCCTGGCTACTGACTATGTATTAATAATATGGCCACTCATCTGTTTTTTCATATAGGGAAGTGCTGTGGCTATGCCATAGGCACTCCTTTTAAGTAAATATCGATTCATCCCATTCCATTGACTAATATGGCAATCTTCTAACAGTGATTGCAGCATAATACCGCCATTATTAACTATCACATAAATTCAGTTATACAAAGCAATTGCTCTATCAACTAATGCCTGCACTTGTTCAGCTTTTGTAACATCGATTGCAACAACGGCTTCTTTATCAAGATTTAATTCTTCGGCTAATGATTAGCAACCTATCTAGACGACATGCTCCTAAAACCAGCTTGGCGCCATCGTTAACTAAATGGCAAGCTAACTCTTCACCTAATCCACTACTTGCACTGACAACAACAATAACTTTACGCGCAATTCTAGTGCCATAATCATTATCCTTTTGGTTTTATACTATTCATCAGAATGTTTATCTAATAAATTAACATATTTTAAAAATGTTATTTATAACCATGTAGCAGCAATTTATACCTTAATGTTGCTTATCCGATTGAGATAATAAATAGTACAGATAAAAATAATCAATGCCCTTAATGATTTAAACAGTTTATTATTCAATAATCGTATTTTCCCGCTACTCACAGCTAAGCAAATTTTGCCATCAATCAATTCAATCTAGATAGATAAATAAATAAATAAATAAATAAATAAAACATAGCATGTAATGAAAAATAGTTAAAATTTTAACTATAGTAAAAATATGCCTCTGATCTTTGATAAAGCGAATAATACACTAATCGCAACCGCTTTATTTGTTTTTGCACTAAAATAATATTCCATAAAACTCATCAAATAAGATGAATATTTGTAAGTATATAAAAATTAATTCAAAAATTGATATTATTTTCACACTAATAACAGATAAATTTTTAATATTAAGCAAACTTATTTTGTTAAGTATAATAATAATCTAGTAATTAATTTATATGATCAATAAAATAATAAATATTGTATTTTAATAATATTTAAAATAATTCTTTTATCTTCGCTAAAAGCGTTAATAAATTCTTTATTCATTGCGCTAAGTATTTTTTATTTTGTGATCTCTATCACTCCCACCTGTATAAGCAATAATACTGTGACTAAATAAAATATCTTTCGTTTTAATCGTGCATAATTTTTTATCAAATACCACATTATCTAGCCTAAATTTTATTAAAATCATCACAATATTATTACTTTCTATATTTCATAAATCGAAAATAATACAAACTCAATATTTTATAAAAATGAACTTTAACCAGGATTATAGTTTCGTTTACTTGCTTTTGCTGTAATTACTAATGCGTTGTTTGTCCAATTAACTTTATTTCTATTGTTTACCACCATAATGTAATAACGTAACAGAGTTAATATAAGTACTAATATAATAAAATACCAAGAAACTATTATCGACATGCTATACCATGATGGTAGTGTAAAAGTTACACCCCTTAGTCGGCGTTTTAATGTCTCCCTTGTTACCATTCGTAATGATCTACGTTATTTAGAAAAAAAACTGTGCATTACGCTCATATGGTAGAGCAATGGCAAATAATAAATTTATTTTCGACCGACCTTTTCAAATAAAAGGGCAAATAGATAAAACACTAAAAATATTGATCGCAGCAAAAGCGGCAGAATTTGTACAAGATGGCGATTCGTTAATTATTGACTCAGACTCAACAACCACTGAAATTGCGCCTTTTTGAAATAATGATAATGCATTGGTGATTATGACCAACCTACTTAATATCGCTTACGAATTAGCCAATTTTGAGCAAATTGATGTGATTGTTCTAGGTGGAAATACGCGTAAAAATTCCTACTCACTTTATGGTTCTATCGCAGAACAACAGCTAGCTCAATATCGTTTCAATGCTTTGTTTCTTGAAGTTGATGGTTTTGAGCTTAAAGCTGACATCACAACACCTCATCCAGACGAGGCTTATCTTAATCGTATTATATGTGATGTAGCACATCAGACATCAGCTAGCAGGGAAATATTATGCAGTCGCTACTACAACTTATTCATCGCCACAAATCAGGTGAAGAGGTCGGAATCTATTCTGTCTGTTCCGCCAACCCTTGGGTATTTTTTAGAAAACGCGTTAGAGATTGCAAAAGAAAGAAAAACAGAGGTATTAATTGAAGCTACTTCTAATCAAGTTAATCAATTTGGAATCTATACCGGCATGCAACCCATAGATTTTCGCGATAAAATATTCAACATCCCTAATAAACTGGTTTACGCACACAACAAATTTGGCTAGGTCGTGATCATCTAAGGCCTAATGCTTAGCAAGAACATAGTGCAGACCAAACCATAATATTTTCAGAAACTCTTATCTACGACTATGTCAACGCAGGATTTCGAAAAATTCATCTTGATTGTTCAATGCCTTGTGCTGACGATGCAACACCTTTGACATGCTAAATTATTGCTCAACGTGCAACCCTTTTGTACTCAGTGGCAGAGCGCCGTTGGCGAGAAAATGGCGGTGAAGCGCCGATTTATGTTATTGGTACTGAGGTTCTTACACCTGGTGGTGCTAAATCAGAGCTTGCCAAAATACAGGACTCACCGACGTTTGATCAAGAGTGATCGCTTTAGTTTTTCAACCAGGTATTAAATTTTACCATCGCTAAGTAAAACCTTACCAACCAGAAAAAGCTAAAACACTTAACCAATATATTGAAACCCATCCCTATATCATTTACGAAGCCCACTCAACAGATTATCAAACAGCACAAACTTACCAAAATATGGTATGCAATCATTTCGCTATTATTCGACAAATCCTAAAGTTGCTATTTGGATTGCCCCTCCTTTTTCTATTGAGGTGCAAGGTTGCATTACTCCATTATTTACGCTTTATTCACCCATGATGCATAAATGCGATTAAATGGTCAAAAACCTCAATTGGTAAGGTATTGAGTAGGTAAACTATTTTGGCATTATTATTCTATTCTGTTTTTATTTTACCGTTGTCTTCTTGGCTATTTATTTAGGCGCTGGTGCAGCCAGTGCTATGGTGCAAAAAGCCCCACAATAGCTGCTCGATGGACTGGCTGTTGCCCGAGGTATGATGCCTACAATTGGCTTTGCTTTACTAATGAAAATCACGATGAAAAAAATTTATGTAGCTTATTTTATCTTAAGTTTTCTCGCGGTCTTCTTCCTTAATCTACCGATTATAGCTATCGCTTTAATCGATTTCGTTAACCGCACTCGTAATAATGATGGAGAGACAACAAACATACCATAGCCAACCAATCAACAGAAGATGAATGATGACATTTAATGGATCTGATGAAGAAATGACAAAAAAAAGCGAAAACCGCATGGCACAAGCCCTTCCCATCAACCAGGTAGAGAGTGATGACTATATTGATACCTCACCTGACAAAGCATTAACATCCTATGACATCAATGTTATAGCGCTACGTTCGCTACTTTTGCAAGCATCTTTTAACTATGAACGTATGCAAGCCGGTAGATAGTTATATACACTTATTCCCGCTTTGCATAAAATTCATAAAAATCTACAAGATCTAGCGAATTCGATGAAGATGCATATGGAATTTATTAATATTCACCCTTTTGATATCACTTTTTTATCCGACCTAGTATTAGCAATGGAGCGCAGTAAAGAAAAAATCTACTATCCGCTCGGTTAAAGTTGCCTTGATGAGGCCATTAGGAGTAATTGGTGATGCCTTATTTTGGCTTATTCGACTGCCTCTATTGTTGGTATGACAGTAATCATAGTACTGACTAATAGCCTTTTATATTCATCTATCTACACCTTTAATACTAAAGGACAGTTAGGTCAAGATGGCATTACAAACAGATGTACTGGATAAATTAATGCCCAATTTATTGCCACTGGCTTTCACACTAATCGTCTACGGTTTTTGAAACGTGGCTTTCATCAGTAAAAATGATCGGAATTACCATCCTATTTGTGCTGGCAGGTAAATTAATTGGATTCTTATAATTGGAGTAAATATGTTAGGCATTGTCATTACCGGCCATGGAAGTTTTACTAGTGGTTTAATGCCAAGCAATGGATCAAATTGTTGGGAAACAATCGCAGTGTACTCCCATTCATTTTACTGAAGGCATGACAACAGAAGATTTATATCAAGCATTAAATCAAGCCAGTAAAATTTGTGATAAGGGTGACGGCGTAGTATTTCTTACTGATTTACTAGGCCGCACACCATTTTCTCAAGCCGCGCAGTTAACATTGCACCATCCACAATGGCAAGTCCTAACGGGAACGAATATGCAAATGGCTGTCGAAATAATGCTGGAACGACAAACGATCGATGCAAAAAAATTTCGCGATATGGCACTGAATTGTGGTCATCAAGGATTAACTAGTTTATGGCAACAGCAACAGCAAAATAAAATATCCAATAATAATGATGGTATTTAAGGAGTTACCATGTATTTAATTTCTACCCGAGAAATGCTAAAAAATGCCCAACGGGGGAAATATGCAATATCCGCATTTAATGTTCATAATTTAGAAACTATCCAAGTCGTTGTTGAAAGTGCGGCCAAAATGTCTTCACCGGTCATTCTTGACGGTACACAGAGTACCTTTACTACGCCTCACTTACTTTGGCCTTTCTTTAATGATAACTGGCCGTGACTTAATAATTTTTTCCGTTGTGCAACACGAGCCATCTTATGTTTTGCTCGTAAAACGGATATCGAAATCGGTATCTTTTACGCGCTATATACCTATGGTAGACAGCTAAATCAGCATCCGCATATTCATTTTTCCATCACCCGTGGCTGGTTGTGCGTTAAAAAAGGTGTCTGGAAAAATGGCTTTTTTAAAAAGAAAGCGGTTGAGCATATCTGGCTAATGACTATCTTTCAGCTCATTTGCAGAGTTCAGCGAATCACTCTCTGTCGACTTGACTTTGGGTAGGTTTAAGATGATTGCTTTATGTAGATGCCTTACCTTTCATTATTAACCAACAATGTTTTTCCTGTCCATCAAAATAGCCGGATAAATAGAGTATTTAGCCACCTAACTCCGAACAAGCACGGTTGATGAAACAAGTTCATATCGGCTGTCTACTTCACTTCCAAGAAAGGGATTTTAGGGCCTTCAGATAATAACAGCTCAGAATTGTTAACTGTTACACTAGAATTTACCTTCGATTTAACCTCATCTAACATCGCCAACAGCACTTTATCACCATTGATTACCAGCAATTTTAAAGCTGTGTCTCAACAGTATAGACACAACCAACATCCTTTCCTCGCGCGATAACAAAAAGTAATTGGCCATTTCCCTGTATTGTATAGCTACGAATGGTGTCATGACTTTCAGTTGTAAAACTAAAAGGCAAATACTGCTGTAATATCTTGCCCCTGCTCATCTCTACCTGCCAAATAGCTGTATCCCGATAAAACCAGGCTTTATCGCCTTCCACTTTAGCTAAAACCGCTTGACTCAGAAATTCTGCCTCACCTGGCCGATTAGTATAAATCATACGGCTACGAGCGGTCTCATAATAGACTCTGCCCATTTCACCAACAGCATTGTCAGGTTGATAGTGATCGATGACCACAAACGCCGTCAGATGATCCTGAATATTGGCTAACATTTTTAGATATTCAGTGAACTACTATTATTGAAATGCATTGCATCCATATGAATAATATGCATTTTCTTACTTTTTTCATCAAAAAAATCCCTTCCCTATTTATCACAGAAATCTGACCAGCACTTTCCGATAAGGTTATTACTACATTATCAATATAGAGATAGTAACCCTCATCACTAACCTTCATATTGCTGCACGATTTAAGATAACGCGAATCCAACACCCAACGCGTATTAGTATTATTTGATAGTAAGCTTACTGACACCTCTTTCGCTAAACTAATCCGGGTATTCTCCCTTACCACCAATCAACTGATAAGTGATATAGCGTTGAAAATCCACTGGCAATGTTAGGATCAGCAAATCGTGATCGTCCAAAATCACTTTAATGGGGATTGAAACATAATTTGGTATAATCCTATAAATTGCGCGTTCTCCGGGAAAAACATAAAAATCAAATCGTTCATCTTGTTTCAGTTTTCTTAATATATCAAATTCCCTATCATCTCCTACAGTGACAAAAGGTAAGATCATATAATGATAATATAAGTAGGTATAGGCGCGCCTAGTAGAATCAACGCATGCTCGCCATACTTAAAATTAAACTGACTATTTTGATAGCCCAACCCCTGTCGAATATTAATAGCCTGACTTTTATCTCGATTTAGGTCACGATTGGGCCAGAAAAAGAAATAATTACTTTTACCTGAACCAACAGCGTAAGTAGGATCATTACGATAAAAACATTAGCTATCAAAAGTCAGTTTATTTTGCCGTAAGTCCAGTTCTGTAATAACTGCCCCTACATCTGCTACATAATCGTAATAACCACATCACTGGCAAGTACTTCGTTACCTGACGATAACCGCCCTCTCTATAAGGCAAATCAACATCGGCAAAATAGTTGCCTACTAACTGAACACTAAAAACCGTCAGTGGCAACTCATTTTGCGCATGAGCTATTTCAATACTATCCAAAACGATACTGGCAATATTAAATACACCATCCCAAAAGTAGCTGGTATAAAAACAAAACAATGAAGCCAATAATTCTTTCTTTGCCTGCTGTCCCTGGTAGGCAAATATTTGATATAAATTAATCAATCGCACTGTATCTTCCACTGTCCCATGAACTATTTGAGTCAAATTGAGATAAGTGTGTATATTCAGTGCCATACTGAGGGTTTCTGATAACTCATCCACCACCACGCCAAGCCAATGTTTATTAGCAAACCAAGGGATCAATTCTTTGATTAGGAAAGCTGCATTTAATTCATGTACATTATTAACATCAGTAACATTACTGAGCAGAATTAATATTTTACCGTTGTAATAATAAACTTTGATAATCATTTCCAGATATTGATTACATTTATTAATAAAATCAATAATATGTTTATTATTAGTAACCAATTTTTTAAATTGATTTGTCTCATTATTGATAAACTGTAAATCATAACTACCCGGCTGCACCTTACTTTTGCTAAAACTAGTAAAAAGCAGCACGCACTTTTGTAACAACAATCGATGATAATGACAAAACTGACTCATAGTCGACTGAAATTACTCAGTCAGCTTGATGAAAGACATTAATTTATAAAAGACAGACTCCAGCCTTGAAGGAGCACCTAAGATCACTTGTTCAATCCCTTTTTTGCCAAATTATTAACTATTTTTCAGGTCACTTTCTCTATATGCCTGTTATTTTTCTCGCTATAAAAAAACAGCGTGGTTTTATTACCTATTTCAATCAATCATTTTCTGCCCTCATCACCAACCATAAGTTTAAAGAATAGGCATAGATAGAACAGGGCCGAATCGTTTCATCTAAAGCTTCAGCAGATTTTCTGACATAACTGGTTTGCTGCCTATCGTCAGCCAACGAACAACGAACCAGATTGATATGTTTCGGCGAAACAGTTATCCCCAAATCCATCGCCAATTATTTTAATTGCTGTGCCAGAAGTTTAGATTTAGGTTTACGCTAGGACAAAATGTTATACTGTATCACATCAAGCAGGCTTTCCCGGCCATGGCCAACTAACTGCCAGCGCTGTTTTATTTGCTTCCGCAAATATTCGATATTGCCATGTACAGTAAAATATTTTCCTGCCTATCAAGCTGAACTAAAACCGATATTTGTGGATGTTTTTTTACTAATCGGTTCGCCGCCTCTCTCTCTATCGGATGATTTTCCAGTTGGATAATTAATTGGCCATCAAACCGGCTTATTCCCCCTTCATTATTAAAATTTATTGATGGAAATTTGCCAATCTGACACATTACGGTCAGAGGTCAAGATAGCATAATCCCAACTTGAACCAGCCAGGCTAAGATTAATAGGCAGATGAGTCGACTCAGCACTGAGTTGATTTCCAGTAAAGTTAAATCTTATTAATTTATTGGGAATATGATCAGGCCGAACAATAAGTTGATTATTACTAACAATCAGATTCGTTAAACTCGCCGACAAGCTATCAGGTAAGAAGGTTAATCGGTTATTATCAGCATTAAGCAATTATCATCCAGCCAGTAAATTATCCGGTAACCGAATCAATTGATTATTACTGATATCTAAACCGAACAAAGTCGTTGGTAAATTATTTGGTAACTCCACCAACCGGTTATGGTCAACATCCAATAGTGTTAACTTTTCAAGCAGACTATCATGCAGAGAAGTTAACTGATTATTATAAACATAAAGCTCTTGGATGGTGGTTGGGAGATTCTCCGGCAACTCTGTCAGCTGGTTATCGTTAACATTTAATGATATCAGATTGTTGGGTAAATGATCCGGTAAGTCAGTTAGATTTAATAAATCAAGGTATTGTTCTTGCAAACGCAGATAATCAACCATTCGAGAAAATACAATTTTTCTAAAGTCAGTTTCCTTTACGGAGACTTGTCTAACTATTTTATCCATTCTTCAATTAATTCATATTTAGGGCTGAATAACTTAGGCAATTTAGGATCCTGACCTATTTAAATAGCAGCAACAGAAAAAGTGATACACCCCATAGTGACCGGGTTGGTATCAATATTAAAAAAAGCAGCTTATTGGGAAAGTTAACCGGTAATTCTGTAAGCTGATTATTATTAACATTGAAATATTTCAATTTAGCTGGCAGATTATGTGGCAAAAAAATTAGCTGATTATCTTTAGTATTAAGATATTTCAGTGTGTCAGGTAGATGCTCAGGCAGGCAAGCTAATTTATTGATTTATACCTGCAGACAAATTGGTTAATTCTTTGGGTAAATTATCGTGCAGCATAGTTAACTGATTATCATTAATATTTAATTCTATTAACCATTTCGGTAAATTAGGAAACGTAGTTAAAGACAAGGCGGATAAGTTAAGAAATGAATTTTTTATCAATATAGTTATTAACTCTTTCTGTGCAGTCCTTCTATCCTCCGATCGATGTTTGGTTGTGATCCACAATCTAACCATTCAGCCTTTAGATCCGATAAAGCAGGTGATACATCCATTATACCGTCATCCTAATGTAATTTAATTGTTAAAAATAATTAACTTATAAAAATTTAATAATTAAACCATTTAATTAACAATGAGGAATTTTAACTGCATCAAATATTCCATAAAATAATTGATAGAAAACAGAAAGCATTAGCAAATAACTGGATGGCAAGAGAAGAATTGTTGCCAACAGCAAGATTGTTAATTTGCAGCTGGCAGTGATTGCGCTAATAAAAGATAGGGTAGTGAATTAAAAGTTATCGAATAAACATCACTCAGCTTGATCGAGATAGGTAATGATAAACAGTGGCTTGCTTGCCAGTGATTTAAGCTCTGGTGCGTCAGGATATTGCGACAAGAGCGGCATAAAAACTGATTGGCCAATAATACTGCGACTCGGCGGCGCTGCTGGGCTTAAACCCCAGACATTATGGTATATTATCGGTACAGTACGCCCCTGCCAATCTGAGTTACCAACATACAGCATAATATGTCCTTTTATATAGACTAATGTTTTGAATGGCTTGCCATATTCCATCAAATATGCAAGTCGTTTATCGGTTGAATAATGACTCAGATCAATTCGCTTACCAGTTAACGATTGAGCTAACGAATTTCTCGGCAGAAAAACGCCAAAAGGTAGCATAAGATTTCTTACTTCCGCAGAACAGTCATTAAAACCATAAAGACTTCCCCAGCCATAATCCTTACCTCGCATATATTGGATTATATGTGCCATATTCTCTGCCGTTGGTAAAATAGGTACCTGACGCACTAGCTGTTCAGACTGTGTCGCATAACGAATAACTGCAGAGCCACTTTCACCGGATGCCGGTAATGCGATCTTTGCTTTACCGTTAATCAATTTTAATGGCAATAATGTGCCAGTACGTGCCGTAAATCTAAATATGCCCCTTTCATCAGTGAAACTGGCATTATCATTGATGACCGCAATAAGCTTTTTTTTCGCCATGACTGTCCACTGCTGGATAAAATGATCATTCACTTTAGCAATATGTGAACTATCGACCCATCCCATGACAGTTGATGATATAATGAAACTCCAAGATTTATCAGCGGTTGCCGCTACAATATAAACCGGTTCAGCCGGATGAAGAGCTGAGTTTTGTAGCATATCGAAAGGATAACCTTGACCTGCCTTACGCGGATCATCAAAAGCGGGATAAGCAGTTGGTAAGTATCTTACCGCGCTGTCACGCAAAGTGATCCCCCGAGCAGCGGGGGTATATTGATCGGCAATAGGCACTGATACCAGATGTTGCATTTTTGCTTTCCAGTTAGCATCTAATAAACGAAAATTTTCGCCATAGTGACTCACATTAGCCGCAGTAAACTTTTCAGCAAAATACGATAAATTTCTTTTCGCACCTTTTTCATCCTGTAAAACTGACTGAATGTAATCACCATTCCAGGGAGATTGATCACCAAAATAATGCGCTAACAGGCTATTAAAAGCCTCTTTTTGTTGTACTTTAGTTAAAAATGGTTGTCTGTAATCAGACTCATTAGGCGGGATCCAGCGAGCGCTATTTTGTGGATAATTAGCAATAGGAAAAAGTTTTTTCGTTCGATCAATAACGGTAATATCTTGCCTATCGCTAAATGATGGCAATGTATAAACTGTTTTATTGCTACAACCAATGAGTAATAACAGAATGCTAAAACCAATAATTCTTTTCATAACGTCAGCTCCTCTAAATTTACTACTTTTTACTATATCCATGTCATACTAACTTATTTAAGTTGTAATATTAACCTTAATTAAAGTTACAGCTTAATTTATATTACACCATTTACTATTAATAATGACAACAAATGAGCCGTTAATTTTTAATATTTAGCTTCTAACTAATAATGAACAATTTATAGTAATTATCGTTAATCTGTTAACAACGATAGTTTTTATATTTATTATTAATCATGAAAATAGTAAAAGTAACTTATTTTTAACATCATATTATTGATAATGATAAAAGTAAATCTTTATATTTTTTTTGTAACTTAATATTGAATATAGAAATAATTTATTAATTTTATACTAAATTATTAGCATATTATAAAAAACTTTAATTATGCTATTTTATATTTATAAAACTGATATAATGGTATAAAATAATAGATAAAATTTTCATCTGAAAACTAAATGTCAATATTTTTCACCTTAATTTAATAAATAAATATAATTGGACAATATATTAACAAATAGTTTAAATTGATTCGGTTATTATTTGAAAAAATATCCATAGTAAGTAAATGAAATATTATATTATAAATAAGTTCTATCCTACCACTCTTATTTTCACCAACCGCGACTACTTCATTAAAGAAACAAAAAAATATCATTGCCCCATAAGCATAAGTAATGATAAAATATGAGGGAAAGTGAGATATTTTTTCTTTTTTAATACTAGTGATAAAAAAGATATAATAATAAAAGCAAAAAGGCAATACGAAAAAATCATAAACAAAAAATAAGATGATCCCATTATCACAGTTGATAGCTGTAAAATTTCAAATTAAAATCATTAACTATTATTATCCTCCATGCCAACAATCGCAAGGAGGTATTTTTATGCTAATTAGCTGATCTATTCTAAGCTAAAATCCTAACCGGCAATTTATCGACTCTTTTTATCACTATCAGGCTTAATCATATCATTATTTTTGTTATTTCTAAATCAAAATAATATACCTTTAGTATTATCGGATAACAGAATGTTTATATTTTTACCAGTTAGTTGATACTCTTTTGTCGGTAAAAATTTTACTAAACATAATGATATAAAAACACTCAATACTCTCATGCAATAAACTCTATTGACTACTTAATTATTTTATTTTGCAAAAATCAAGTTCAAAAGCATGTAAAACAAGTTATTATTGCAAAAACTTTATCAAAAAAGTGGGAACTAGTTGTTAGTATTATTTAACTAAAAATAATACGTTAAAGCAATCTTTATTGATATAAAAAAAGATAAAAAATAATTTTTTTCAACAAAAATTTCTGCTATTAAAATATTTAACAAATTATTTAATATTTTCTTTAACTTAATCTTTTAATTTATAATATTTAATTTCATTATAAATTATTCCTATTTATTTACGATTAACTAACTCTATTTTTAGCAAACATTTTATACTAAATAACGATTCATAAATTTCATTTATGATTCTTTGTTACATATCTTTAATTAGTTAAAATACTATCTTATTGCAATATTTTATATAAAAATATTTTAATTTAACTAGATATTTATATTAGCTAATACCATAATGAAAAATTATCCAATATTGTATTAATCTCTAATAAAATAAATTTTTATATCAATCTGTGTCGATGTTAAATTACTTTAAGTCAAATATCATTAGCGCTTTTATCGATTGTTATCCGTAATAAATCTTCTCGGCACCCATAGCAAACAAATTTGAAAAAAATAAAAAGACTATTACATATGTCTTGCTTGCTGTTATTATTAGCCCTATTATTGATTACTATAAAATTTGTAACCATGGATAAATTTACCCGTCCTAAACTAACTCTGCCTAATGGCGCTAATAAATTGTTACTTCATTCTTGTTGCGCTCCATGTTCAGGTGAAGTGATGGAAGCACTAAGTGCTTCAGGTATTGATTATACTATTTTTTTCTATAATCCAAATATTCATCCACAACGAGAATATGAGATCCGCAAAAACGAAAATATTCGTTTTGCTGAGCAACATAATATCCCTTTTGTTGATGCTGACTATGATAGTGATAACTGGTTTAACCGTGCTAAAGGAATGGAGCAAGAACCTGAACGTGGAAGTCGTTGCACTATGTGTTTTGATATGCGGTTTGAGCGTACCGCTCTCTACGCTGCTGACCATGGTTTTAGCATTATCTCCAGTTCATTAGGTATTTCCCGCTGGAAAAATATGCAACAGATTAATGATTGCGGTAAGCGTGCCGCCAAGCATTACGATGGCCTTACTTATTGGGACTATAACTGGCGAAAACAAGGCGGCTCAGCAAGAATGATTGAAATTAGTAAGCGCGAGCAATTTTATCAACAAGAATATTGCGGTTGTATCTATTCTCTACGTGATACCAATAAACATCGGCGCTCACAAGGACGAGAGATTATCCGTATTGGGGTTAAATATTACACTTACGATAAATAATAGACTAGCCATTAAAATAAAAATGCCTGGCCTAAGCCCAGGCATTTTTATAATCAATTTAATACTCTATTTACTAGGACGTAATGCTGGAAACAGAATAATATCACGAATTGTATGACTATCGGTTAATAACATGATCATCCGATCAATACCAATACCTAAACCGGCTGTTGGTGGTAATCCATGCTCTAGTGCTGTAATATAATCCTCATCATAAAACATGGTTTCATCATCTCCTTCATCTTTCTGACGAACCTGCTCAGCAAAGCGTTCGGCTTGATCTTCTGCATCATTAAGCTCAGAAAAGCCATTACCAATTTCACGACCACCTATAAAGAATTCAAATCGATCAGTAATAAATGGATTATTATCATTACGACGAGCCAATGGAGATACTTCTGCAGGATATTCAGTAATAAATGTCGGTTGGATCAAATGGCTTTCCGCAACTGCCTCAAAAATTTCACACTGTAGGCGGCCTAATCCCCAGCCTTTTTCTACCTCAATATTCAGTAATTTTACGATCGTTGTCGCTTTAGTCATATCATCCAAATCAGTCGGATCCGTTTCAGCTCGATATTTGACTATCGCTTCTTTCATTGTCATTTTGCTAAAAGGCTGCCCAAAATCAAATAAATGCTCACCATATTTTACCTGGGTTGTGCCTAATACTTCTTGCGTCACCGTTCGGAATAACTCTTCGGTTAACACAATAAGATCTTTATAATCAGCATAAGCCATATAAAGTTCCATCATTGTAAACTCTGGATTATGACAAGGTGAAACGCCTTCATTACGAAAACTACGATTAATTTCAAAAACTCGCTCAAATCCACCAACAACTAAACGTTTTAAATAAAGTTCTGGCGCAATACGCAGATACATATCAATATCTAACACATTATGATGAGTAATAAATGGACGAGCTGCTGCACCACCCGGTATAACCTGCATCATAGGTGTTTCAACTTCCATGAAGTCCTTACTAACCATGAAGTTACGTAAAGCCGACAGTACGCGTGAACGCACAATAAAAGTCTGTCGTGATCTATCATTGGCAATAAGATCGAGATAACGTTGGCGATAACGCGTTTCCTGATCTACCAACCCATGAAACTTATCTGGCAGAGGGCGTAATGCTTTGGTTAATAAATAAACTTCATGACAATGAATGGTTAACTCACCTGTTTTAGTCTTAAATAATTTACCCTTAACACCAAGAATATCGCCCAGATCCCATTTCTTAAATTGTTTGTTATAGATCCCTTCCGGTAAATCATCCCGAGAAATATAAATCTGAATACGACCACCCATATCTTGTAAAGTAGCAAAAGAAGCTTTACCCATGATACGGCGTGTGATCATCCGCCCTGCGACAGAGACGTCAATATTCAGTGCAGTAAGCTCTTCTGTATTCTGATCCTCATACTTACCATGCAAATCCCTAGATAAATATTTACGGCGAAAATCATTAGGAAAAGCAATGCCATTTAGACGCAATCCCGCCAGTTTTTCTCGACGAATTTTTAATTCATTATTTAAATCAAAGGACTGCTCGGTACCCTGTTGTTGAGACATCTTTTTTCCTCATAGGCCAGCTTTCAGGCTTGCTTCAATGAATTTGTCCAAATCACCATCCAGTACTGCTTGGGTATGGCGATTTTCAACACCTGTACGTAGGTCTTTAATTCGAGAATCATCTAATACATAAGAACGAATTTGGCTACCCCAACCAATATCAGATTTATTTTCTTCTAATACTTGCTTATCCGCATTTTTTTTTTGCATCTCTAGCTCACATAATTTTGCTTTTAGTTGTTTAAGAGCCTGATCTTTATTCTTATGCTGAGAACGATCATTCTGACATTGGGTAACAATGCCTGTTGGAATATGGGTTATACGTACGGCTGACTCTGTTTTATTAACATGTTGCCCACCAGCACCTGATGCTCGGTAAACATCTATGCGTAAATCTGCGGGATTGATTTCAATATCAATATCATCGTTCACTTCAGGATAAATAAATGCTGAGCTAAAAGAGGTATGGCGGCGACAGCCAGAATCAAAAGGACTTTTACGCACTAAACGATGAACACCTGTTTCAGTCCGTAACCACCCATAAGCATACTCACCAATAATCTTTATCGTTGCAGATTTTAAGCCAGCAACATCACCATCAGATGCTTCAATGATTTCTGTTTTAAAACCTTTTGATTCAGCCCAGCGTAAATACATGCGCATCAACATGCTAGCCCAATCTTGCGCCTCAGTTCCTCCTGAACCTGCCTGTAAATCAAGATAACAATTAGCACTGTCATACTGCCCTGAAAACATACGGCGAAATTCCAATTGTCCAAGTTTTCCTTCCAGCTGCGCTAACTCTGCGACCGCCTCATAAAAAGTTTCTTCATCATCGGCTTCGATCGCTAGATCGAACAAACCAGATACATCGTCTAAACCTTGAATCAAGTCGTCAATTGTTTTTACCATTGCTTCAAGAGAAGAACGTTCCTTACCCAACGCTTGGGCTCGCTCAGGTTCATTCCACACATCAGGCTGCTTAAGTTCTGCGTTCACTTCTTCCAAACGCTCTTTTTTGGCATCATAGTCAAAGATACCCCCTCAAGATCTTCGTCCGCTCAGACAGATCCTGAATTTGATTTTTTATTGGATTAATTTCAAACATACCCTGTATCTTATTGATGTTATTGTCATTAAAAGTCATAAAAACATAAACTGCACATTCTAGCAGATCTGATTGCAAGATTATAGTTTTTCAGTCAATATGCTTCATGATAACCCCTTTTACCAACAAAATAGCCCCTTTTAGTCAGTAAATGCCACTAATAAGAATAATACTTTAAATCTAACTACTAGCGAATTAGTGAAAAAAGATATTGATTATAATAAGGGAAATCATAGCTATACCATACCATTTTTAGTGAACAATGCTGGACAGAATAGGCTAAATACTATTCGCAAGGCCACAAATGCTGAATTAGTAACTGAATGTTACGATTACCACGATACTCATTCACATCAAGTTTATAAGCCAATTCGACCATTTTAATACTTTTGTCAGGCCAATAAGCAGTATCAATATTAAAGGCGATTCCATCTATCATCGGACCCCCAGTCAGTGGTTCTAACATCACTTTTAGATGACAATCACCGACAAGACGTTGTTGCAGTAACCTAAATTTACCATCAAAAATAGGCTCAGGGAAAGCCTGTCCCCATGGTCCGCCATTTCTAATTAATTCAGCAATATCTAATGACAACTCCTTAGTATTTAGCTCACCATCACTCCAAATAACCCCTTCAAGCATATCGTTATCCAGCAGTTCTGCCATCAGATTAGAAAAGTTCTCTTGAAACTGAGTAAACTTCTGCTCCTCGAGCGTTAATCCTGCCGCCATGGCATGACCACCAAACTTTAAAATTAATCCTGGATTAAGCGTATCTAAGCGCTCAAGTGCATCTCGTAAATGCAAACCATAGATAGAACGTCCTGACCCCTTCAAAATTCCTTCGCCTGCTGGCGCGAAGGCGATAACCGGACGATGAAAACGTTCCTTGATCCGAGAAGCCAATATTCCTACGACTCCCTGATGCCATTCGGGATGATAGAGAGCTAAACCATTAGGTATTTGATAGCGTTTTTTTTCTATTTGCTCAAAAATATGCCAAGCATCTTGCTGCATATCCTGTTGAATTTCGCGGCGGGTACGATTTAAGCTATCTAATTCATTAGCCAATTTTCTAGCGTGAATGATATCATCAGTCAATAGCAGCTCCACACCTATTGACATATCATCTAATCTTCCGGCAGCATTGAGTCGTGGCCCAATTGAGAAACCTAAATCATTAGCAACCAGATAACTAACATCACGTTTGGAAACTTCAATCAAGGCTTTGATCCCGACACAGCAACGACCTGCTCGAATACGATTTAAACCTTGATAGACTAAAATACGATTATTACTATCCAAAGGAACAACATCTGCCACTGTTCCTAATGCAACCAAATCTAATAATTCAGCCAGATTAGGTATCTTACATACTTGTTGCTCAAACCAACCTGTCTGACGCAACGCAGCACGTAATGCTGACATCAAATAAAAACTGACACCAACCCCAGCTAATGCTTTTGATGGAAAATGACAATCAACTAAATTAGGATTAATAATAGCTTCTGCACAAGGCAGGGTTTCTCCCGGCAAATGGTGGTCGGTAATAATCACTTTTATACCATGTCGATGAGCAACAGCAACTCCTTCATGGGAGGATATGCCATTATCAACGGTAATAATAAGTTCCGCTTTTTTTTTAATAACTTCACCAACAACCTGCGGGCTAAGCCCATAACCATCTTCAAATCGGTTAGGAACCAAATAATCAAAATTACGATATCCCATCGCGCTCAGTGCTCGCAGTGTCAATGCCGTACTCGTTGCACCATCAACGTCGAAATCACCGACCACTATAATCAGCCAATGTTCATTCAAGGCAGTGATTAACAGCTGAACCGCTGTTTCAATACCATTAAGTGATTGATAATTAAGTAATCCTTTTGCATCTGTCTCTAACTCACTTTCTGACAACACACCTCTCATAGCATACAAACGGCGTAATACCGGAGCCAAATGACCAGGAAGGTGGCTATCATCTGCTTTCGGTCGGCGACGAAGCTGTATTTTCATATTTATTGTTAACTCATTATTATTTTTTCTTAAGCTTTTCTACCCCTTTAACTAAATCATCTGCTGTCATATAACCAGGTATTACTGTGCCATCTTCTAACACCAAAGCCGGTGTTCCATTGATACCAAGCATATGGCCTATATTAAATTGAGCAGCAATATTAACCGTTTTGCATTTTTTAATCGGAGAAATCTTTTCGCCTTTAAAAGCGTCTGTTAATGCTTTTTGTCGATCAACACTACACCAGATAGATGTCATTGCTTTAGATGATGATTCATGCTGAAGACCATTGCTAGGAAATGCCAAATAACGTACTGTAATACCCCTTTTATTATATTCTGTTATATCTTGATGAAATTTCTTACAATAACTACAGGTAACATCTGTAAACACGGTGACAACATATTTTTCCTCTGGCGCCTTAAATATAATCATTTGGTCACTCATGGCTTTTATTTCCTTTGCCAAGATCTGATTTTTTAAATTAACCGGCATTTGTCCACTTAAATCATAAATAGGTCCTTCTAATAAATATTTACCATCTTCGGTCACATAAACCAGCCCTTGGTTAGTTATTACTGTACTTAGACCTACAATAGGTGACGGATGGATATTCTCAGTTTCTATACCCATTTTATTCAACGTTCTTTTGATAGCCACATCATCAGCCAATGCAGAATGTGACACTGCGGCCAGAAGACCAATTAACCATACGATATTTTTTTTCATTTAAAATTTCCTTGATCCTCAATCAACCTCTAGGATGATGTTCTTGATGCAATTGCCTTAACCGCTCTATCGCAACATGGGTATAGATCTGTGTAGTAGAAAGATCACTATGTCCAAGCAACATTTGTACTACGCGTAGATCTGCGCCATGGTTCAGCAAATGGGTTGCAAAAGCATGTCTTAATACGTGAGGAGAAAGTTTTTTACTATCAATTCCAGCAATCGCTGCATAATATTTAATCCTATGCCAAAAAGTCTGACGCGTCATTTGAGTTCCTCTTTTACTCGGAAATAACACATCATTAGTCAATCCATTAAGTAAGATTGGACGGCTTTCCGTTAAATAAGTTTCTAACCAATAAATAGCCTCTTCACCCAAGGGTACCAACCGTTCTTTATTACCTTTTCCTATTATCCGAATAACACCCTGACATAAACTAATATCTGTTAATGTTAGCCCAACCAGTTCAGAAACACGTAACCCACATGCATAAAGTACCTCAAGCATCGTTTTATCTCTTAATTCAATGGGATCATTAGTTGTAGGCGCATGCATTAAATCTTCAACTTGTTTCTCATTAAGATCTTTAGGTAGCCGTTTCGGTAATTTAGGTGCCGACAATTGTGCTGTAGGATCATCGGTGCGCAGTTTCTCACGATAGAAATACTGGAATAAGCGCCGCATTGCACTAAGTAAACGAGCAGAACTGGTTGCTTTATAACCTCCCTCTACTCGTTCAGCCAGAAAAGATTGTAAATCCATGACCTCCACCGTAAGCAGATCATAATCATGACGCGACAACCAACCAACTAATGTTTGTAAATCAGTACGATAAGAAGAAAGAGTATTAGCCGCTAAATCGTGCTCAAGCCAAATAGTATCGAGAAATTGTTCTATCAACGGATGACTGTCTCTATTTTTTTCAGTTGACACCGCAGCGCTCCCAGAAAATTAGTTGCATCATATTATGCCTCAAAAAATACTTTCTGCCACAATCCAATACTAATATTTATACATGTTGTTTCTTTATTAGTTAAATTAGAATGATAATTTTATATCCTAACTAGAATGAATAATTTAAATCAATATCAACTCATTAATTATAGTATTAAATATTGTCAATTAGGAATAAGCAACTATCAGCTCCGCCTTAGTTTCTTATAATTTATTACCGATTATCTACAATAATCGATATTTAAATTTATAAAAAATAAAAATCATGATAATGTTATTATAAATATTCCATTTTAAAAACATAAAAATAAATGGACTACTCTATTTTTTGCTTAATTTTGCTATAACCAATTGATATTTCAATAAGATATAATATCAAAAAAACACTATACAAAATAAAAAAATAATCTATATCATTATAAACAAATTTCTAACATTACAAACTATCAAGTTATTTATTTAATAATGAATATAATTTTTTTTAATAACAATTAAATTTATAATTAAAAAGGATAATAAATATGCCAGTAAATATTGTATATTCTGCCACTCCAACAACCAAAAATTCACATGGCGTAGAAAAAAAAGCAATTGGCAAATCTATTTTTCTAAACTAAGCTAATTGTACTCTTATTTCTTTAGCACTTATCCTACCCGATCTAGAACAACAATTTGCTGAAATGGGAATCGTTTATCTTCGTACTCATGCTTGGTATAGGCTATGTAATATTGATAGTGATTATGATACTACAGATATGAATTACCTTGATCAGATAACAAATAATGCGCCAAACAGTGTTAAACAACAAATAAACAATTATGCGGATGATTTTTTTAACCGAAGGACTATTTGCTTAAATGCTCCGCAATATTTTCTTGCTAAAGAAGAACCACAATAAAGAAGAACCACAATTTAATTGGCAACAAACCGATGCCTATCTTAAAAATTCTTTATCTAATAAATATTACCATGGGGAACAAAAACCTAATATATTATTCAGAATATGACGTATATTTAACGGTGCCCCCCCCAATCAATATTCAAAAATATTGTCAATTAGTAAAAAATTAGTAGAAAGATATAGCATTAATTATCATTCGATAGTTCTGGCTTACCCGATTGCTGAATATGAAAACTGTAATGAGCCGGATCTTGGTTTCTTCTGGTCAATATCAGAAAATAATCTTTATGCGGCCGCAGAATTCTATAATTTTTATCGTGCCGTTGCCAATACAATCAAAGCAAACGTATCTTGGGTAAAAGTTGGTAGTTGCGGAACAGCGTTTATTTTTAGTAATGAAAATTTTGTCGATAACTTCATTGCTTATATTAAAAATAATCATATTCCTTTTGATTTATACTCATATCATTATTACGCTATTAATACCGCTAATGCTAAAAAATTTGATGAAATTCAATATGATACCCGTAATAGACTAAATAAAAAATGGCTTTCAACAGATAAAATGTTATATCACTGAATACCCCTTAACCGCTTATGCCAGTAAAATTAACAATACTAAAAACCAAAGTCATGTTGTTGCTGCCTATTTACTCTCTTTTTTGATTCACGCAGAACAGGCAGGAGTAGATAAAACCTATCTATATCGAGCTGACGGAGCAGAATTTGGGTTGTTTGATAATAGTGCTTATCTACATACTACCTATACCACCCATGCATTTTGGCTATATAATAAATTTGCTTCTCATCGGGATTCATCAGTTATTTAATTAACAGATACTTCCAAAATTGGCATAACAACAACCGGGGCAATTAATACCAACAATCAAATAAACATCCTTAATTGCCAATTATACTGCAGATCCCACCCACTATTGTCGGAGTAAGCGGTCAAACAAAGCTACCCTCGGGAGTCAAACTGCAATCACAATATTATATTGATAGCACGAATCCTACTACTTTAATCGATAGTGAACGTTGGTATGGTCGCAATACAGTAACTAATTAATAGAAATAAAGTGCTACATAATGATAAACCCGTGCCAAATGGCCCCCACTCACCAAATAAAAACGACCAATTAAAATACGAGGAAGCCAACTATCAGGAATCAAGTAAAGGATATATTGTTACCGTAATAAATATTCCTGCTAATTTTAATCACTACACAATTATTTTACATAAAGTCTTTAATTGCGCCGATGTCAATAACTTAATAGAGAAACCTTTATTTACAAACCCCATGGCACTATCCCACAATCCAAAGAGATAGTTATCAAAGATGATGATCCTCAAATAGCTGGAAACAATACATTAGCTTTAATAACCATTGAATTATATTAAATTGTTTTATTTGCTAAAATTTTAAATTTCTAATTAAAGAAATATTAGTTTTTCATAAATCATCAACTAAATAAACTTTTTAGTGCCAAAATATCGCAATGCATTAAAATAATAAGTTTATTTTTAAAAAATTTATTATTTTAAGAATGATAAAATTTTATACTTATAAGAATAACAACTAACTTATACATTTTAAATATATCTGAATGAAAAATTCTAAAAATTTTCTCTACCATAGATTAACATTAAATTTCCTAATTGTTAAATGCTTTATACAAGCTATTTAAATTATAAAGAAAAAATTTTCAGTAATTTTATAAGACTATTAATAAAATGAAAATAAATTAATTTTCATTACTTAATTAGATAAAAAATTTTTATCAATTTTAATTATCTTAAATAAAATTTATTATGCTAAATTTTTTCCTTGTTAAATAACCGAAATAATAATAATAAATTAATTTTAAAACCTGCTGTATTAAAAGATAGCTTTCTTAATAATTTTAATTACTATTCTATTGTTGATGATGATTTACTACCAATGAAAAACCAGCTGATTAATTGCCAAAACCTTACTGATATTTGCTATGCTGAAGAAGCTGACAATATGCCATTAAATGAATTACAACTTTTAGCTGATAAAGTAAATAGTTATGATTTTGTTGAATATGCTTATACTGAACATACTGACACTCCTCCACCATTAACGCAATTATCCAATAATAAAACAATGCAAATTTATAATACCCCTAATTTTAATCCGCTCCAGAGCTATAAAATGGGATGACACAGATCATATTGGTATTAAGTATGCCTTCTAACTTGCTATTACAGGACAAGAGATCCGCTGTGCAGATATATAAAGTGGTTTTGATTTTAACCATGTTAATTTACAAAGAAAAAGTTTTATTAATCTGTCACCCGAATATCCGTTTAAAAATGAACATAGCACCGCGGTTAATTTATGCCAAAGATATGGGATTGTGGATAAAAGGATTAGTACATGAGGCAGATGCTTTTTATGGCATTTCAGAAGCTCCAGCAGGGCAGCTTAATGGAATTGCTAAAGCTTTAAAACACTTAAGGGCAGGATACGTATTTATCTACGAATTACAATCCATAGGCCCACGTAATAAATATGTCCCAGCCGATTATCAAAAAGCGGTTTGGGATATTACAAAAGAGACCACTGATGCCGGCATTATTGTTATTATAGCAGCTGGTGATGACGCTGAAGATTTAGATCATAAACTATAACAGTGGATATAGAAGCTGTAACGATAATAGTGATAACGGTGCAATCCGTGTTGGTGCTGGCAAGAAAAAATACCTGATACCTACTGATTTCACAACTTATGGTAACATGATACACGTGCAGGGATGGGAATTGAATGTAGTTACAACCGGTTATAACGATCTATATAAGAATGGTGATCATAATAATTATACCTATACTCTCTCTGGAACTTCATCGGCTCGGCTACACCGATTGTTGCTTCTGCAGTCGTTGCAATCCAATAATGGTATAAACAATATATTGGTCATGTTATTAAACCGAAAGATATGCGTTCACTTTTAATCGAAACAGGCACACCGGAAGGATACAATTAAACTAGCAATAAATGGATCAATATTGGCCCATTACCTAATTTGCGTCGAGCAATTAATACACTACAGAGGTGTTTACAATAAATACGCGTTAAACATCAGTTAATAATAATAGAATATATTGCGATTTGGCAATTTTCTAGCAACCTAACTTAAAACCAGATCTTAAACTTTATCTTTTAAACAAATTAAGTTCTGGTTTTTTTATCGCATTATCTGCAAATAATAACATTAAATTTTAGAAAAATAGAAAAACCATAAACAAAGCCAGTTTAAACAGGCTAACATATCAAACACAACACCAAGGAAAGTCTCTATCTAACAAGAATAAAATTAATAAATAAGGCGTAGAAATGGTAAGAGCTACTTATAGGATAGGTTAAAAATAATTATTTTTTATCTTTATTGATGATAATATGAGAAATATCAAAAAACAGCCATTTCAATTAAAGTTAATGAAATAATATAACTAATGGATCAACCTATAAATCAACCTTAATTAACTGAATTATAATATTTTTTTAATGCTTTTCTGCTATAATGCTTTATTATTACTCCCAAAATATCAATAAGTGGTAAAATGAAAATAGGTCTTTTTTATGGTTCCAGTACCTGCTACACTGAAATGGTAGCAGAAAAAATCCAGTATCATCTAGGTGAAGAGTTCGTTGATTTATATAATATTAAAGATATTTCGCCTAAATTAATGGAAAATTATGAAATTTTAATTTTAGGGATACCTACCTGGGATTTTGGCGAACTACAAGAAGACTGGCAAACAATCTGGGATGAACTCTGTTCATTAAATCTAGCCGGTAAAATTGTATCCCTATATGGTTTAGGCGATCAAACTGATTATAGCGACTGGTTTCTTCATGCACTTGGTATGCTTTATGATCAGCTATTACGGATGCAAGTTAAATTTGTTGGTTTTTGGCCTACAACAGGATATACCTTTAGCAACCTTAAACCATTAACGACCGATAGTAGCCAGTTTGTCGGGCTAGCGCTCGATGAAACCAACCAATTTGAACAAACGGATGGAAGAATAGAACAGTGGTGTATGCAAATATTAAATGAAATATCAGAATACTGCAACAGCAATTGATTTAAATTTCGCCACTCATCTTCTGGCATACTATCCAAAGCAATCCATAATCGAATCCGCTTATTACATTGCAATGAATGAAAAGTAAGTTTTACACCAAACTAAACAAAACCAAGGTTTTTTAACAATCAGCCATTCATTTTTCTTCCACTGTATCTTATTACCATTTAAGTAAAACTAAGCTACCGTTACAACAACTTATATTTTTTGACTCCTGACCCAACTTGCCACAATCAATAAGGTCGCTATCAACCAAGTTACCAGATTATTTAGCGACCAAGATGAAAAGAAAACTAACAAGCCAATTCCCACATGAACCCCCGTTGAAAAAAGCTGTGTCAACCACGAAACATTGATATTAAATTTCCAAAGAACCACGTTGTTTATTTCTACTCTGTATCAATTGAATCATATGATAAAGACCATCATCATCAGGACGTCCATGATTCATCAACCAGTTGAACAAATCAGGATCTGCACACTCTAGTAAACGAACAAACAGACATTTTTCATCCTCTATGAGTGAATCATATTCATACTCAAAAAAAGACATAATGGCGATGTCCAACTCACGCATTCCTCTGCGACATGCCCAGTGGATCCTGCGTTTATTATTGATATCCATAAAATAAAATAACCTTAAAAATTTTTGTGAATAATTTTCTATTCCATATCAGAATTTAACGTAGCAAATTCTAATCAATATCGAAATGATTTAATTAACATTTTTATAAAAACCACAATTAGCCACTAACTAAAAACTTAGTATAAATAAACTGCTCGACATTAATTCTGTTCGTAATATCTGATAATATTACTTGCTTTGTCAGCTAGCTATTTTACCATTATTACTACTCTTATCCAGGTTACTTGCGGATGATCACATGATAAGCATAAATAAATTTACACCAGCAACTTGCGAAATAAACCATCAATTACCATTAATATTAATGCCACTTAATGACTGGAGTTTTATTACAGCAACAGACTCTGATGGCAAAAAATATCTACAAGGTCAATTAACCACGGATATCGATGCGCTAAGTCCACAACAACATATATTCACCGCCCACTGTGATGCCAAAGGGAAAATGTGGAGCACATTACGCCTATTTCACTATAAAGAAGGATATGGCTATATTTTACGCACTAGTGTGGCAACAAAACAGCTGAATGAACTGAAAAAATATGCTGTTTTTTCGCAAATAACACTCAGCCAGCAGCATAATATTATGCTGTTAGGTATTGCCGGCCAAGGTGCTCGCGCCGCATTGAACAGACACTTTTCTCAATTACCCGATCAGGAAAAACCCGTTATACATTTTGAGCAAACGACTTTACTGCACTTTAGTTTACCATCCGAACGTTTTTTAATTGTTACCGATAGCGCAACTGCCACTGAACTGACAAAACATTTCCCACAGCATGGTGATAGCCAACAATGGCTAGCTTTAGATATTGCCGCAGGATTTGCTAATATTGATATTGAGAATAGCGAGAAATTTATTCCCCAAGCTGTTAATCTACAAGCCTTACCAGCCAGTATCAGCTTTCAAAAAGGTTGCTATAGCGGGCAGGAAATGGTCGCTCGAGCAAAATATCGCGGCGCCAATAAGCGCGCCATGTTTTGGTTAACAGGGACCGCAAATACGTTACCAAAAACTGGAGAAGCTATCGAATGGCAACTAGGTGATAACTGGCGTCGTACTGGAACGATATTAGCAGCGGTTAAATTAACAAATACCACGATTAGTGTTCAGGTCGTCATGAACCATGATACGCCGAAAGAGAGTGTTTTTCGTCTGCAGGGAGATGAGCAAAGTCAGCTAACAACTCAGCCATTACCTTATGGTATAAAAAACCTGGGGTGATCTTTTATTATCGTTAATAACTGGATGGCGCAAAAGGTATAACCTTCTCGCTATCCAGAAAATTATTAAAAAAA
>JBDPYZ010000010.1:0-87859 GCA_047291315.1 Candidatus Phloeobacter fragariae | reverse complement strand
CCCGCCTTCGGCCAGATCCCCATACCTTACTCACCCGTCCGCCGCTCGCCGGCAAGGAAGCAAGCTTCCCTCCGCTGCCGCTCGACTTGCATGTGTTAGGCCTGCCGCCAGCGTTCAATCTGAGCCATGATCAAACTCTTCAATTAAAAAGCTTGATGCTCAAAGAATTCCTGACTGCTATTCGTTATGAATTAACTGTTTTGTCACTCTTCAAGACTTAATCTTCAAATTTTTTGATGATGTCTTGCGAGTGCCCACACAGATTGTCTGATTGATTGTTAAAGAGCGTGCGACCTGAGTCGCGAAGTCGCGCATCTTACGCTTTTCACCTGTAAAGTCAAGTAGTTATTTCTACTTTTATTTACCCCGAGGCGGTAAAATTAACTCCAATCGATTCATTTTATACTGACTCAGTGGGGCGCATTATAGGCAGTTTTACGCCGCTGGCAAGCAATAATTTGTAAACTTTAACTTTTTGCTCTTTTTTTCGACAAAAAAATTTATTTATGCTTTAGCTATCTGTAAATCTAAATTTTAAATTTATTAATTAGAATTATTTAGAAACAATTACCTAACACAAATTTATATAAGCAATGATTTATTAAATATATGTTAGTGCTATAATTTTCTAAAATAAGTAAAAGATAATCTATTTTAAAATCTGATTTATTTTGGTTTACCTTATTTTTAGGTTATTGAATGTTAAAAACAACATAAAATATGTTTGGCCTACCCTACCAGTCATAGCAACAATGACTTTTTTTGTGCAAAGCTTAGATGCAACTATTTTAAATACTGCATTGCCTGATATAGCCAAAAGTCTAATCATTGTCCTTTGGCAATGCAATCTGTTGTAGTAAGTTATACATTAACTGCTGCTCTTATTATACCTGTTAGTGGATGGTTAGCTGATCGTTTCGGTACAAGAAAAAGTTTTATATTTACAGTTAGTCTATTTTCTTTTGGCTCTTTCTTATTCTGCAATGTCATTAGAATTTTTAATTTTTTCTCGTATCATTCAAGAAATAGGTGGTGCAATGATGATGCCTTTTGCACGTCTTGCATTATTGAGAGCTTATCCACGCAGTGAATTACTACCTATTTTAAATCTTGTCACTATTCCAGGATTAGTCGGACCTATATCAGGACCTCTACTTGGTGGTCTTTTAGTAACTTATACCAGTTGGTATTGGATATTTATTATTAATATTCCTATCCGTTTATTAGGTATTTTATATGTACTAAAACATATGCCTGATTTTAAAATGCCTAAATGTCCCTTTGATAACACCGGGTTTATTCTTTTTGGTGCTAAGCTTGTGATATTAACGGTAAGTTTATATTTTTTAATAACGAAAATTTAACCAATTATGCACCATTGATTATAATCATAGGCGGCATTTTTTACTTTTTCTTTACGTATTACGCGCAAAAAAATCTCTTACTCGATTATTCCATTAGGTCTATTTAGCACAAGAACATTTTCTATCAGCATAACAGAAAATATTATAACCCGTTTAGAAACAGGATGTATTCCGTTTTTAATGCCGTTAATGTTGCAAGTAGGACTTGGACATCCAGCGGTTACAGTAGGTTTAATGATGCCTCCAATGGCGATAAGCTCTATATCAGCAAAATCTATTGTGACAAAAATATTAACTCACTATGACTATAAAAAAATATTTTTTACAATAAAATTTATTATTGGTTTAATTATTACACAATTTTCATTGCAATCACCTAATATGTCAATTTATGTTTTTTTTGATAATTCATTTATTTTACTGGGAGCGGCAATGTCTACCCAATTCACAGTTATGAATACTCTTACTCTAGCCGATTTAACTGAAAACAATGCCAGTTCTGGTAATAGTATGTTAGCTGTAACCCAACAACTTGCTATCAGTTTTGATATTGCGAGTAGTACAGCAATTTTTCACTTTTATGAGTCCTTATCTTATGATGATCATATTGATAATTTTCATTATACATTTATTACTATAGGTATAATTACGTTGTCATCTTCGCTTATTTTCCTTCTGTTAAAACAGAATGATGGACAAAATTTAATTAATAAAACAGATCCTTAACATTAAAAATTTAATATAAGTAGGGAAAACCTAAAATAAATTATATTTATTTTTTTGTTGAACTTATTAAAATTCAATAAACTAATTTGCAATAATTCTTTTTTATGAAAGGAGAAGAGTATATGCAATTAGCTGAACACATAGCTCAATTGAGCAACTACCTAACCTAGAAACTGGTTTATACGAGCGACAACATACTATTCGCCTTTGTTTATTAGCCGCATTATCAGGAGAAAACGTTTTTCCACTAGATCCACCCGGTATTGCTAAAAGTATGATAGCCAAGCGAATAAAACAAGCCTTTAAAACAGTTAATTCTTTTCAATACTTAATGATTCGTTTTTCAACGCCAGAAGAAATTTTCGGTCCATTTTCCATTCAAAAATTAAAAGAAGAAGGACGTTATCAGCGTTTAACAACAGGTTATTTACCTGATGCCAAAATTATCTTTCTTGATGAGATCTGGAAAGCCGGCACTGCTATATTAAATACTCTGTTAACGGCAATTAACGAAAAAAATTTAGAAATGGCTTTCAAGAAGAAAACATTCCCATGCGCTTACTTGTCACTGCTTCCAATGAACTACCAGAATCAGATAGCAATCTTGAGACATTATATGATCGTATGCTTATTCATTTATAGTTAAATAAGGTTTATAAAAAACAGAAATTTAGGGCTATTATTAAATAGGAACAAGGAAGAAAGTGGAAATATTATTCCCAAACAACTTCAAATAAGCAATGAAGAATGGCAAGTAAAAATTTGTCAAATAAAGCTACCTGATGATTGCTTTGAGACAATTTATCAATTAAGGCAACAAATTGATAATTTAGTTCCATTACATTATATTTCTGATCGTCGGTAGGAAAAAATGATCCATTTACTCCAAGCTAGTGTTTTTTTTAATGGACGTGATGCTATATCGCCTTTAGATATTATTTTATTCAAAGATTGTCTTTAACATGATCTGCAATCTTTACAGCTATTACTTCAATTAATTACTACATTATTAATAGAAGAAAGTTGGCAACAATAAGCTATCAATAAAAAATAGATGATCTTCATAATGAATAGCAATAATCAACTCAAATTAATAAAAATAAAACTGCTTTTACATTAAAGAAAATCGTTTATTCAATCGCATACCACAATATTCTGTATCCAAGCAAATTAGTGAAAAAGATATAACATTATTTTTACATACCTACACTTATTCTACATAATATAAAAGTTATTTCTATTACCATTGATAAAAGTTCAATCAACGATACTTTAAATAAAGGAAAAATTTCTGCTCAACTTTGTAGTATTAGTTTTGCTTAATTAATTTCATCTCAAGTTAATAGCAAAAATCAATTGCAAGTGCTGGATGCAAGTAGAAAATCATCAACACTTTATTTATACGAAAAAATAGATGAAAATAAATTAGATAATAAATGGCTGGAAAAGCGCGAACAACTTAATCATTTAACTCAACAACAAAAATCTTTAGTTAGTCATCATCAACCTTGTTTTTTATTGAAAATTATTGGTTAACAATTATTTAGCAAAGTTTTTTCACTCTAACAGATAAATTATCTCAATGTAAGAACGAAGATGATGAGCAAATAATATATGTTGAATCTAACAACGATTAATATGTTACTCTCCATTAATGAGATGAAGCTAATAGAAGAGATTGTTTTAACATTAGTTACCTTACCTCAATTAGTCATTTTTTTCGAAAAATATCCTAATCTTAAGCGTATATTATTAAATAATCTTTTAGCATAGAAAAAAATTTATATCGTCCATTACAAGAGACCTTGGTGCCAATTAAATTAATAGAAGAATTTGCACTTTATCAACAAAATTTAGCCATTGACACAAAAAAATTTTTAGAAATATCCCGGTAACTATTAATAAATTAACAGAAATAGATTCTATTTTTGTACAAGAAGCTCATTACTTAGTGGAAAAAATATCTCATAATCCCGCTGGGCAATCTCTATTTATCCAACGCTGGCGTCTTAACCTTATTATTGAAGTAACAACATTTAATAAACTGTTATTTAAGCAGGAAAAAGAACAATTATTGATTGAATTAGAGAAACAATTGAAATTAACCGGAAATTTGACAAAAATTTTTAATAAAAATAATCATTCAGCTGGTAAATTGTGGGATATGAATAAAGAAGTTCTAGCGCAATCTTCTAATAATATTCAACTGTTAATTCAGTATAGTCATTTTTTACAACAGCAACCTGAATTAGAAAAATTAACTGAACTTTTAGGTAGAAGACAATCGTTGAAATCTCAATAGAAACAGCAACAAATATTAGAGTCAATAATTTCATTGGAAAAAATACCTGACCAAATACCAGAAAAAATTAGTGGTATAAACCATGGTAATGATATTTTGCGTTTTTTACCTAGTGAATTAGCTATGCTTGGATTAGAAGAACTTGAATTTGAGTTTTATCGCAAATTAGTCGAAAAACAGTTACCGACATACCGGTTACAAGGCGATAATTGGCAGTAACGAAATATATTACGTCTAGCCATCAAGCAACAACAACCAAAAGGGCCATTTATAGTATGTATAGACAGTTCAGGTTCAATGGAAAAATTTAATGAGCATTGTGCGAAAACTTTTTGTATGGCTTTAATAAAAATATCCATGCGTGACAACTGTCAGTATCACATTATTCTATTTAAAATGGAAGTTATTCATTACGATTTATGAAAAAATGCAACAACAGCAATAAAAATATTCAGATGTGGTTGTAATTTCAGATTTTATTGCTTAACAACTACCTGATAATTTAGGAAAAAGAATACAAGTCCACCAAACTCAACAACAACGTTTTTATGCTGTTACATTATCTAAATATGGAAACCCCGGTATCCTAAATATTTTCGATTATATCTGGCACTTTGATACCGGGATAAAAAGTCGATTAATTCGCTATTGGAACTAATTACAGCATATCCGCAATAACAGCATGACTTTCCGAAGACCATACACTACATTGAACTTGACCAATATGCTTTTTCTGAAGTAATAACATAACTAAACGAGATTGTCCAATACCACCACCTATTGTTTGTGGCATTTGACCTTTTACCAATGCTTGATGCCATTCAAAAGACATTCTATCTTCATCACCTGTGATTACTAATTGGTATGTAAGAGCTTCTCTATCAACACGAATTCCCATCGAAGAAATTTCAAATGCATCCTGCAGTATAGGGTTCCAAACAATAATATCACCATTTAAACCAGCATAACCCTCGCTGTTAGGTGTTGTCCAATCATCATAATCAGGAGCACGTACATCGTGAGCAAAACCATGCGATAGTTTTCCACCAATACCAATAAGAAAAACTGCACCTAATTCTTTAGCTATTTCTCGTTCTCTTCCTTTAGCATCAAGATCAGGGTAGCGTTGTAATAGTTCTTCACTATGAACAAAATGAATTTGCTCAGGTAAGACTGGTGCTAAACCAAATTCCGTGCTAACCGCTTTTTCTGTTTTCTTTATTGCTTGATAAATTTTAATCACGGTCTGTTTTAAATAATCAAGAGAACGCTCATCCTTAAGCATTACTTTTTCCCAATCCCATTGATCTACAAATACAGAATGAATAGGTGTCAAACGATCTTCATCAGGACGCAATGCTTTCATATGGGTATAAAGCCCTTGTCCAGGTTTAAAATCAAAACGACTTAACGTTTTACGTTTCCATTTAGCCAATGAGTGTACAACTTCAAAAACCGAATCTGGTATCGATTTTACTTTGACTTGTACTGCTTTTTCATGGCCGGACAGATTATCTTGAACCCCGTCTCCAAGACGACTTAAGATAGGTGCTTGAACTTCAATTAAATCTAACTCTTTTTCTAATAAACGCGAAAAATAAGACTTAACAAAACTAATTTTCTGTTGTTTTTCGATGAATGACTTTTCCATTTTTTTGCCCCAGAATCTGTAACATTATTTGCTTTATTATACAGATTAAGCAATAAATTAGGTCATAAATTCAATATGCTTAATAAAAAAAGTTATTATGATTTATAATATTCAAAATATGTCCTTTTAAAATAAATAATCGTTAAAAATGGTGTTTAAAAATGGTAGAAAATTATCAGATCGATAATCTGGATCGTGACATACTTAATGAACTAATGAGAAATGCACGGATCCCCTACGCTGAAATGGCTAAAAAATTTGCTGTAAGTCATGGTACGATACATGTCCGAATCGAAAAAATGAAACAAGCTGGGATTATTGTAGGAACACGTGTAGATATTAGTGTGAAACAACTAGGTTTTGATGTCTGTTGCTTTATTGGCATTATTTTAAAAAGTGCTAAAGACTACCCTACCGCACTGAAAAAGCTCGATGAATTAGATAAGGTGGTCGAAGTCTACTACACAACTGGACAATATAGTATATTTATCAAGGTAATGTGTCGATCCATTGATGAATTACAAGATGTACTTATCAACAAGATACAGACAATTGATGAGATCCAATCTACTGAAACCTTGATGTCTCTACAAAATCCAATAATGCGGACTATCAATCCATAAAAATATATAACCATATTATCCACAAGTAGATCCCAACTCATTCACAGCATACAATAGCCATTATTTTAGAATAATGGGGTTCATAATGACAAAAGTAACATTGATAACAGGTAGTACTATGGGCAATGCTGAATATATTGCTGAGCATATCTCTGAAATATTGGAAAAATACGGTTTCGACACTGAAGTCACATACGGTCCATCCTTAGAAGAGCTACCAAAAAAAGGTATTTTGTTAATTGTATGCTCTACCCATGGAGCAGGTGAATTACCTGAAAATATACAACCCCTAGCAAAAGCTATAAGCGAAGAAAAACCTGATCTTAGCCAGATTAATTATGGTGCTATTGGGATAGGTAGCAAAGAATATGATACTTTTTGTGGCGCAATCCATAAATTAGATCAACTACTAAAAGATCATCATGCGAAACGAGTAGGAGAACCATTAGAGATTGATATTTTAGAATATGACGTGCCAGAAGAACCCGCAGGAATTTGGATCGAAAAGTGGAAAGATAATATCATCGATTTGAATAAATAAAAACCAAATAAATGTGGATAACTTTGCGAAAAAGCAGGGAATAACCAGTGGTTATCCATAGAATAATCTTGAATACAAAAAATGTCTGTGTATAACTAGCTATCTTAATCCCAGCTTATAGGGCGTAGGATCACTTATTATTCACAGTTAAAGATTATAAACAACATAATGATCTTCTTAGGGTATTTACCTTTATCCACAGAAGATCGCGATCCTAATAAAAGATCTAATAAAGAGATCTTTAAATAAAAAGATCTTATTTATATTAAGCAAAAATTATTATAACTTGCCTCTTTGCAAAACTCGAGTAAAATTCACTCCTCAAGTCATATTTAATACTAAGGTTTACACATGTTTTACCCAGAACAATTTGACGTAATTATTATTGGTGGAGGCCACGCTGGTACTGAAGCAGCCCTGGCTGCTGCTCGTATGAAACGTCAAACTTTACTTTTAACCCACAACATTGATACCTTGGGTCAAATGTCATGCAATCCAGCTATCGGTGGAATAGGTAAAGGACATCTGGTTAAAGAAATTGATGCCTTAGGTGGCATAATGGCTATCGCAACGGATAAAGCAGGGATCCAATTTAGAACGCTTAACGCAAGTAAAGGCCCGGCAGTACAAGCAACAAGAGCTCAAACTGATCGCGTACTTTATAAGCAAGCGATTAGAACTGCACTAGAAAATCAAAATAATTTAATGATCTTTCAACAAGCTGTTGAAGACCTAATCGTAGAAAATGATCAAATTATTGGCGTGATAACTGAAATGGGATTAAAATTTAACGCAAAATCTGTTGTATTAACAGTGGGTACCTTTCTTAACGGTAAGATCCACATAGGATTAGAAAATTATAGCGGTGGTAGAGCTGGTGATCCTTCTGTCATTGATCTATCCTATAGGTTAAGAGGACTGCCTTTACGAGTAAATCGACTTAAAACAGGTACACCACCTAGAATAGATGCAAGAACGATCAATTTTTCCCAATTAGCACCACAATTAGGTGATAATCCCACGCCTGTCTTCTCTTTTATGGGATCTAAGGAACAACACCCACAACAATTACCTTGTTACATCACTTACACGAATGAAAAAACTCACCAAGTGATCCGCGATAACTTAGATCGTAGTCCTATATATGCTGGTATCATTGAAGGAACAGGTCCCAGATACTGTCCTTCCATTGAAGATAAGATTATACGATTTACGGATCGTTCAGCACATCAAATCTTCCTTGAGCCAGAAGGACTAACAAGTAATGAAATTTATCCTAATGGAATTTCTACTAGTTTGCCTTTTGATGTGCAAATACAAATTATACATTCGATAAAAGGACTAGAAAATGCTCATATTATTCGACCAGGATATGCTATTGAATATGATTTTTTTGATCCCCGAGATTTAAAACCAACTTTAGAGAATAAATTTATCAAAGGATTATTTTTTGCTGGCCAGATTAATGGAACGACAGGTTATGAAGAAGCTGGAGCTCAAGGATTATTAGCCGGACTTAATGCAGCTCGTTATGCTTTCGAGCAAGAGGGATGGTACCCTCGTCGCGATCAAGCCTACATTGGTGTTCTAGTTGACGATCTTTGTACATTAGGTACTAAAGAACCCTATCGAATGTTTACTTCACGAGCCGAATATCGTCTTATGCTACGTGAAGACAACGCTGATCTTCGTTTAACAGAAAAAGGGTATAAACTTGGTTTAATCGATGAAAGCCGTTGGAAAAAATTTTGTCGTAAAGTTGAATTAATCGAACAAGAACGTCAACGGTTGCGTAACCTTTGGCTACATCCTAATTCAGATAAAATTAATGATCTTAATGAAGCTCTATCTGTTCCTCTTTCAAAAGAAGCAAATGGTGAAGATTTACTTCGCCGTCCTGAAATCAGTTACAAATTACTGACCTCATTAAAGTATTTTTCACCTAGAGTAGATGATCCTCAAGTCACAACTCAAGTTGAAATTCAAGTAAAATATGAAGGTTATATTACTCGTCAACAAGAAGAAATAAAAAGACAGCTCCGTAATGAATATACTGCATTACCTACCAATTTAGATTACAAACAAATTACTGGTCTTTCCAATGAAGTAATTGCTAAGCTCAACGATCATAAACCTAGTTCTATTGGTCAAGCGTCGCGTATACCAGGTATTACGCCAGCCGCAATATCAATATTATTAGTCTGGTTAAAAAAAACAAGGTTTATTACGTCAGAGTGCTTAAAATGAGCTTAAAAACCTATTTTAAAACTTTGTTAGATAAAACAGATATTATTTTGACCGATCAGCAAATACAACAGCTTATTGCTTATATTGAATTACTAAATAAATGGAATAAAACATATAATTTAACATCCGTCAGATCACCTGAACAAATGGTTACTCGTCATATTTTAGATAGCATCGTTGTTAATGAATATCTTATTGGTAAAAGATTTATAGATGTAGGAACAGGCCCTGGATTACCGGGGATACCGCTTGCTATTGTTCGCCCCAATGCTCATTTCACACTGTTAGATAGTTTGGGAAAACGGGTCAAATTTTTGCGACAAGTACAACATGAATTGATGCTTAAAAACACGGAGTCTATTCAAAAACGAATTGAACAGTACCAACCGATAGATAAATTTGATGGCATAATAAGCCGGGCATTTGGTTCATTACAGGATATACTTTCATGGTGTCAGCATCTTCCGAAACAAAATGGGGGGCAATTCTACGCACTTAAAGGTACACTCTCTGCTAGTGAAATATCAACTTTTCCTTCTAACTTTAAGCTAAATAAAATTATTTCATTGGATATACCTAGCCTTAATGAACAGCGACATTTAGTGATTTTAGAGGTTAATTAATATTGTTTTTAATCCAAAAAAAGTGACATTTTTTAGTTATAAAAAATAAATTTCCAAATGTTACTATTTAATTATTTATATAAAATTATCTAAAAGTATTTTTCCTATTTTATTTCAAGAAAGAAATAACTAGAACTTTAGGATTAATTTCTTATCTTATCTTTGATTTTCCAATTTTTTCACCTTATTCCAGTTTAAGTAAATAAATAAGCACATAAAACGTGATAAAGATCATCTTTTAAAAATTAATATAATTAAATAATAGTAATTAAATTGACTTAATTTTGTTTATTTTCGTGTTGAGTCAAAAAATTTAAATATTTGTTCACACTTTCGCTACTTATAGATTGAATTCATTTTTAGGGGTCGTATAATTTGCAAGTTTTTGTTTCTTGATACTCTTGAGCAAAGGCAGTTTTATACGTACTCTGGAATTTAATATTTAAAATACTGGGAGAATATAAGAGTCATGTCTGTATCCTTTTACAACGGTAAAATTGCTTTAAAACTATTGTTATTTCAGTTAGCGTCGTTTGTAATCCTCAGTATAGCTTTCTACATGAATAGTATAGAATGGGGTTTATCTGCTTTTGCGGGTGGGTTTGCATGTTGGTTACCTAATACTTTATTTATGCTGTTAATACGTTATCAAAAGACAATGGAAAAAGATGTTCCTATTCACATTGCATGGTTTTTTACCATAGGTGAAGGAGTAAAAGTTATTATAACAATAACTATATTGGGAATTGCTTTAGGGGGTGTATTTAAAGCAGCATTTGTGCCGTTAGGGTTGACCTATTTAGCGATGTTGATTATTCACATCATTACACCAGCTGTAATTAAACTGTGAGCGTTTTTAAACAACAAAAGGGCAAAAGACATCATGTCTGCATCAGGAGAAGTGATGACTGTGGGAAGTTACATAGGGCACCATCTAAATAACCTTCAGTTGGACCTGCGTACCTTCAAATTAGTAGATCCCCATAACAACAATGATCCAACGTTTTGGACGTTAAATATTGACTCGCTTTTTTTCTCAGTTGTCTTTGGAATCATCTTCTTGTGGTTCTTTAGAAAAATTGCAGTCAATGCAACTAGCGGTATACCTGGTAAATTACAAACTGCAATAGAAATGGTCATCGGTTTTGTCGATAATACCGTTCGTGATATGTATTATGGTAAGAGCAAAGTCATTGCACCTTTAGCTTTGACAGTATTTGTTTGGGTGTTGTTAATGAATACCATGGATTTGTTACCAATCGATTTACTTCCCTATATCGGAGAATATTACCTGGGTTTGCCTGCATTGCGTGTTGTTTCAACTGCAGATGTAAGTATAACTATGTCAATGGCGATTGGTGTGTTTATCTTGATCATTTTCTACAGTATCAAAATGAAAGGATTAAGTGGATTTACGAAAGAGTTAACTTTACAACCATTCAATCATCCTATTTTCATTCCTATCAATTTGATTTTAGAAGGTGTTAGCTTGCTGTCTAAACCAGTATCACTAGGTTTACGGTTATTCGGTAATATGTATGCAGGTGAATTGATCTTCATTCTGATTGCGGCTTTGTTACCTTGGTGGTCACAGTGGATACTTAACCTACCCTGGGCGATTTTCCATATACTGATTATTACGTTGCAAGCCTTTATTTTTATGATTCTAACTATCGTTTATTTATCGATGGCGTCAGAAGAACATTAATTTTAACTTATTAATGAATTTTTATTTAACGGAAACAAATTGGAGACTGTCATGGAAAACATAAATATAGCTCTGCTGTATATGGCTGCCGCTTTAATGATGGGATTAGCAGCGATTGGGGCTGCAATTGGTATTGGTATCCTAGGGGGAAAATTCTTAGAAGGTGCTGCTCGTCAGCCGGATTTGATTCCTCTATTACGTACGCAGTTCTTTATTGTTATGGGCTTAGTTGATGCCATTCCTATGATTGCTGTTGGGCTGGGGCTATATATGATGTTCGCAGGTGCTTGATAACGCAAGACAAATGGGAAAGAACATTAATATGTTAATTTTTAAAGAGGTATTGTGCGATGAATCTTAATGCGACAATCCTCGGTCAGGCTATTGCATTTGTCCTGTTTGTTTTGTTTTGTATGAAGTATGTATGGCCCCCAATTATAGCGGCGATTGAAAAACGTCAAAAAGAAATTGCTGGCGGTATATCTTCTGCAGAGCGAGCTAAAAAAAATTTGGACTTGGCGAAAGCTGATGCGACCGAACGACTAAGAAAAGCAAAAACAGAAGCACAAATCATTATTGAACAAGCTAATAAGCAACGAGTTCAAATTATTGAAGAGGCTAAAGCAGAGGCTGAAACTGAACGTAACAAGATCGTTACTCAGGCGCAAGTTGAAATTGATACTGAGCGTAAGAGGGCACGTGAAGAGTTGCGTAAACAAGTTGCTATGTTAGCAATTTCAGCGGCAGAAAAAATAATTGAACGTTCCATTGATGTAGCTGCTAATAGCGACATCGTTGATAAATTGGTCAATAAACTGTAAAGGAGGAAAGGGGCATGTCTGAAATTACTACGGTTGCTCGCCCCTATGCCAAAGCAGCTTTTGACTTTGCTGTAGAAAACCAACTTGTTGATAAATGGCAAAATATGTTCAGTTTTATTACTGAAATAACCTATAATCAACAGATAAGTGAGCTGCTTTCTGGTTCAATAGCGCCAGAAACATTAGCGAAAACATTTATCGCTATTTGTGGTGATGAGATCGATGAACATGTTCAAAATCTAATTCGCATTATGGCTGAAAACGGGCGTTTAAGTACGTTACCAGAGGTTTTGAAACAATTCATACAATTACGCGCTTTTCTGGAAGTGACCGTTGATATTGACGTCATTTCTGCCACTGAGCTAAATGAAAAACAGCAATTTAAAATTTCTGCAGCGATGGAAAAACGTCTGTCACGTAAAGTTAAGCTGAATTGTAAAATTGATAAATCTGTTATCGCAGGAGTAATTATCCGCGCCGGAGACCTCGTTATTGATGGTAGCGTGCGTAGTCGTATAGAGCGTTTAACTGACGTCTTGCAGTCTTAAGGGGATTGGAGCATATGCAACTGAATTCCACCGAAATCAGTGAACTGATCAAGCAACGTATTGCTCAGTTTGATGTAGTGAGTGAAGCTCATAATGAAGGTACAATCGTTTCTGTTAATGATGGGATCATTCGTATTCACGGTTTAGCAGAAGTTATGCAAGGTGAGATGATCGCACTACCTGGTAACCGTTATGCTATTGCACTTAATTTAGAGCGTGACTCAGTTGGTGCGGTAGTTATGGGGCCATATGTCGACTTAGCCGAAGGTATGAAAGTAAAGTGTACAGGTCGTATTCTTGAAGTACCTGTAGGGAGAGGATTACTTGGGCGAGTTGTTAATACGCTGGGTGAGCCTATCGATGGTAAAGGGCTTGTTGAGCATGATGGTTTCTCTGCCGTTGAAGTTACTGCACCTGGCGTTATTGATCGTAAATCGGTTGATCAACCTGTACAAACAGGATACAAATCGGTTGATGCTATGATCCCTATTGGCCGTGGTCAACGTGAGTTAATCATTGGTGATCGCCAAACGGGTAAAACCGCATTAGCTGTTGATGCCATTATTAATCAGCGTGATTCGGAAATAAAATGTATTTATGTAGCAATTGGGCAAAAAGCCTCAACTATTGCTAATGTGGTACGCAAATTAGAAGAGTACGGAGCACTCGATAATACTATAGTTGTTGTTGCTACCGCTTCTGAATCTGCAGCATTACAATACCTTGCGCCTTATGCTGGCAGTGCAATGGGTGAATATTTTAGGGATCGTGGCGAGGATGCTTTAATTATTTATGATGATCTCTCCAAACAAGCGATCGCTTATCGACAAATTTCGCTATTGTTACGGCGTCCTCCTGGACGTGAAGCATATCCTGGTGATGTTTTTTATCTTCATTCTCGTTTACTCGAGCGTGCTGCACGTGTTAATGCTGAGTACGTTGAAAAATTTACTAATGGTGAAATCAAAGGTAAAACGGGTTCATTAACGGCATTACCGATTATTGAAACGCAAGCAGGTGATGTTTCTGCATTCGTACCTACTAATGTTATTTCAATCACAGATGGCCAAATTTTCTTGGAGTCTAACTTATTTAATACGGGTATTCGCCCGGCAGTTAACCCAGGAATCTCAGTATCACGTGTAGGTGGTGCCGCTCAGACTAAGATTATCAAAAAATTATCTGGCGGTATTCGTACCGCGTTGGCACAGTATCGCGAGTTAGCTGCATTTTCACAATTTGCTTCTGATTTAGATGATGAGACACGTAAGCAGCTTAATCATGGACAGAAAGTTACCGAATTGTTGAAACAGAAACAGTATGCCCCCATGTCAGTTGCGCAGCAGGCGTTATCTTTATTTGCTGCCGAACGTGGTTATCTGGAAGATGTTGAACTAGCAAAAATTGGTGATTTTGAGACAGCATTGCTAGCTTATGCTACTCGTGGGCATTCTATCTTGCTGAAAGAAATTGATCAGACAGGTAAATATAACGATGAAATCGAAGCTAAGTTAAATGCTTTGCTCGATTCTTTTAAAGCAACTCAATCCTGGTAATTCTATTCGGCCTTTATCAAGACCGTTTAGTTAATAAGGAGGCGCTGAAATGGCGGGCGCAAAAGAGATATGTTCTAAGCTCGGTAGTGTAAAAAATACACAAAAAATCACTAAGGCGATGGAAATGGTTGCCGCGTCAAAAATGCGCAAAACACAGGAGCGTATGGCCGCTAGTCGTCCTTATGCAGAAACTATGCGTAGTGTCATTGGTCACTTGGCATTAGGTAATTTGGAATATAAATATCCATACCTTAAAGAACGTGATGTTAAACGTATTGGTTATTTAATTGTTTCAACTGACCGTAGTTTATGTGGTGGCTTAAATATTAATTTATTTAAAAAATTACTGACAGAAATGAAAATATGGACTGATAAAGGTGTTCAGGTTGATCTGGCTTTAATTGGTTCTAAAGCAGTTTCATTCTTTAATTCGGTTGGTGGTAATATTGTTGCTCAGGTAACCGGGATGGGAGATGATCCTTCTTTGTCTGATCTTATTGGACCCGTGAAAATTATGTTAGAAGCATATGATGAAGGTCGTCTAGATAAGTTATATGTGATAACTAACAAATTTGTTAATACCATGATTCAAGCACCAACAATTACTCAATTATTGCCTCTACCAGCGGGTGATGATGAAACATTGAAGACGAAATCTTGGGATTATTTGTATGAACCAGATCCCAAGATACTACTGGATACCCTGTTGCGTCGTTATATCGAATCACAGGTTTATCAGAGCGTCGTTGAAAACTTAGCTAGTGAACAGGCTGCTCGAATGGTAGCAATGAAAGCGGCTACTGATAATGCTGGTAACCTGATCAAGGAGTTGCAGTTGGTTTACAATAAGGCTCGTCAAGCCAGCATTACTCAGGAACTTACTGAAATAGTTTCGGGAGCAGCTGCAGTTTAATGGCTAGGTTTACGAATTACGTAGAGGATTCAAGATGGCTACTGGAAAGATTATCCAGGTAATCGGCGCCGTAGTGGATGTCGAATTTCCTCAAGATGCGGTACCCAAAGTGTACGACTCGCTTGAGGTAATGAATGGTAAAGAAAAACTAATTTTAGAAGTTCAGCAGCAATTAGGTGGCGGTGTTGTTCGTTGCATCGCGATGGGGACTTCTGATGGTTTAAAACGTGGTTTAGATGTTGTTGATTTAGCTCATCCAATTGAAGTGCCTGTCGGTAAAGCGACATTGGGGCGCATCATGAATGTATTGGGTGATCCTATCGATATGAAAGGTGAGATCGGTGAAGAAGAACGTTGGGCTATTCATCGTGCCGCCCCCAGTTATGAAGACTTATCTAATTCAACGAAATTGCTCGAAACCGGTATCAAAGTTATGGATCTTATTTGTCCGTTTGCTAAAGGGGGTAAAGTAGGATTATTTGGTGGTGCTGGTGTTGGTAAAACAGTAAACATGATGGAACTTATTCGTAATATTGCGATTGAGCATTCCGGTTATTCTGTCTTTGCCGGTGTTGGCGAGCGGACTCGTGAAGGTAATGATTTCTATCACGAAATGACAGATTCAAATGTATTGAATAAAGTTTCTCTGGTTTATGGTCAGATGAATGAACCTCCTGGAAACCGTCTACGTGTTGCTTTAACAGGATTGACTATTGCTGAGAAGTTTCGTGATGAAGGGAGGAATGTATTGTTATTTATCGATAACATCTATCGCTATACATTAGCAGGAACAGAGTTATCAGCCCTGTTAGGTCGTATGCCTTCGGCGGTAGGTTATCAACCGACATTAGCGGAAGAAATGGGTGTATTGCAGGAGCGTATTACATCAACTAAAGCTGGTTCAATAACGTCTGTTCAGGCAGTATATGTTCCTGCCGATGATTTGACGGATCCTTCTCCAGCAACCACTTTTGCTCATTTGGATGCAACGGTTGTTCTTAGTCGTCAAATTGCGTCATTAGGTATTTATCCTGCAGTTGATCCATTGGATTCAACTAGTCGTCAGCTTGATCCATTAGTTGTGGGGCAAGAACATTACGACGTAGCTCGTGGTGTTCAGTCTATTTTACAGCGTTATCAAGAATTGAAAGATATCATTGCTATTCTGGGAATGGATGAGCTGTCTGAAGAAGATAAATTGGTTGTTGCGCGCGCTCGTAAAATCCAACGCTTCCTATCTCAACCATTCTTTGTGGCTGAAGTTTTCACCGGTTCACCTGGGAAATTTGTTTCTTTAAAAGATACTATCTATGGCTTTAAGGGGATTTTGAACGGTGATTATGATCATCTACCTGAGCAAGTATTTTACATGGTAGGTACTATTGAAGAAGCGGCAGAAAAAGCGAAAAATTTATAATGTCGCTGATGGGAGGTTGATATGTCTGCAATGACATACCATCTTGTTGTGGTAAGTGCTGAAAAGCAGATGTTTGACGGGCTTGTCCAAAAAATCCGGGTAACAGGCAGTGAAGGGGAGCTGGGTATTTATCCTCAACATACTCCTCTGCTAACTACGATTAAGCCTGGTATGATACGTATTACTAAACAGTTTGGTGAAGAAGAGCTGATCTATCTTTCTGGTGGTATCCTCGAAGTTCAACCAAATGGTGTTATCATACTGGCTGATACAGCTATCCGTGGCAAGGATTTGGATGAAGCTAAGGCATTAGAATCTAAACGTAAAGCAGAAGAGCATATTCATAAAGCACATGGTGATGTCGATTATACTCAAGCATCGGCAGAATTAGCGAGAGCAATTGCTAAATTACGTGTCATTGAGCTGATGAAAAAATGATATAATCCTAAGAAATTATTAAAAAAATAGTTGTCTCTTTACAACTATTTTTATGAAAATTAGATAAATACAGGGAGTGAGACACTTTATTTGTTTCGCTCCTTTTCTTTTATATAGATGGTCAGCTTTTTTATTTGAACGAAATATGTAGTAATTTGTTCAATAAATAGTTTTACTTTTACCTAACTGATGGAGCTATTAGTTTTTTATGTCTATGAACGCAAAAAGTGTTGTGATCCTCGTGGCGGGTAAGGGTACCCGCATGTATTCTGATTTACCAAAAGTTTTACATCCACTGGCAGGCAAACCAATGGTGCAACATGTTATTGACACGTCATTATCACTTGGTGCATCTAATATTTATTTAGTTTATGGTCATGGTGCTGATTTAATTAAATTAGCTTTAGCTAATCAACCTGTTAATTGGATCTTACAGGCAGAACAGTTAGGAACAGGGCATGCAATGCAGCAAGTAGCACCTTATTTTGCTGATAATGAAGATATACTGATGCTTTGTGGTGATTCTCCACTGATAACAAAAGAAACTCTTGAACTATTAATAGAAGCTAAGCCCTGCGGAGGTATAGGATTATTGACTGCAATCGTTAATGAACCGACAGGTTATGGGCGCATTATTCGTGAAAAAGGTGAAGTAATTGGCATTGTTGAACAAAAAGATGCAACAGAAAATCAAGCTAATATTAACGAAATTAATACCGGTATACTAGTTGCTAATGGCGGTGATTTAAAGCGATGGCTGAAAAAGCTTAATAACAATAATGCACAAAACGAATATTATGTTACCGATATCATTTCATTTGCGTATGAAGAAGGTTGTAAGATAAATGCGATTCATCCTACGAAATTGAGTGAAATGGAAGGAGTTAATAACTGTTTACAGCTCTCAGCACTTGAACGTATTTATCAGCGAGAACAGGCAGAAAAATTATTATTGGCGGGAGTTATGATTATTGACCCTGCTCGTTTTGATTTGCGCGGTACATTAAAGCATGGGCGTAATGTAATTATCGATACTAATGTTATTATTGAAGGAGATGTTGTACTGGGTAACAATGTACATATTCATGCTGGATGTATTTTAAAAAATTGTACAATAGATGATAATTCAATTATTAGTCCTTATTCAGTTATAGAAGGCTCAGAATTATCTACCGCCTGTACAGTTGGCCCTTTTGCTCGTTTACGTCCAGGAACTAAACTGGCAGAAAAGGTGCATATTGGTAATTTTGTTGAGGTTAAAAACACCGCTTTAGGTTTTGGTTCTAAGGCTGGCCATCTAAGTTATTTAGGAGACGCCGAAATTGGTTGTGATGTTAATATTGGCTCAGGAACAATAACTTGTAATTATGATGGAGCTAATAAATTTAAAACGACCATTGGTGATAATGTTTTTGTTGGTTCAGATACACAATTAATTGCACCTATTACCATTGCTAAAGGGGCAACTATTGGTGCCGGAACTACGCTGACTAATGATGTTGAGGAAAATGAACTTGTTATCAGTCGTATCAAACAGCGGCATATTCTTAATTGGCAACGTCCAGTAAAGAAAAAGTAATAAAATAGAATTAGTGATTATGTAAGCATCTATTTTATAAATGATAATCACAATATCTACAGGTTTTGGGAACGGTAAAACCGAATATATTAATCAGGTTACGACACCATATGGGCAGTATGCTCCTCTATTTGGAATAAAAATTGATGTGTGGAATTGTTGGTGCAGTAGCACAACGTGATATAGCTAAAATTCTTATTGAAGGACTTCGTCGACTAGAATATCGAGGTTATGACTCTGCCGGTTTAGCTGTGGTTGATGATAAAGCTAATTTGACACGATTACGTGAAACGGGTAAAGTTCAGATCCTGGCTGATGAAGTAGAAAAACATGCTGTGATTGGCGGCACGGGTATCGCGCATACTCGTTGGGCTACTCATGGTCAGCCAAGCAAAAAAAATGCTCATCCGCATACATCTGAATATATTGCGGTAGTTCATAATGGGATTATTGAAAATTATCAGGAACTGCGTGAACAACTTAAAAATCAACAATATGTTTTTACTTCAGAAACTGATAGCGAAGTTATTGCGCATTTAACGCATTGGGAATTACAAAAAGGTGGCTCGTTGCTTGAGGTGGTACAGGGTGTTATACCCCAATTAAAGGGTGCCTATGGTACACTCATTATGGATAGCCGTACTCCAGGGCTGTTGATTGCTGCGCGTTCGGGTAGCCCTTTAATTATAGGTTTAGGTGTTGGTGAAAATTTTCTAGCATCTGATCAATTAGCGCTTTTGCCGGTTACACGTCGCTTTATCTATTTAGAGGAAGGTGATATTGCTGAGGTGACTCGTCGAACAGTGCGTATTTTTGATCAGCAAGGCACAAAAGTTGAACGAGAGCAAATAAAGTCCTATGTTCAGTATGATGCCGGTGATAAAGGAATTTATCGCCACTATATGCAAAAAGAGATCTATGAGCAGCCTTTAGCAATAAAGAATACCCTGGAAGGGCGCTTTGATCAGCATGATAATGTTATTTTTACCGAATTAGATAAAAAAGCCCAAAATCTATTATCTCAGGTTGAACATATTCAAATTATTGCATGTGGGACTTCATATAATGCCGGGATGGTTGCCCGTTACTGGCTTGAATCTTTAGCAGGTATACCCTGTGATGTAGAAATTGCTTCTGAATTCCGTTATCGCAAACCAGCACGGCGTAAAAATAGTTTATTGATCACCCTTTCTCAATCGGGTGAAACAGCGGATACCTTAGCTGCATTACGTTTATCGAAAGAGCTTGGTTATCTGGCATCATTGGCGATATGCAATGTTTTAGGCTCATCTTTAGTCCGTGAATCAGATTTTGCATTAATGACAAAAGCTGGCGTAGAAATCGGCGTGGCATCGACCAAAGCTTTTACTACCCAATTGACGGTTTTATTATTGTTGGTTGCTTATCTGACCCGCTTGAAAGATAAAAATATTGCACTTGAGCGAGACATTGTTCAGGCATTACATGCTCTACCTACCCGTATTGACAGTATGTTATCACAAGAAAAAATGATTGAAGTTTTAGCTGAAGATTTCTCTGATAAAAATCATGCTCTTTTTTTGGGGCGTGGTGATCAATTTCCCATTGCGGTTGAAGGTGCGTTAAAGCTAAAAGAGATTTCTTATATTCACGCAGAAGCTTATGCAGCGGGTGAGTTGAAACATGGCCCTCTTGCATTAATTGATGCCGATATGCCAGTTATTATTATTGTGCCAAATAATGAATTACTGGAAAAGCTAAAATCAAATATTGAAGAAGTTCGTGCTCGAGGTGGCTCACTTTATGTTTTTACTGATAAAAACGCGGGTTTTGTTGACAGTGAAAATATGAAAATTATTCCATTACCGCATGTTGAAGAGTTAATTGCCCCTATTTTTTATACCGTTCCTCTGCAGTTATTATCTTATTATGTTGCCTTAATTAAAGGTACTGATGTTGATCAACCAAGAAATCTAGCTAAATCCGTGACAGTTGAGTGAGTTGGGTATAAAGAGTGATATTTAGGTTATCGTCAGTAAGTTATTTTATATAACAGACTAAGATAGTTTTTTTTTTACATTTTGTTATATATTTCTATATTGAAAAATGCGCTTCACTCTAGCGTATTTTTTTAAAGATTAAAGATTAAAGATTAAAGATTAAAGATTAAAGACTAATAAGCTAAAATTTTATTATTTATCTAAGTCATTTTTGTTATTGATTACTGAAAAATAAATATCTTAATATCTTAATATCTTAATATTTAATAAATTTATAAATATAATGCTACCATTAAATAATCCCTACAGTTTATTGAGCCATGAATGTTAACAAAATAAGGATTAAGTATGCTATTGCGATTAAAGAGGATAAGGGGGTTTATTACTTCGTTATTTTGCTTGTTTTTTATAATTGGGTGTAATAATAAAAAAATACCTTATGAACAAAAGATCACGATTAAACAAGATATACCTGTACGTGGTGTATGGTTAGCTACTGTATCTCGGCTTGATTGGCCTTCTCTTTCATCAGTTAACCTTGATTCAGATCAACTTAGAATTGAAGCACAGAAAAAAGAGCTAACCGATAAACTGGATAATTTGGTAAAAATAGGCATTAACACTATTTTTTTTCAGGTAAAACCAGACGGTACAGCGCTTTATCGTTCTCATATTCTGCCTTGGTCTGACGTGCTTACAGGTGTAGTCGGTAAAGAACCAGGTTATGATCCGTTGGCGTTTATTATTGCTGAGGCACATAAAAGAAATTTAAAAATACATACTTGGTTAAATCCCTATCGAGTTTCGATGGATACGCAGCCAGAAACCATTGCCTCACTGCAAAAGACACTTTCTTTTTCGCCTGCTAGCGTTTATGTTTTACATAAAGATTTGATACGTACTGCCTGCCACCGTTTTGTGCTTGACCCAGGATTACCTGAAGTTCGTAATTGGATCACCAGTATTGTTGCTGAATTAGTTAAAAACTATGACATTGACGGAATTCAGTTTGATGATTATTTCTATTATGAATCAGCTTCCGCCAAACTTAATGATGATGCAACATTTCAAAAATATGGTCAGGGATTTTTAGATAAAGCTAGTTGGAGAAGAAATAATACTTTATTGTTGATTCGAGAAGTTTCTTCAACAATCCGTTCGTTAAAACCCAATATTGAATTTGGTATCAGCCCAGCCGGCGTTTGGCGAAATATTTTTGATGATCCACGAGGCTCTGATACTAAAGCTGGGGCTTCTACTTATGATAGATATTTTGCCGATACCAGGCTATGGGTAAAAGAAGGTTTATTGGATTATATTGCCCCGCAGATTTATTGGCCTTTTGCCCTCGAAATTGTGAAATATGATGTGATCGCAAAATGGTGGGCTGATGTGGTGAGATCGACTAACACTAAATTGTATATTGGAGTGGCGTTATATAAAGTTGGCGTGCCATCTAAGACAGAACCTGATTGGTCTCTTGACGGCGGTGTTCCGGAGCTAAAAAGACAACTCGATCTTAACGATGAATTACCTGAGATTAAAGGAACGATCCTATTTAGAGAGGGACTTCTTCAGTCTCCGCAAAAGGAAGAGGCAGTAAAATATCTCAGATCTCGATGGCATCGATGAGCTCAGTAAAGTTATTTATCTTTATTTTAACAAAAACACCCTTGATGCTGGGTGTTTTTGTTTTTATCAGTTATAAATAAAATTTTGGTTATTATGTAATAAATAATTAGCATTGAAGAATGGAAAAATGATTTAAATTTGCAATTATTGTTTATAAATGTCAGCTATTTTGCTTAGCAACAAAGTTCAGATTGGTGGATATAACAAAAATGAAAAATGTCGGATTTATTGGTTGGCGAGGTATGGTTGGTTCTGTATTGTTGCAACGTATGGTTGAAGAAGGTGATTTTGATAATATCAATCCAGTTTTTTTTACCACCTCTCAGCATGGTGAGCTTGCGCCAAAATATGGTCAACATCAAGGAGCACTACAAGATGCTTTTGATCTTGATGGACTGAAGGAATTGGAGGTAATAATTAGCTGTCAGGGTGGTGGCTATACCGATCAAATTTACCCTAAACTACGTGCTACTGGTTGGTCAGGTTACTGGATAGATGTGGCATCTTCGCTACGGATGAAAGAGGATAGCATTATTATTCTTGATCCCGTTAATTGTCAATATATTGATCAAGGTTTAAATGAAGGGATAAAAACCTTTGTTGGTGGTAATTGCACGGTCAGTCTGATGTTAATGGCTTTAGCTGGTTTATTTACCGAAAACTTGATTGAGTGGGTTTCGGTTGCAACTTATCAGGCGGCTTCTGGTGCAGGTGCGCGTAATATGCGTGAATTGTTACTTCAAATGGGTGAGTTACATTTGCAGGTTGCTGATGAACTACAAAATCCCGCCGCGGCTATTTTATCAATTGAGAAAAAAGTAACCGATTTCACACGGAGTGGGAAAATGATCTCTGAAGCCTTTGGTGCGCCATTAGCCGGTAGTTTGATCGCCTGGATAGATAAACAACTGGCTAATGGCCAAAGCCGTGAGGAATGGAAGGGGCAGGCAGAAACTAACAAAATTTTAAATACTGGGTGTCATGCTATTGCTGTCGATGGTTTATGTGTTCGTATCGGTGCATTGCGCTGTCATAGTCAGGCATTTACCCTAAAATTGAAAAAAAATGTTGCTACTGAGGATGTTAAGCAAATTTTGGCCGCACATAATAATTGGGTTCGTGTGGTTCCTAATGAGCGTGAATTAACCATTCAAGAGCTAACTCCTACAGCAGTAACAGGAACCTTAAATATTCCTATCGGGCGTTTGCGTAAATTAAATATGGGGCCAGAATATTTATCCGCTTTTACGGTTGGTGATCAGCTATTATGGGGAGCTGCAGAGCCTCTACGCCGTATGTTAAAAATATTATAAATTAGATAGTTTTATCTAATAAAAAGCCCCAATTTAGGCATGGAGCTTTGGTTTTGTCATTTAAAATTAAATGTCTATATTTTCGGCTTTTAATGCGTTTTCTTCAATGAAAGCTCTACGTGGCTCAACCTCATTACCCATTAGTGTGGTAAATAGTTGGTCAGTTGTGATGGCATCTTTAACCGTAACACGCATCATGCGGCGGGTATCCGGGTTCATAGTTGTTTCCCATAATTGCTCTGGGTTCATTTCTCCTAATCCCTTATAGCGTTGTACCATCAAGCCACGGCGTGATTCTTTTGATAACCAGTTCAATGCATCTTCAAAGGAATAAACAGTCTGGTGACGCTCCCCTCTTTCGACATATGCACCATCCTCAATCAAATCTCCTATTAGTTGACCTATTTTAGTAATGCGTGTATATTCAATACCATGAATAAAATCAAAATCTAGATTGTAATTGGTATCAACGCCATGGGTCCTAATGCGTAAAACTGGTTCAAATAATTGGCGTTCACTATTTTCATTAATATGGTAGCTATAAGTACTACTATGTTTTTCATTATCAGCTAGGCGTTTAACTAACATGTTGATCCAATTTTCTACTTTTGATTTATCTTTCAAATCATCTTCTACCAACGTAGGTTGGTAAATAAGATTATTTAATAAAGCAAGTGGATAGACACGCTCTAGACGTTTGATAATTTTCTGGGCAGCATTATATTCAATGATTAACTTCTCCAATGACTCACCTTTCAATGCAGGAGTATGAGGGCTGGTATAGAGCGCTGCATTGTCTAATGCGATTGAGATAAAATATTTGTTCATGGCCTCATCGTCTTTAATATATTGTTCTTGTTTACCTTTTTTCACTTTATATAAAGGTGGCTGAGCAATATAGACATGGCCTCGCTCGATGATTTCTGGCATCTGACGATAGAAAAAAGTTAATAACAAAGTTCGAATATGAGAGCCGTCGACATCAGCATCGGTCATGATAATAATGCTATGATAACGTAATTTATCAGGATCATATTCATCGCGTCCAATACCACAGCCTAAAGCGGTTATTAAGGTAGCGACTTCCTGAGAGGAGAGCATTTTATCGAAACGGGCTTTTTCAACATTAAGGATTTTTCCTTTTAACGGTAAAATTGCCTGATTTTTCCGGTTACGCCCTTGTTTGGCAGAGCCGCCTGCGGAATCACCCTCCACTAAATAAAGTTCTGATAAAGCAGGATCACGTTCCTGGCAGTCGGCTAATTTGCCTGGTAATCCCGCCAGATCAAGCACCCCTTTACGACGAGTCATTTCGCGCGCTTTACGAGCCGCCTCGCGGGCACGAGCAGCGTCAATGATTTTGCTAACAACGATTTTTGCGTCATTAGGATTTTCTAATAGATATTCGACAAGTTTCTCATTCATTAATGTTTCAACAACAGTTTTTACTTCTGAAGAAACTAGCTTGTCTTTTGTTTGTGAAGAGAATTTTGGATCGGTAATTTTAACTGAAACGACAGCAATTAAACCTTCACGTGCATCATCACCAGTAGCACTAACTTTCGTTTTTTTCTGGTAACCTTCTTTATCCATATAACTGTTAAGCGTACGTGTCATTGCGGTACGGAAACCAACGAGGTGGGTTCCTCCATCCCGTTGTGGGATATTATTGGTAAAGCAATACACATTTTCTTGGAAACCGTCATTCCATTGCATGGATATTTCTACACTAATACCCTCTTTTTCAGCAGAAAAATAGAAAATATTTGGATGAATTGGAGTTTTATTCCGGCTTAAGTATTCTACAAAAGCTTTAATTCCGCCTTCATAATGAAAATGGTTTTCTTTATTATCGCGTTTATCAACTAAACGAATGGATATGCCGGAATTGAGAAAGGAGAGCTCCCGTAACCGTCTTGCCAAAATATCGTATTCGAATTCGGTAATCGTTTTAAACGTTTCCAAACTTGGCCAGAAACGAATATAGGTTCCCCGCTCATCTGTTTCACCTGCAATCGTTAAAGGAGCTTGTGGAACACCTAACTGGTAAGTCTGTTGATGAATTTTTCCTTCACGGCGGATCACTAACTCTAATTTTTTTGATAAGGCATTAACGACAGAAACACCGACACCATGTAAGCCACCAGAAACTTTATAGGAATTATCATCGAATTTGCCTCCAGCGTGAAGAACCGTCATGATAACTTCTGCGGCAGAAATACCTTCTTCTTCATGAAGATCGGTTGGAATACCACGGCCATTATCGAGAACAGAGATGGAGTTATCGGTATGTATAGTTACAATAATATCGGTACAATATCCTGCTAAGGCTTCGTCGATAGCGTTGTCGACAATCTCGAAGACCATGTGATGAAGGCCTGTACCATCGTCGGTATCACCGATATACATGCCTGGGCGCTTACGTACCGCGTCTAGCCCTTTTAATATCTTGATACTTGAGGAGTCATATGTATTCGACATCAACGTTTCTCGCTAATTTCTGATCTATGGTTGAACTTCTATTTTGCCATGTTTTACGCAAAACATCCTGCTATTTCCATCTAACATATCTTTAACTTGCGCAATGGTAATCGTGCTAACAAAGACCTGAGCTTGAGTCGCTTTAAGCCGTTCGGCTAGTAATTGACGGCGATCCTTATCTAACTCAGAAGCAAAATCGTCTAACAGATATAAGCATCGTTGCCCACTCTGTCGGGTTAAATATTCACCTTGAGCTAATTTTAATGCGCACATTAATAATTTTAATTGTCCGCGGGATAGGATATCTTCAACGGCAATCCCTCCTACGCGGATCCGTAAGTCAGCTTTGTGTGGTCCTAATGCGGTATAGGTTAGCATTCGGTCACGTTCAAACTGCCTTACTAGTATATCTGAATAATCGGTTTCTTTATCCCATCCTCGTTGAAATGAGATGCTAAGTGAAAATTCAGGTAAGAACTGTTTACAGGTGTTTTCAATATATTTCGTAATACCTGCAATATAACTGGCCCGACATTCACTTATTTTATGGGCAAGCGGGATCAGTTCATAGTCCCAATGACGAAGCTCATTATAACTTGTTACTTGGCGTAATGCAGCATTACGTTGCTTTAATAGCCGTTTTAAATCAGACCAGGCAGCAAAGAACTGAGGTTCATTATGGAAACAGCCCCAGTCAAGAAAAGCTCGACGATATTTAGGGCCACCATTTAGTAAGGTAAAACCTTCAGGCGTTATTAGTTGCATTGGTAATAATTTAGCTAATTCAGCAATTTTATGCCCATCACTACTATCAATGCGAACTTTACTATCGCCGTTACGATCTTTACTTAGCCCCAAAGTCAGCTCGCGCGATTCTGGCTCTAAAGGAACAATACGACCATGTAAAACAAAATTATCTTGTTCATGGCGAATTACACGTGCTGCTTGAATACTACGGAAAGCCCTACCGTGCCCTAATGTATAGATCGCTTCAAGAATACTTGTTTTTCCGCTGCCGTTTGGCCCAATCAAAAAATTAAAACCCGTTGCTAATGGTAGATCAGCACTTGCGATATTACGAAAGTCGCGGATAAATAAACGCGAAAGCATCATGGAATTTGGATATTAAAGACGCATTGGCATAACAACATAAGCTGCTGCGTTATTGGCTACATCTTCTATTTGTACGCTTGAATTTGAATCAGTTAACAACAAATTAACCTGCTCACATTTTAGTGTATTTAATACATCGACGATATAACTGACGTTAAAACCAATTTCTATCATCGGGCTTTGATAATTAACATCAACAGTCTCTTCTGATTCTTCCTGTTCGGGATTGTTTGCTGTAATTCTAAGTTGATTTTCACTTATATAAAGGCGGACACCACGAAACTTTTCATTTGATAAAATCGCAGCTCGTGAAAATGCTTGTTTTAATTTATCACAATCCGCGGTCAATGTTTTATCTGGATTTTTGGGCAGAACACGTCGGTAATCGGGAAAACGGCCATCAACCAGTTTTGAGGTGAAAATAAAATCACCAACATAAGCTCGGATATTATTACTACCGATCTGTAACTTAAGTGACTCGTCGCTACTATCCAGTAATCGCATAAATTCTACCACCCCTTTGCGAGGAACAATCACTGAATGTGTTGGTAAATCCTGATTAATATTGAGTGAACAGACCGCTAAACGATGGCCATCGGTAGCGACAGTGCGTAATTCTTGGCCTTCTGTTTCAAATAGCATGCCATTAAGGTAATAGCGCACATCTTGGTGTGCCATTGAAAATTGAGTAGCTTCAATTAGACGTTTTAACGTAGCTTGAGGGAGTTCAAATTCAACTTCACTTTGCCAATCGTCTAGGTTTGGAAAATCAGCGGCAGGGAGAGTCGAAAGCGAAAAACGACTACGGCCAGAACGCACAAGCAGACGGTCTCCTTCAAGTGTGACCTTGATTTCTGAACCATCTGGTAACCCACGCCAGATATCGAAAAATTTACGGGCAGGTATAGTGATTGAACCATTTTCACCTTCTTGTGTGAGTGTCACTTTTGCGACCATTTCTACTTCTAGATCAGTACCTGTCAATGAAAGTGTTTTTTCACTGACTTGCAGTAATAAATTACCTAAGATAGGCAATGTAGGTCGCCCACCAAGTGGACCACTGACTTGTTGTAGTGGTTTGAGTAATTGTTCACGTTCAATAGTAAATTTCATAGCATTATGATGATAATGTTCTTATTAAGTTAGAAAAATCTTCTTTGATGTCGTGACTTTCTTCCCGTAATTGCTCGATTTTTCGACAAGCATGGAGTACGGTTGTATGATCTCGTCCACAAAAGGCATCCCCAATTTCAGGCAAACTATGGTTTGTCAGCTCTTTTGCTAATGCCATTGCCATTTGCCTCGGACGCGCCACAGAACGGGAACGGCGCTTGGATAACAAATCAGCAACTTTAATTTTGTAGTATTCAGCAACTGTTTTTTGAATATTATCAATAGTGACAAGTTTTTCTTGTAATGCTAGTAGATCGCGCAATGCTTCGCGAACAAAATCAATGGTAATTGCACGACCGGTAAAATTAGCATTGGCGATAACCCGATTCAATGCCCCTTCGAGCTCTCGAACGTTTGATCGCAAGCGTTTGGCAATAAAGAAAGCGACTTCATCAGGCAGTTGGATCTGATTTTCATCCGCTTTTTTCATCAGGATAGCTACACGTGTTTCCAATTCTGGTGGTTCAATCGCAACAGTCAATCCCCAGCCAAAACGAGATTTTAGTCGGTCTTCAACCCCATGTATTTCTTTAGGATAACGATCTGAGGTTAGAATGATTTGCTGGTTACCTTCGAGTAAAGCATTAAAAGTATGAAAAAACTCTTCTTGAGAACGCTCTTTATTAGCAAAAAATTGAATGTCATCAATTAATAATGCATCTACCGAGCGATAATAACGTTTAAAATCTTCAATCGCATTATTTTGTAACGCCTTTACCATGTCTTGGACAAAACGCTCAGAATGCATATAAACCACTTTTGCATTCGCTTTGCGCGCCATGATGTTATTACCTACTGCATGAAGTAAGTGAGTTTTACCTAATCCTGTTCCACCATAAAGGAAAAGTGGATTATAAGCTCCGCCAGGATTGTCGGCTACTTGGCTAGCAGCGGCGCGAGCAAGTTGGTTTGATTTACCTTCGACAAAGTTATTGAATGTATGCTTAGGGTTCACATTTGAACGATAGGCGATTTCAGGTTGAAGTTGTGTATTGTCCCAACTAGGACGTATTGTTGAATTTATTGGAGTCGAAATGGTTTTATTTGCTGCGGTATGCGTTGAAGCACCGCTTTGCGTTATTTGCGGTTTATTACCCACTTCGAATTTCAATGCAGGCACATCAGAACCACAAAAATCACTCAATAATTCATTAATATTATTGATGTATTTATCTCTTACCCAATCTAATACAAAGCGGTTAGGAGCATAGAGTGCTAATGTGTTATCACTCAATTCTGCCTGCAGAGGGCGTATCCACAGACTGAATTCTGTGGCAGGTAACTCATCCTGCAATCGGGCAAGACATTGCTGCCAAAGTGAAAATGACACGAAAGACTCCCCTAAAAACAAGATCAATGGAAAATTATTAAATTTAATAGGTAATAAAAACTGTTAATACCTCAGAAAAGATTTACCGAAAATTTGCGCGATAAACTATATCAGCTTGTACAATTATACTATGATCTCAGTACACTATAATAGATCATAATGCAAAATCTGAATAAGCTCCTCACTCTTTTACACAGTTTTAGCACTTTTCATCCACAGGATTAAATTTAGGAGCAAGATGTGTAAAATGCAATAAGAAAGCAAAAAGAATACTAACACATATATTAGATATACATAACACCTAGTAACAGATAAGTTTAGAACAAACTTGGCGATTAGTCTCTATCTTGATCCAAATAATTTTTTGATCCTTTAATGATCCTTGAGATTTCTATGAGAATCCGTATAATTTTGCATCTTGTGTGTGATATCATCATTTTTCCAGTTTTCTGGCAGTACTTGGTAAGAAAGAAAAGTAGGGTATTAGTTTAAGTTTTATGGTAGCTAATGGTGGAGAAAAGCGTCGAAGTTTGTCTCCTGCATTGCGGCATTGCGGCATTGCGTAATGCTAGATATTTTATTACAATCCTGCCTCTTTGCTATATTGGTATTGTTAAGATTGGATATATCAGTACTGTTTTATTCCGCTGGTCACCCACGAATTTACTGAATCAATAATAACTATTTTGTTAAGTTAGGTAGAAACCGCTATGAAATGCACTTTTCAACCGTCCCTACTAAAGCGTAACCGTTCTCATGGTTTTCGTGCTCGTATGGCTACTAAAAATGGTCGTCAGGTTTTGGCTCGTCGTCGTGCTAAAGGCCGCGCTCGTCTGACCGTTTCTTCAGAGTAATAACCCTATCGAAGTGGTTATGCTTGCTTTTCCTAGGGAGTTAAGATTATTAACTCCCATGCATTTTGATTATGTCTTTCAGCAGCAACAACGGGCGAGTTCTCCAGAAATCACCATTCTTGGACGCCTTAATAAGCTGGGGTACCCGCGCATTGGTCTTACTATCGCGAAAAAAAATGTTAGACGGGCTCATGAACGTAATCGCATTAAGCGACTAACGAGAGAATATTTTCGTTTACATCAGAATGAGTTGCCTTCTATGGATTTTGTGATATTAGTAAGAAAGGGGGTTGCTGATTTGGATAATCAAGAAATCACCGAAACATTAGGCAAATTATGGCGTCGTCACTGTCGTTTGGCTCGCGGTTATTAATCTCGATGATAAGAGGTTATCAATTGATAATAAGTCCATTATTAGGGACCTGCTGCCGTTTCAACCCCACCTGCTCACAATATGGGATTGAGGTATTATATCGATTTGGATTGATAAAAGGTGGTTGGTTAATGATGAAACGCGTATTAAAATGCCATCCATTACATAGCGGTGGTGACGATCCAGTTCCACCTAGACAGAATGACCATAAATAGAGAACATTAACGATGGATTCGCAACGCAATCTTTTATTCATTGCTTTGCTATTTGTTTCGTTTTTAATTTGGCAGGCATGGGAAAGTGATAAAACACAACCTATAAAGGCTGACCAAATCGTAAAACAAATGGATATGCCAAGTCATGATGACCAAGCTAATCTAGGTCATGAGCAAGCTAAATTTATCAGAGTAAAAACTGATGTGCTTGAATTACGCATCAATACACGCGGAGGCGATATTGATGCGGCTGATCTGTTGCTTTACCCTAAGGAATTACACTCATCTGATCCGTTTCGTTTATTGGAAACCAGTAAAGATTTTATTTATCAAGCACAGAGTGGCTTGATCGGTCAGGATGGTCCCGATAACCCTGGCTACAATAACGGATTGCGTCCTTTATATCTATCAACTGCAACGAATTATGAGTTGCAATATGGCCAAGATGAACTGCGTATTCCTCTTACCTTCACTGGTAAAGATGGCGAGGTTTATCAGAAAATCTATGTATTAAAACGCGGTCAATATAATATTTCTGTTGAGTATAATATTGACAATAATAGTGCCAAACCGTTGACGCTGGCTTTTTTCGGTCAATTGAAACAGACGGCAGAACTACCAAAAGAACGTGATACAGGAAGTAATAATTTTGCCTTACATACCTATCGTGGCACAGCGTATTCTTCCGATGAAACGAATTATAAAAAATATAGTTTCAGTGATATTACTGATAATAATTTAAACGTTAAGACTAAAGATGGTTGGGTAGCAATGTTGCAGCAATATTTTGCTACTGCATGGATCCCTGGTTATCAGAACCAAAACACCTTCTATACAATAGATTTAGATAAAGCCATTGCTATTATTGGATATAAGAGTTCACCGATAACAGTAGCGGCTAATAGTAAAGGTAATTACATTTCAACATTGTGGCTAGGTCCTGAATTACAATCGGAAATGGTAGCAGTTGCGCCACATTTAGATTTAACCGTTGATTATGGTTGGCTGTGGTTTATTTCTCAACCGTTATTTAAATTATTGAAATTTATTCATGGTTTTATCGGTAATTGGGGCTTTTCAATCATTGTTATTACTTTTATTGTGCGCGGAATTATGTATCCATTAACCAAAGCACAATATACTTCAATGGCAAAAATGCGTCTGTTGCAGCCTAAACTTGCGGCGATGAAAGAACGGATTGGTGATGATAAGCAACGTATGAGTCAAGAAATGATGGCACTCTACAAAGCAGAAAAAGTCAATCCGTTAGGTGGTTGTCTGCCTTTATTGATTCAAATGCCTATTTTCCTTGCTTTATATTATATGTTGATGGGTTCTATCGAGCTACGTCATGCTCCCTTTATTGGTTGGATCCAAGATCTATCAGCCCAGGATCCATACTATATTCTGCCGTTGTTAATGGGGTTGACGATGTATATTATTCAGAAAATGTCACCAACGACAGTAACTGATCCTATGCAACAGAAAATTATGACCTATATGCCTGTTATTTTTACGGTATTTTTCTTGTGGTTTCCTTCAGGTTTAGTTTTATACTATATCGTTAGTAACCTGGTGGCGATTATCCAGCAACAAATTATTTATCGTGGATTAGAAAAGCGAGGTCTCCATAGCCGTGATAAAAAATAAGTTTTGGCATTTTGTTATTTAGAATTGATGAAAGTAACAAAATAGAAAATGTATTAAGGCGGTCATTAGACCGCCTTAGTCATATTTATTGTAAGAATTGAGAGTAAAATGAGTATATATACCAATGATACAATTATTGCGCAGGCAACGCCTCCTGGACGTGGTGGTGTTGGTATTTTGCGAATATCAGGGCCAAAAGTTATTGAGGTAGCCCGAATTGTTTTAGGTAAATTACCTCAGCCACGCTATGGGGATTACCTTCCTTTCTATGATACTAATGGCAAAGTGTTAGATCAGGGAATAGCACTCTATTTTCCTGCACCCAACTCATTTACTGGTGAAGATGTTCTTGAATTGCAAGGACATGGTGGGCCGGTAATTATTGATTTATTACTTAAGCGGATTTTAGCTATCGATGAAATCCGTATTGCCAATCCGGGTGAATTTTCTGAACGCGCTTTTCTTAATGATAAAATGGATTTAGCTCAGGCTGAAGCCATTGCTGATCTTATAGATGCGAGCACTGAACAGGCTGCTCGGTCAGCGATAAATTCCTTAAAAGGTGTTTTCTCGCTACAAATTTATGAAATGGTGGAAGCACTCACTAACTTGCGGATTTACGTTGAAGCGGCGATTGATTTTCCAGATGAAGAAATTGATTTTTTGTCTGATGGTAAAATAGAAACAAAATTGAATGAGGTGATAGCCCATTTAGATAGTGTGCATTTACAAGCTTATCAAGGCAGTTTATTACGAGAAGGCATGAAAGTTGTTATTGCTGGAAGACCGAATTCCGGTAAATCTAGCTTATTAAATGCACTATCTGGGCGTGAAACGGCGATTGTAACCGATATTGCCGGTACAACCCGAGATGTATTACGGGAACATATTCATATTGATGGTATGCCACTGCATATTATTGATACGGCTGGTTTACGTGAAGCGACAGATGAAGTTGAGAGAATAGGTATTGAACGAGCTTGGCAGGAAATAGAGCAAGCTGATCATATATTATTTATGGTGGATAGTACGACGACACAGGCAACTGAACCTGAGCAAATTTGGCCTGAATTTATGGCGCGATTGCCGAAATCTTTACCTATTACGGTAATTAGAAATAAAGTGGATATAACTGATGAACCAATAGCGATAACAAAAGTTGGTAACTTCTCACTTATTCGCCTTTCAGCTTATCGAAAAGAAGGTATTGATTTACTACGTCAGCACTTAAAGCAAAGCATTGGATTTAATCATTATATTGAAGGTGGGTTCTTAGCCAGGCGCCGTCATATTCAAGCGCTTAATATAGCAGCTGAGCATTTGCAGCAAGGATATCAAAAATTAGTGGTTGCTCACTCAGGTGAATTATTAGCTGAAGAACTTCGTTTGACTCAGCAAGCATTAAGTGAAATTACCGGGGAATTTAGCTCTGATGATTTATTAGGTAGAATTTTTTCCAGCTTCTGTATTGGAAAATAACAGACAAACAAAAAAATAAGGTTATAACCGTATAAGAATTTCTTTGGATTGTTATGAATAATTTAATTTATTTGCTTACTTTTAATATGATTTATGATTATTAAAAGATTATTGCTTTGTTTTTGTTAAAAACAATAAATTATTTCTTGTGATTTTATTAATATTTCTGGATTAATAAAATTTTTGCATAGAAATTGCGATTGAATTTTTATCAGTTATGTTATTTTTATTTACATTTTTCTATTTTTTTACATAAAAATGGTTATAGTAATATAGTTATCGGTTCTGGAAGTTATTGATAAATATAACCATAAGAGTAACAATAGGATTAATAGACTATGCTCCTTTCCATATCATGTTATACTGCAATAAACAGCGCTGGCTGTAGTACAAATTTTCCTTCTTCATCAACTAGTCGAAATATGACACCAGAAGACTATCTTATTGAAAATAATGGTGGAATTGATAATTACGAGAACAGAAAGCGGACGGAAGAATTACTGTCCAAATATAATTTTCCTGCAAATAGTTGCCATAACCCATTAGAATTTGCTATTCATTATCTTCAATACGAACAAATACCGCATTGGGCAGAGCAATACAAAATAGTACCCATTGAAGCGCAAGTTAATGATCAAGATGGAAATGTTCATACCTTATCTTATTTTGCTAACCGCCCGATCCATTCAGGAGTTGATGGTGAAGTTTTTCAAGATAGTGATGAAAATTATGTGCTGAAAAAATACCATGAAAACTATAACGACTTGGATGATAGTGAGTTTGGTGCCATTGAAAAATCTATTGCTTTTTTTCGTCATTACTATGGCAGTGAAGGCAGCTCAAAAATTTATCATGATGACGAAAATTTATTTGTCAGAATGAAGAAAATTGCCGGTATACCCTTAAGTAAGGTAGATTCGTTGCCGGCGGATGCGATTGAAAAATTTGGAAGTATGTTGGTGAGTATCGCAGAAAAAAATATTTTTCATTCAGATTTACAAAAAGATAATATCCTGTGGGATAGTTATGAAGGCAAATTCAATCCTATTGATTTTGGTGATAATCCTAATAATTATTCCAAATTAGATCTAGAAGATCTTTTGCAGAAAATGGAGTATGACTCAGAAAATTGTGTAGAACTTATCAAACAAAAAATAATTACCTCCAGTGAGCCGGTATATTTATTTCAGGAGATGATATTTAGAAATTTAGCTTAGGCTACTATTGAGATTCATCTCAGCCTAAAGGTTGGCGGTTGTCACTGTGTTTGGAGTATATATGCTGTTTGATGAGTTGCGATAGTTTTGATTAAAATTAATTACTTTATTCTTTCAATGGTTATTAAGTTATCTAAAATATTATTAGCTAACTATTAAATTAAATAATAAATAAATTGACGATTTTTCTAGCAATATTTATAACAATATTATTGGATATAAATAGGTATTTTAAAATTGTCTATTTTTTATAGTGTTTTATAAAATAAATAAGGCTTTTAAATTTATATTAGTTATTGTTACTTAAATAGCCTTTATTTTGTTCATGGTTAGGAAACTGGATTAACTTTCGATTAGGTGATTGCAGTATTTTGTTGTGGTAACAACTTCAAAATCGTGTTAGTTTTATTCTTTGGCTGGCGATGAAACCATCAATGTGAGTAATTTATCACCTAAACGCCGAATTATAGATCAATAATTCAATCTTAGGTTGCGGCTTGTGACATCGTTTTTCAATTATTTTCTCTCGCCTTTGGACAATAAAAGGTCGTTTTTGTCTCATTTTTGACGGACAAATCGCAGTCGATTCACAGTATTTGTAGCGGATCGGTATTTTAAAAAGCTCTCCTTTTCATTAACGCGGCAAACCCTCGGTTTATCGTGGTGCTATCATTTCTCAACGTTTCGATAGACTTTAGCAATAAACTTCCGCGGATTCTGCTAAAAACCATGGTATGATCATTTTTATGCCAAGTGGTTGACAGAGCATCTTCTCTTGCGATAAAATTTTATGTCGATGCTGTTGGCTGATATTACAATAGTGATGACAGCCAGATGAGAGGCAGTTTTTAATCGGACATTGCGCCGGCAACCACAGTTCTTTTTTGCTAAATGAATTTTTCAATAGCGTTGGTATTGGGCTTCAAGGTATCGATGTCTCATCAGTCGGAATATGGCTAAAAAGTTAGGTACAAAAATAACTTTCTTAAAGAAAAAGGCCGTGTTGTAGGTCAACTCATCGTCGAATATGGTGATGTTGATTAAGTTGTTTGAATAAGCATGAGTGCCCAGAAGATACCAATTGATGCACTTTACGGGCGAAGGAAAGCGGAGCAAGGCATGCGTTGCCAGCGAAAAAGTTGATTAAGGGTGGCTATTGTTGCCAAAAAAGCGGGCCAAAGCAAGTGAGGGCATTGTAAAGGTGATGTGTTGCCAATCACAATCAGGATAATGTGGCGTTGCTTGGGCAACTAGCTGCTCAGTGGTTTTTAAGACCGCAGGCTTTGATTTACAATTTTGACAAAAATAACAATAACGAATAACGCCCATGGCAAGATACCCAGGCGAGCATGTTCGATAGAAAGTTGAGCCCATTTCACTAACATTATCGCCATGTTTGTCGAGGAATTGATTCTAACCGTCATCGTATTGAAAGAGTAGTTTAGTCGGTCGCGGAATATACATAGCGCAGAGTATAAAAAATGAAAAGGGCGTTGCCTCGGATTGGAGCTGCAAAGCAGCGACGCTCATGCCATAGGCGTGTTTTTTGCCAGCCGATCACTCTGATCTGTATAGTCATTGATTCGGCACCTTTATTTTCGATCCAGAATTCAGTCGCATTATCGTTGGCAGTTAATACTGGATTCATTGGCCAAATCATTACATGGTTAGAGGACTGTGCTGAGGGCGCGAAGAATAATAAGGTCAATAATCATAGGGTCGAAAAATAGCTTAAAGTGAGTTGCGAAACATTGATCATATTGTATTCTTTTATGATTACCAGGATAATGTTACGGTTAATACGTCAGTATAGGTTCCTGCACTGATTCCCATATTTGATCCATTGCCTTGGATTAGGTCGTATAAGGTGTAAGTTCTTGAATTATTCTTGTAGGCGGTGAAGAGATGAGTTGAACGTCATTGGCAAGTGCAGTGTCCGGAGTAGGTAATGGGTTACTAGTGTAAACGCCATCCGAGTTATCGGTTAAATTAACATAACGAGGTGTGGTACCGAGCAGTGTACCAAATATGTTTTATTATTACTGGTTAATACGGTGGTATAGAGATCATTTGGGGAGACTGTAAATGTTGAGCCACTACCACTAGTAAGTTGTGTTGAGAGTGTACTAAATGTGGTGGGTTGGGTACCAAAATCCAGAGTTCCCAAGGCAATCCCTGAAGTGGCAGTTGAATTATTAACAACACAGGAATTAGATAGTGTTAATGTCACATTAACCGTCTCGGTTGTGGTGGCTGCCAGGGCCGAATGAGAGGCTAACAAACAGCCGATAACTGAGAATAAACGTATACCTTTCATTATGGCTCCTTATCTAATGGCAACATAGTTGTTCAATTGTTTGCTAATAGCAATCATTTCTTTTTCATGGCTGACAGCAAGCAAATACTTGTTATGGCATAAGTGTTATAATAAAAAAGAATTAATTTATTACTATAATTTTTTAATTTGAGCATTGTGGAAAAATACTCAAATTGCTAAAAAATTATTGGCAAAAGAGATTGTTTTTATCTAATAAACTGAAGTTATTATTTCACTCTGCTAATATATAATATACTGTGTATTTTTTCTTAAATGAAGATTAATGAAATCAATCAATATTTTGTATCTAATCGATTGAAATAAAAGATATTTTAAATATATATTCGAATTTTAGTCTTTCTTTTTTACTATTATAGCGGCAGCATTTTCATATTATCTTTATTTAATCAGCGAGAATAATTTTAGCCCCAGCTGTTTTGATAGGCTGGGGTGAAAGCCATAATCAATAACTGTCAGCTTTCATTTTCAACAGACGTGAAGCTATAGTACTCTTTGTTAGTTTTATAATCTTTAGAGAATAAACCTTCATTTTCATATCTAGAGTCAAATACTGAATCAATCTGAGCAGTATTTGGCTCGATGGTAGATTCTGTAAACAAAGGTTTATTAGAAATTATCTCGTCAAAATCTGATTCAAAATCATCAGACTCTAATCCAGAATTATAAAAATTTTCATGCAACATTTTGTTATTAAAAAGAAAGCTATTAAAATCTGAATTTAAATCATCATCTATATATTCACCCGGTTGATTTAACGGTAACGCCCATAATTTATCAAGTGTCTTATCACCAATTTTAATCGCGCTAAGTTTTTCATTAAGCATAGAGTGTTGTTGTTCACTTAGGTAAAAAGCATCTTGTGTTATAGGATCATAAAAATTCGTTTTCGTTTGTTGCAGTATATCTATAAAGAGAGGATTATTTTCGCTTGTATATTGATTGAAAAACACCTCTCGCAGATTATTATAGTCTTCGCTAACTAATGTATTTTTCAAGAAATTGTTCTCTAATTGGTCAGCACTGTTTGAAAATACCAGTTGTTTATCATTTTTAAATGATGCAATAAATTCATTAGGTTTGTTACTGTCTTTGGTGCCAAGATAATTATCTTTACTATAAGCAATGTCGTCTAATTTTTGTCGCAACATATTTTGATTTTTCTCGCTACCGCCTGAACATTTAATAGTGAAATTTAACAGTTGCTTAATATCGGGATTTTCTACAGAGAGTGCTTCTTCTAATTTCATACAAATATTTTTAACATGAAAATCAGCTAATTTATCTCTCTCATCAATATTTTTCGTTTTTTCATAAACTTTATCGCAGTTATATAAGGTAAAGTCTCCTACTTTTAGTTTATATCCCCAGTCTTCATTAGCATCTTTTGGTGTAATTTCTAATTTAAATTGATTGTGGTACTTGGGAAGCGCAATTTTTCTAAGTTCGATAAATGTTTCCAACCGATTTGATTCGGGATTAAAAACATCAGTATTCTTTACATTTTGGATAATTTCAAACAGTTGTTCTATTTTTTGACGTTTGATGCCTCCTTTAAACCAATCGATTATGGAGTCAATAAAATCGGATACATTTTTTATTTTGGTTGCTTCATTTAAGCTATTAGCGCCCAAAATCTGATTAAACTTGTTATCACTTATTGTTAGTGGTGTTTTTACTAGAGAAAAACTTATTGCCATAATATCCTCCAAAAAGTCAGTGAAGTCTTAGTTTTGGTTTTTTGTTGTTTAATACAATCCGCGAAAAATTTAAGTAAAATTATTAACATCATCTAAATTATATAAGCTGTAAAATTGTTATGTATTATAAAAATGGATTAAAATTTTTTATATTCAATCGTTTAATTAATTATAAATATTGATGATTATATTCATTATTTTGTTATGCGAAACTAATATATTGAATGTAATTTTTAAATTAAAGATATTTTTTATATCTTTACCGTTTGTAAAAATAAATAAAAATATATTTATTAGTAAAATAAAAATTACCATAATAAAATATGGCTTTTAATTATCTTTGTTAGTTTTTATCGGGTTAGATTGTTGTCTATGATTCAGTATATCATCTATTATTGTTAGATTCTTATTTTAATTATTCACTAAATGGATTTAATGCCTTACTGTAATTTTTATTATTAGCTTTTTTTTGATGATTTTATCTTCAATAACATTAGTCTTTTCTAAAATGTCATGATTGATATTTCCTAAAAATGCTATCTTTTCTTTCTTGATTAATATTTTGAGCGATTGTAGTAATTTTACATATTGGGCAAAGGGATTTTATAGTATTTTGAATACATACATTCTTAGCCGGTATACTTTTTATTTGAGTTATTTATTAGGTGTCCATAAAAATTTTTATTAATTTAATCTTTTCTTCATGATCATGGATTTTAGCCTCTTTAGAGGTTAAATTAAGCTTAACATATTTTATATTGGTATTGCAATAAATATTTCTATCATCATCGCTTGATGGGCTTAATAAGAATATTTTCTCAGAAGGTGAAATAATGCCTAATATTAAATGTCTATTAGTAAAACTATTTTTTTCCTCAATAAAATATAAACTAGTATATCTATATTTGTGGGTTTCTCTCAGTTTAGCATCGATAGTTTTTTTGTTATATATTATCAGTTCATTAGGTTTATTTATTTTTAAGATAACTATCACATGTCCTTTTTCATGTTTCAAAATATTACTAACTAAAAGATTTTTTATTTCCTCAAAGGTCTTATTAACATAGGATTTACTTTTATTATATTGACCCAAGTGAAAAACACGAACTTTTTTATCTTTGATAATAGTTTGGTATCTGTTTTCGTTATTAGAAAACTTTTGCGTTAATTTTAATTTTTCACCTTTAGGTAATGGAGTTAGTATAAATTTTTCTTCACTTTGTTCCTTTTCAAGGTTATTGAGAGAGGATAGTAAAAGCTTAGTTATCTGAATACATTCAGTTCTATATTTTTCTTTTTTATGATCTTTAATTAAACATATTATAATATAACTTATCCCTAAAGTTATTATGGATAATAATAATTTTCCTTTATCACTAAAACTAACATAATTTTCAGAAGCATTAGTAATCTTATTAATAAGTTTTGTTTCAGTATTTAGTTCGATAGATAAAGCGGGATTAACAATCATAATTGTTACCTAGAGTTATATTACTGTAGAATACTAACAATATTTATTATAAGAGATCAATCAAATATATATAATGATTAAATATATAGACAAATTAACTATATTCACTATCTTTATAGTATTTAAATTTTATTTTTTATATTTTTGAGGATAAAAACATTTCGATATCAGTGAATATTTTATCCCATTCTTGCTGATTAATCTCCATAAATCCAAAAGCACGTAAAATAAATGTTCTCTCTGTGTGGCGAAAAAGATAAGTCGAGAACGTCTTCCTGCTTCTGTTGAAGTATCTAATTTAGCGATACCAATACGTTCACGATACTATTAAGATATTCCGGTGTTTGCAGTAATGCAGCAATTAAACCTGCGCTTTTAGTATTAGAAGTTTGCTCAAAGCGGTATGTTGCCCTCATGTGTGCTATTACCCGATTTTCGGCTGAACTATTTGTGTAAGCTGTTTCCCAGCGAACAAATATTGCGTCAATCAAGGCTTCTTTATTACCGAAACAATACTGAACCCCTCCTTTAGAAATTGCCATTGCTTTTGCCTTTGCATCGAGGGTCAGCGCAGTGACGCCCTGTTGGTGAACAATATTTTCGGCTACATCTAAATACTTTATCTCTGTCTATGCTTCTTTGACGCTCCATTAAATGAAACCTCCTTTAAAATACATACGTATGGATTAATATAGTAACCTTAATTCTAATATTATAGCAGATGAACATACTACATAATTTTTTTCTAAATAGAGATTTTTTATGGTTAATACTCTTGATAATCGAAGGTGGATAGCGCTCCTTTTAATTTCTAGTGCTCTTTTCTTAATTGTCATTAATATGACAGAGCTTTGTACAGTATTGCCTACTTTAATCCATAAACCCCATCTGAGAAATTATGTATTATTAATGCTTATCCATTGGTAGTTGCCGGATTATTGCCTGCCGCTGGTATGCTAAGTGATCACATTGGTCATAAAAAATGCTTGTCACTGGTTTACCCCTTTTTGCATTAGCTTCACTTTGTGCCGCATTATAGCCTAATTCAGAAAGTTTGATTGCTGCCAGAGTTTTTGGGGCTGTAGGTGCCGCTATGATAATGCCAGCAATCTTATTAATTGTTCGGCATATATTTACTGAGCCTCAGGAACGATCCCTAGCGATTGGTATTTGGTCACCGGCCGCTAGAGCTGCGGTCGGTCCTTTAGTTGGTAGTTTATTACTGGAATATTTTTGGTGGAGATCGGTATTTTTAATTAATGTTGTTGTTGTTGTTATGTTGGTACTGCTTTTTTCAGTGAGCTTGATCCCTAGCTGTGGTGGAACAAACAAGCGCGCTATTGACTTTCTAGGCTCATTATTAATCTTAGTTGGTTTAGTTGGGCTGATTTATGCATTAAAATAGTTAAGTAAATCTACTTTTTCTTTGGTTGAATTTTGTGCTGCTGCCTTTATTGGTGTCATCTTTAATGCTATTTTTTGTATTACGCCAGCGTAAACAAACTCGACCAATGCTTGATTTTTCTTTATTTAGTAACCGATTGTTTTCAGCAGGGGTAATTATTGCTGTTATTACCATGAGTGTGATTGTTAGCATTGAATTAGTTTTAAGTCAACGCTTGCAGTTAGTACTTGGACTCACACCGTTACAAGCGGCACTTTGTATCCTTTCCATACCAATCTGTTCCGTACTTGCATCACCATTAGCAGGTTTACTGTTACCCCGTTTTGGCGAGAGATTAACAACAGTGGTAGGTTTTATATTAGCGCTGATTGGAGTAATAGGGATTCCTATTTTATCATAGCTATCTTACTTTATTGTTGATTAATTTATTTATTATTGGTAGCGGGATGGGAATGGTATTTACCTCTGAATCTACCACTATTATCCTCAATACACCTGATGAAAAGTCAGGTGGCAGCTTTTATTGAAGACGTCGCTTATGAATTGGGTAGTGTATTAAGCGTTACAATATTGGGTGGAATGATGACAGCGATTTATAATTATACTCTTTTTGTTCCCGATCAGGTCACCATTGATGCGCGCATTTATGACAGTATTGATGAAGCATTGAACTTGGCATCAACGATGGATAAAGATCAGGCTCAGGCACTGATAATGGAAGCGAGCAAAGCCTTTGATACTTTTTTTATTGTTGTTCTTATTACGATTGTTTGCATATTGTTAGTTAGCACTGTGATTTTACAACGTATGTTGTGCCATTTAATCAAAAAATCATGATGATTATATGAATTTTTGTGCTGTTTTAGATCTCGCTATAAGTTTGAGTGATTGTTTTTTTATAAAGCCAGTTGTTAGCGTTGTTTTATCTCGGATAGTGAGCTGATCCTAACATTGTATTACTGAAATTAATACCGATCCGAGATAAAATAGAGATGGAGTTAGAATCATTGTAGTTTTTAAAAAATTTGTCTGATGAAACAAGATTTAGGATCGTAGTTCTTCTGCGGGAAATGGGGGAGCTTTGTGTTTATCATCTTTGTATTGCACTTGAGCAACCCCAGACTAAAATATCTCGTCATTTAGCAATGTTAAAAAAGAGCGGGTTGCTACAAAATCGCAAGGAAGGAAAATGGGTTTTTTATCGACTTTCTTCCCAGGTTTCTCCATGAGTTATGTAAATTATTGAGTCTGTATGGTCAAATCAACACCAGCTAATCAACCTAATGACTAAAACATTGATACTAGAAGATTTACCTACACAGAGTATTAATTTACCGCTTCAGAATACAACTCAATAGCGAGTAATGTGATCAACCCTTTATTTGTCGATTTGTTACTAATCAGAATAATTTAGTATTCCGATTAGTAATTTTTTAAATAATTTTTAATTTTGCTAAACACTGTAAAGTTAGAGATTCACGCTTTGACACTGCTTTATCATCTGATATCGCGATATGAAGGGCAAAAATTTTTATTTTACTGTTAGCGTTTTCGACTCATCCGACATACCAGCCGATACGCTCTCCATTGATATTAGCTAAGTCAATTTTAGCGTAAATTTTAATATTGGCAGTCTGTTTGATAAGTAGCATATTGGCGACTTCATTTTGAATGGTTTTATCAATGGGTAATTGTTTGGTTGCTAACTTATAAATAAATTGTGTTTGTTCTGCCGAACTAATTTTTAATGGGTCATCTAACCAAAATTTGGTAACATCATTACCTATTTTGCTATTAACGTAGTGCAAACGATAAAGTTATTTTTTCATTATTGCCAGACCAGTGCGTTTTGCGATTTCTTGATAGACAGGAACTGCGGATAATTTCATTGCTTTTTGCATATTCATATCTTTATTTCAGCTACTAGATATCTGGGTCGGTTGTCCCATTTGAAGATTTAGTTAACTGTCACTTTTTGATTTTTTAACGCAATTAAGGCATTAACAATTTTAAATATTGATGCGGGAACATATTGTATTGCTGCACGTTTTATGTCGTTACCATAATTGTACCATCATAAACGGTTAATACACCCCGTATATGTTGTTGATGAAAGATTTTTTTATTTCGGCAAAATCACTACTTTCTGCTGTCTTTTTCAGCGGCTTGGTGATTTTTTATGATCATTAGAAATGATATTTTCGTGAGTCGCCAGTGGTAAAAATAGTAAAATAATAACAATTAACTTTTATTCAAATTTGTATTCTTTAAATAATATGTACACCAGACATTATCATATTTTTGTCAGGGTTAATATTAAACATAGGAGTTGTTTTTATTTATTGTTAGCAGAATTTCTTTTTATTATTTGATCATTGCCGCTCAAGTGTTAAGTAAAAAAATAATAGAAAAAAGTTAACTAGGTCGTTATCAAATCTATAACCTCAAACAAGCATAGAAAAGCTTGTCAACACATTTTATCACGATGAAAATTAGTCGTGGCTGGGTATTTTTGTTAATGCTGCTAATGGCCCATTTAATTTTTGGTTAACAAAAAACATGAACGTTGCGATTGAATCAGTATTATTAAGTCTTGTCTTTGTTTTAATATAGGTAACGCCGCTATCAAATACACTAAAAATATTATTTTTATAATTTGGTTCATTAACTAGAAAGTCATTTTTTCTGTAGTTGATAGCTTGTATTCTAGTAAGAACATCGATTTTGCCTTCAACGGAATAAAAACTAACTGTTTCTCTCTCAGAGGGGGAAGGAACGCTTAAAATATACCAAAAATCTTTAGTTTTTAGATAAATATGTGATAATTCGTGAATAAAATTCCATGCGATAGCATTGGAATATTCATGTATAGCTGAATTGGTCATAAAGATACAAAAAATATATTAGCCAATATTGTACTTCAAGGGACTTGTATCATTTATTATGAAGGTAAGGGTAATGTCACGGTACAATTAACAAATAATGGAAAATTACCGATTTTAGTACAATAATGGATTGATAATGGCAATATAAATTTTACACCAGAAAAAAGTCATTTTATAAAAGTAGCGGGATTAAAAGGACAACAATTAAAAAATAATGTCGCATAAATTACCTAAAAATATAGAAAGTGTTTTTTATTTAAAAATTTTTTGATATTCTACCATACCTAAAAAATACCCAAGGTAAAAGTGTTTTGCAATTGGCAATTAAATCAAGAGTTAAATTATTTTATCGATCAAAGTAATTAACTACGCTTAAGGAAGATGTATATAAAAAATAAGTTATAACTTAGATAATAATAACATTGTAGTAACAAATAATTCTAAATATTATTTCACGATAGCAAAAATTACTAATATTAATGAATCAAAAAAGTCTGACACAATCGAAGATGTTCCCTCCGTCATCAAGCGTTAAATTACCGCTAAAAAATAAGGTTAAGCATAATAAATTAACCGTAACTTATGTTGATGATTTTGGTGTTTATAAAACAAAAAATATTAACCTTAAATAAGAAGATAAATTGTGAATAAATATATATTATCTTTATAATAGCCTAATTTTATTAGGTATATTGGTTTATATGCCCGAGTTATTTCCAAAGGAATTTGATACTTCTTTGCTAGTAGAAAAATCATCCCAAGGAGATATATCTCGTTTTTATCAAAATAATGAAATCCTGCCAGGTAAACAATTGATCGATATTTATGTTAATGATGATTGGAAAGGACAATTTGAAGTTAATATTGAAGAAAAAAATCAAAATATTACTAAAGATGCTAATAAATTAGGTTTAAAACTTTCACTTCACACAAAACAGGTAATTGAGCAAAAAACTACCATTTCGTTGGATAATTTTGTCAATGGTATTAACTATTATTTAAATGTTGATCAGTTAGCATTAAATATTTGTCCGGCAAATTTCGTTAGTTAAATCCGAGATAGGTTATGTTGATTCAGTGAATTAGGACTATGGTGTTCCGGCAATTATTCTCTCTTGTAATACCAATTATTATAACTATTGGGAGAAAAAAATAGCAAACAGAGTAATGATGCTTTTTTTGCCAATTTAAATACGGGTATTAATTTAAGGGCCTGGTAGTTTCGAGATGAGTCAAGTTATTCTTATTATTCCAGTGGTGATCATAAATGGCAAAATAATACCCGCTACTTACGCCGTTCTTTCAGTGCTATATCTTCAAGTTTGATGTTAGGCGATTTTTATACCCTCTCTACCTTATTTAGTAGTATTCGTTTTAGAGGTGCTGCATTAACAACAGAAATGAATATGTTACCTAACTCCAGCCAAGAATTTACGCCTATTGTCAGAGGGGTTGCCCAAACTAATGCGTTAGTAAAAGTATATCAGAATGGAAATCTAATTTACCAAGAAACAGTTCCGCCAGGAGTGTTCGTACGTGCAGCCGGAGGAACGGGCGATCTTTCTGTTGTTGTGCAGGAAGCAGATGGTCGTCAAGAATCTTTTACTATGCCGTTTTCAGCTATGCCTAATATGATGAAAGCGGGTGTGTATACTTACAATATTTTGGTTGGACAATCAAAAATGGCAAATACCCATTTCCAACCGAAATTTGCTCAAGTAGAAGCATATTATGGTGTCAATAATTTAGTCACCGTTTATGCCGGCTTTGTTGGTAGTCTTGATTATACTTACTATTTTACTTGGCAGTGGTTGGGAATTTTCTGTTTGGTGCTGTTTCAGTTGATGCAACCCATGCTTGTTGCTTATGTTAGATACAGGAACCAAACGAGGACAAAGTTTTTGCTTGACTTATAGCAATTTTTTGTTAACCACCAGGCTGGCTATAGCAGCCTATCGTTATTCAACAGGAGATTATTATAGTTTTATTGATTCCATTTATACCCATGATAATTATCAAGCATGGCTTAAATATCAAGCTACTATTAAAATTAATCTTAATGATCGAAATGGAAATAGTCCCTCAGATTTAGCAACTTTTGATGCCTTGCGGGGTGTGTCGTGCCAGAAATACATTTAATTTAAATCAGCATTTTGGGAAAGATTATGGCGTTATTTTTTGGCTGGTACGCTGAGAAACTATTGGAACGCTGGCAGTAGCAGTCGAGAGTATCAGGTAGGTTACTCAAATAATTATAAAGATATTACCTATAACTTATCTGTTTCACAAGTAAGAAATACGGATCAAAAAGAAAAAAACCGTTATTACTTGAGTACCAGTATACCTATTAATCTATTTAGTCATAATGCTTATCTCAATTCTGCTATTTACATGACGAATTCCAACTATCAACAAGCCAATATTAGTGCAGTGGGACAGCGGGTAGATATGATTTAATCGATTATCCGTTTGTTCCCTCAGCCAATCAGTTTATGCCGATTGTAAACCCAACAGCACGATCACGGTACCGAGTTTATATTATGATTTATCTGCTGATTTTAATGGTTTTTCAATAACAATGACAAAACAGGTAGAACCATTTTTACGGGACAATTCACTTGTGGCTCCGCTGGAATATTTTTTCCTAATGCGGTTGGTATTGCTTCGCCATTTAATGGTGGTAAGTCGTTTGTCAGGGTTATGATGATTGCGTTAGGAAAGGATCGCGTAACCAACATTGCTAGAGGTACACATCCTGCATCGAATTTGGATACTAATTTCACCTTACTGTTTACCTTGTTGAAGAGTAATCTAAGGGATATAATTGTACCGAAGTGGCTGGTGATACTGCGATTATCTCACCTTTTATCTTGGTATCAGATGCTTCATCGATGGATATTTTTCTTCGGCCTATTACAATTAAATATAATCCTATTGCTACTACCTGCGATTTTTCAAATAAAGGCTTAATTGTTAATCTACCTATGGTTAGTATCAATGGTGTTAAAAATATTGATAGGCCTGGTTATCAGCCTTTTACCCTGAATTTTAGCTGTAGCGATCTTTTAGTGAGTAATAAAATGACGCGAAATATTGCCATGTTTTTGGCTAGCATACAGATAAAACGGTGTTAATAAATACCACGCAACAAGGTGCTAAAGGAGTAGAGTTTCGCCTTGTGCAAGGGAATAAAACTTCATCACCTATTCTATTTTCTATTAGTCAAAGTGTACAAGGCAATGCGACATCTATTTTTAATATAGCTACGGGCAGTGCTTTAGCTCCTTCATTTTTTATTAACATGGCGGCTTACTACTACGTTTATGATCTGAATAATATTTCAACCGAAAAAATAATTTCAATGGCAACTTTATATTTGATAAAAAAATAGTGACATAAAAGCAAGTAAATTAAAGGCAGGAATTTACGTATCTTATTCTGTCGTTAGCGAGATAAAAAAATCACTGTTGTTTGCTGTGGGGTTAGACTATATTACCGTCCATTATTGTGAGTTGCCCACGCAATGAAAATTATATTATAACGTATTATTAACTATTTTTATCCATTAATTCTTATATTTTGATTTTTACTTAGTTTATTATACTTTCATTTCTATTTAAATAGAAATTAGTTTGCTATTTTTATATTTTAAAATTTATCATTATTAAATATTAACTATATCGGAATGCTGTTTATTAGTTATTAATAGATGTAACTGGTTAGCTAAATAAAATCATTTCCATTTGTAATATTATTTAAGTAAAAATAGTAATTTGCTGATTTTTATTTAACACTATGGCAATTAAAATATTTTTTAATCTAATGGCTATGAAATTTTTTTTAATAAAAAAGAAAAATTACCATAGATTATTTTTTTATTAATGTTAAATGTTAATAAAATATTGGTCTACGCTAATTAGTTTGGTGTTAATTTTGTATTTTTGTTAATTATTAGTGTTAATGTTGTAGGGCGGCATTTATTCATAAATGGAAACAAATTCATACGTTTTTAAATAATGCTTATCTATATCTTTATTATCCATATGAATAACCAAAAGGAATAATTGTAAATGGAATATTATAAAAAAACTCGCTTTTTTATCCCTCATTGTTCGTTTTATCTCCTCCATTGGCATTAATTTAACGTTAGCTAATATTTATTTAATTGGTAATTAACCAAACAAAAATAAATATGGCTAAACGTAATAAAAATTTATTGATTATGGTAGTAAAAATAAGAGTAGCTGCATATCAATGTCTTTATTTATTAATTTCAATAATAGGTTGAAGTTATTATTTAATATTTGTTTTTATTTTACGCAAAAAACAGTAGCAGGATTTTATATTATTTTAGACAGGGAATTTATTTATGCAATGCATTGCTAATCGTTACTATTCGAAAACAAAACGAGTAACTGCATATATATTGTTATTTATACAATTGGTGTTACCTATTTTTGTCACTTTTTCATCTGTAGCTAAAGCGGCGCAGGATGATATTGCTAGCAATCAGATACTGGAAACAATCAATGCTATTGATGCGTTGATGAATAATAACTCTGCTTTAAAAAATTCGGCTCCAGAGTCAGCTGCATCGCTTCCATCATCAAAAGTGGTGGCATCAAGCTGGAATATCCATATTTTACCCGATAATAGATCATTGATGTCGGTATCAACAACAAATGATAACAGCAAACCGTCAGTCGATCATAATCGGGCATTACCGACATTAGGTATAAAAGAGACTCCTCAGGCTAAACAAGGCGAGTCATCAGAAAAACAATTTGTGCAAGGTGCAACCCAAATAGCACAAGTTCTTGCCAATAATAATACCACAGAAGCAGCCATTGGTTATGCGCGTAGTCGAGGCGAAGGCCTATTAAATGAGAAAATTAGTGATTGGTTAAATCAATACGGCAAAGCACGCGTGCAAATTAGTTCAAATAAAACTGGCGCTGCTGATTTTCTCTTACCAATAATTGATAAACCAAACAGCTTATTATTTAGCCAAATTGGTATTAGAGCTAATGAACAGCAGAGTACCACCAACTTAGGATTAGGTTATCGTCAATATCAGCAAAATTGGATGTGGGGCATTAGCAGTTTCTACGATTATGATATTAGTGGAGGTAATGCCCGTTTTGGTGTTGGTGGTGAGTTGTGGGTCTATTATTTGAAACTGGCCGTAAATGGTTATTTCCGTTTAACCGACTGGCATCGTTCGTTTCTGAATGAGATGCACGATTATGATGAGCGTCCGGCCAATGGATTTGATATACGTGCTGAAGGTTACCTACCCAGTTATTCTCATTTAGGTGCTTACGCTAAATATGAACAATACTTTGGTGATGGAGTTAGCCTTAGTCATAAGCCATCAGCTAAAGATTTTAAAAATAAGCCTTCTGCTACAACTTTTGGTTTAAGTTATACCCCTTTTCCTTTATTAACATTGAAAACTCAAGTCTCTCAGGGAGATTCCAACGACAGTCTGATTGGCGTGGAGTTTGCCTATCGGTTTGGTATACCACTGGCTGCTCAGTTAAATCCGGATAATGTTGATTTAATGCGTAGTTTGGTGGGTAATCGTTATGATTTTGTTGATCGTAATTACAATATTGTTCTGCAGTACCGTAAACAGGAGATTTTAGCTATTTCTCTGCCAGATAGTGTGACGGCTGAAGCTGCTCAAACCATATCAATAAAAGCTACGGTGGAAAAAGCCAAATACGGACTAAATAAAATCTTATGGAGTGCACCAGAGTTATTAGCTAAAGGTGGTAAGATCAACCAGACATCAGCCACTACTATTAACCTAGTGTTACCTTCATACGGTGAAGATAACCAAGGTAGTAAAGCTTATACTTTATCCGCTGTTGGTGTTGATAATGAAGGTAATAAATCTAAAGCTGCGGTTATGGTGATCAATGTTACTCAATCAAAGGATGGTTTTGCTTATTTTATTTTAGAGAATTCGACGCCAATACCGGCAGATGGTAACCAAACTTATTTAGCTAAAGTGCAACTACAAAATGATAAAATGGTACCACTAGCGAACAAACAAGTGACATTTTCCGTTACTGGTTTTAGCAAAAGTGCCAGTACGCATGCAGCAAAAAATAATAGCGAAAATGCTGGGGTTGTCATGCTTAGCGAAGATGGCCAAAGAATTGGTAATCCTTTAACTGAGACCACGGATACCCAGGGTAAGATCAATCTAAAAGTTAAAAGTGACTTGGCCGGTAAGGGAGAATTGATTGCTACCATGGCAAATGGTATGAAAAAGGCCGTTTCTATCCAATTTAACCCTGATGTCACTACTGCTAAAGTTAGGAATGTTACCCTGATTGATAAGAAAAACAGTAAGGTAGCTAATGGCGTCGATAGCTTTAGCTATGAAGCATTTGTTTTTGATCAGTTTAATAATCCGCTGCCAAATGTTGATGTTGCTTGGTCAAATAATCAGAAAGGCAAGGTCGTTTTATCAAACAGTAGCAGCAAAACAGATGCTAATGGACGGGCGATTATCACGCTACGTAGCACTTTGATTGCAGTCGATAATCAGGAAGTCAGTGCCAAATATGATAACACGCTTGAGATGACAGGAGATAGAGTTATTAGTTTTGTTGCAGATGAACGCACTACCAAGGTTGGAGATGTCTCACTGAATAGTCGGACAACAAATAAAGTAGCTGATGGAAAGAGTTCTTTTACTTTTAGTGCAAAACTAGTTGATGGAAATGGTAATCCAATCAAAAAAAGTGGATTAATTGTTAATTGGTCCCACGATAAAGATACTAAAGATGTTCTATTATCGGCCGCAACTAGTCCAACAGATAGCAATGGCATTGCCACCATTGAACTAAAAAGTACGACTACCACCGTCAAGCAGGTACTGGTTAGTGCAAACTATGCCGCTACAGCAAGTGTAGAAGCGGATAAAAAGGTCAATTTTATCGCTGAAGAAGGTCTCGTTATAGTCGGTGCTGTGGAGTTAAAAGATTCTGTCAATGAAAAGGTGGCAGATGGTAATCAGAACTTTACTTTTACCGCACAGCTTGTTGATAGCAAGGGGCAACCCGTTAAGGTTGCTGGGATCATAGTTAATTGGTTCTATGATAAAGATGACGTTAAGCTATCACAAAATGCTAGCGAAACTGATGAACGCGGAATAGCTACTGTTACACTGCAAAGTACAACTAAGGCCGTCTATGATGTACAGCTTAGTGCTAGCTCAGGCAGCTTAGTAGAAATAAATGCCAATAAGAAAGTGAGTTTTATTGCTAATGAAAGTGAGGCACATATCGGTAGTGTTCTCTTAGAAGGAATGGAACGCACTAAAATCGCTGATGGTGAAACTTACTTTAGTTTTACCGCACAACTCGTTGATAACAATAATAACGCGATTAGGGAAAAAGGCTTACAAGTCAATTGGACACATAATAAAGGCGATAAAGTTAAGTTAGCTGACAACAGCCTAACTAACGAAAACGGTATCACTACCGTTACATTGTACAGCACAACAAAAGCGGTGGATGAAGTACAAGTTAGTTCCAGTTATGCCGATACGGCTAGCAAATTGGCCGATAAGACAGTCAGTTTTATCGCTAATAAAGACTCGGCTAAGTTAGGTGAGGTTAATTTAGATGGGCAGGATATCCGTAAAATTGCAGATGGTAAAGAGAAATTTATTTTTAAGGTACGGCTCTTTGATATAAATGATAATCCAATCAAAAAACCTGGCATGATAGTCTATTGGGGACATAACAAGCCGGTTAAAGCCCAATTAAAGCCCACCAGCGAAACAGATGAAAATGGTATTGCAACGATTGAACTGCAAAGCACAACCATGTCCATTGATGATATTGAAGTTTCCGCCAAACTTGGCAATGGTGATAAAAAAACGGCAAATTTAAAAGTGAGCTTTATTGCTAATAAAGACACAGCTGAAGTCAGAAATGTCAAGTTAGAAGGTAAAATAGACCGTAAAGTTGCCCATAGTAGTAATAACTTTGTTTTTACCGCGGAATTGGTTGATGTTAATAGCAACCCGATCAGGGAAGAAAATCTATTGATTAACTGGTCGACTAATAAAGATAGCAAAGTTCGTTTTAAGGATAACAATAATATCAGTAAAACGGATGCCGATGGACATACTTCTATCACTTTAGAAAGTATGGACGTTGCAGTAGATAATGTGGTTGTTAGTGCTCATTACGCTAATTCAAGATCACAAGCCGCTGATAAACCCGTCAGTTTTATAACCGTCTCTTTTAGCCGTTTAAGTGCTAATGGCAATCATTTCCAAACAAATGCTAAATTCCCAACCACTAGCTTCCGCCACGCTAAATTTACCATCGAGACGCAAGGCGCACCGGTGTCGGAATTTGAGTGGGAAAGCAACCAAGATTGGGTTTCAGTTGACAAGGGTCTGGTAACGTTTATTGGGGATGCGAAAAGTAAAACAGTCACTATCACAGCAAAACATGAAACGGGTGGTGAGCCGGTTAAATATACCTTTACTTTAAACAATTGGTTTGTCTTCTCTGGGAATAAATCTTGGGATAAGGCTAAAAGTTGGTGTGCAAATAATCATGGGGTTATGCCAACAGTTGAACAACTTAGTAAAGGTGAAGGTAAACGTGCAGTAGGTTCATTATGGAGTGAATGGGGTAAATTCAGTCATTACGATATCAGTGATGATTACTATTGGACTGAGGACAGAGTCACTGATGAACGGTACAAAATAGTCAAATTAGATGATGGTTTTGCTAGTGATAATTATACTAATCAGCTGCAAAATGTCGTTTGTATTAAAAGCATCTAATTGTTTTTTTAAATCAGAGAAATTCCCGTTTTGATTGATACGACGGGAAGATAAAGCGTAATGGTAACTTTACTTAATTACATCCTATAACCTCTTAGCTGTATGTTACGAAACAGAAATCGTTCCGATAAATGTTTTTTTAACGGAATGATTTTTTGATTTATTGGTAATAGGATTTATATATTCTTAGGAAGAGATTCATGCAACGTATTGCTAATTGTTATTTTACAAAAACGAAACAGATAATCGCCTACCTATTACTGTTTATACAATTGTTTTTGCCGGTTTTCGTTGCCTCTTCATCAATAGCAAAAGCGGCTCAAAATAGTGACTCAAATAATTCGATGATGGACATGATCAATGGCTTGAATAACCTAATGCAGAGTCCATTGACGAAGGATGCTCCTGTTCTCAATAAAGAGCAGGCAGAATCGAATAAAAATAATGCGGCGAAAAAATCATCGACGTCGCTTTCCTCACCTGATTCGGCATTATCCATGTTAGAGGCGCATTTCTCTTCCCAACAACCAGTAGCACCAATTTATCCCCCTAAAAATACCAAGCAGGATGATATTTTTAACACATTACCTACATTAGGCATCAATGATAACGAGCCTAATTCGCAAGCCGTTGTTTCAAACAAACAACAAATGGTACAAAATATTTCTCAATTAGCACAGACCTTGTCAACGGATGATGCCATCAAGGCATATATGCGGTATGCGCGCAGTATAGGTGAAAACCTGGTAAATCAAAAAATCCATGATTGGTTGAGTCAGTTTGGTAATGCTCGGGTACAAATTAATTCCAATAAAACCGGTGATGTGGATTTATTAGTACCGGTGGTAGATAAACCAAACAGTTTGTTATTTAGCCAGATTGGTATTAGGGCAAATGACCATCGCAACACTACTAACTTAGGCGTGGGTTATCGTCAATATCAGGATGCTTGGATGTGGGGCACCAACAGTTTTTATGATTATGATATTACTGGTAGCAATTCTCGTTTCGGTGTTGGCGGTGAATTATGGGCCGATTATCTTAAACTGGCTGTTAATGGTTATTTTCGTTTAACCGACTGGCATCAATCACGTCTTCATGAGATGAGGGATTATGATGAGCGTCCAGCCAATGGCTTCGATCTACGTGCTGAAGGATTTTTACCCAGCTATCCGCATTTAGGGGCTTATGCTAAATATGAAAAGTATTATGGTGATGGTATCAGCCTTAATAATGGCCTCTCAGCAAGTGATTTGATAGATAATCCTTCTGCTACCACTTTTGGCTTAAGTTATACCCCTTTCCCATTATTGACATTTAAAACACAAATTTCTCGTGGAGATACTAAGGAAAGTTGCATTGGTATGGAGTTAGCATATCGGTTCGGTGTATTGTTGATTGAACAGCTTGATCCCGATAATGTTGAATTAATGCGTAGTTTAGCCGGTAACCGCTACGATTTTGTCGATCGTAATTACAATATTGTCATGCAATACCGTAAGCAAGAACTATTATCTATTTCTTTGCCAGAAAGTACTAACGGTAAAGCGGCACAAACTATACCGGTAACGGTCATTGTTAATAAATCCAAATATGGCTTAAAAAAAGTTAGCTGGAAAGCGCCAGAATTAATTGCTCAAGGTGGTAACATTCAAGTTATGTCACCGACCTCAATTAACTTAACCTTGCCAGCTTATATTTTCCAAAAACAGTCAAAAACCGCTCAATCTTACCGTATCTCAGCAGTAGCTATTGATAATGAAGGTAATCAATCTAATACCGCAGTTATGGTGATTAATGTCACGCCATCACAAGATATGATCCGATCAATAACATTAACGCCAAATAATACCCTGGTAGCGAATAATAGCGATGCTTACGTTACCACTGCATTAGTACAAAATAAAAAACATCAAGCACTGGCCGGTAGAGCAATTACTTTTACTATTGATGGATTCAAGTCTAGTGGGGTAACACTGTTTGATATGGATGGCAATAGTGGTAATAGCCTGATGGTGATAACAGATAGCCAAGGTAAGGCTAATGTTAAAATTAAGAGTAAGGTCGTTGGCACCGGTACATTAACCGCGGTGATGAAAAATGGTAATAGAAATACCATCCCTATTAGTTTTTCGCCTGATATCGCTACGGCTAAAGTTGAAAGTGTTACATTAATCGGTAATGAAACGAACAAAGCGGCTGATGGAATAAGTCGATTTACTTTCGAGGCATTAGTGACCGATCAATTCGGTAATCCGGTATCCAATGTTAATGTTAATTGGTCACATGATAAAGGTAATACCGCTATCTTATCAGCAGAGCAGAGCCCAATTGATGAGAATGGACGTGCGACTATTACTTTGACCAGTAAAGTTGTGGTGGATAATGTTAGGATTAGTGCAACTTATAATAATCCCACTAATAAAGTAGTGGCTAATAAAGCAGTAAACTTTATTTATATTTTGGATACCGCTAAGGTCGAAAGCGTTACCTTAGAAGATAGTGAGACACAAAAAATAGCTGAGAATAATAGTTTCTTTACCTTTACCGCCCAATTAGTTGATGGTAACGGTCATCCGATCAAGCAAAAAGGTTTAGATGTTAATTGGTCACATAATAGAGGCAATAAAGTTAAATTAGCGGCAAAAAGTCAAACTGATGAAAATGGGCTGGCTTCTATTGCGTTGTATAGTACAACAGCAGTGATAGAGGGCGTAGTCGTTAGTGCAAGATTTGGTTCAACCAAAAGAGTCGATGCAGATCGTGAAGTGGCTTTTGTTGCTGATGAAAATTCAATCAGAGTAGTGAGTGTGACACTTAATGATAAAACAGCCAGTAAATTAGCCAATGGTCATAACAAATTCACATTTATTGCATTGGTATTAGATGGTAATGATAATCCAGCTAGACAACGGATGGTGAATTGGGCGTATGATAAGAACGACGAAGTAAAATTGTCGGCAACAACCAGTCAAACGGATGAAAATGGTCGCGCGACGATCACATTACACAGTACGACAACAGCGGCGAATCATATTATTGTCAATGCAAGGTATGGCTCTTCTGCGGCGGTAAATGCGCAGGAAGTTGAGTTTTATGCTAATACGAATACATCTAAGGTGAAAAGTGTTACATTAGTTGATTCTGTGAATAGCAAAGTTGCGGATGGCAAAAATAGTTTTACTTTTAAAGCAAAATTGGTTGATAGATATGATAATCCGATTAATAAAGCGGGTTTGATTGTCGAGTGGTCACACAATAAAGAGCAACAAGTCGAATTATCTGCTCAAACAAGCCTAACCAATGAGCAGGGAATTGCCACCATTACTTTGCAAAGTAGCAAGGTAGCGGTAGAGAATATTAGGGTCTATGCGAAGTATAAAGTACCACCACAAATACAGTCAGATGAAGTCAGTTTTATCGGGGATGTTAAAGCTGCTAAAGTGAGTAAGATCAACTTAAATGATGCAGATACCCGCAAGGTAGCTGATGGTAAGAACGGTTTTGAGTTTAGTGTACAATTAGTTGATCATAATAATAATCCCGTTAAGCTAGCAGGCTTAAAAATCCAATGGAGACAAAATCAAGGCGCGTTTGTTACTTTACCAGTAAGCAGTGAGACGGATGCAGAGGGGCGAGCTACGGTTATTTTGCAAAGTACTACAAAAGCGGTGAATAATGTAGTGGTTTATGCCAAATATGGTGTTAGTGATGAACAGCAAGCGGAAGCCGTCGACTTTATTGCTGATATTAATACCGCTAAAGTAAAAGAAGTCACATTGGATGGTTCTGATATCAATAAAGTCGCGGATGGCAATAGTAGCTTTGCCTTTAAGGCACAATTGGTTGATAAATATGATAATCCTATCAAAGTAGCGGATCTTGATATCACCTGGTTGCTGGATGATGAAAAAGCTAAAAATGTTCAATTGTCAGCAGCATCAAGTAAAACTGATAACAATGGGCGTGCGACAATAGCACTAAAAGGTACCACTAAAGTTGTGGACGATGTGATCATTAGTGCGCAATATGGCACTGCGAATAAAGTTGATGCCAAAATAGCGGTTAACTTTATTGCCGATATTACTACGGCTAAAGTGGGTAGTGTGACATTAGTCGATACAATCATTCGTAAAGTTGCTGATGGCAACAATCATTTTACTTTTAAAGCCCAGTTGATTGATCAACATAATAATCCGGTTAAAGTGTCAGATTTTGACATTGTTTGGCAACAAGACAAAGGTAATGATGTCATCTTACCGGCCAGCAGTAAAACTGATACCACTGGGCAAGCAACTATTAAGCTGAAAAGTACTAAAATAGCGGTGTATGATATCACTGTCAGCGCACACTATGGTAGTACGGCAAAACAGGCTGCGGATCAGAAAGTCAATTTTATCCAGGTTTCTTTTACTCATCTCAAAGTCAATGGACATAATTTCAATATAAGTGATGGATTCCCGACAACGGGTTTTAGTGGTGCTAAATTTATCATCAACACTAATGGAGTTCCTGTCTCAGAATTTCAGTGGCGTAGTAGTGAAGATTGGGTGTCAGTCCAGAATGGGGAGGTCATTTTTAAAAATAGGCCTGTTAGTAACAAAAAAGCTGTGACGATAACGGCTGTTCATAATACTGGAGGTGATCCGATTAAATATGAATTTACTCTGCAAAAATGGTATGTATATAGTGGTCAAGCAATGGATTGGAATAGCGCAACTAACTGGTGCAGTAAGCAAGATGTGAATATGAGGTTACCAACACAACAACAGATGAGTATTGGAAGATTTCTTTATTTAGTTGGTTCATTATGGAGTGAATGGGGCAATACCAGTTTTTATGGTTGGAATAATCACATGTATTGGATGTCGACAAAATCAGGTGGTAATAGAATTGATACTGTCGGCATGGTGAGTGGCTTTGTAGGTTCTAATCCTGTTGATGATCAGTTATTCTTTGCCTGTATTAGCGATCTTTAGGAAAAACAAATTAAACGATTATCCGATTTAATGAATATTAACAGAATTAGATAAATTTACGTTACCGCAAAAAGGTTTATGCGCTAAATATTTTGCTGCATAAACCTTTTGGTTATTAGTTCAAATTAGGCATTGGGTAAGGTAAATTTAAGGGTATTGGGTTTATCGATAAATACTAACCCGGTTTTATAAATGGACAGACAGAACCGGGATTGAATTGCTAATTGGCTTTAAATTATTTTATTACTATTAATATGTTAAAAACTAATTAGCTTTTTTGGCTGCTGCTGCGGCGTTGACAATAGTAGCAAAAGCATCGGCTTTCAGCGATGCTCCGCCGACTAATGCACCGTCAATATCGGGTTGCATAAAAAGCTCTGCTGCGTTGTTTGCGTTCACTGAACCGCCATACTGAATAATGACTTGTTGTGCGATAGCAGGATCTTGCTTAGCAAGATGGTCACGTATAAATTTATGTACTGCTTGCGCTTGAGCTGGGGTGGCTGATTTACCGGTACCAATTGCCCAAATAGGTTCATAAGCAATAACACTATTTTCAAATGCACCGGTACCTAAGCTATTTAATACAGCATCGATTTGACGAGCACAGACTTCTTCTGTTTGGCCGGCGCTGTTTTCTTTTTCAGATTCACCAATGCAGAGTACCGGCGTTAATCCTTGTGATTTTAACATCGCAAATTTTCGGGCGATATATTCATCGCTTTCTTGATGGTAAATTTTACGTTCAGAGTGACCGATAATAATATATTTTGCTCCAATATCTTTTAGCATTTCAGCTGAAGTATCACCGGTAAAAGCACCGGACAGATTGACGTCAACATCTTGTGCGCCAAGTGCTATCTTGCTACCGTTTAAAGCTTGTTTTGCTTGCGCTAGGTAAAGCGCTGGTGGTGCAATTGCGACATCACAGCCAATGACACTATTTAATTTATTACACAAATTTCCAATTAGTTCTTCAACCATTTTCGTACTGCCATTGAGTTTCCAGTTACCTATGACTAATGGATTCCACATGTTTTCCTCCAACTAAAAAATATTTATTAATAAATGAGATAAAGATAATTAATCATTATTCCGTTTATGCAAAGGGATAGTATAAAGATGCTATGATTAAATCCACTTTGTTTTTCGTCATTCATGTGTGATGTTATCATCATTTAGTGAAAGCTTAACCGGCTCAATGGCAAAAGTAATCATGTTATCTTTGCTTTTTACTAAAATATAACGGATAGCGCCTACTATGGTTTCATCACTCTGCACTTGGTTATGTTGCTCTAACATACGATCTAATACAGCGTTTAATTGAGATATGTTGTTAATCGAAGTTGTTTTTTCGAAGTGATTAATGATTGCCATAATATAACGTTCGAATAATTGCCGATTAATTTTATAGCTGCTTGCACCTTCTGGTGGAAGTAATGTTAGTTGTAGACTTTTAATTTTTTCACTTCCTAGTTCAAGTACAGCGGAGAAGTAAATTTTGCTGTTAATTCGACTGGCTGCACGAATATAAGGTAAGCTAATATCCTTGCTTGTGATCACTTTAAACTCATGTATTGGATACTTTGGATTATCCAGGTTATATTTTTGACGAAATATGGGAATAGTTTCATTGAATAAGGCAGCATCTGGTGATAAATAAGCAACCGAAACCTCTGTTTCAGGCATTACCGGTAATTCTTTGGCTAGCGCGGGAAATAACGGCAATGATGCAATAAATACTAATACTAATACTAATGCTAATGCTAGTGTTAAGTCAAATTTGCTATTGTAGGTTTTAATCATCGTTACTCATCAGTATTAATTTTCATAAAGGGATTAATTAGGATAAGATAAATGACATTACAACAATGGGCACTTTCATTCAAAGGATGGATTGGTCGAAAACCATTTTGGCTAGGTATTGTTATTTGGTTTTTATTAATGGTTATGATATTTGGTTTGCAAACATTTTTTCTATTTTCTTCTTATATTTTACTGTTATTATTCATATTGTTGTTTTATCCCTTGGCGGCAATTTTACCAAACGTCTACATGATCGTGTTAAATCGGGTGGTTGGTTGTTGTTATTGTTGGTTGTTTTTGTGCTATTTTCTATTGATGTTAGTTTATTAACGCCTTTTTGGCAGTAGGGTATTGGAGGATTTCTACCATTATTTATTGTTACTATATTGTTTTTAGATTGTGGTAGTTTTAAAGGCCTTGATAAAGGAAATCGTTATGGTAAAAATACTGAACAAGTTGACTATCTCAGCTGATTAATATTTGTTTATCCTTTGCTCACCAATATTGTTCACTGGTAATTTGTCCCTCTTTACGGTGTAAGTGTTTATCCATCCCTCTTTGTGTTTTTAGTAGCAGTTGGGTCTCTTTAACCATTTGTGGATTACCACAAAGCATAACATGGCTAGTTAAGGGATCAATTTTTGCCTTTACTGCCTGTTCTAGCTGCCCGCTTTCAATTAGCGCTGGAATACGTCCGGTGAGTGAGCGAGTTTTGTTTTCGCGACTCACAATGGTTTGGATCTTCAATTTTCCCTGATATTTTTTCTCAAGTGTTTTCATTAATGGTAAGTAACTCAGATCTTCAGCATAGCGTACCGCATGTACCAGGATCATTTGATTAAATCGCGCTAAATTTTCTCCAAACTGCAAAATGGATAAGTAAGGTCCAATTGCAGTACCAGTCGATAGCATCCAAAGCGTTTCACAATCAGGTAGTTTTTCTAATACAAAAAAACCGGCTGCTTGTTCTGTGACATAAATAGGATCACCGGGTTTTAATGCTTCAAGGTGTGGACTGAGTTTTCCTTCTGGTACGGTGACGAGATAAAATTCTAATTGATTATCAAAGGGGGCATTAACATAGGAATAGGCTCGTTGGATACGAGGGCCATTAATTTCCAGGGCAAGTTTAGCAAATTGTCCAGCAATAAAAGGTTTTATTGGTGCTTCGAGGATCAAACTAAATAATGAGTCTGTCCATCTGTGGTTTTTAATGATTTTTCCTGTTACCCAATTCGCCATACAACTGGCCTCCCAATGTGTCAAATAAAGCGTGAATGTTTGATCATATTATGTCAAAACTCAGCAAAACCATTATCGATAATATGTTTTAACTATTCAGTTAAATTATGACTCTTTCATTATGATATAAAATTGTACAGTTATGTTTACAAAATAAGCAATAGGATTCGGCAAGTTGGGAAAAATAATTTAATCGCTTCACTAGAATTTTTTTAAATTTGTTAGATTAATTGATATTAACTCATAAATTTCCTAGGGTAATTTTTCTTTAACCCTAACATATTGTAACATTTTTTAATGTAATTGATTATTATATAAAAATGAGAATACTTCAATCTGCTATTTTATGGGTCCATATCAGATCATATTGGTCACCGCACTGTTATTTTAGTTGGTTTAATTATTTATTTGATTGCAACGATAATAGTAATTTCCGCGCCTTCATTGTAGATCTTGATCACTACAAGGCTTAGGGATCGGCGTTGCCGTCGTAATGGCAAGAACCATGCCGCGTGATCTCTATATTGGAACGGCATTGCGTTATGTTAATAGTATATTAAATATGGGTATATTAGTTAGTCCGTTACTGGTACCTACGATTGGTGGGGTGATCGCCTATTTTTTAGGCTGACATGCAACTTATATTTTTCTGTTTTTGTTAGGTAGTTTTGTCTTGATCAGTATGTGGAAATGGTTGTCTGAAACATGCACGCTGGCTTCTGAAAAAATAAATATGTTTTCTGCTTATTATTCGCTGTTTATCAAATCCTACCTTTGGTGCTTACCTGGTAATATTAATTGGCGGATTGGCCGGTGTTGTGGTATTTGAATCAAGTAGCGGCGTATTGTTGAGAGGCTAAATAGTATTATCGTCAGTATTCTATTTATTTTGCATATTCCTGCCGCATTTTTAAGTGTTTGGTATGCCGGACGTGAAGGAAAAATCTTTTATCAGTTAATGTGGTACACGGTATTTTGCTGTATTTCTGCAGCTATTATCATGTGGTTACCGGGTTGGTTTGGATTTATGAATGTGTGGTCATTAATGATTCCAGACTGACTTTTTTTCTTTGGTGCTGGTATGTTATTTCTATTAGTAACCACCGGAGATATGGAGCTTTTTCCTTATTTGGCTGGTGCAGGCGGTGCACTGGTTGGTGGTTTGCAAAATGTAGGTTCAGGCGTTGCGGCATGGTTGTCGGCACATTTTCCCCAAACTGGACAATTCAGTTTGGGGATGTTGATATTTTTTGTTATGTCTATCTTTATTTTATTATGTTGGTTGCCACTGGCATATAAAACGGATAAAAAATAAATACCCATTTAATAAAGATATTTAGATAATAAAATTAATTGAATATAGGTTCTGTTACACAATAGTAATATGATTTTGGTTTGTGAGAAACTTGCTTTTCAAGCAATTTAGAGATAATTATTCCTTTTTTACCGTGAGACAAGCGCTGATCTGTGAGTAATTCAGCTAATATGGGTTTACTTTTTCTGCTGTATCAATTGAGTTTTTTGCTTTGTTTTCTTTGTTATCAGAAGTTTGTTTTGTAATTGAGGGAGTGACCGTCTTCTGTTCCTGGCTATTGGTAATATTTGCCAGCTCAGCTTCACTATTTTCGCCGTTATAAAAATATGTTCTTCTATATCTAGAAGAGAAATTGTCTATTTATTAATGAATTGTATTATTTTAAAAGTATAGGATGGTTTTGTTATAGGTGGTATTGAATTTTCTGTTAGCTGTAAGGGCTTAGGTAGCCAATCGCTGGGGTAATTTTCTGATGGATTAATTGGCATGGCAATAAGATTTTCTTTTGGTATAGGTTAGTAGTTTTGGTCCTTCTGGCCGCCAGGGTAATTCTATCGTGTCCCTGTATTGATCGCCAACAGTGTGACTATATTGGTGCTCCAGAGCAGCCAAATAGGATAATGTTTGCCTGCTTCTAGGTAGATTGTTTGATCATCACGGAAGCCGACTGTGTGAGATTGGTTTTTGTCTTGGATATAAACTTGTCCTATATCATCCGCTTTAAATTTTAACTGATAATGATTGGTTTCTAGCAGGCGCCAAAAAGCCAGAAAAAAAATACAATGTGGGTTTCAATTTTTTACCATTTAACATGTTAGACTTAAAATCTGTATCAAATTGACCAAATTTTTTTTCCTATCCAATATAATTAGGTCAATCTGCTTTCTATTAATCAGGTGTTTTGAGGGAAAAAATTTTAACTGTAGGGAAAAAAGGAATCGGTGCCAAATGATGTTGCAAACTGATAACAGTAGGGCGACTGGTACTACCCTCCTTATCCACAGCCTGAAGATGAAATTGATCATAACCCTGGAAGCTATCATCGTCGTCGTGTTGATATTCGCATTGTCCAGTCGTGTTATCTATTTGTTCTGTGTCTAAATGAGGAGCTTCCAGTAATTGCAGTGACCACTCTTCATCTACTGCTGATTGCGGTAGTTTGCCACGAATAATGCCAAATTTTGCCTGGGTAGAGTAGTTATTAGGTGTGGCAATGTCAGACATTTTTATTGACTGATCACACCTACGATGGGTTTGTAAAAAAATAGGTTATTTGGAGACCTTGACGATCATTTATTATCAGATATTGCCCATTATTGTTCCATTGGCTCTGGATGTCATTATTTCCCATTAGTTTATTGAGCTTATTTGTTAATATTTCTGCTAACTGTTGATTATCAAACTGCTTGGGCAAGTCTAGGTTAACATCAACGTAAGAAAGATAGTAATTAGCGTGGCCAGAGGACGATAGTTTTTTCGATAAGATAATAGGCGTGATCGCAGCTTTTTTACCTAATACTAATGTTTCAATGGTTCGTTGTTGCGGATCGGTAATTATCAGCTGGCGATTATGATAAGCCACTTGCACGCCCATGTGTTCTGGTAAATGAGGATTGATATGATTCATTACCGCGGCAAGTTCGCTACCTAACGTAATGGTTTTCAATGGCATTTAGGCAAGATCTAATATTACTTTACCTTTATCATCTCGCATATGAATAGAAAAAACCTTAGCTTGACTCGCCACTTTTTCGGTAAAATTGAGAATCGGATATGCAAAAATCATCTTCTGTTGCCCAAAATTACATTTTTGGTTCGTAAAATTGGCTGGTGGTGTTGAGAGTTTATCTAATGAAGGGGAAGATATTATCCTGCTATTGACCTAAAGCGGTCTTTCTTCGTCAGTCAGTTCGTCTGTATCTAAGGTTTCATGCCATAAGATATCGCCCATCGGACCATAAATATTTATTTCAATAGGACTATGTTGCTTCATTCCTTTTATAATAGATAAGTTTTAATTGCCAGTTACCTTTTTCATTATATTTAGAGTGAAAATATTCGTAACCATATTTGATTTAAATAAAGACTATTTGTGTTTGATTGAAAATGGAATATTGACTATTTAGTAATATTCCATTTTCCAGTGCGTCAGTGGTTATATTTTTATAAGTAGTATGTTCATTGCTCAATTTTTCGTAAAGTGTTTAGCAAAATAAAAGGTTACCTGACAAAGTTATCTGTTGATTTGGTTGATGAAAAAATAATTGTTTATATCTATATGAAGTTTAAGATTATTGCTTGGAGTAATAGTCGGATTGCTATTCATAATTTATTTTATTGTGATAGTTAATTTGTAGTCAGTTTAATATATTAAAAATAGGTATTTGATGAAATATTTTCAGGCTAAATTATGGTGAGTTATTAATATATTGGTTTTTCATGATAATCATCTAAATAAAAATTATTTTTCTATAAAATTATGACTAGATGATATTTTTATATGATAGTTATAAACATGACAATTAAAATTACTTGTTTTTTCTTAATTTTAGCGAGAGATTGATATGTTTTTTTATTCTTTATTAATTATTTATATCGAATTAATTTTATTATATAAAATAGCAGTAAATGATTACGGCTATTTTGGTATTTATAGATGTTAATTAGGCTTAATTGTGCTCTTCCCAATTTTTGGCGCGGGAAACGGCTTTTTTCCACCCGTTATATTTATAATTACGTTCAGTAGTTTCAATTCCGGGAGTGAAAATTTTTTCAATACGCATTTTTTCTTTAACTTCATCCAAATTTTGCCAGAAACCGACAGCCAGTCCTGCAAGTAAAGCAGCGCCTAATGCTGTACTTTCACGAATAATAGGACGTTCTACATAAGCACCCAGGATGTCAGATTGGAACTGCATTAAGAAATTATTAGTCACCGCGCCACCATCAACACGTAATGACCTAAGACGCGTGTCAGCATCTTTTTGCATCGCTTCTAGGACATCACGTGTTTGATAGGCAATAGATTCTAACGTTGCACGGATAATATGGTTACGATTGGCTCCTCGTGTTAAACCAAAAATCGCACCGCGAGCATAAGGATCCCAAAAAGGTGCCCCTAAGCCTGTTAGAGCAGGAACGACATAAACACCGTTATTATTTTTGACTTTATTAGCGAAATATTCAGAGTCGTTAGCATCATCAATTAATTTCAGTTCATCACGCAGCCATTGTATGGAAGCACCTGCCATGAAAACGGCACCTTCTAGCGCATAATTCACTTCACCTTGTGGACCACAGGCAATAGTAGTCAGTAATCCATGATCGGAAGTTTTGGCTTTTTTGCCGGTATTCATCAGTAGGAAACAGCCGGTTCCATAGGTGTTTTTCACCATTCCGGGTTGGACACACAGTTGGCCATAAAGTGCAGCTTGTTGATCACCGGCTATTCCGGCTATTGGTATGCGTGTTCCTATTTTACCACCAATGTTGGTTTGCCCATAAACTTCTGATGATGGACGTACTCTTGGTAGTATGGCGCGTGGAATATTAAAGGCATCGAGAATTTTTTGATCCCAATCCAGCTCATGAATGTTAAATAACATAGTGCGAGATGCATTAGTATAATCAGTAATATGGACACTCCCTTGTGTCATTTTCCATACCAGCCAAGTATCTATAGTGCCAAAGAGTAACTCATCATTTTTTGCTTGTTCATAGGCTCCATCAACATTCTCCAGGATCCATTTAAGTTTGGTGCCAGAGAAATAGGGGTCAACTACCAAACCGGTATTTTTACGAATATATTTCTCCAGTTCTGGCTTATCCCGCTTTAGTTCAGTACAGAAATCAGCAGTACGACGGCATTGCCAAACAATCGCATTATAAATGGGTTTGCCGGTTTTCTTCTCCCAAACAATGGTGGTTTCTCGTTGATTAGTTATGCCAATTCCGGCAATTTGATCAATGCGGATATCAGAAGTTGCTAATGCTTCAGCTAAAGTCGCGCTTTGCGTTACCCATATTTTTATTGGATCATGTTCTACCCAACCGGGTTTTGGATAAATTTGTGGAAATTCACACTGAGAAATATTAATAATATTAGCATCATGATCAAAGATGATGGTTCGTGAACTAGTGGTACCTTGATCAAGTGCAATCACATATTTTTTTTTTGTTGCTGTTTCAGTTGTCATAATAATTGTCCAATTTACTTCATATTATTTTTGGGGTTTCTTTTTTGTTTTTATTTGCCATAGCCGGTAAATGGTAGCCAATCAGCTTGCGATAAGCAAAAGCACCGATAATAGCGCCAACAAAAGGTGCCGTTAGAGGGATTTCACAATAAGGGAAGTCGCGTCCACCGGTTAAGGCAATATCACCCCAACCAGCAAGATAAGCCACTAATTTTGGACCGAAATCGCGAGCAGGATTTAATGCGAAGCCGGTTAGTGGGCCAAATGAACCACCAATAACTGCAATCAGGATACCAATAAGTAGCGGTGCTAATGGGCCACGAGGTATGCCATTGTTATCATCGGTTAAACTTAATATCATACAGACTAAAATAATAGCAATAACAACTTCAACGACAAATGCCTGTAGGACGCTAATTTGGCCTGCCGGATAAGTAGAAAAAACGCCGGCAGTGAATAAGCTTTCTTGTGAACCACGTACTATTTGGTGTACTTTTTCATAATCTAGAAATAGTTCGAAGTACAACCCATAAACGAGAGCGGCAGCAACAAAGCCTCCCAACATTTGTGCAATAATGTAGGGTAGTACTTTTTTTCTATAAAAATGAGCGAATAACCAAAAAGTAACGGTAATCGCCGGATTTAAGTGTGCTCCTGAAATACCTGCCGTAAGGTAAACCGCCAGAGCCACGCCGAATCCCCAAATAATACTGATTTCCCATAAGCCTAGTTGTGCACCTGCAATGCGCGTAGCAGCTACACCGCCGAGACCAAAGAAGACAAGTAATGCGGTACCTAAAAATTCAGAGATACATTGACCTGTAAGCGTAGGTGAAGTAATTTTATTCATATGTTTATCCTGTAAAAAGTATGAATACTAGGCAATAATTTGTCTTTATTATTTCCTGAGAAAGCTCTGAATAAATTTATCGTGAAACAAACGTAAATGGAAATAATGGGATAAAATATGTTAGATCACGTCAAAAAAATGGGCGAAATCATTCTGATAAAGTGATCGAACAGACATTCTACTTGATGTATTTTTTCAATTGGTTGGATAAATAGAAATAATTAAGATTAGATTGGCATTTATCGGGAGCTTTCAACTAGACAGGCGTTAGAAGGCTACTTACAATCGTAGCATTGCTAAAAAAGGGGACGAAAGAATGTCATTTGAAGTTTTTGAAAAATTAGAAGCTAAAGTTCAACAAGCTATTGAAACCATTGAGATTTTGCAGATGGAAGTTAATGAACTTAAAGAGAAAAATAATAATTTGTATCAAGAAGTAGCGAGAGCTAAAGAGAAACATGGAACGTTAGTTCATGAAAATGAGAATTTAAAACAGGAACAGCATGCCTGGCAAGAGCGTTTACGTGGTTTATTAGGCCGAATGGAAGATGTTCAGTAATCGTCCGATATTTTAAAAATAGCAATAAGGGCAATAAGGGCAAAATTTGTTGCCCTTATTGTTACTTAATCGATAGATATTGAATAATACAGCAGTGTTTGCTCTCAGCTGGAAGGATATTAGTCTTCAATATCCTGATCGTTATTTGGCTTATCGTCTAAAAATAGTGGATGCTTGGAAAGGATAATACCGGTATTATCTGCATACAAATAATTTTCTGTAAAGAATGTAACGCCACCAAAATTGACTCGGACATCACTTTCTCCGATACCCTCACTAGTACAACACACAGGGATGGTCGCGATTGCTTGAATACCAATATTTAATTCTGCTAATTCGTCAACCTGACGTATCGCACCGTAAATAACAATGTCTTCCCATTAGTTTCTCATGGCAAATTTTGCCAATTCAGCATCAATTAGCGTCTTACGTACAGAGCCACCACCATCGACTAATAGGATCGGACCCTCCCCCTGTTCTTTTAGTGAATCGTAGATAATGCCATTGTCTTCAAAACATTTCACTGTCACGATTTGACCACTAAATGAAGTACGCCCGCCAAAGTTAGAGAATAAAGGTTCTACCACATTTACCTCTTCTTGGTAGATATGACACAGCTCGGAAGTATCATATTTCACAGGATTTCGGTCTATTTAAGTACAATGGAATTTTAGTATATCCTTATCTGGTTATTTTTTGCAAAAACACAGCCCATAAAAACGCTGAGAAAAATCAAAATTACAACAATTAATTTAAAATGAGTCCAACAGAAAATAGAATATTGGTCAGTAACGCCGCTTTTACCATATTTTCTAATAAAGGTTTCATACCCTCAGAGATGGTATCATAAATAACTTCCTTTATATGGTTTAATAACATCGGTATAGCGAGCAAGAATAACCAGCCGTCGAGTGATGAAGGTATAACAAGCTAAAGAGTATTAAACAGAAAATCGCAATTAAGTATGAGTGCGGCATGATACTGTTGGGCGCCTTTGGCACCTAACCTGACTGCTAAGGTATTTTTACCCGCTTTAATATCATTTTTTATATCGCGCATATTGTTAACATTTAGTACTGCTACTGACAGCAATCCAGAAGCGGTTGCTGGCAATCTTGTTATCAGCTCAAAGTGATTAGTATGTAGATAATAAGTTCCGATCACACTCAACCAACAAAAAAAGATCAGCACCGAGATGTCATCCAGTCCTAAATATCCATAGGTTTTTTTACCTACTGTATAGGTGATGACTGCTGTTATAGCGACAACCCCTAGTATCAGAAAGCCAATAATATTCTTTGGCATTCTACAAGCGACTATGATCAGTGTTAAGCCGAATAAACAACAAATAAAGATAGTAATTTTTAGGGCAACTTTCATTTTTGCTAGGATAATAATTTCTTTCTATATACCTCGTAATGGCCCTAATCGTTGCTGGCTATCACTGCCTTTAATCGCATCTCCATAATGATTCGGCCAGATTGGATAGAATCTGTAGTGCAGCAGCAGTTATTAAAGTTAATAATGCAATATAGAGAGGTAAAAGCATCAGTCCAATAAGCTAATGCAGAACCCGTTATAATCGGCAATAGCCAAGGGAAACTTTTTGGGACGTAAGCTTTCCAGCCACGCCTGTACTTGCATAGGGTTTCTTGATGTGATTAAATTCATATAATTAATCCACAAGTTTGTTGTTATAAAAATAATGGGAGGCTTAGCCCTCCATCCAAGGATTATAATCAGCAAAGTTAACGACGCCAGATTATAAAATAAATCGACTCAGATCTTCATCAGCAACTAGCTCATCCATATGCTTAGCGACATAATCAACGTCAATTGTAATGTCTTGACCATTGCGTTCGCTAGCATCGAAAGAGATATCTTCCATCAACCGCTCAAGAACGGTATGTAAGCGACGAGCACCAATATTTTCTGTTTTTTCATTGACTTGCCATGCTGCTTGAGCAATTTTACTAATACCCTCTGGAGTAAATTCAATATTTAAACCTTCAGTTGCCATCAATGCTTTATATTGTATGGTTAAAGACGCATTGGGTTCAGTTAAAATACGGTTAAAGTCTTCTGTCGTCAACGCTTGTAGTTCAACTCTGATGGGTAATCGGCCTTGTAACTCCGGGATTAAATCAGATGGGCTAGCAACCTGGAATGCACCAGAAGCGATAAATAGAATGTGGTCAGTCTTTACCATGCCATGTTTAGTAGAAACGGTGCAGCCTTCAACCAAGGGTAGCAAATCACGTTGTACACCTTCTCTGGAAACATCATGGCCAGAAGTTTCTCCACGTTTGCAAATTTTGTCGATTTCATCGATAAAAACAATGCCGTGTTGTTCAACCGCATCTATTGCTTGCTGTTTTAGTTCTTCTGGATTAACCAGTTTTGCTGCTTCTTCTTCTATTAGTATTTTGAAGGTTTCTTTGATCTTCATCTTACGGGGTTTCTGTTTTTGCCCGGCCAGATTTTGAAACATAGATTGCAATTGACTGGTCATTTCTTCCATTCCAGGAGGAGCCATAATTTCAACGCCTACTGGTGTAGTAGCAACTTCAATTTCAATTTCTTTATCGTCTAGCTCCCCTTCTCTTAGTTTTTTCCGGAAAGATTGGCGTGCGGTAGATGGTTCTACATGGGGATCAGGTTGTCCCCAATTATTTTTAGCGGGAGGCAATAAAACATCAAGAATACGCTCTTCGGCCAGCTCCTCTGCCCGGTAACGGTTTTTTTCTATAGATTGCAGGCGTACCATTTTTACAGCAGCGTCAGTCAAATCACGAATAATAGAATCAACCTCTTTACCCACATAGCCGACTTCAGTAAACTTTGTTGCTTCTACCTTGATAAAGGGAGCATTAGCCAGTTTTGCTAAACGACGGGCTATTTCAGTTTTACCTACACCAGTTGGACCAATCATCAAAATATTTTTCGGGGTTACTTCCTGGCGCAATGCTTCATCAAGTTGCATACGACGCCAACGATTACGTAGTGCAATAGCGACAGAACGTTTTGCTTTGTCTTGACCAATAATATGATTGTCCAATTCACTGACAATTTCACGAGGCGTCATTTCAGACATGTTTAAATCCTTAAGATTTTGAAGAGAGTTCTTCAAAGTTAAAATTATGGTTGGTATAAATACAGATATCACTAGCTATATTTAACGCTTTCTGTGTAATATCACGTGCGCTCATTTCTGTATTTTCTAACAGGGCACGCGCAGCGGCTTGTGCATAGGCACCACCAGAACCAATAGCGATCAAATCATTTTCTGGTTGAATAACATCTCCATTACCTGTAATGATAAATGAGCTGTTTTCATCTGCAACAGCTAAAAGCGCTTCAAGTTTTCTCAGCATACGATCAGTACGCCAATCTTTAGCCAGTTCAACAGCGGCTTTCGCTAGGCGTCCTTGGTGAAGTTCTAGTTTTCGTTCAAAAAGTTCAAACAGTGTAAATGCATCAGCAGTACCGCCTGCGAAGCCCGCGATAACTTTATCATTATAAAGGCGGCGCACTTTACGGACATTGCCTTTCATGACGGTATTACCCATCGTCGCCTGTCCATCACCACCAATTACAAGTTGGTCATTACGGCGAACACTTACGATTGTAGTCATGAGTCAGCCCTTGGTTATTTTATTAGAGGAGTATTTAAACATACTTTTTAGGTTTTTTATTGTAAAAAGTCTGTATTTACGCTATTAGGAATGTAGATGGGGAATAATAATCATTTTTCAACCTTTACTTCTACGAAGAATACAGCCAGATACGCCGACAAATTTAGCTCGGTCTCGTATTTTTTCTGCGGCTTCTTTGTTGTAAGGTCCAAGGACGACACGATGCCAACCTTCTGTCAAGCAAATTCTACTTTCTAAACCTGAGAAAGCCAGATTAGCTTTAATCGATTCTGCTTGCTCCAGGTTCTTAAATGAGCCACATTGTACCACTATTTTTTGTTCGTTATTCGTTGGTTGTTGTGGTATTGGTTTTAAACGCAGAGGTGATTCTATTGGCGGGCCATTAATGATGACACGTGAACGGGGAACATTATCATTATTAAGCACTTCGGATAGATTAGTGACAGGGTTGCGTCTATCCGCATCAATCTGCTCAAGGAGTTGACGCTGCTCATTGGTTAACTCGGTTATGTTATTAATATTTGATTTGGTTGAATGGTTAAAATTTGGTAGATCGATACCCCGTTTTTCCAGCTCTTTTATGTAACGCCACCGTTCTTCTGGTTTAGGTGGTAGATTGCTGACAGGCTGATTGGTGTTAGGCAAAGTTGTTCTGTTAAGCACAGGAATGCGTTTATTTTGCGTAATGTAATATAAGCCGCCAATAAAGATAACGACGATGGCAATAGCGACAGCAAGGGTTGTTTTTGGCAATCCTTGATTTGATTTTTTCTTGCCTGAATGTTTATTTTTACGGGACGTTGTGCGTCCTCGTCTTACGTAATCTCTTTGTGCCACTTTTCAATTCGCTGATTAATAAAAAAAGTTACAGTAATTCGTTATATGTTACTTAACCTAATCACTTTTGACTAGTTTTTAGGTGGACAAACACTATCACGGATAATTAAATGGCAGTCTAGCAATTTTGTATTTTTATCATTCCACGGCCCTGGATTTTAGCTAAAAGTAGTAACATTGCTTGGTGACTAATTTGGAAGCGAGGTTGCTCGATTGTGGTGAGAGCGGGTTCGCTATATTGTGCAAAGTTGAGATTGCCAAATCCAATAATAGATAAATCTCTTGGTAATGTTAGCATTATACGTTTGGCCTGCCATATAGCACCAATAGCCATAATATCATTATGGCAAAAAATTGCGCTAGGTGGTTTAGGTAATGCAAAAAGTTTTTTTATGCCGCGGTCCCATTTTAGTAGCTAAAATCACTATTAATAATATATTTCTGTTGACCTTATTCTCTGCTCGTTGTATCGCTTGAGTGTAACTCTGTAAACGATATTGGTAAGACAAAATGGTTTCTGGGCCTGTTATGCAAGCAATATATTTATGACCCAGTTTTTGTAAATAGTTAATTGCATTAAAAGAGTAGGTTAGATTATCAATATTTATAGTAGCAAGTTTGAATTCAGGTACAAATTCATTTGCAACAACTATTGGAGGCAAATCTTTTGATTTCCTATTGTCGACAGCAAACGGAATATTAGAATTGAGTAACACGATGCCATCAATTTGTTGGCTAATAAATATACCAATAAAAGAGTGTTGTTGTTTTTGATAATGTTTACAATCACCAATGAGTACCATATATCCTTGTTCAGCAGCGACTTGCTCAATGCCATTAATAATATCAGGACAAATCGGGTTGGTAATATCGGGTATAGTGACCTAAATAGTTTTAGGCTTGCTGGATTTTGTATTTTTTGTCATACAATAGGCGTCATAACCCGTTTCCAACGCAGCTTGTTCAACTAGAAACTTGATCTGACTTAGTTAGTGCTCGTGAAACTGTTGCAGTAGACACGCCAGCTGCGTTAGCAACATCCTTCATCGTTGCGTTGTGGGGATTTATGTTTTGTTCCGTAGGTCTACCTCGGATACTTTAATAATTAATAGAGTCGATCTAATCTTTGCGTTTACTTATTCTAAGCATTTTAGCTACCAAATTTTTAAATAAATTCTCCTGAATAGTTTAATTGAGTCTATTTATAGAATAGCTTCGCACAAAGCTAATTTTATTTGATTCAATAGGTGTAGATTAGTAATCACTACGACTAATTTTCGGTCGGATCAACATCAATATTCCATTTTACTTTTCGACTTTCAGGGTATGCCATAATTTCAGGTAATATTTGCGAAAGGAATTGTTGTAAATAAGAGCGCGAAGGATGTTGGAGTAGTAATTGCCAACGGAAACGGCCCGCTCGCTTAGCTTGGATCGCAGGTACTGGACCCATTAACCAAAGTTGTGAGTCCAGCATGTTATGTTGTTCTATATACTGGCGCAGCTTGTTTAAAAAATTAGGTGCAGACTGGTTATGATGATCTTCTGAACGGATCATGATATGGCTACTATGTGGCGGCAAAAAAACATCACGTCGTTCCTCTAGTGTTTCTGTCGCGAACGCGTTATATCCTTTTTCTAATAAGGTAGATAATAATGGATGTTCAGGGTGGTAGGTTTGTAGGATCACTTCGCCATGCTTACCGGCTCGGCCAGCCCGTCCAGATACTTGGATATAAAGTTGAGCAAATCTTTCCGTTGCCTGATAATCACTGGAAAAAAGTGCACCATCTACATTCAGTAGAGCAACCATAGTGATATCAGGAAAATGATGCCCCTTAGCCAGCATTTGGGTGCAGATTAAAATACGAGCACCACCTGTATAGACAGTTGCTAGCTGTTTTTCTAATGCCCCTTTACGCTGAGTAGTATCTCTGTCAATGCGGGTAACCGGTATATTAGGAAAAAGCTGGTTAATAGCCTCTTCTAACTGTTCAGTGCCTAAACCGACAGGGATCAGATGAGTTGAGCCACAGTGTGAGCATTGTATTGGGATTGGCAGTTGACTATCACAGTGATGGCAACGTAGCTGACGTTGATGATGGTGTAATGTGTAATAATGATCACAACGTGAACACTCGGCAATCCAGCCACAATCATGGCAAATCAACGTTGGTGAGTAGCCGCGGCGATTTAAAAATAGCATCACCTGATTATTTGCTGCCAGATGATCTTCAATACGCTGAATTAATGGTTTTGACATACCATATTTTAATGGCTGGCCTTTTAAATCAAGTAAATATTGACTTGCTGGTTTAGCTTTTCCAGCTCTTTGGGTTAGATCTAGACGGTGATATTTTCCTTGCTCAATATTATAGAGACTTTTTAAGGAAGGTGTTGCTGTACCCATAATAATTGGAATGTTCTCTTTTTTTGCACGAAAAACAGCCAGATCACGGGCATGATAACGCCATCCGTCTTGTTGTTTGTAAGAATTATCGTGTTCTTCATCAATAATGATCAAACCAAGATTTGCAAAGGTAGTGAATAGTGCGGAGCGCGTACCAATCACAATAGCACTGTGTCCTTTTTTTGCACGCAACCATACCGCTAGTCGCTCACTATTATTTAATGCGGAATGTAGCACATCCACGGGAGCATTAAATCGCTCACTAAATCTTTGAATAGTTTGAGGAGTAAGACTAATTTCAGGAACGAGCACTAATGCTTGTTTACCTTGCGCTAAAATATTTTCAATGATACTGAGATAGACTTCTGTTTTACCAGAACCCGTAATCCCCACCAATAACCAAGCCGTAAATGTTGGCTGAGAGCTTATTGCCTCTACCGCTGTTGACTGTTCTAGGTTGAGTTTTGGTTTTTCACCACAGATGTGAAAATAAGAATGCCAACTTTCCATTTTTGGTTGGATGGCTAATAGTTGAATCAGGTCTCTCTTTTTTAGTGCTTGGAGCGCATTTTCACTCAATTCATATTCTACTATTTGGTGACGATAAAGGGGTTGTTGCTGTAGTATTGCGAGTGTCTGTTGCTGTTTTGGTGCTCGTTTAAGCTGGTTTAGGGCAAAAATTTTACCTTGCTGAGTGATTTGCCATTGCCATAGCGGAGAAAATGTTGCGGCTTTGCCTTGCCGCAGTAAAACCGGTAGTGCATGAAATAGTACTTCACCAATCGGGTGATGGTAATACTGAGAGGCCCAAAGTAGTAATGACCATAAACTGTCGGAAAATAGCGATTCTTGATCTAAGATTTTTTTAATGATTTTTAATTGTTCACTACTGAGTTTACTATTTTGACTATGCGATAATACAATACCTAAGGTAGTACGCTTACCAAAAGGTACCAACACCCGGCAACCTTTGTTTGGTAAAGGAAGGTTGTTTGGTAATTGGTAATCAAAAGCACGCATCAGCGGAACAGGGAGCGCCACTTGAACAATAGCCATTATTAAGTGTTCCTAATAATTGTCATACATGTTATTTATAAGACATAAAAGGTAGAATATCACATTATTTGGATAGATTTCATTGCGCTATAAACAGATTTTCTGTATGATCCAACCGCCTTTATTAGTAATTTTGATGATTACTAACCACTATTATTCTTAAATTGATTTGACGTATGGTGTTTAGCTTTAGGGTTAGATAGCGATGCGGCCTAAATAGAGGTTTTCTATGAAAAAAGATATTCATCCTAAATATGAGGAAGTTACTGCGACTTGTTCTTGCGGTAATGTAATGAAAATTAAATCAACTGTTAATCGTGATCTGAATTTGGATGTTTGTGGTAAATGTCATCCATTCTATACAGGTAAACAGCGTGATGTAGCTTCCGGCGGTCGTGTTGCTCGTTTCAAGCAGCGATTCAATATTCCAAGCATGAAAAAATAATAATAGCTCAATAATACAAACAAAATCATGCTAACACTTCGCTTAATATCGGGGGGGGGGGTGTTACTATTATATAAAACCAAAACTATTTTTACAAAAAAATTTTAGTTATTTGATCTTTAAGGAATAAGGCAAATGATTAATATTCCCATGTGTCTGGATCAATACCTCTTTGGCGCATAAAGATTTTTGCTGCCTCTGGAATTTCATCATCATCACGTTCTTTACGTAAATCATCGTCATTTGGTAACGGTTGCCCAGTGAACGCGTGTAAAAATGCTTCGCATAACAATTCACTGTTTGTCGCATGGCGTAAATTATTAATTTGTCTACGAGTGCGTTCGTCTGTCAAGATTTTAAGTACTTTTAATGGGATAGATACTGTGATCTTTTTTACTTGTTCGCTTTTTTTACCATGTTCAGCATAAGGACTAACATAATCACCATTCCACTCAGCCATGGGATACCTTAAGTTAAGTCAATCAATAAAAGAATTTAATTTATTTAGTTGCTTTATAAATATAGCCTTAATTGGCAAAAATTTGTTTAATAAGTTTCTGATATTCTATCGTTTATCGTCGTGTTTAATATAGATAATTATCCCACTACTTTATTTAAACGTAAAGTATTTTGGATTTCCAGATGTATTAACATCTTTATGTCCATTTGGTTATATTTGATTATCTCTTCAATTCTTTTAGTGAATAGATATTATGTTGGCTAAACCAGCAGTGTTAACCATATGTTATTGATTAATTGCTATATTAGCAGCGCATTTTTTTATGTAAGCTAGCAACTACCAATAAAAATTTATTAAGTTTTTCAATAGATATTGAAGATTTAGTAACACGTTTTAGTTAGTAGCGAAGGGGTAACTTTTTATCATGAATGCAGTGACAGCGGGAGCAGTAAAATATCACCATCGTCAATTACATAAATTTGGTGGTAGTAGTCTGGCTGATGTGAAATGTTATCAGCGAGTTGCTAATATCATGGCAAATTATAGCCAGCCAGGTGATTTAATGGTGGTATCTGCGGCAGGAACAACAACCAATCAGTTAATTGATTGGCTGAAATTAAGCCAAACTAATCGTTTTTTAGCCAATCAGGTACAACAGGCAATTTGCCATTATCAACAAGATCTTATAATTAGGCTATTACTTGGCAAAAAAGCCCAGATATTAAAGTTAGCTTTTTTAGCTGATCTTGATCGTTTAAGCATGTTAGTGGATAAACCAATTCATGATGAAATTTATGCAGAAATTATTGGCCATGGAGAAATTTGGTCTGCGCGTTTGATGTCCGCTGTATTGGAAGAATTCGGTTTGCCAAGTCATTGGCTAGATGCACGGCTTTTCTTGCGTGCAGAGTTTGCTGCTCAACCGCAAGTAGATGAAACCCTGTCACGCCCATTATTACAACAGCTTTTGCAACAACACCCCAATAAACGATTGGTGGTGACTGGTTTTATTGCACAAAGTAAACAAGGTAAAACGGTATTATTAGGGCGTAATGGTAGTGATTATTCAGCAACCCAAGTGGCGGCATTGGCGGGGGTTAATAAAGTAACTATTTGGAGTGATGTTACTGGTGTATACAGTGCTGATCCGCGCAAAGTCAAAGATGCTTGTTTGTTGCCACTGTTACGTCTTGATGAAGCTAGCGAATTAGCTCGTTTAGCGGCGCCTGTACTTCATACTCGCACGTTACAGCCAATTTCTGTCACTGATATTGATTTACAACTTAGATGTAGTTATCAGCCTGAACAGGGTTCGACAAAAATAGAGCGTGTTTTGGCATCAGGTACTGGTGTCAAAATTGTTACCAGTCATGATGATGTTTGTCTGGTTGAATTAAGCCTGGCAAACCAGCAAAATTTTAGCCAAACCTATAAAGATGTCGATTTATTGCTGAAGCGGAAACAGTTGCGGCCATTAGCGACTGGCTTACATCCAGATCGAAAATTAATCCAGTTATGTTATACCTCAGAAGTAGCTGCTAGTGCCTTGGAGATATTGAAGGAGATGGCGGTAGTAGAATTATCATTACGTGATCATTTTTCTTTGGTTGCACTTGTCGGGGCGGGAGTTGGTAAAAATCCGCTGCATAGTCATCGTTTCTATCAGCAATTAAAAGATCAACCCGTTGAATTTATTTGGCACTCTGAAGAAGAAATAAGCCTAGTAGCCGTTTTGCGCGCGACTCAAACATCACATTTGGTGCAGGGATTACACCAGAGTTTATTCCGGGCGGAAAAACGTATTGGATTAGTTCTGTTTGGTAAAGGTAATATTGGTTCTCGCTGGCTAGAATTGTTTGCCACCGAGCAAAAAACCATTTCTGCCCGAAGTGATTTTGAATTTATTCTTGCAGGCGTAGTCGATAGTTGCCGTAACCTGTTAAATTATGAGGGCATCGATCCAAGTAGAGTATTAGCTTTTTTTGATCATGAAGCCACAACTCATCAAGATGAAGCCCTTTTTCTCTGGATGCGAGATCATCCGTTTGATGATCTAGTTGTACTGGATATAACAGCTAGTGACCTTTTAGCAAAAAGCTATCTTGATTTTGCTAGTTATGGTTTTCATCTAATCAGTGCCAATAAGATATCAGGTTCTCTGGCGAACGACGACTACCGTCAGATCCGTGATGCTTTTGCAAAAACAGGTCGGTACTGGTTATATAATGCTACAGTCGGGGCGGGATTACCAATAAATTATACTGTCCGTGATTTAAAAGAGAGTGGCGATAATATCCTTTCTATTAGTGGTATTTTTTCTGGTACCTTATCTTGGTTATTCTTACAATTCGATGGCACGGTACCGTTTAATCAATTAGTTGAGCAAGCTTGGCAGCAAGGCTTAACCGAGCCAGATCCGCGAATTGATCTCTCTGGGCAAGATGTGATGCGTAAATTGATCATTTTGGCACGTGAAGCGGGCTATGAAATTGAACCTGAACAAGTACGGGTTGAGTCATTAGTACCAGACGAAGCTGCAACCGGTGATCTAGATGAGTTTTTTGAAAATAGTATGGTGATTAATGAACAAATGGCACAACGTTTCCAAGCGGCTCAGGAAATGGGCATGGTCTTACGTTATGTTGCTCGCTTTGATGCCACGAAGAAACGCGCCAAAGTCGGTGTTGAAGCCGTTTCGCCTGATCATCCATTGGCAGCGTTGTTACCCGGTGATAATGTTTTTGCCCTTAAAAGTCGCTGGTATCGCGATAATCCATTGGTAATAAGGGGGCCAGGTGCTGGACCTGATGTGACAGCGGGCGCAATTCAGTCTGATCTTAATCGTTTATCACAATTGCTTTGATCGCTATAATAACGGCATAGTCGCTGTGCTTCTGCATGCTTTGATATTCAACAAAAGCAGAGGAATTATTGCTCTGCTTAATTATGCAAGGGGAATTGGACTGTTAACAATAATGGTTAGATAGTCCTTCATTTAATAATCTCCTGGAATTGATCCTCACCTTGAACTGAAATAATCTTTATAGTGGCAATAAGTCAATCATAAAATTTTATAAAGATGCCATACTTTTTGATGTAGTTTAGATTTTATGATTAAGCAAATATCCGTTATATTATAAGAGAATGTTATTATTTGGCGATTCTGTTATTAGAGTGAGTAATTATCTACTGATAAAACTGTTTCAACTTAAATAATGCATAAGTAAGTTTTTGGACAGTGAAAGTTAGGTAGTCTTAATGGATCAACAATATTTAGCGATGCACAGTAATATGAGTATGTTAGGTAAGTTATTAGGTGATACAATTAAAGATGCTTTGGGTGAGGATATTTTAGATAAAGTAGAATCTATCCGTAAATTATCAAAATCTTCCCGGGCAGGAAATAAAGCACAGCGTCAAGCTTTATTAAAAACATTGCAAAATCTCTCTAATAATGAACTTCTTTCTGTCGCCAGAGCATTTAATCAATTTCTTAATCTAGCCAATGTCGCAGAGCAATACTATAGCATTTCTCCTCATGATGAAGCATCCAGTAATCTTGAGGTATTAGCTAATCTTTTTGCTCGTTTAAAAGAAAAACGATTTACTGATAAGGCGATAATAAAAGCGATCGGTGAATTATCGATTAAATTAGTATTAACCGCCCATCCAACAGGAAATTGCGCGCCGCACTTTAATTCACAAATTGATTGAAGTAAATACCTGTCTGGCACAGTTAGATCATGATGATTTAGTGGATTATTAACGTAATAATATTATGCGACGTTTACGTCAATTAATTACACAGTGCTGGCATACTGATGAAATCCGTAAAAATCGCTCTACTCCGATTGATGAAGCTAAATGGGGATTTACGGTTGTTGAAAACTCATTATGGGGAAGTGTTTCTGCTTTTTTTACATGAACTTAATGAACAGCTTGAAACGAGTTTGGCGATAAATTTGCTTGTTGACATTGATTTGATCCGTTTCACTTCCTGGATGGGAGGGGATCGTGATGGTAATCTCTTTGTTACCGCCGATGTTACTCGAGAAGCTCTTTTACTGAGTCGTTGGAAAGCGACTGAACTTTTTTTAGCTGATATTCAAATCTTGGTTTCTGAATTATCGATGTCAGGAGCAACGCCTGAACTCCGACAATTAGCCGGTGGTGATAATATTGATGAGCCTTATCGTCAGATTGCTAAAGATTTACGTAGTTGTTTATGTAATACACTCAATTATCTCGAGAGTTGTATTAACGGTGAAAAGGTATTGCCACCTGAAGACTATCTTTATGATAATCAACAAATTTGGCAACCACTTTATACTTGTTATCAATCACTTCCTGTGGTATGCCGATTATAGCCAATGGACAATTACTCGATACATTACGCTGTATTCGTTGTTTTGGGTTGCAATTAGTACGGATTGATATCAGTCAGGAAAGTAGCCGTCACACTGATGCTTTAGCAGAGCTGTTCTATTATCTTGAATTAGGCGATTATAAAAATTGGTCAGAGGAAGAAAAACAGACTTTTCTATTGATTGAGCTGAGTTCCGAACGGCTACTTTTCTCGAAAAATTGGCGGCCTAGTACCGAGACACAAGAAGTATTAATACTTGCCGGGTTATTGCCGATTCACCGACGGACGCTATTGCAGCTTATGTTATTTCTATGGCAAAAGTGCCATCTGATGTATTAGCGGTAAAATTGTTGCTTAAAGAAAGCGGGAATTCATTAAAACTGCCGGTGGTACCATTGTTTGAAGTCTTAGATGATTTAAATAATGCTGAAAACATGATGCAAAAATTGTTCACCATTCCCTGGTATCGTGAAATTACCGATAATAAACAGATGGTCATTAGGTTACTCCGATTCAGCCAAAGACGCAGGTGTTATGGCCGTCTCATGAGCTCAATATCGGGCTCAGGAAGCGCTAATTAAACTTTGTGAGACAGAAAAAGTTAAGTTAACATATTCCATGGTCGTGGTGGAGCGTCAGCATATTCGGCATTGCTTTCTCAACCGCCCGGTAGTTTAAAGGCGGATTAAGAGCTACGTAACAAGGGGAAATGATCCGCTTCAAGTATGGTTTACCTCAAGTGACAATGAGTAGTTTATTTATACTACGCAATACTGGAAGCTAATTTATTGCCATCACCAGAACTGAAACCCGAATGGCGTGCGATTATGGAAATATTATCTAATATCTCATATAATATATATCGCGATTATGTCTGCCAAAACAGAAGTTTGTCCCCTATTTTCGCGTTGTCACACCAGAGCTTGAATTAGCTAAATTACCCCTAGGTTCTAGGCCGATAAAACGTCGTCAGGATGGTGGTGGAGTAGAGACACTGTTTCTCCCCTGGAATTTTGCCTGGACGCAAAATTGCTTAATGTTACCCGCATGGTTAGGTGCTGGGGCAGCTTTGCAATATATTATTGATAATGGTATGAAATCAGTTCTTGATGATATGTGGCATGGTTGGCCTTTCTTTAAGGCTCGTATTGCGATGTTGGAGATGGTATTTGCTAAAACTGATTTGTGGTTAGCTGAATATTATGATCAGCGTTTGGTTGAAAAACGGTTTTGGCCATTGGGCGAAGAGTTACGTCAACAGCTAGCACAAAATATTAAAAGTGTACTATTATCTCTAAAGATAAAATATTAATGGCTGATTTACCGTGGATTGCGGAATCCATTGCTTTACGCAATGTTTATACCGATCCATTGAATGTTTTACAAGCCGGATCCCTATATTGATAAAGCGTTAATGGTGACAATTGCTGATATTGCCGCCGGTATGTGTAATACCTGCTAAATGTTGTCAAAGATCGTCAAATAGCTGCTTTAGCAGCTATTTTTTTATACCAAAGGTTTGCTGTTGTTATTTATTATGAAAAAATTATTATGTTCATAAAAATAATCATATTTACAGTGAAAGGAGTTTACTATGTCAAATATTGGTAATTATTATGAAAGGATTGTGGACAGTAATATTTATTTAGGAAAAAAAGATAGTATAAATGACCAACCTGTAATAAGGTAAACCTATAATTTTATAAAAAATGAATGATATTTGTAATACATTCTTATTACCTATTGCTGAATATTCAACATCTGAAATATATAATAAAATTTTTGATAATCTTTGTCATTTTATTAAATCCAGAGGAGATATTAAAGGTAAAATTTCTATCAATTTGGCTGAAAAAGAAAAAACTTAATTTAAATAAATCGCGTGATTTTAAATTAGAATCCCCGGCCAGGATTTTTGAAACCTTACTTTTTGAAATAACAGGTAAAGGCGATTATCTGATAAAATTAGTTAATAATGGTTTTATGTTACTTGGTAATAATGAAATAAATTTCTCTAAGGCCATGCATACATTATCTTATCTTTACCATAAATTAGATCAAAGTCATCAAGTTAGTTTTAGAATAGAAGTTGCTAAAAGTATTTTTTTGCTGGGTTTTATTGATAGCCAATTAAATTTATCGAACGATGTATTGAAAAATATGGTGACTCCTGAGTTGATAGTATATTCAAATAAATTATATGATGCAGCGGAATATTTTATCATATTGAAAAAATATTCTTTCTATTAGTCACCCCTTGATATTTTTGTAAGGTAAGAAATATATTATCAGCTACTGTATTAAGCCATTGGCAGAATTCTATTTTCAAATTAATGAAAAAAAATTACTGATTGAAGATGTCGTAAATATTATTATAAATAGAAAAAATAAATTTTTAACAGAACAGCGATAAAAAAAACTCTATTAAACAATAAAAAATTATTTTAATGATACTCTGAGTGAATTTAATGAGTTGAATAATCATGATTCTATTGAAATATTTAAAAATAATTGGTGTCAGCAAAGTTATATTCAACATTTGTTAAAAGAGAAAAATTTTCTTCAATTAAGTGCGTTAGGCAATTTAATCAATGATATAAAAAATACCTTTTAAGCAAACAAAGGAGTAGCTGATACGTTTCAGTGCTTCGACTTGAGGTTTCATCTCATCAACTCTGTGTTCAAGTGCAATGACTTTTTCTGTATAATTGAGTAGTAATCCTCGCATTGCTGATGGGTCATTTAATATCTCAACTGGATTAACAGATTCTAATGCCTTCTTTTCACATTAAATGAAGTATTGTCTTGCCTGCTTCCCTTTTTCATTGAGCTCAACCATTGGTAGCTATTTTGCCATGTTGATAGAGATTGCGTATTCCTTAAGCACTTATTGGCGAGATTTTGCGCTCCCAAAAATGGAGGATCGCAAATTTTCAACAACAATAAAATCATCTCCCTCTACAAATTCATATTGTTTAATTCTATCTTCAATCCATGTTGTAAAATCTTTGCCAATTTCCAAAAACGCATGTAAATCACGTGCATTAACCGTCTGGATCAATTCACCATTGATAGTTTTTGTTTCGATGTTAATTAAATTTTGCATACAGAAGTTCCTTAAAATTAATTGATGAATGAGTATTGATGTTTATTAAGTGGAATTGGTTAGTTATTCAGAGAGTTTTTTAATTAGCTCATTTTTGTGAATAATCATATAACCAGCACGACGGCCAATTTCGAATAGGGTATCGAGTGAGGCAATATATTCGTTGTTCGATTACAGCGAGAGTAGTATTAAGTTTTGCTTCCATTTTGTCAAACTCAGCAATGTAGGCAATTCCTTGAATTGCGCTGCTTTCTTGTCTGTAAATCCCATAACCAAGAAAATAAATCCATTTTTTGTCATTTCGGACTCTTCGTATACATTTCCGTTATGTTCAAAGGGAACCCTCGAAAAGTGGATGGTTAAGAATTGTGCAGAGTATTTGAGATTTTTTATTTTTCAATTACATGAAAATGTTGTTTGCCAAAATAAGCAGCTACTTGACGAGACGTTGTTACAGCTTTTCCATTGTGAATAAATATATTTGGAGTAAGGGCGCTATTGGCCTGTGTTGAAGTATTCATTATTACATCCTATATCAATTGTTCAGTATTACCCATTGTTCAGATGGGAGGTCGGGCATTTGAACACCGGATATAGACGGCCAACAGTTTTCCCCTTTTCAGGGTTTTGTATATTCTGTTCGCTACCCGACCATTATCTATGGACGTAAAAAAAATCGCATTACTTTCGGGCGCGGTATCCGCTGCTTCTAGGGTGTGTTCAGCACATGATATAGAATATAGCGGATGATTTTTTCTTTAGTCAATGGGATACATGGTAATTATTTGTAGGAGTTTTTTAATAAAAAAAAAACGATATTCGATATTTATGTTTCTTTTTTTTTAAAAAAAACTATTCTTAATTATAAAAATTAAATTACAATAGTGATATTTATGAATGTTAGTGAAGTATTAACAAATCACCTCATCTCGTTCATGGTAAAACAAAAAGAAGCTTGGGGTATACAAGATACTGAATCACGTTTTATTTATACTAATAAAGTATTTCTTAAAGATTCTTGTTTGACAACGAACTTCAATATTGAAGGGAGATACACTTTTGAATGCCCTGTATCATGGGCTGAATATGCTGACATATTTGACAACCATAAAAAAATTGTTATTGAGTCTGGTAAGAAAATGGTTTCTATTGCCACACATCCCGTAGCAAAAGAGCAAACATTACAATCTTTTTTTGTTGAAAAAAGTCCTTACTACAATCAAAATAAAATTATAGGTACTATCTCTCATGGCAGAAAAATACCACCCGTATTATTGTCAAAATATTTCTTTAAAAACCCTACCATCCCTTCTCTTTTAACAAATCACCCCCCAAATGATTTATTTACGACTGAAGAACTCAATGTGCTTTTTTTTGCGATGAAGCTATTCGGTGATAAAGAAATCGCATTGAGATTAGGTACATATTCTTGTGTCGTAGAGCAAATAATCCGACAGATATGTAACAAGATTGGTATTCATTCACGAAAACAACTGAGAGATTACGGTATAGCTGAAGGATTTGATAATTACTTCCCACCCTTTTTATTAAAAGGGTTGTTATAATTTAAAAGTAAGGTGTAATACCTGACTGATAGATCAGTGGACCCTTAATCCATCAGTCACAGGTTCAAACCCTGTATAGCCCACCAATTTCAGGATATATCTTCATGAGTTTTCAGTTTTTTTCCGTACTCGTTTCTTGCCAAGAATGCTGAATTGGCCTAATGTTTTGCCCTTCTTCCCAAGCTTCCAGATTGACCAAATAGTTAGCATCACAAATATTATGACTGCCGTTAGTAACTCCAGCCAGATTACCTATATTGGGGTATTTTGCGGTTATAATACGCGGATTGTCCAGTTTCATGATAAATTTTTCTATTGTTAGTTAATAGGCTGTTTGACCCAATCAGAGCGCCCACCTTTTCCCAAATAGGAATCTAAAATGTCGAGCAACCTGGGATAAAAGTTAAGAGCATTTTCTCCATTCTTTTGTTGTATGTTGTTGGCATCCTGCGCGCAAATATTCTCCATTCGTGATGATGATTGGATAGATTTCAGCTGTGATTATGAATGTATGATCTGGCAGAT
>JBDPYZ010000009.1:0-97051 GCA_047291315.1 Candidatus Phloeobacter fragariae | reverse complement strand
AAAATTAAAATACAACAATATTAACAAAAGGTTAATAAAAAAATAAATTTAGGAAAAATAACTCCAAATTGGAATATAGAGTACACACTTAAAAGTCATGTACTCTTAGATATTTAATTAACAAAAAGCTGATGTAAATGAAAAAGAAATAAAAAACGACTAGAAGAATATAGAAATTGAATTTAGAGAAAATAACCCTGACGTCATCGGTTACACCCTGTTTAATACAGTTAATCGACGTTTTATAACAATGAAAAAAATGAATTTGGGATGCCTATCTATACTGATAATTTTGGAATAACCTATTTTACAGACACAAAATTTACGACGTTCATAGGTAAAGAATGATTACTAGAGCCTGATAAATTCGATATTGCCGTTGTTCCATTAATCGCCCCCCTATTTGGATTTTTACTATCAAGTCAGGCTATTTAAATCGTCACCAATAAAAATTTTTTATATCAAATAATTCCGGTATTTAACTGATTGAGTATTTTTCAATATTAGAAGATAAAGGAACCAGACGTTAAAAAAGCAAAATCATCAGATATTTTGCTCCAATCTTCTCATGAAAAGGAACAAATAATGGATAATATTCAAGCAACTTTACACCCCGTAAATTCAGTATCTCGATATAATACATCATCATACAGTGATGGTATGGAGAGCATTTCTCAAATCAATGAGCTGATGATGATGCTATCTGAAATGCTAAAAAAACTCCGTGATATTTTGCAAGAATTTAATCAAAAACAGCAAGAGTTAGGATGGAATATCCAGGTTGCCTCAATGGATAAAAAGCGTGAAGGAATAGATAACGCAAATTCTGCGGCAATCTGGTCAGCAGGAGGACAAATAGCTGCGGGCGTAGCCGGTCTGGCGGGAACAGGGATCGGAGCAGCAGCTGGAGCTAATGGAGCAATGCAAACGGGTGTAACAGTAGGAGGACAGATTGGTTCCGGTTTGGGTCATGGCACACAAGGCATTACACAAATACAATCTGCTAACGATACTAAGTTAGCCGAATTAGATAAAATAACCGGAGAACTGGAAGCAACCAGTGCCCAAAATTACGCAAAAAATATTAATGATTTAGCAGACAAAATCCGGCAAGTTTCTGAACAAATGAAAGCTTTTACAAAAGATTTAGTTGAACTCCATAGTCGAATAAGCTCTTCCATTCGTCATTAAAATTTACTTTAGCAATTTAACACTTAACAAGCTCGTTATGTGTATTTTTTTATATATGACAAAAAAAGAGCCATCATGAAATTAAGGAGATAAATCATGATTACTTCACCAGTTGAGTCATTCAACAGTAATAATATTTCAGGACTGTATAGTGTTACAACACATGGCTATAAAGAAGATCCTATATTATCTCAAGGCATAGAAATACTATATACCTTCATGAGCTTACTCTCAGATTTAGCCAATACAAAATATCTTGAAATGAGAAAAAGAGCCGATTTCTCAAGAGATTCTCAAGAAATGGCTAACCGAGTTGATGAAATCATCGCTAAGGTTGCCAAGGAGGGCGATAAAGGAGAAGACTACCTTCCTGACGATATCAGGAAATTTATGAAAGAAAATAATATCACTGTTGATGGAAAGAGCATAGACAACAGCGCTCCGGAAGGTAAAAAGTTAAATCAAGGTAAATTACAGGCAGTTAAGGCCGCTATCAAAACCGTATCAGACAGAGCGTCTGATTTTGTTTCTCAATCTCAATTACAAATTCAAAAAATCATGCAGACTTACAATGTTACGGTTAGTTTACTCAATAGTATGCAAACGATGCTAGGAGAAATGAACAAATCAATTGCGCAAAATATCCGCTAAAAAATGAGAACGATATCAAATACAAATAGGTAAATAACCTAAAACGTTCGCACAATAACGTTATGTATAAATTGACCGTCGTCTGCGGGGTGATATTTTCGCAGACGGCTATTCAACATAACGACGTTGGGCATTATACGAACCTTGATGGCAGAAAAAATAACACCATAAACAGAAGTTCCTCATGCAATACCACCAAATCCGTTTGATAGCACTCCGCCAATCGTTGAAACAAAATGGCCTGCGGGTTTCATCCGGCAACAGATGATACGCCGTCATCCGAAATATCAATCGAATCATGAAGCACAAAAGCACATTGCATAAGTCTGGAAAAATCAGTAAGATTAGATCCACTCATAGTAGACCTCTTGCATAAGAGGTTTATATGATAGCTGTATAGTCGGATTTCCTTCTGGCTATACAGCGCAGCGCAAGAAAACGTTCTTAATGCTTACAGATCATATATCTTTAATCAAAAAACAACCCATTATTTATTCTTTCCCTTTGATTACTTCTGTTTGCCGGTATTTTCTCATCATCAAGCTTTTTACCATTGTAACCAAACCAGAAGAACGAATTTCATTTATCGTTTCTCACTAAATACGGATTTAATCTTAACAACCCTCTCCATAGTCTTTAAAACTTCGCCTAAAACTGCAAATACTTTCCCATCACAAATAAATCACATAAAAACAGATGTCACAGGTTTACCTTCCATTTTACCCACCCTTCGAACAATATTAAATTCTTCTTCAGTCATAGTAATATTTATTCATACGTACCATTTTTCTCAGTCGATTTATTTCTCATAACGTTTAACCTTCTTAACCTGCAAAATGACTAAAATATCAGTCTTATTATTCTCCGCCGAAGCACCGGTAAACACCCCTTTTGGAAAAAACGAAAATCCGGTATCCGCTTCTGTCAGCTTGTTTTCCGCCAAACCGCCTAACAGGATAATATCGCCATCTGCCACACTCACCTGGGGTACTCACTTCACGCTTGATAAGCGTTGGACTGTTATTCACGCCCGTTTCCGTTTTCGCAAAATTGGATAATTGCTGGTCAATGGTTAAATCAACGCCCTGTTGCCGGATTTGCGGACGCACATTCAAGATAACCCCACTAGAGCGGTATTCTATCGACTGAACAGGCTTATTATCGGCATAACTGACCTGACCTAATACCGGCACCTCAGAGCCCACCAAAAACGACGCCTTCGCCCCATTTTTTACCCGCAGTCTCGGCGAACTCACCACATGAAAACGGCTATCCGTCCGAAACAGTTCATACAAGGCATCCAATGAACCTAAATTAAAACGGACAAAATTATCAAATCCCGCTTCCTTACCCATCCCTATATTCAATTTACCGGAAACCAGTTTAGCTGCCAGCGCCAAACCTGAACCATTACGCTCCGCTGTCTGTACTTCAAAGACATACGCCGAAACCACCACCTCATCAGTCACCGTATCAATTTTCGGTAACAGTGCCTTTAACCGTACAATATCCGCTCGGGTACCGTAATAAACCAATACATCACCCGTCCGGTTCAAAAAATCAGACGCCGTACCTGATACCGCATCCTGTGGTGCTATCTGACTACCAGAAATCCCCTGTCCCAACGCATTAAAATTACCTGCAAACTGACCCCGTAACAAATCAGACAAATATTCAACTGAACGATAAACTGGTTGATAAACATAAGTTTCCATAAGCACAATCGGCTGCCTTGGCGTAAAAGTGACCAAATAATCAACACCCTCACGTTCATGGATCGCAATCTGTAAATTATGCAAATAACGCTTAACAAAAGCCCGTTCATCAATATCTGGAGTAATACGAAAAGTCACTTTACGGGGATCATTGATCAACTCGGGCGATAACATGAAAGGACGCAAAAAAACCTGACTGTAAAGCACATTCAAGGCTTGCGGTAACGGCACACTATTCAACTCTACCATTACCCCTTTGGCAAAAAGTAACGGACTCATCAAACATAATATCCCTATCGCTACCTTTTTCATTTGACGGCTTCCCAGTATGTTGTTACAACGTCACCCTCAATCTCACCCATCATACGCAAATCCGAAAAACGAAATTTCGACAAGGATTCGATCCGGAGTTGCCCCTGATCACCCAATAATACCAGCCAGGTCTGCTCGCGCTGACTAATTTTACCGGCAATACGCCAATGAACAGACAAATTCTGTAACGATGAATGTTGATACAAAGGTTGTGAAGAAACAGACGGATTAACCGACGGGGAAACTGGTGAATCTTTTGATAACATCGCCTGACCGGAAAAAATGGCTCAGATAATAAATCGAAAAAGACAGCAGTAACAAAAACCCCAATGCAATTATCAAAAGCCTACGCAAACTAAAAATACTCTGGCGCTTATCGACCACCTGCTCTTGCCGCAGCTCGCCTTGGTAAGAATGATAAAGTGGGAAAATCGCTTTGTCATAACTGCACTGATAAGATGAATTGCGATTATTCTTAAATAGCTTAACCGAGATACACATTGGACCCGATAACAGCTGCGTAATTCTAACACCACCAGTTTGGTTATTTTGTAGGTGTTCTAACGCGATCCTTGATAAAACGTTGCAAATTTCTCCAGCGACTGGTTTATCACCACCAAATCGAGAAACATTTCAACTCTATTACCCTTCTTAGATTTTCCTGACTTTTTATCCTTAAAATCAAAAAAACGCTCATAGCTAGAAAAACGGTAAACCAGTTCATTGACTTCTGAACTCTCCGCCCCTAAACGCCGTTTAGAATAAGGGTCTGGTGCGGGTAAAATAACAGTGGTATAAACCTATCAGTCATTAAAGATATTAACCCGGATGACTTTTCTAATCACCGTTTGATATAAGGGTCATGCAGCCATAATTGTTCACCTTTCTTGATTTAAGCATTTGCAACACAGTATTTTGACGTTCAAAAACACTCACTAGCTCAACATACTAATAAGGTCGTTGTTGAGAAAGATCGATAGTAATCACTTGATAGAAAGTAATTATGTTAGATTTATTGCCGGTAAGATTCTGTAACTGGAATTTGCTAATGCCATCGATTAAGAAGGTTAAATAACGCCAAAACGTCATTCGACTCATAGAATTAAGGACATTGTAAAATCCTTCATTGACTAAACGACGATAAAAACCAAATATCCGCTGCGCTTTGGCATATAAAATATTGCCTTTTGGTGTGATAAAATAATAATGTGATTTTAATCGTTCAAAAATATGTTCATCATTATAAATATTCATTTCCTCACTTCTTAACGCCTTAAGCAAATCCTTAAAACTCTTTTCCCACAACACATAAATTAAATTTTTACCTTTCTTCTCAAATTCATCCTGATAAGCCCACAATGTCGAAAAATTCATCGGGAGCTGGTTATCTTTTAAAAAACGTTTTTTTTATCGCCCTTCTAATCTCAACAGGTTATTAGCAAAATCCGTCAGTCGTTTATCATTTAAAATTACAAACTGATTTCGCAGTTAAGCATCACTGGTATTACCCAGTGATTTTTTTGAATTTCCCTCGAACGCTTTGCCAATTCAGGCGCCTTGTAATAAATACACTATTCCCGGTGTTGAGAGCCGTGGTTAAAATAAACCGTGGATTCATAATCATTTGCTCTCGTCGCTTTGGTCTGTCCATGACTGATATTTTTAAAATTAGAAATAACCTGTTTACAAATACTTTCCGCCGGTAGCAGTCGTATGAAGCTCAGAAACTTTCTGTATTCACCACATCTAACAGATTAAAAAGATCTGGCATGGAAACCGCTAAATTAGTGATTAATTCCAGACCACATGAATACATTATTTCCCTGCAAAAGCTTGGCGGTGAAGCCTTAAGATTGACCCACGGAAAAATTAAATGGGTTCCCTAATAAACTTTCATGCCCAGACTGGCAAAATGGGAGGGTAACGATTCAAAAGGATGGGTTAATCCCTGAACAGATAAATCGTCTTTTATTCCAAATTTAACATCACGAGCAGACAAGCTAATACCGCTTAATTTAGCAATCTTCATAAAATTGCTATAAATATAACCTTTTCAGCCGCTATAGTAACAAAATAATATTACTGAAATCTATAATCGTTACGTATCCAAAAAGATTACATATAAATATAATTAAAAAAATACAATCAAAACAAAGAAAAGAAATGTGGTGGTTTGAAGACTATATAAAAGCTTAATCTTAAAAGTGATTATGCGGTTGCAAAGTATTTGAAAATACCTAGACAAAACATGACTAAAGCAAGAAACGGCTATACTCTGGGACGTTTAAAATGCCTAAAAATTGATCCAATTGAAATAATAGCAACCGCTCAAGCTCAAAAAGAAAAAATTCCGATTTAAAAGCAATATGGATTAAATTAGCAAAAGAAAAAGGCAACAACAAAATTAAATAAAAGAATGAAAAAAGCAGCCAAAATTAAAATACAACAATATTAACAAAAGGTTAATAAAAAAATAAATTTAGGAAAAATAACTCCAAATTGGAATATAGAGTACACGCTTAAAAGTCATGTACTCTTAGATATTTAATTAACAAAAAGCTGATGTAAATGAAAAAGAAATAAAAAACGACTAGAAGAATATAGAAATTGAATTTAGAGAAAATAACCCTGACGTCATCGGTTACACCCTGTTTAATACAGTTAATCGACGTTTTATAACAATGAAAAAAATGAATTTGGGATGCCTATCTATACTGATAATTTTGGAATAACCTATTTTACAGACACAAAATTTACGACGTTCATAGGTAAAGAATGATTACTAGAGCCTGATAAATTCGATATTGCCGTTGTTCCATTAATCGCCCCCCTATTTGGATTTTTACTATCAAGTCAGGCTATTTAAATCGTCACCAATAAAAATTTTTTATATCAAATAATTCCGGTATTTAACTGATTGAGTATTTTTCAATATTAGAAGATAAAGGAACCAGACGTTAAAAAAGCAAAATCATCAGATATTTTGCTCCAATCTTCTCATGAAAAGGAACAAATAATGGATAATATTCAAGCAACTTTACACCCCGTAAATTCAGTATCTCGATATAATACATCATCATACAGTGATGGTATGGAGAGCATTTCTCAAATCAATGAGCTGATGATGATGCTATCTGAAATGCTAAAAAAACTCCGTGATATTTTGCAAGAATTTAATCAAAAACAGCAAGAGTTAGGATGGAATATCCAGGTTGCCTCAATGGATAAAAAGCGTGAAGGAATAGATAACGCAAATTCTGCGGCAATCTGGTCAGCAGGAGGACAAATAGCTGCGGGCGTAGCCGGTCTGGCGGGAACAGGGATCGGAGCAGCAGCTGGAGCTAATGGAGCAATGCAAACGGGTGTAACAGTAGGAGGACAGATTGGTTCCGGTTTGGGTCATGGCACACAAGGCATTACACAAATACAATCTGCTAACGATACTAAGTTAGCCGAATTAGATAAAATAACCGGAGAACTGGAAGCAACCAGTGCCCAAAATTACGCAAAAAATATTAATGATTTAGCAGACAAAATCCGGCAAGTTTCTGAACAAATGAAAGCTTTTACAAAAGATTTAGTTGAACTCCATAGTCGAATAAGCTCTTCCATTCGTCATTAAAATTTACTTTAGCAATTTAACACTTAACAAGCTCGTTATGTGTATTTTTTTATATATGACAAAAAAAGAGCCATCATGAAATTAAGGAGATAAATCATGATTACTTCACCAGTTGAGTCATTCAACAGTAATAATATTTCAGGACTGTATAGTGTTACAACACATGGCTATAAAGAAGATCCTATATTATCTCAAGGCATAGAAATACTATATACCTTCATGAGCTTACTCTCAGATTTAGCCAACACAAAATATCTTGAAATGAGAAAAAGAGCCGATTTCTCAAGAGATTCTCAAGAAATGGCTAACCGAGTTGATGAAATCATCGCTAAGGTTGCCAAGGAGGGCGATAAAGGAGAAGACTACCTTCCTGACGATATCAGGAAATTTATGAAAGAAAATAATATCACTGTTGATGGAAAGAGCATAGACAACAGCGCTCCGGAAGGTAAAAAGTTAAATCAAGGTAAATTACAGGCAGTTAAGGCCGCTATCAAAACCGTATCAGACAGAGCGTCTGATTTTGTTTCTCAATCTCAATTACAAATTCAAAAAATCATGCAGACTTACAATGTTACGGTTAGTTTACTCAATAGTATGCAAACGATGCTAGGAGAAATGAACAAATCAATTGCGCAAAATATCCGCTAAAAAATGAGAACGATATCAAATACAAATAGGTAAATAACCTAAAACGTTCGCACAATAACGTTATGTATAAATTGACCGTCGTCTGCGGGGTGATATTTTCGCAGACGGCTATTCAACATAACGACGTTGGGCATTATACGAACCTTGATGGCAGAAAAAATAACACCATAAACAGAAGTTCCTCATGCAATACCACCAAATCCGTTTGATAGCACTCCGCCAATCGTTGAAACAAAATGGCCTGCGGGTTTTCATCCGGCAACAGATGATACGCCGTCATCCGAAATGGCATCAATCGAATCATGAAGCACAAAAAGCACATTGCATAAGTCTGGAAAAATCAGTAAGATTAGATCCACTCATAGTAGACCTCTTGCATAGGTTTATATGATAGCTGTATAGTCGGATTTCCTTCTGGCTATACAGCGCAGCGCAGAAACGTTCTTAATGCTTACAGATCATATATCTTTAATCAAAAAACAACCCATTATTTATTCTTTCCCTTTGATTACTTCTGTTTGCCGGTATTTTCTCATCATCAAGCTTTTTACCATTGTAACCAAACCAGAAGAACGAATTTCATTTATCGTTTCTCACTAAATACGGATTTAATCTTAAACAACCTCTCCATAGTCTTTAAAACTTCGCCTAAAACTGCAAATACTTTCCCATCACAAATAAATCACATAAAAACAGATGTCACAGGTTTACCTTCCATTTTACCCACCCTTCGAACAATATTAAATTCTTCTTCAGTCATAGTAATATTTATTCATACGTACCATTTTTCTCAGTCGATTTATTTCTCATAACGTTTAACCTTCTTAACCTGCAAAATGACTAAAATATCAGTCTTATTATTCTCCGCCGAAGCACCGGTAAACACCCCTTTTGGAAAAAACGAAAATCCGGTATCCGCTTCTGTCAGCTTGTTTTCCGCCAAACCGCCTAACAGGATAATATCGCCATCTGCCACACTCACCTGGGGTACTCACTTCACGCTTGATAAGCGTTGGACTGTTATTCACGCCCGTTTCCGTTTTCGCAAAATTGGATAATTGCTGGTCAATGGTTAAATCAACGCCCTGTTGCCGGATTTGCGGACGCACATTCAAGATAACCCCACTAGAGCGGTATTCTATCGACTGAACAGGCTTATTATCGGCATAACTGACCTGACCTAATACCGGCACCTCAGAGCCCACCAAAAACGACGCCTTCGCCCCATTTTTTACCCGCAGTCTCGGCGAACTCACCACATGAAAACGGCTATCCGTCCGAAACAGTTCATACAAGGCATCCAATGAACCTAAATTAAAACGGACAAAATTATCAAATCCCGCTTCCTTACCCATCCCTATATTCAATTTACCGGAAACCAGTTTAGCTGCCAGCGCCAAACCTGAACCATTACGCTCCGCTGTCTGTACTTCAAAGACATACGCCGAAACCACCACCTCATCTGGTCACCGTATCAATTTTCGGTAACAGTGCCTTTAACCGTACAATATCCGCTCGGGTACCGTAATAAACCAATACATCACCCGTCCGGTTCAAAAAATCAGACGCCGTACCTGATACCGCATCCTGTGGTGCTATCTGACTACCAGAAATCCCCTGGCCCAACGCATTAAAATTACCTGCAAACTGACCCCGTAACAAATCAGACAAATATTCAACTGAACGATAGATGACGCGGCTGATAAACATAGCTTTCCTGTAATACCTCAGGTGTTTTTGTCGTAAAAGTAGCTAATAGTCGATACCCTCACGTTCATGGATCGCAATCTGTAAATTATGCAAATAACGCTTAACAAAAGCCCGTTCATCAATATCTGGAGTAATACGAAAAGTCACTTTACGGGGATCATTGATCAACTCGGGCGATAACATGAAAGGACGCAAAAAAACCTGACTGTAAAGCACATTCAAAGCTTGCGGTAACGGCACACTATTCAACTCTACCATTACCCCTTTGGCAAAAAGTAACGGACTCATCAAACATAATACGCCTAACACTGCCTTTTTCATTTGATGACTCCTGAGTATGTTGTTACAACGTCACCCTCAATCTCACCCATCATACGCAAATCCGAAAAACGAAATTTCGACAAGGATTCGATCCGGAGTTGCCCCTGATCACCCAATAATACCAGCCAGGTCTGCTCGCGCTGACTAATTTTACCGGCAATACGCCAATGAACAGACAAATTCTGTAACGATGAATGTTGATACAAAGGTTGTGAAGAAACAGACGGATTAACCGACGGGGAAACTGGTGAATCTTTTGATAACATCGCCTGACCGGAAAAAATGGCTCAGATAATAAATCGAAAAAGACAGCAGTAACAAAAACCCCAATGCAATTATCAAAAGCCTACGCAAACTAAAAATACTCTGGCGCTTATCGACCACCTGCTCTTGCCGCAGCCCGCCTTGGTAAGAATGATAAAGTGGGAAAATCGCTTTGTCATAACTGCACTGATAAGATGAATTGCGATTATTCTTAAATAGCTTAACCGAGATACACATTGGACCCGATAACAGCTGCGTAATTCTAACACCACCAGTTTGGTTATTTTGTAGGTGTTCTAACGCGATCCTTGATAAAACGTTGCAAATTTCTCCAGCGACTGGTTTATCACCACCAAATCGAGAAACATTTCAACTCTATTACCCTTCTTAGATTTTCCTGACTTTTTATCCTTAAAATCAAAAAAACGCTCATAGCTAGAAAAACGGTAAACCAGTTCATTGACTTCTGAACTCTCCGCCCCTAAACGCCGTTTAGAATAAGGGTCTGGTGCGGGTAAAATAACAGTGGTATAAACCTATCAGTCATTAAAGATATTAACCCGGATGACTTTTCTAATCACCGTTTGATATAAGGGTCATGCAGCCATAATTGTTCACCTTTCTTGATTTAAGCATTTGCAACACAGTATTTTGACGTTCAAAAACACTCACTAGCTCAACATACTAATAAGGTCGTTGTTGAGAAAGATCGATAGTAATCACTTGATAGAAAATAATTATGTTAGATTTATTGCCGGTAAGATTCTGTAACTGGAATTTGCTAATGCCATCGATTAAGAAGGTTAAATAACGCCAAAACGTCATTCGACTCATAGAATTAAGGACATTGTAAAATCCTTCATTGACTAAACGACGATAAAAACCAAATATCCGCTGCGCTTTGGCATATAAAATATTGCCTTTTGGTGTGATAAAATAATAATGTGATTTTAATCGTTCAAAAATATGTTCATCATTATAAATATTCATTTCCTCACTTCTTAACGCCTTAAGCAAATCCTTAAAACTCTTTTCCCACAACACATAAATTAAATTTTTACCTTTCTTCTCAAATTCATCCTGATAAGCCCACAATGTCGAAAAATTCATCGGGAGCTGGTTATCTTTTAAAAAACGTTTTTTTTATCGCCCTTCTAATCTCAACAGGTTATTAGCAAAATCCGTCAGTCGTTTATCATTTAAAATTACAAACTGATTTCGCAGTTAAGCATCACTGGTATTACCCAGTGATTTTTTTGAATTTCCCTCGAACGCTTTGCCAATTCAGGCGCCTTGTAATAAATACACTATTCCCGGTGTTGAGAGCCGTGGTTAAAATAAACCGTGGATTCATAATCATTTGCTCTCGTCGCTTTGGTCTGTCCATGACTGATATTTTTAAAATTAGAAATAACCTGTTTACAAATACTTTCCGCCGGTAGCAGTCGTATGAAGCTCAGAAACTTTCTGTATTCACCACATCTAACAGATTAAAAAGATCTGGCATGGAAACCGCTAAATTAGTGATTAATTCCAGACCACATGAATACATTATTTCCCTGCAAAAGCTTGGCGGTGAAGCCTTAAGATTGACCCACGGAAAAATTAAATGGGTTCCCTAATAAACTTTCATGCCCAGACTGGTAAAATGGGAGGGTAACGATTCAAAAGGATGGGTTAATCCCTGAACAGATAAATCGTCTTTTATTTCAAATTTAACATCACGAGCAGACAAGCTAATACCGCTTAATTTAGTAATCTTCATAAAATCAATAGATCCTCCCCCCATGCCCCATATCTCGAGATGTTCTAACTACATACTCATCTTTAAATAATCAACTTACTATTTTCATAAGTAAGTTATTATTTCTATAAATGACTTTCAAGAGAAAGTTTTTATGTCTATAGGCGACAATATACGAACAAGGAGAGAAGCTTTAGGAATGACTAGGTAAGAGTTAGCCGAAAAAACACAAATATCATTTTCTTAATTATAAAGAATAGAAAGAAATAAACAAAAAAATCCAACTATTCAATCAATTAATACAGCTTTAAATTGTTCAGTTGACGAACTTATCTATAATAAAAAATCCGACTGACACTAATTATTTGATAAAAGTAATAAAAAAGATAACGAAAGAGATGAGGGTAATAAATCAAGCTGAGAAAATGTTAAATAAAAATACCAAAATATGTAAAATAATGTGAAATCCGCACAAGTGACATAATTTAATTAGTCATGCACTCTTATAAATTTAACAATTATGTAAGAAATGACATGGAAACTACACCTAAAAACATAGTAATATTTGTCATCTTAGTCGCCATAATATATGTCTTATTCGTACGATAGGGTTTTGTATGAATTTGAGCTAAACCGATTAATAATTGAGGATTCATGTTTGGTTGTAATTGTAGTAAATTTGATGAAAAGCCCCATAGTACCGCAGCTTTAGCGAGAAATTGTGGGGCTTTGAAGAAGAAAACTAACGAAAGTTGTAACCTATACTGGAATAGGTTTATAAAATGTTTTTTTTTCTTGGGCTATCGATTACTGTTTGTCTTATTGAGTCTTGCAAGGGGTAACTATAGCTAGTACCATCCATATAGAAGCAACGATACGTTCCCGTTGTGACTTTATAGTTATAGCCTATAACTATAGATAAAATTTCATCTCCATTTTTATCCATAATATGGAAACTATTATCATCAAAATATTTCATTCTATTCAGGAAATTACCTTTCCATTTGGGATGGGCTAATTCACTAAGCCTTTTAAAAGTATTCTCTACATCATCTGGTGTTGTTCCGACTGGGGGATGACAAAGTTTATAAATGCATTCTTGTGCTTCAGCCTGATGTGTTGAACAAAAAAATTCCTTTATTTTCTCCCATAAGCTCATGTGAGGAGGCGTATTTTTCTCTAAAATGTCGTTAATTTTTTCATTATTGATCTGGGTGTAAAAATAACCTGAACCGATACTAATAGACATAATCAATTCCTTCTAAAAGATCAAAGTTAATAGGTTTATTCTTAAGTAAATATTTTAAAGTGATAGGCTAAAATATTTTAACTCGCTTTGTTTATTAAATGTCTGACAGAATTTCAAATGAATTTGAAACCTATTTTCACCGTTTTTGTTGAAAAATAGCTAAGAAACATTCTAACCATTAACAATATAACCACAGGTTCGCACAATGGCGTTATGTGTAAATGGCCGCCGTCTGCAAGGAACGATTTTCGCAAACGGCTTCAGCATAACGCCATTGTGCGAACCTTAAATCCGGATCATCGATATCACTAACACAGTCCAATAATAAAGATGGTTATTGTCAACACAGATAACCATTTCATCATTTCTTTTTACTCAGTATCATTTTACTTAAACATCAATACTAGGCAATTGCCATAATAAAAAATCAGGCTTAGCAGAATGCGCAAGCACAGAAGTTTCCTACTACCCGATAAGCCCCCTTGCTTCGGCGGATTGATGAACAATTATCTTTAAAACTACCGAGTACTGCATGGTATGTCCTGAAGGACATATTAAAAAGATTGGTCATCAAGAAAACTAAACGACTAAACAATTGAGCTAGCAATACGTGCCTGTAACTTACCTGTATCACTTATGTTTTTACTGGCGCCTTCTAAACTATCGGCTTGCTTATCTACAAGACTTTTAAGCGTTTTCTGTTGCTGTTCTTTCATTTTATCATACCAGTCAAAACAAAATTCGAAGAAATTTTGTTTAAGAGTTAACTCTTCGATATCTTTTTGAAGTCTTGCTTTTTCTAAATTAATATTTCCTTTAGCAATAGTTAGACCACTATTAGTCACGTCAGTCAAAATGCGAGCACCTGTTTCTATAGCGCCTTTCGTTGACTTAAGATTTTTAAGATAAGGAATTATTTCACGAACAAACATCTTATAAAATTTATCGGCGAGTGCCTTCATAATTTTGAAACCTTCCGCTATTGAGTTCTTTAAAATTGCTTGAGTTAATTGGGGGATCATCTCTTTTAAGATAATTTTTGTTCCTTTTATGAGCCCTCTGCCTAACGTTACTAATGCCCCACCTTTGCAAATATCTAAAATAATTGCACCAACTTCAAGTATTGTTTGCACGTAAAATGCTATATCAGCAACTTTATGCCACATTTCTTTATCACCCAGGTCAAAATATATTGCTGTTTCAGCAATAGCTTTAACTATACCGGCTACTCCAGCGGCTATATAAACTGGACCCGCTGGGTGTCCAACATAAGTTAACACAGTACCATAAGCTATTTCAGCCACTCCAACTACCCAATCGAAAAGAACTAACCATTTATTTTTTTCTGATTGCTCAATTTTTTTTGCCAATTGTTCTTGAAATACCTTAACGTTTTGATCACGTAAAAAAGCTTGAGTGTCCGTCATCAATTTACTGGACTTAGCTACTGAATTTGCAGTATCACCGAATATCTTTAAACTAAGGGTTGATGACAATAAAAACAAATCGTTAATTGATGCTTTCTCGATATTTTTTAGAGTAAGATTCTCTGTGTTTTGGAAAACGGTTAACACCCTTCCTAAAGCCTCGTCTGCCTGTTGATAGGTGATTTTCCCTGTTTTTTTCTCTCCTACCATACTTAATGACATTTCATTTGGCGTAGGGGATTGCGGTAACTGTGATTTAATAACATGAGCATTATTAATAATATTTAGATCTTGTCTCTCTGATGATGAAATAGATGGAAAAACATTTATATTATTCATGAGATAATGGTTCCTATTAATTTAAGTTAATTTTATCTTAATTATACTTATTGATATTTAACATCAGGTATTATACTCAAAACTTACGATCATTATAGTAATAGCCTTCAACAGTAAGTATAACGGTCACACTAAACATTTCTAACACCAGATAAAGGCGGTTTCTTCTTACAAATTTCTTCCGGTGTAGACTTTTGGGTTGCATCATCAGATTTAGATTTATCAAAATTATCATTCTCATGAACTGAAACCGTATAAAAGCCCGTGCCTTCTAATCCATCACCTAAACTACCAATAATAGTAACAACATATTCAATCTGAACATTATTAAAAATACCCACATCAGAAACCGATGTAATTTTCTTAAATTTACAAGATCGTGAAGGCATGCGATAAAAGACCCCTTTATTTTTTTACCTTCTCATCCTTAAATGTTCGTAATGCTATAGGATGTCTATCGTGACCCTCATAATATTTACTGCATAAAAAGGATATTTATTAGACAGTGCATTATTAATGGCAATAAAATTTTCACTTACCAAAACAGGATAAAAAGCAGTTGACATCCTCCCCGCCCTAAAGGACGAGGATTCCTACTACGTTCAGACCGGAGCCTGAATCATTTCGGTGGGTTCCTGCTTCATAGGACGGCCTGACTGAACCCTTCCTCCACAGTCAAGTACGGCATGTCCTGCCCCTAAAATGTTACGAGCACCATTTACATCAGCCTTCACTGTATATAAGTATACCTGACATACGAATTTGCTTTGTGACAGGCGGTTTTCTTTCACCGTATGATCGCAGCAAGCGCATTTTTGGCTGGTGTACGCCGGAGGTACCGCTCTAAAAGATGACCTTCGCGCCAGAGTTGCTTATATTCAAGCTGACGGCGCATTTCATACCAGTCCTGATCGAGAGTATCGAGCGGTTTAAACCTGATTTAGCTCTGACGTTTCGACCGGGTTGCTCTGATGTGCCTTTTACTGATTTTGACATATTACTGACCTTCAAATCCTCAATGACAATCACAACGTGGTTTTTGCTGATTTTCGTTATGGTTTTGTGAAGATAGTCTCGGCGAATATTCGCTATGTGCGAGTGTAAGCGTTGAGTTTTACGTTTTTGCTTCTGCCAGTTAGCACTGAATTTCACTTTACGGCTTAACTGACGCTGGAGTTTTGCCAACTTACTTTGATTTGTTTTAAAACTGTTAACGGGTTCGAATATCATCTCATCTGAAAGTGTAGCGAGTTTAGATACTCCTGCATCAACACCAATCATAGAGGTTGATTGGTGTTATTGTTCAGGAACTTCAAACTCTGTTTGTATGCTAAAACGTACGACTTACCGCATGATTGACTAACCGTGACGTTTTTCACTTTACCAATTACTTTACGGCTGTTGCGATAGCGCAACCAACCTAACTTAGGCAAAAATATATGACTGTTTTCTTAATCCAACTTCATGCCCTGTGGATAGCGGAAAGCATCGTTACGCCCTCGCTTTTTGAAACGGGGAAACGCTGCACGTTTCTGGAAGAAATTTTTATAGGCGCGTTTTAAATCTTTAAGCGACTATTGTAAGAGCTGTGATGGTGCTTCTTTAAGCCATTGATTCTCTGTATGATCTTTCCATTCTGTTAACCATGATGCCATTTTGGTATAGGAAATATACTTACTTCCAGATTCATGGTTTTCATTCTGAAGTGCCAGAGCACGGTTAAAAACGAAGCGACAAGCCCCAGAAAAGCGTCGCATATTACGTGCTTGCTGACCATTTTGTCTTAGCTGGTATTTAAATGCTTGTAGTCGTTTCATATGATCTATTATACTTTGGCCTATGGAAAAAAAATGATATTCGCTCTGGAAGACACTGTGTTTTCCTGATGCATCTACACTTGGTGTTTGTCACAAAATACCGGAGAAAAATATTTGATCAGGATGCAATAGAAAAACTTAAAAGCTACTTTGCCAGTGTGTGTTATGATTTTGATGTTGAGTTAGTTGAAATGGATGGTGAACGAGACCATGTTCACCTACTAATTAATTATCCTCCGAAGCATAGAGTATCAAGTCGATTACTCCGCCGTGATTGGCCGGATATTGCTAGTCGTTATTACTACAAAGGCGTTTTGTGGAGTCCGAGTTATTTTGCAGCAAGCTGTGGTGGCACGTCAATATCAATCATCAAGGAATATATTGAGCAACAAGACACTACGAAATAACCTTTGAAGCCCTTCGAGATTTTCGCCTTATGTCCGCGCCCTGAACGACGGGGTTTTACGGCGCACCAGATAAAACGACGAGATACAAAAAATATATCAATCCAACCCTTGTATGACTCCACAAGTGCATAGCAGCCCCCCACCCCCGCCACAAAAACACAGAAAATAAAATCCGATTGTCAGTATCAATACAATATAAAAAGGTATTAATTTGCGCCTCTCCTTACTTACGCACCACGAACCATAATTAATAAACGGCAATAAGCCCACCTGCAACGACTAAAATAGCCGTCATTACAGCACTAAAGTTAAGAGAATTAGTTAATCTACTATAATCAACCGCGGTACCGCCTGCGGGAAGATTAGCAAGCTCACCAATCCAAAATTGAAAACACCAAATAAACCAATACCAATACTTAGATATAAAGCACGTATATTAAGTTTGTTAAAAAACTTATTTAAACCTAATTTAGCAAACATAATTAAACACCTTTAAACATATTAATTATTAAACCAAGACCTTTGGAAAATAACCAAAGTCCGATTACCAAGGTAAAAGGAATCACCTAAAATTGTGCCGCGACTAAATAATCAATCTTAAGAAGTTCCTGATATGGCAACTCTTTTATAGTTAATGCAATTGTCTGACAGTCATTCGTTGTTTTTGAAAAAATCTCACCCACAATATTATTTTCCTGAGCAGCCATAGCGATTACCTATTCCACCAAATCAAGAAATATTTCGACGCTATGATCCGTTAAAGGTTGTCCGGTCTATTTATCGTTATATCTAAACGAACGCTCAAAACCAGAAATATGGCCAACCAGTTTATTCATTGATTTCTGAATCCATCTTCTCTAAATACCGTTTAGAACGAATTTTTACAACGGACGGTTTAGAATAAGGCTCTGGTGCGGGTAAAATAACAGTGGTATAAACCTGTCCGTCATTAGAGGTATTAACACAGATGACTTTTCCACTAATCACCGTTTGATATAAGAGAAATGCAGCCATAATTGTTCACCTTTTTTAATTTAAGCATTTACAACTTGTTTAAATTCATAAACAGTATTTTAACGTTCAAAAACACTGACTGGCTCGACATACCAATCAGGTCGTTATTGATAAAAATCGATAGTAATCACTTGATAGAAAGGAATGACGTTAAATTTATTGCCGGTAAGATTCTGTAATTGTGATTTGCTGATGCTAAATACGGTTAAGATGCATTTTATCTTCGGGGTCATCAATGCAATGGGATATTTTGAAAGACTTCGATTTTGTTGGTAACGCGGTTAATTTTTCCTGCGCTGCCGATAAGTCTTGCTTTTGAATCATTGTAAATACGGTCATCTTTTTTACGGCTGATTGACTTAAGGATGAATAATTAGAGTTATTTATACTCATGATCTCAAAAATTTTGAAATTTGTATGTAAGTTGACTTATTGCTAGCCTTAACTTTTCCCTTCCCTATATGAATATTACAACTGGAAACATAAAATATGTTTCCAGTCAAATTGCATAATAAATAATTAAGAAACTTTTTCTTTCTTTTCTATTAAAGCAATAGCATTTTCGGCATCTATTTTTTGATGTTTTTTATGTTCTTGCACGTTATTTCGTTCAGGTATTTTTTTATTCAGATCTACTGTGATTTTTTTCGATATTCCAATAAAGAATCCACCATCCTCAATGGACAAATTTTCACTATATATTTCACCTTCGATCATACCATTTTTTTGAATTTCGATTAAATTGGATTCAACACAACCATCAATTTTGCCATCGATAATTGATTTTTTTGCTAATATACTGCCTGTTACCATACCATTTTTTGTTACAATAACCGTGTTTTCTTTACATAAAATATTGCCGATATATTTACCATCAATAAGTATATCTACATCTGAGACAATATCGCCTGTGAAACAAGTTTCAGAGCATATAATGGTTTTCTTGTCACTTTTGTTTTCAAGATTATTTTCTGTACTTTCAATTTCCCGTTTCTTAAACAAAATATTTCTCCTAAAATAATAGATAATTAGCAGGCTAGAGACTAATCCACTGCTAAAGCAAATCAAAAAAAATCCAGTAGAATACATGATGATAGAAAAACACCATGCAACAATAGCTACGTTGATTAATCGCACATACTCCTCCACCGGATTTTAATTAACTAGCACAGCATTAAATACAGAGTTTATAGTACGTAAAGTAAAAAATTTTTTGTCATCTCCATGATAATTTTATGTCATTAATTGTTTCACTTTAATTTAAAGTGGATATTAGTGTTAAAATATTTTTTATTTGTTAACTAATAGTTGATTAATATATCAGTAGATTGATTTTTAAATTAAATCATCTTTCATGTTCTCACATAGTGTAAGATACAAATTGTTATTTATATATTATAAAATAGCTAAATTGCAATAAAATTAATCATTATATTAGTTAGTTAGTTAGTTAGTTAGTTAGTTAGTTAGTTAATTTTAGTGTAGTGTATCTTCGGTCAGAAATGTTGACTTATGTTATAACTTTTATTCTGAAGTGGATAATTATAAATTATTATTTTATTGTTTGTGGTGATATTGATATAATCAATTTTGATAACTATTTTAAGTAACAATTTATATTAATAACATCATAAAAAGCAACTAATTGTATATTGCTTTAGCCACATTTTGATGGTATTTAATTATTAAAAATGATTTTAATTATCGCTTAATTTACACTGATAATCTTGAATTGCACCCATTGAACTAAAATTGAAATCGAGCAATTTAATCGGCTCACAAACAAAATAAATTCACTTTTTTGAGAGCTTGGGATCACTGCTAGCAATATTATTGCTTTAATGAGTACTAGCATGCCTCAAAGATATCTCTTGACTCTTTTTATGTGAGGTTTTTTACTTACATCTAATTAGAATCAAATAATAAAAGGAGGTGAATAATGATAATTTTTATCGCTGGTGTTACTCTGGCTTTTGGTAAAACGATAATTAAAAAATTTATTTCTAATGGCCACATTGTTATTGGCACAGGTCGATGGGAGACATGGTTAAAAAAGCTGCATCGACAGTTAGGAAAATTTTTTTTACTCTATTCTGCTAGATATAATGGATAAGCAAGCAATTAATGATGCAGTTAACAACTTAAATTTTAAAAAATTGATGTACTAGTAAATAATGCTGGACTGGCTAATACAGATGACTGGGATATTATGATTGAGTCCAATGTGAAAGGATTAGTTCATATGACCCGCGCAATATTACCAGGAATAGTGGCAGTCACATCATCAACATTTTCTCAATTGCAACTAACTGGTCATATAAGGGAGGAAATGTTTATGGTGCCACTAAAGCATTTGTAAAATAATTTTCTCTAAATTTTCGTATTGATTTACAAGGTAAAAAAATAAGAGTAACCGATATTAAGCCAGGTTTGGTATCTGGAACAAAATTGCTCTTATGTGCGCCTTAGAAGGTGATATGAAAAAAGTCACAAAAGCTTATAAAAGGAGAAGTAAATTCATTACCTTAGAATATATTACTGAAGCAGTTTTATGGGTTTCAACGTTACCTGCGCATGTTAATATTCTAGAAATGATGCCTGTTTGCCAATCTTTTGCTGACCTAAGCGTAAATAAAGAACTTTATAATGATAATTAATAATCTTTAAATATATTTTGTTATAATATAGTTCTATTCAACTAGAAAAAATATTTTTGTACTAACAAGAATGTGGTAAATTATGTTTAAAAGTATATCAATATTAGCTTTATTGGCGTGTTATTTGTCTATCGGAACTGTTTCTGCGGTAGAATTTATTTGTTCACGATGGTAATTGACGAAAGTGAAGCTGTCTATAAAACTAGTAACTTAAATGCTTATGGGAATCTAAGACTAAAACGTTGTTGTTTGGACAGTAATACCGGGCAACCTATATACGTCCTTAAATACGTTTTAAACATTAAGGAAATGGACATGAAAAATATATTTTTATTAAGCTTATTGCTATGTTTTGCCGTACCAACGATGGCATTAACATCATCTTCTTGTGAAGATGTTAAGCAAAATATTACAGACAAAATTGTTAAAAAGGGCATTTCTTTAGATGCATTTAAACTAGAAATCGTACCAACTGAACAAATAGATGCAACAAAAGTTAAGGTTGTTGGTCATTGTCAAAATGATAAATTTAAAATTGTTTACACCCGTTTACCTCATCTCAGTAACGGATAATGAATTAAGGGTGTCATTAAATGCACCCTTTTTTTTATTGTTCACTTTATTTTATTCTGCTTTTTAATAAATCTTTAGTTTGTGCATAACAAGTTAATCCAGGATTAATAAAGTTTGCTATCCATCCAACTAAACTAATCCCGTATTGAATGATGGTGTGTGCTGTTAAGATACCATGGTTAATACAACCCGGTTGTATAACCAACAACTAAAATAACAGGAATTTTCTATTGGATCACCCAGTCAGAATAAAACGTTTGTAGAGTAAGTAAATGACGTCATCCTCCACACAGCCTTCAATAATAATATAATTGGTTTTTTATTTTAGAATAGTTATTTTTGTTAATTTCATTAAAATCAATAATATGTTCCTTTTCGTGGCTATTTTGGATGATTACTGGATTTATTTCATTGGAAGTTAAAGAAATAGGTGATGATTGTAAAATAGTACTGGTAACTTTGTTTAGTTCATTCAGGATTGATATCTTCTGAAATTTTGATGGAGTTTAATATATTGTATTTTTTATAAGTTTGCGGTAGCTCAATTTTTTTGCTTGATTAGTTTTTGCCAAATTTTTATCCTTCCACTAATTTAGCCAGTAGAGAGCTATTATATAAGGCATCTTTGATAATAGCGGTAGCCAATAATGTTCCTTCATTATTAAATTCATTGGCAACAAGAGACATTTTATTTTGGTAGCAAGGTAGAGATTTTTGTAGAATATGCTTGGTAATGACAGAAAATAGCTGATTTTTTACCTTATTTAAAGGTGAGCCAATTAAAATTAATTGGTGATTAAAAATATTAACCATTTTACAGCAAGGGTATTACCGATTTGCCGCCCTACTTTTTCAAGAATATCAACAGCAATTTTATCTTGCCGATTAATAGCTTGACAAAATCATTGATAGAGATTTTCTCTTTATTTAGGCTAGAATCAGGATATTGATTAGTCATGAAATTTGTGAGATCGCAATACGGTTTTCCAAACAGTCTTGATTACCACAATAGCAATTGATATTAATATGCCCAATTTCAATCGTATGACTATTACCTAAAGGTAGGATATTCCCTTTAGTAACAATACAATCGCTGACATGATTATCAATCACGATTTGAATAATATTGTTTTTATACTTAGATACACAGGAAAAAAACCATCGATTGAATTAATAATAGCATTAGTAATTACACTAATTGCTACCAATCTCTTAAACAGTCCTTGATAGCAAGTAGCGATGGAATTAATTAACCTTTATTAATTCTAATACATAAAAACTGCCAACTATTTCTAAGCCAGTTATTGATCTTCCCTTAAAACCTAAATCAGGAAATTCGTACACCCTACCCCCTTTTTTTTTTATTAAGGGCACACTGATAAGTTGTCTGGTAATTTTTGTGGTACCAGCTGGCACTAATTGTTTTTTTTGACAAAGAAATTCGAGAAATAGATTCAAATTGATCGATAAGTCGATAGACAAGCTTTAAATTGAACCGTTTTATTTGATCAGTATTCCCTACTTGCTCATTCATATAAATTTCACTCAATTTATTAAAATCAATAGCAATTATGAAGAGCATTTTTTTATATGTGAATTTTAGCTTTTATTTTGTGATCTGGAATGCAGTTATAAAAAAAACATCTTATAGAGATAGGTAATGATAGCAATTATCTTAATCATGTGTAGTGCTTTTGCTGCTGCAAATTATGGCATAGAGAATAAATTTCTATGCCACATAATAAGCATTATTATAATAAAAATTTACTACTATTCCACCATAATAGGCCAATTGTAAGAAAAATAGTCTGATTGACTAAGCTAATAATAAAACCAACCTTCCACCATACACCTGTTGAAACATAGCCCACGCCAAAAAGAATAGGTTCACGAGCATGGGAATATTGAGTTAAGGAGTAATAGAGGCTGCTAGAAAAAGCAAGCATTAATGCATTAATAGAATAATAACCCAATTAGTATTTTACATAATACTATAGCTAAGACTGTCACCAATAAGATTGCCAAAGCAAGTCGTAAATCCTAGAATTTTCAACTCATTAGCCATCATTAAAGCAGCTAACCAGATAAGTGTATCCCAAGCATCTGTAAGTAATAATACCGATAGATCAGTAAAAGAAGCGTTTGTAGGAATCAATACCTAAAATATAAGGAGCAGCAATACCCTAGCTAACATTAATATTCATTGAGTGTCATTGGCCCCATTTTTTTAACTCATCATGAGCGATTTTAGGTGCATCTGGAGTATGACGAATAGTTGGTCGAACTAACAAATATTCCAATAAAGGAATATTTAAGTGGTATTGCGGCAGTTGCCATGACTTATCTCAGTGAAGAAATTCATCCTAATTATTTAGCGTTTTCTATGGGATTATATATCAGTGGTAACTCTATAGGTGGTATGAGTGGGCGCTTAGTTACCGATATTTTAACCGATCATTTTTCTTGGAGGATAGCAACCATTGTATTTAGTCTGTTTGCCTTTATTACCACCATTATTTTTTGTGTTTATTACCTCCTTCACAACATTTTAGTAAATCAGGTAATTTGTCCTGTAGAAATTTTATTATATTTTAGTAGGTTAGGAGTTTTTTTTGTTATAATATAAATCATATTGTAACTAAATTAAGGTTTTCATATGAAATATGACGCAAGATATAAGTTATCAAAATGTTTTGATTTATTGAAAAATAAGTTGGCTTTTTTTTAACCGAAATTAATACCTTATCGCTAACTTCAGCCATTGTATTTAAATTACCTGAAACAAAGAAAGGAGATGAAAATAATGATATTAACCAAATAGCAATTAGTACTTTGACAGGAAAAGCAGCTTTAGACTTAGCATTAACAAATTATAACAAATTATTTATTCATAATAGCCCACAACATATTAGTAATAAAACCGCAACAAGGCTACTTGGTACCCTATGTTTTAATCTTTCGGCACAAAATTACTCAATTATAAAACACCAACAGGAAACAATTAATAAGTTAAAACCCGAATTAAAAAATATTGTCACTCACGAATCGGGTATAACAAAAGAACAACGATTTGAATTTATTCACCAACAATTGCATGGGTTAATTACCCTTAATGCCTATCGTAAAATCAATTATGTCGACTCACCCAATAGCATTAATTTTGGCTGGGCTAATAAAAATATCATAAACAAAGTAACAAAAGCGCAAATACTTGAGCGACTACATAAAAACTATCAATCTGAAAAAGCAATGTCGGCATATACTAAGCAACAATGGCGCAATTTAATTGAAAAAGAGATCCAAGACTTAAATGGCATCCCTAATGATGCCATATTAAAAATACAACGCCCAGTAAAAGTTCAGCCAATTGCCAGAGTTTGGTACGCGAATGAAAACCGACAGGTGTAATACGCTTGCCCTCTTCCACTTTTATCGTTTACTAGTGATGTAAAACATATAACAAAATTAGGTACGCTTTCTAACTATGATATTAACAATATAAAAATAAAACATAAGCAAAAAAATAAAAACTACTTTTTCATACTACCTACCATATTTTCAGGGTTCACCCAACTATCAAACTCTTCTGCTGTTAAATAAGCGAGTTTTAATGCTGCTTGCTTAAGGGTCAATCCTTCCTTATGTGCTTTTTTAGCAATTTCAGCGGCTTTATCATAACCGATATGAGTATTTAGCGCAGTAACTAGCATTAATGATTCGTGTAATAATCTATCTATACGCTGACGATTAGGTTCAATACCTTTAGCGCAATGATCATTAAAGCTAAAGATACCATCCGCCAATAGACGAACTGATTGTAAAAAATTATTAATAATCATGGGGCGGAAAACGTTAAGTTCAAAATTACCTGATGCACCACCAATATTAATAGCAACATCATTACCCATAATTTGAGCACAAAGCATAGTTAACGCTTCACACTGTGTTGGATTGACTTTTCCTGGCATTATCGAACTACCTGGCTCATTTTCAGGGATCATAATTTCTCCGATACCACAACGCGGACCTGATGCTAACCACCTTACATCATTAGCAATTTTCATTAATGAAGCAGCTAAACCTTTTAAACCACCGTGGGCATGAACTAAAGCATCACAAGTAGCTAAAGATTCAAATTTATTAGGCGAAGTGACAAATGGCTGGCCGGACAATTTTTCAATTTTACTGGCGACCTTAATGGCATATTCAGAATGGGTATTTAACCCCGTACCAACCGCCGTTCCACCCAAAGCAAGTTCACAGAGATGAGGAATACTCTCTTCGATATGTCGGACATTATGAGCTAACATTGCTACCCAGCCAGATATTTCTTGGCCTAAAGTTAATGGTGTTGCATCTTGAAGATGAGTACGCCCGATTTTGACAATATTATCAAAAGAATCAGATTTTTGCTTAAAAGTGGTTTGTAGTTCTTTTAGTTTAGGTAACAGTTGTTGACGTAAAGCAATAATAGCAGCCACATGCATCGCCGTTGGGAATACATCATTAGAACTCTGGCTTTTATTTACGTCGTCATTCGGGTGAATTAAGCGTTGCTGTCCTCTCTTTCCACCTAAAATTTCACTTGCTCTGTTCGCCAATACTTCATTTATATTCATATTAGTTTGCGTACCAGAACCAGTCTGCCAGATTGCTAATGGAAATTCAGTCATATGCTTATCCGCTAAGACTTCATCAGCAGCGGCGATAATAGCATTAGCTTTATCCTTCGATATCAAACCTAAATCGGTATTTGCTTCAGCTGCTGCTTTTTTAGTTAATGCCAATGCATGGATTAAAGCAACAGGCATTTTTTCCACTGAGATATGGAAATGCTCCAACGAACGTTGCGTTTGAGCGCCCCACAGCCTATTTGCAGGGACTCTAATTTCACCCATTGAGTCTTTTTCAATGCGATATTCTGACATTATTGTTATCTCCTTAGCATAAAATAATTGGATATGCATAATCCATCTTTACAGATAAACTGATTGTACTTGAAATAATGCACTATTTTTAATTTAAAATGTGAGAGATAAGCGAGTTTATTGCATTACAGTTAAAAATAAATTTTTATCAACTAAGAGCAGTATTATATGTTTAAAATGATCAATAAAATTCAACACTATAACTGGGGAAGTAAAGATGCCCTAACTAAACTTTACCATATCAAAAATCCTCAGCATTTACCGATGGCTGAATTATGGATGGGAGCACATCCCAAAGCCAGCTCTATAGTTGAAGATTTTAATACTCAGCAAAAAATATCGTTAGATAAACTAATTGCGACCGATCCGACATATTACCTTGGCGAAAAAGTTGCACAAAAATTTAATCGATTGCCTTTTCTATTCAAAGTACTCTGTGCAGCCCAACCCCTTTCAATTCAAGTACATCCAGATAAAATTTCTGCCGAAGCTGGGTTTAAGCGTGAAAACGCGGCTAAGATTGATCTTGATTGTCCAAATCCTAATTATAAAGACGATAATCATAAACATGAATTAATTTATGCTTTAACGCCCTTCAAGGCTATAAATTCATTTCGCCCTTTAAATGAAATCGCTAATTTATTGATACCAATTGCGGATGCCTCACCAAATATTCAACTATTTTTAAAGACTCCAACAGAAACTCAACTGGCAAAACTTTTTAGCCATTTATTAAGTCTAACAACAAGAGAAAAACAACCGCTATTTACTACCTTAAAATCTGTTCTACAGCAAGAAAAAGGAGAGCCTTGGCACACAATCCAAAAAATACTACCACTATACCCAGACGATAATGGATTATTTGCACCATTGTTACTGAATATTATTGAATTACAACCAGGTGAAGCGATGTTTCTTTATGCTAGAACGCCACATGCCTATATTGAAGGTGTTGGATTAGAAGTGATGGCCAATTCTGACAATGTACTGCGTGCAGGATTAACGAACAAACATATTGATACTGCTGAATTACTAGCTAATTTAGACTTCATTGTCAAAGCCCGCAATACATTATTGCTACAACCGAATATACACGATAATGAATTTTGTTATCCCATTCCGGTAGATGATTTTGCTTTTTCTTTATATCTAATTGATAATCAATTGACTACAATAGAAAACAGTTCAGCAACGATTTTATTTTGTGTTGAAGGTAAGATATCTATTACCTCAGAAAACCAAACAGCAGAAATTCTATCTGGGGAGTCTATATTTATATCCGCATCTGAAAAACAAATTATGCTTAATGGAAAAGGTAAACTGGCCAGAGTTTTTACTTATTAGCAAAAATTAAAATACATTCAAAGCTGTATATAATATATTTTGTTAAATTTGATTATTTTTACCCGCTAAAATCCTTAAGGGATGTATATATGAAGAAATCGTTAGTAGCTGTAAGTGTCATAGTAATTGTTGCCATAATTTGGACAATTGGCTCTTGGTATACCGGAAGAAAAATTGAGGGAGAATTTGATAGTTTCATTGAACGTACGAATACCACAATAGAGAATAATGCACCGGAAGCAGGTATTAATGTTAAAACAGAAAATTATCAGCGTGGAATTTTCACTTCTAATGCAGATATCATTATTAATATTAAAGAGAATAAAGAGAATAATGAAGAAAAAAATAGCATTGTTAAGTTTGCCACAAAAATCTTTCATGGCCCTTTTCCTATTAGCAAAATAGTTAAACTTAATCTGTTACCAAGGTTAGCATCAGCCACTATTGAAATTGTTAAAAATGAGACTACAGAAGAGCTTTTCAAATATACCCAGGAGCAAGCTTTTATAACTGGTGATGTTGATATCGGTTTTAATGAAGACCTGGATGCAAATTTAAACTTAAGTCCACTAGACGGTAATGCTTATGGAAAAAATATAACGTTTAGCGGTGGTACAATTAATTATGTAGGCAATACCGATCTTAAAGATATAAAAGTTTCCGTTGTTAGTGATAACTTTGTTATTGGTAATAAAGAAAAAACGGAAAATATGATTCTTAAAGGACTCAATATCCAAAGTAATTCATTACTTACTCCCTTTAACTTCTATTCTGGTAAACAGACTCTTAATATTGCAGATATTAATTTTAATAGTGATGAAATTAAATTCTCATTTAAAAATCTCGAGATTAACTTAGATTCTGTACTAAAAGGTGATAACATTGATGGTAAAATTTCTTATAGCATTAATGACCTTATGGCTAAAGAACAAAACTTAGGTTCTGGTGAGCTTACGTTATTAATCGAAAGAATGGATGCTAAAGCTTTTAGTAATTTCTTAAAAAATTATAATGATGAAATTACTCACAACTTTGCTAATGATAATCCTCTTTATAATGCAGATACCATTTTCGCCCAGTTATTAATTGATAACTTACCTAGCTTATTGAAGAATAGCCCGAGAATTGTCATCGAACCTTTTTATTGGAAAAATAATGCTGGTAAAAGCAACATCAAAATTGATATAGATATGAAACCTTTGAGGTTGAATCAAATCTCTATTTATAGCCAAAATAATCAATATAATCAGATAATCAAAGCGCTATTTAATCATTTTAATATCAATGTTAATTTATCAAAACCAATGTTGATAGAAATGCTTACACAAACAAAAATATTAAATTCAGATGATAAAGTTACTAGACCAGAACAAAAAACATTATTCAGCCAGAAAGCAACCGAACAAATTAGTAAATTTGAAAGTTCAGCTAAACAAAATGTCTTTACATCACCAACGGAATACTTTCTCAGTGATGAGAAAAAAGCACAATTGAATGAAAATAGAGCATTTCTGTCATGGATGCTGGTAACAAAAGATAATATGACTATGGATATTAATTACGCCGGGGACGAACTAGAAATGAATAAGCAGAAATTTAAATTAGAGCAGTTTCTAATTAATATCGGCTTGATAGATAATCCATCGTTTCAGCCACCAGCAACACCCAAAACAATCCCGCAATCAAATTAAAAACCTTAGTAAAGTAACAAGAGCCAGTTAAAATACTAGCTCTTTTGCATCAATTTTTATATCAGAGGCGGTACTCTCTCTTTATGTCGAATAAAATTAATTACATTAAAGATCCATCTATAATAAAAAATACACAGCAGCAAAATAAACCAAAAGAAAAATCTTTAATTAGTAAAATAAAAAACTGCTTTATGCTAAATAATATTCATATTTCAACTAAAATTAGTTCCAGTAATGCTAAATTATATAACCAACTAATGTTACATCTTAATCTTGACAATTCAATTCAATTCAATTCAATTCAATTCAAATAAAAAAATTATCATCAGTATCACCTAACTTCACGCCTTAATCTAGAATATAATTCCACAACAGAAAATGTCGCCTTGCAAGAATCGTCAAAAAACTTAAATTCTGTTGAAAACTTGTCTTTACCTATCTGCCCTTTTCTATTAAGTCAAAAACTTTTACAAGTTAAATATATTCTCCAGAAAGAAAAAATCCAAAATGAAAGAATTAAATTAAATTAAATTAAATTAATATGTATCATATTATTAATCATTAACGGCTCTCTTAGCATAGTGTTGTGCTAATACCGCACATACCATTAATTGAATTTGATGGAAGATCATTACTGGTAGTAAAATAATACCAACCAGATGGGCAGGAAAGAGTATATTGGCCATAGGTACACCATTAACTAAACTCTTCTTAGAGCCACAAAACACTATTGTGATCTCATCAGCTTTGCTAAAACCGAAATACCGGGCGCTGTAGATATTAAATAAAACTACTATAGCAAGTAGTAAGCAACTAATAATCACAATCATTAACAGCGACCAGCCATCAACTTTATGCCATATTCCTTCAATGACCGCCTCACTAAAAGTGACATAAACCACGAATAAAATAGATGAACGATCAGAAATAGTGATTAATCTTCGATATCGATTAATCCATTTGATTATTAATGGCCTTAATAAATGCCCTAATATAAATGGCAACATAATTTGCAATAAAATAGCACCAATATTTTTCCATAGATCAATATGATTATCATCGAAATCAATTAAAAAACTGACCAATACCGGCGACAAAAACATTCCCAACAAGCTGGAAGCAGATGCACTACAAATTGCTGCGGTAATATTTCCGTCAGCGACAGAAGTAAAAGCGATCGCAGACTGTACTGTCGCAGGTAAAGCGCAAAGGTATAGAAATCCGATACAAATAGTAGGTGGTGAGATCCAATAAAGCACTAAAGGCTTTAATACTAAATTTATAATAGGAAACAAAATAAAAGTACTGGTAAAAATTAACAGATGTAATCGCCAATGACCTATACCTGCTAAAATAGCTTGTCGTGAAAATTTTGCGCCATGGAGAAAAAAAAGCAACGCAATGGCTATGGTTGTTAAATGCTGAAAAACGATTTTTACTTTGCCTTGACAAGGGAAAAAAGAAGCAATCATAATCGTCATTAGCATAAGCAGCAAAAAATAGTCAATTTGTAAACGACGCCACCAACTCATAACGCTTCCTTTTAATATTTAAAAATAAGAATAGACAAAATAAATAAAATTAAAGTGTCTGCTCTACCGTGTGGTGTATTTTTGCTGACTCTATTCGCACCTCAATCAATTTCATTACAAAAATAGCCTCTTCAGAGGAATTGGATTAGGCGCTCCGTTATTAATCGCCTCACGGATAGCATAATAATACATACCATATTACCCTGCTCAGTTTCTAGCGGCTTAACGACCAGCTTATCATTTTGTGACGCTGTCACTTTCACATCGCGACTATCCTTGCACCAATCTTCTACTGTTAGCAATTGCTATGTTTTTAAATATCCCTCTTCTGGCTTTAAGCCATACTTAATATAATTACCTTTCAATGCAATACACTGCCGCCTGAGGTGGTGAAACAATTAGGCACCGCCGAAATAAAAATATGTAACTACTGTTAATTATTAGGAGAAATTATGAAAATTGAAGAGTTACCCGAAAATATACAATTTACCAGTCACGAATAGCGGACTCAGCCCTGGGGGCGTCAATCGACTGTTGCTTCTTAGAGTGCGCTTAATCACTTTAGGATTTCTGTGCTGTTCCAGTTTGCAGCAGTAAAAAAGCGCACTATTCCTCGCATCTTTTAAGCTTATCGCCGGGTAAGTCCCGATATCTATCCTGTCAACTTTTCCTCGCCAGCAATAACGGTATTGAAAAATCACTTTACCTTTGGGGATAACCCGAAACAGAACCCATAAAATATCCTGTCTGATTAAGTCACTATTTTATCTTGCGGCTTACCATTTACTGCACTTCACCATGAATCAGTAACCGACATTTTATTTCTCCCTGCGTATTTATTTTTATGATATTTCATGTACACCGATATGTACATAAATTTCATGACACAAGAATTATATGAAATAAATAAAAATAACTATTTACTACTAAAAATAAAATAGCTATAAAATAGCACCTCAAGAGATTATCGTTAGTTATTGTTGACAGTTGATAGCTATATTGATGGTTGTTTTTTATTTGGTTTTGGAATAACAGCCAGATCTACTTTTGGCTGTTCGAAGAATAGTTGTTCAAACCAAGCAAAAACAGGAACATTAGCCAATCTTTTTTCACTTTTTCTTCATCACTACTCACAATAGCTGATAATTGAAATCCTTCTATTGTTGTAATATGAAAGGAACATGAAAGGTTTTACCGGCAAAACCATAACCAATCAAACCAACCTTAATAGGTTTATTCATAACAACCCCTTAAAACAATAATATGTCAAACTTTAACCACATATTACAAACTAGATCAGCCGATCCATGTTACTTAGCGTACCCTTTTATTTTTTAGCTACAATCACTATTTTGATTTTCTTAACAATCATTAACTGACTAAAATTGACTTTCACACAAGATCGATAACCTATATTACAATCAGTTGCTATCATAAAGACTATTTATGTTTACAACTCTACTGACTAAATAAAAAATTTAGGCGTTCAGATGACAGATTATTTTTTATTGTTTATCGCCACAGTTTTGGTAAATAATTTCGTACTAGTAAAATTTCTTGGCTTATGCCCTTTTATGGGGGTCTCTAAAAAATTAGAAACCGCTGTTGGTATGGGATTTGCGACAACATTTGTGATGACTTTAGCATCCATCTGTTCATGGCTTATGGATACATTACTTTTAATACCGTTAGATCTGATCTATTTGCGCACATTAAGCTTTATATTAGTTATTGCTGTTGTTGTGCAGTTTACTGAAATGGTGGTGCGGAAAACCAGCCCAACACTATACCGCCTTTTAGGTATTTTTTTACCGTTAATTACCACAAACTGTACAGTACTTGGCGTGGCTTTACTAAATATCAATCAATCACATAATTTTTTACAATCTGCCGTTTACGGTTTTGCTGCCGCAATAGGGTTTTCTTTAGTGATGGTACTATTTTCTGCCATCCGTGAACGTATCGCGGTAGCAAATGTTCCAGCCCCCTTTCGCGGCTCTTCTATTGGTCTCATTACTGCCGGCCTAATGTCTTTAGCGTTTATGGGATTTAGTGGTTTGGTAAAATTCTAATGAGTACTTTATTAATTGCAATCGGCGTTATTGCCGGATTTGGACTTATTTTTGGCCTTATTTTAGGATTTGCAGCTCTTCATTTTAAAATAAAAGATGATCCAATAGTGGAAAAAATTGATCAGCTTTTACCTCAAAGTCAGTGTGGCCAATGCGGCTATCCAGGTTGCCGCCCATATGCTGAAGCAATAACCAATAGTGGTGAGACCATAAATAAATGTGCGCCCGGCGGCGAACAAGCAATGTTAAAAATTGCCGAATTACTTAATATGGAACCACAAGCGCTCGATGAAGATAAATTAACACCAGAACGAAAAGTTGCTTTTATTGATGAGGCCAACTGTATTGGCTGCACTAAATGTATTCAAGCTTGCCCCGTTGATGCTATCGTCGGAACAACACGTGCTATGCATACGGTGGTAAAAGATCTCTGTACCGGTTGTGATCTTTGTGTTGCCCCATGCCCAACAGACTGTATTACTATGTTACCGATAAAAACCACCATCAAAAACTGGAAATGGGATCTCACCACTATTCCAGTAAAAAATATTACAACTCCATCGAGCTCAACGCCAACAGTTGCATTTGCTAGTAAGGAGCAAGCAAATGTTTAACTTTTTCAAAAAATTAACCTCAAATAAAGAAAAAATTTGGGCTTTTTCAGGTGGCATACATCCAGCTGAAATGAAAACACTATCCAACCAGGTTCCTTTACATACACTCCCCTTAGCTGATGAATTGATTATTTCTATTCAACAACATGTAGGCTCAGCCGGCGATATCATTGTCAAAACCGGTGACTATGTTTTAAAAGGACAAGCACTGACCAAAGGTTGTGATCGTAGGATCCCTGTCCATGCAACTACCTCAGGTACTATCACTGCTATAGAGCCACATATAATAGCACACCCTTCCGGCCTAAAAGAACTTTGTATCCGGCTACAACCAGATAGTAAAGATCAATGGTGTGAACGCAAACCTTTACCCAACTACTTACAATATTCTGCTAAAGTCTTATTGTTACATATCGAGCAAGCTGGCATAGTGGGATTAGGTAGCACAGGCTTTCCTACCGCAACAAAGTTAAAAAATGGCAATAAGTTAATTAACACTTTGATTATTAATGCCGCAGAGTGTGAACCTTATATAACCGCCGATGATCTATTAATGCAAGAGCATGCTAATGAAATCATCGAAGGAATACTGATACTAATACATATACTAAAACCGAAAGAAGTTTTGATTGGTATTGAAGATAATAAGCCCCTAGCAATAGCAGCCATAAAAGAAGCACTTTTAGGCCAACAAGCTATGATTAAATTAAGAGTAATCCCAACGAAGTATCCTTCAGGCGGAGCTAAACAATTAACTAAGATATTAACAGGTAAAGAAATATCCAGTGGTATTCACTCTTCTTTCATTGGTATATTGATGCAAAATGTTGGCACTGTGTTTGCCATTAAACGAGCCATTATCGATGGTGAACCGTTAATTGAGCGGGTGGTAACATTAACCGGGGCTGCAATACAAAATACTGGCAATTATTGGGTTCGTTTGGGCACCCCTGTCAGATTTCTATTGCAACAAGTTGGTATGGAGCCTCAACCAGAACAAATGGTTATTATGGGAGGGCCATTAATGGGATTTACTTTGCCTGATTTAACCGCTCCCATTATTAAAATTAACAACTGTATCCTTGTTCCTACATTAGCAGAAATAGGTGAACCTAGCATTGAGGGAGCTTGTATTCGCTGTGGTCTTTGCACTCAAGCTTGCCCGGCTAATTTATTACCACAACAACTTTATTGGTTTAGTCGAGGACGGGAGCATGGAAAAGCGGAAAAATATAATTTATCCGACTGTATAGAATGTGGTGCTTGTGCTTATGTTTGCCCAAGTAATATTCCTCTTGTCCAATACTATCGACAAGAAAAAGCTGAAATCAAAGCAATAGCCCAAGAGAAACAACGTACCTCTGATGCCAAAAAACGTTTTGAGACTAAAAAAATACGGCTTGAACGGGAAAAAATTCTACGTCAACAACGGCATAACCAGGCAGCTATTGAAGCTCACCAAGCCAGAAAAGCCCAACTACGTGTTATTCAAGCAGCTAAAAAAGCGGCAGAAAGTCAATCAGACGTAGCGATAGAAACAACGACACAACAACAACCAGCTGATCCACGCAAAGCCGCCATTTCCGCGGCTATTGCCCGTGTTAAAGCCAAACGTAATGCCCAGAGTAAAACTTACTAATAATTGAACAATAAATGAGCTGAAAAATGAAATTCAGACCAATACCTACTGATAGTCAGATGGACCGGTTAAAAATTGCCAGTTCACCCTTTACTCATGAAAAACAAAGTACCAGTAAACTCATGTTATGGGTTATTATCGCTGCCATTCCCGGTATTACCTGCCAAATTTACTTTTTTGGTAGCGGGATAATTTACCAAATTTTATTAGCCATTATAACGGCTTTCATTAGTGAGGCTGCCGCTTTACAGCTACGAAAATTATCGATTATTACACATTTAAAAGATAATTCTGCATTGATTACCGCCTTACTATTAGCCATTAGTATCCCGCCTTTATCACCCTGGTGGCTTGTGGTTTTAGGTACTGCTTTTGCCATATTAATTGCTAAGCATGTCTATGGCGGGCTAGGCCAAAATCCGTTTAATCCAGCAATGGTAGGTTATGTGGTATTATTGATCTCATTTCCTGTCCAAATGACCAGTTGGTTACCGCCGATCGAGATTCAATCTACTCCTGCCTATGCTTTAGCTAGCCTACAAGTGATTTTTACCGACCATACTACTACAGGAGCTATATTAAACCAATTAACGCTAGATTTTGATGGTGTAAGTCAAGCGACACCTCTCGATAGTTTTAAAACTGGTTTATTAACACACTCGATAAGCCAAATACTCCAACAACCTATTTTACAAGGTTCATTAGCTGGTGGTTGGCAATGTGTTAATCTTGCCTATTTGTTTGGTGGTATTATCATGATTAATCGCCGAATAATTAGCTGGCAAATTCCTCTAGCATTTTTAGCCACGCTAATATTCTGTTCATTACTGAGTTGGTTCATCATGCCATCAAAATACGCTTCCCCTATGATACATCTCTTTTCAGGTGCAACCATGCTTGGCGCCTTTTTTATTGCCACCGATCCAGTTACGGCCGCTACAACCCCGCGTGGCCGTCTTATTTATGGTGCGATGATTGGCTTATTAATCTGGATCATTCGCGTTTATGGTGGTTATCCTGATGCTGTTGCTTTTGCGGTATTACTGACCAATATCGCAGTACCACTAATTGATCACTATAGCCAGCCTCGTGTTTATGGCCATAAATAAGGAGCAGTTATGTTAAAATCCATTAGACATCACGGCTTGATATTGGCTCTCTTTGCTGCCGCTACCACCGGACTGACAGCAGCGGTTTATACCATCACTAAAAGTACCATCAATAGCCAGACACAAATTCAGCAACAAAAACTCTTTAATCAAATTATTTCCTCTGACTTATATGATAATGATTTAACCAAAGAGTGCTATTTAGTAAGTAAAAATGAAGTATTAGGTAGCTCGCTACCTCATCATCTCTATATAGCCAGAAAAGCGGGAAAACCTATTGCTGCCATCATAGAAAGTACCGCGCCTGATGGGTATTCAGGCGCAATAAAATTACTAGTCGCAGCTGATTTCCATAGCAAAGTACTTGGTGTTCATGTAACTGAACATAATGAAACACCTGGATTAGGTGATAAAATTGATATTCGTATTTCAAATTGGATCAACCATTTCTCAGGTAAAAAAATTGACTCAGAACATAGTCCACGTTGGGCAGTAAAAAAAGATGGGGGCGATTTTGACCAATTTACTGGCGCCACCATTACGCCAAGAGCCGTGATTAATGCCAGTAAGAGAACTGCATGGTTTATACAATCAGTGCCACAAAAATTATCGACTTATCCATCATGCTCAAATTAATAGCTATGAATGAAATTAAGAAACTTTTTATCCAAGGGTTATGGGAAAACAATTCGGCATTGGTTCAATTATTAGGTTTGTGCCCGCTGTTAGCTGTTTCCTCTACCGCCACCAATGCGTTAGGATTAGGACTAGCAACAACATTCGTGCTGTTTTTTACCAATATTACGGTCTCAACATTCCGTCATTGGATCCTAAGTGAAATACGTATTCCAATCTATGTAATGATTATTGCATCGATTGTCTCCGTTGTGCAGATGTTAATTAACGCCTATGCGGTTGGTTTATATCAATCTTTAGGTATTTTTATTCCGCTGATCGTCACTAACTGTATTGTTATTGGGCGAGCTGAAGCTTATGCCACGAAAAATAATGTCTATAACTCAGCAATCGATGGTTTGGCAATGGGAGCAGGTGCGACGATAGCGCTATTTTTTTTAGGTGCAATGAGAGAAATTTTAGGCAACGGTACACTATTTGATGGTGCAAATTTGCTATTAGGAGAATGGGCCAAAATATTGCGAATTGAGGTTATTCATCTCAATTCGCCTTTTTTATTAGCTATATTACCTCCTGGAGCTTTCATTGGATTAGGTTTGATGCTAGCAGGTAAATATTTAATCGATGAAAGAATAAAAAAATATATCAGTCAAAAACAACAGCAATCTGTTGTAAAACCAACTTCTTTTCCCAATAAAAGTAATTTAGCCAAGGATAAAGGTCAAATAAAATATGAATAAACAAAAGCGGATAACTATCCTGACTCGCTTACGTGACAACAATCCAAAGCCAGCAACGGAGCTTATTTTTAATTCGCCTTTTGAATTACTTATTTCTGTATTACTTTCCGCACAATCGACTGATATTAATGTCAATAAAGCAACAACAAAACTCTACCCGATCGCTAATACAGCTGAAAAAATGCTAACCCTTGGTATCGATGAAATAAAGCGTTACATCAAAACAATCGGCTTATTTAATACTAAAGCTGAAAATATTATTAAAACCTGTCAGATATTAATTGATAAATATAACGGCGCGGTGCCTGAAAATCGTGGAGCCTTGGAATCCTTACCCGGTGTCGGCCGTAAAACCGCAAATGTGGTATTGAACACCGCCTTTGGCTGGCCAACAATTGCTGTTGATACCCATATTTTTCGCGTTTGTAATCGCACAAATTTTGCCCCAGGTAAGAATGTTATAGAAGTTGAACAAAAGTTACTGAAAGTAGTACCAATTGAATTTAAAGTGGATTGCCACCTCTGGTTTATACTACACGGCCGTTACACATGTACTGCCAGAAAACCACGTTGTGGCTCCTGTATTATCGAAAATTTATGTGAATTTAACGACAAACAATACCCAACAACCTAGCAATTAGTATTTTCAAAACGAACTTTAAAATACGCTTTTATTAAAGTAAAAAATATTATTATTCTGCTTGCCCATACTACTCAACTTGAGCAAAATATGGGTAAATTTTAATTTAACGACGCAAATATGGATAGTATGTTTCAAGATAACCTGCTGCTAGCGCAGCTAAAACAGCAATTAAATGCCCAAACGCCTCGTGTTGAAGGGATTGTCAAAAGTACAGAAAAAAATTTTGGCTTTCTTGAGGTCGATGGAACGAAAACTTATTTCATTTCACCACCACAAATGAAAAAAGTGATGCATGGTGATCGAATAATCGCAACCATTCACACAAATAAAGATCGTGAAATTGTTGAACCAGAACAATTAATTGAGCCCTTTCTCACTCGATTTGTAGGCCGTATTCAAAAAAGAAATAATGATAACCGGCTTTATGTCAAACCAGATCACCCAGTATTAAAAGAAAATATTTTTTGTCGTCCAGCGCAACAACTTAGTCATGATTTGATGCAATATGATTGGGTAATAGCAGAAATCCGTCGTCACCCATTAAAAAATCAAGGAGGATTTCAAGCAGAAATAATTCAATATATTACCCATAGTGATGACCATTTTGCCCCTTGGTGGGTAACATTAAGTCGGCATCAATTAGAGCGCGAAGCGCCTAAAATGCAAAGTTGTACCATTGAAGAACAGAGATCAGAACGACATGACCTTACTCATCTTAACTTTATTACTATTGATAGTGCTAGTACCGAAGATATGGATGATGCGCTTTATATAGAGCGTATTGATGATGACCAATTACGCATTTTTATTGCCATCGCCGATCCGACAAGTTATATCCCTGTAAACAGTGAGTTAGATACCATTGCCCAACAACGTGGATATACCAATTACTTACCTGGCTTCAATATTCCGATGTTACCGCGGGAATTATCGGATAATTTGTGCTCTTTGCGCCCTAATGAGCGCCGCCCAGCTCTAGTCTGTCAATTCGACATTAAGCAAGATGGACAATTAGCTGAAAATATTCAATTTTGCCTGGCTTGGGTCGCATCAAAAAACAAGTTGGTATACGATGATGTTTCTGACTGGCTGGAACAGCAAAATAAGTGGCAACCAGAAAATGAAATAATCAAACAGCAAATATTATTGCTCAATGAAATGTGCAAAAAACGTTGTGTCTGGCGGCTAACTCATGCTTTGGTATTTAAAGATCGACCTGATTATCGCTTTGTACTTGATGAAAATGGCAATGTTACTAACATATTGGCGGAAAAACGTCGAATTGCTAATCGTATAGTCGAAGAAGCAATGATTGCGGCCAATCTTTGTGCAACAAAAGTATTAAAAGATAAATTAGGAACTGGTATTTTTAATGTTCATAATGGTTTTGAACCTGCTCAGATTGATAACGTTATTGCCATTTTGCAAGAAAGTGGTATTGAACAAAATGCAGAAACACTGTTAACTCTAGAAGGATTTTGTCGTTTACGGCGTTTATTAGATCAACAACAAACCCAATTTCTTGACAGTCGAATACGTCGTTTCCAAGCTTTTGTTGAAATTAAAACCACGCCGGCGGCCCATTATAGTTTGGGATTTGATGCCTATGCAACCTGGACATCGCCGATCCGTAAGTATACAGATATGATCAACCATCGTTTATTAAAAGCTATAATAAATAATGAGCAGCATAATATCACAAAACCATCTGAAACTCTGATGGCAAAAATTACTGATCGCAAGCGTGCTAATCGTTTAGCTGAACGCGATATAGGTGATTGGTTATATGCGCGTTTCCTAAAACCTTTTGCCAAAACTAACACTATTTTTGCTGCCAAAATAACCGACATTACTCGTGGTGGGATCCGCATTCGATTAACAGAAAATGGCGCTAGTGCCTTTATTCCAGCACCTTTTATCCACTCCGTTCGGAAAGAAATACAGTGCAGTCAAGAAGCAGGCGCTGTAATAATTAAAGGTGTTACTGTTTATAAACTTAACGATGTGATTAATGTTCAGCTTGAAGACGTTCGAATGGAAACCCGCAATATTATTGCACGACTTATGGCCTAGGACATTCCACAGATAGCTTACTGATAACGAGCTATCTGTGTTAATTTGAATTTAATATATCATATTAATAAGATATGAAGAATGAAGAGTTCAAAAAAAACATACATTATTTATATTAATATCTGTCATGTCCCTCATGTCTATTGCTCCCTGCTCTAATATGTCAAAACGCGACAAAAATACAGCTACCGGCACTGACATTAAGTGCAGTAGGTGGGTGCTATTCTGACTGGATTAGGTACGGGTAGGGGGGCTGCTTATTGGTGGTCTAATTGGTCCCAAGTCGGTAAAAATAGTCGCGCTCAACAAACTATAATAGAGCAAGTTAATTATCTGGCTTTATTTATAAATATTATTAGCCACCTGCCAGCTTAACTATCATCCCCTTAGCTTCCAATAATTTCTTAATAAGCTCTCGCCTATCACCCTGTATCTCAATATTCCCTTGTTTAACTGAGCCACCTGAGCCACATTTTTTCTTTAATTCAGCTGTAAGCATCATTAATTCATCTTTATTCAGATCCAAACCAGTAATAACACAAACACCTTTACCTTTTCGCCCTGAGCTTTCACGTCTGATACGAATAATATCATCGCTTTTAGTCAAGGGTGATTTTTTTATTTCTTCTATTCTGCCACTTTCTGTCGAATAAACTAAGTACGAATTACTCATTTTATCCATCCAATTGAACGATTAATTTGCGCCAGACTTAATACTGGATCGGTACTACAGATAATAGGACGACCAATTACCATATAATCGACAGCAGCATTAATAGCCTGTTCTGGCGTCATAATTCTACGCTGATCACCCGCTTCAGCACCACTAGGACGAATCCCCGGCGTGATTGATAAGAAATCGCAGCCACAAGCTGATTTCAGTGTTAATGCTTCATGTGCTGAACATACTACACCATCCAAATCACACTCCTTGGCTAATTTTGCTAGCTGTAAGGCTCGATTAGCAGGCTGCTGTTGAATTCCAATCTGTTGCAGATCATATTGCTCCATACTGGTTAATACAGTAACCGCAATCAACAAAGGAGCATCTTTACCATATTCAATCAACGCTTCTTTAGCTGCGGTCATCATCCTGGAACCACCACTGGCATGCACATTAACCATCCAAACACCAATTTCCGCAGCTGCTTTAACGGCCAGCACAACCGTATTAGGAATATCATGAAATTTCAAATCTAAAAAAACTTGAAACCCTCGTTGATGTAAAGTTTGAATAAATTGCGGCCCATATAAGGTAAACATCTGCATACCAACTTTCAGGCGGCAATCGTGAGGGGTGACATTGTCAATAAAAGATAATGCTTTGGTCAAATCATGATAATCTAAAGCAACAATGATGGGAGAATAATTAGCCGTTATGGGAACTTTATGTTGCGTGGAGACTATCATCTTTAACCTTTTTAAATTTAATAAATGCAACATCAGTTACACTGTCACTGACCATCAAGACCTTTTATTGGTTTGATAGTATCCCAAGACCGGCATGAAGGACAATACCAATATAAAGAATGAGTTGTAAAACCGCATTTCCGGCAACGATAATCAGGTTTAGAACAAATTTGCTCACCAACCATATTACGCAGTAATTCCAGACTCTCTTTTGCTCTACCTTCTTCTGCGTCTGCCAAATGATAATCGATCAGTTTATAAAACAATCGCATCGTTGGACGATCTTCTATCTGCTGTTTAATAAATATTTGAGCTTTTTCTGACCCCTTTCTTTTTTCAATTATTTCAGCCAGATATAGCTCAGCAGTTGCCCCACAATCGCCGGCAACACATTGCTGGATATAATCTTCCCATTCATTCCATTTAGCTAAGTGATGATAACTTTCATAAAGCAAAGATAAAGAGTCACTGACTAAATTTCTATCCTGATCAAAAATTTGCTTAAGTACTGAAATTGCTTTTTCATACTCACCACGAGCAATATGAATGCGTCCTTTCATAATAGAAACTCGGGCGCAGTTTTTATCTGATTGGGCTGCTTTATTTAGTAATAAAAAAGCACCTTCAAGATCATCACTACTCAGTTGTAATAAAGCAAGTTCACAATAAAAATGTGCTATTTCTTCTTTTAATTGAGGATTACCCATTCTAACTAATTTTTCTGCAACATCTATTGCTTTATGCCAATCGCTAATTGCTTGATAAATAGCAAGTAAAGATTGTAATGCACTAAAGCGGAAATCTTGCTCATCAACTAGCTGCAAAAAAATATTTCGCGCGCGATCATAAACACCAGCAGCCAAATAATCTCGCCCAAGCTGCTGTCCGGCTAGTAGTTTTTGCTCAAATGATAATGAATTACTTTCAAACAAGGATTGATGAATACGAATAGCTCGCTCAATCTCACCTCTTGAGCGAAAAAGGTTACCTAATGTTAAATGAGCTTCGAACGCTGAACTATCTTCTTTTAACATATCCAAAAACAGATCAACTGCTTTATCTTGTTGATTAGATAGTAAAAAATTGACACCAGCCACATACTCACGGGATAAACGATCAACATTTTGCTGTTTATCTTGTTGAGCACTTCTGCGTCCCATATACCAACCATAGGCAGCGGCAATAGGTAGTAGCAGAAACAGCAGCTCTAACATAAAAATTACCTTCTTTCATTTGTAAAAAGCGCCACTTCAGTGCCATATTCACTTTGAGATGATTCAGCTAATTGACTTTCTAACCGTTTAATTTTACGTCTTGCAGTCGATAATAAAATTAAGGCATTAGCGTAAAATATCCCGCAAATAAGCCAACCCAGCACGAATCCAACCGCAAAAAGGACTGCTAGTAATGTCGATACTGGATAATCAACTTTGGCAATCAAATAATTAAATGTTACTATCTGATTATTGCTTGAGCCAAGTGTCACGGAAATAATAAAAATGGCTAGAGCAAGTAATAAAATTAAAAAATATTTCACATTTTTTCCTATTATTGCTTAATGATAGAAAAGCTGTTGAATCACTTTTCTTTTGTTAACTTAGCATTTGATAACCCAATAAAGAAAGTAAATTATATCAACACTCACCTTTTAATTTAAATAAACATTTCAATGGTAGATAACGGAATGAGTTATCACAAAAATTTTTCTATATCATGCTAATTTGCGCAAAATATTTATAATAAAAATTCTTTATTGAATTTATCCCATTTAACGAAATACTAGTGTTGCTGGCTATTTTTTTCAATAAGTGAATAAAAGTTCAGATCATTCGTTTATATTAGGCACCCGCTTCAATCACTAAACCTCAATCTAAATTGATAGACAAAACGTGCTTATAGTTAAAATAATTAATTTTTTAATAATCATATTGTAGTAATATGAATATAATTTTATCTTCTAATGATATCCACTAGCCGAATAAAATATATAGGTGAAAAACAATTTAATAACTAAATTTAACTATTTTTCCCTTAATTTTAAATACAGAGTTTCATTCATTATGTATAACACTATGCAGCTAAAACGTATAGCTGAAGCTAAGCTACCCACTCCTTTTGGAGAGTTTTTACTTGTTGGTTTTGAAGAAATTGTTAATGGTAATAATCATATAGCACTTATTTATGGTGATATTAATGATGGAAAACCAGTTCTTTCCCGTATTCATTCAGAATGTCTGACCGGCGATGCCTTATTTAGTTTACGTTGTGATTGTGGTTTTCAACTAGAAGCAGCACTTAAACAAATTGCACAAGAAAGTCGCGGAGTGCTACTTTACCATCGTCAAGAGGGGCGTAATATCGGATTATTAAATAAAATCCGCGCCTATTCTCTACAAGATCAGGGCCTAGATACTGTTGAAGCCAATTTAAAACTTGGCTTCCAACCTGATGAGAGAGATTTTACTATCTGTGCTGACATGTATAAATTACTAGCTATAAATGAAGTGATATTATTAACTAATAATCCTAAAAAATTAGAGATTATGAGAGAAACCGGAATCAATGTAGTAGAACGCGTTCCGCTCATTGTTGGCCGTAATCCCAAAAATAGTGATTATTTGAATGTAAAAGCCAGCAAATTAGGCCATATACTATCTGAGGATGCTAAAAAATAATCAGTTATCATCAAAAACTGTCCGTTTTTTGCAGAACAGTTTTTGATGGATTCAATCCGTTTATTTTAGCATTTTACGAATAACATAATGAAAAATACCGCCATGACGAAAGTATTCTAATTCAGTCATAGTATCAATTCGGCAACGCTATTATCATTATCTGACCATTTGCAAGCCTGTGCTGTCTCACCGACGGTCAATTTTAACATTTTACGATTTACATTAGCTGAAAATTCTAACGGTAAAACTCCCATGCCAATCAAATTAGAGCGATGAATTCCTTCGTTCATAAGATTCAGCAATAACCACCCTTACGCCTAGTAAAATAATATTCCTTTAGCTACTCAGTCACGACTGGAGCCTGAACCATACTCTTTACCAGCAATAAATAATGGCCGACCGGACTATCGGCTTTAATATTGCACGCCGGCGAAATGTAATCAATGGTAACAAAATAGCCTAAAATAGCAAGAATATGCGCACCATGAATAAGTAGCTGAACTTTTGACATCGAGTGCCTGCTATGCTTCATCGCCATCAAAAACCGCATGATACTCTTTATGGAACATGTCAGATTTTACTAGCTGAATTGCATCAGCAATTTCCTGACTCGTTGGCAAAATATCTTTTAGAAAAACATCTTTACCATTTTTATCCTATCCTAATGGCTCATTAGCAAGATTTATTTGCATATTATCCGCCAAAACATAAGCAACCACCAAAGGTGGTGATACTAACCAGTTGATATTTACTAATGGATGGATCCGACCTTCAAAATTTCGATTATCTGATGGCACTACACCAACAGTAAGATCATGTTTCTTGATCCTCTCTTCTATTGGCACCGGTAATGGTCCTAAATTACCAATACAAGTGGTACAGCCATAGCAGACTATGGTTGAAAGCTAACTGATTTAAATAATCAGTTAATCCGGCTTTAGCTAAATAATCAGTAACAACTTTTGAACTTGGCGCTAAAGATGATTTTACCCAAGGTTTACCGTACTAAACTTTTTTAAACCGCGTTTTTGGCTAATAACCCTGCTGCCATTAAAACACTTGTGTTTGAAGTATTGGTACAAATATAGATAACGTTCATTATTGCGTTGCATTTCAAATTTTACGTTATCAATAAAGGCTTGAGGGGTAGAAAATTCATCAACCATAACCGAATGATCAATAATTAAATCGACTGACAAAAGTGGATTTACCTTATTAACATCACCGTCTAATCTATGCATAGCTTTACGCATTGTAGCAAGATTAACTACTGCTGGCACACCAGTAAAATCCTTCATCAAAATTCGGGTTAGTTGATAGGAATTTCACGCTCAGCATGTCCCGTATGCTAACAATCAACCATAGCTTGCAAATCTTTAATACGACAGATTTTCCATAAAGATAGCGCCGCAAATTTTCAAATAGTACTTTAAGTAATTTTGGTAGATTCGAAATATCACCAAACTGTTTTGCTGCTATAGACAAACTAAAATATTCATAGTGTTTACTTCCAGCGGAGAATGTAAATGCACAGTCCGTTCTTAGACTTAACGACATAGCTCCTCCTTTTTTTATTTTTATCTAAATAGCTAAGGTGACGCATCTTATAAAGATAATATATTTGAAATATTTTTTGGTTAAGTAACACTTAATGATCATTAAATATGATTTTGCTCAAAATAAATTAAAAAGTACTAACGATAAATAACCCTAGCTTGGTATAAAATTAATACAATAAGAAAAAATATAAAATCAAAAATGATTAATAAGGAAATAAACTCTAATTTTACTAAAATTATATTGTTGGTAATTGAATCTCTTTAAACATATCTTCAATTTCTTCATTTGAACGCAAAGAAATCGCTTTATCAACAACATCAGGCGTTAAATGTGGGGCAAAACGCCAAATAAAATCATACATATAACTACGTAAAAAACTATTACGATGAAAACCTATTTTTGTGGTGCTATAGCTAAACTTATCCCACATATCAATAATAACTAAGTCTTTATCCTGATTGAGATCAACTGCCATGCTAGCAATAATTCCTATACCTAATCCCAATCTTACATAAGTCTTAATAACATCAGAGTCTGTGGCGGTAAAAATAATCTTAGCTTGTAAATCAGCCTTATAAAAAGCATCATCCAATTCAGAGCGACCTGTAAAACCATGGGGATAAGTCACAATTGGGTATTGCGCTAGTTCATTAATGGTAATATTTTTCTTGCCAGCTAAAGGATGGTCAGCTTTAACGACAACCGATCGATTCCAATGATAACAAGGTAATATCACTAAATCTTTGTAAAGATGTAAAGCTTCAGTCGCAATAGCAAAGTCGCTATTTCCTTTACTAACATCTTCAGCAATTTCTGTCGACGAGCCCTGACTCATATGTAATGAAACTTGTGGATAATGTTCGATAAATTGCTTAATAACCGGAGGAAGTGCATATCTTGCTTGAGTATGTGTGGTAGAAATCGCCAATATGCCACGATCAGGGTAAGTATGTTCACCAACAACAGCTCGTATGGCATTCATTTTTCTCATCACTTCTCGAGCAATTTTAATCACTTCTTTTCCAGCTGGGGTAACATGAGTTAAGTGTTTTCCACTACGACCAAAAATTTGCACTCCCAATTCATCTTCAAGCATACGGACCTGCTTGCTTATACCTGGTTGTGATGTATATAACCCTTCAGCTGTTGATGAAACATTTAAGTCATGATTTTCAATCTCTACAATGTAACGTAATTGCTGTAATTTCATCTTATTCAGCGTCCTTATAAATTGAATAAAGGATTAATTCTTTATTCAATTATAGTAATTTTTTATAACAAAAAGAAATATGAGTATTATTTATTATAATCAATAATATATGTGATTGGGAATACAACAACAAATAAATTACAAATTAAATATTATTTATATAATACGCTTATTTTATTAATAATTAATTATATATTTATTAGTTATAATGAATATAAATTTTGACAAAATTTATTAATTGATTGAATGTTAAAAATAAAAAACCAAACAGGGCCGTCCTGCTATTACTAAAGATTTGCTAGACAAACTTTGAATGGTATTAAATTTATTTATTTATTTATTTATTTATTTATTTATTTAATAATTTAATAATTTAATAATACCGTAAACTACTCTTATACTACTATCACCTAATCTTTCTGGATGATCTGAATAATTATCTCCACCTTCATAGATCATTAATACTCTATTTTCTTAATCTGACTTATTGTTTTTAAACTCGGAGCTAAAATGGCATAATCAGCACTACCATTTACATTAACAACTAAACCCGGTATCCACTACTATTATATGGACCTTTATGTTGAGCCGTTTTATTGGGATCAAAATGACCACCAACTTTTATTAGCTTCCCCTCTTTTGCAAAGAATCCCAACTATGATGTTCGTGAACATGAAAATAATGTTATTCCTAGCACTAATCCTTGGAATTGCGGGGTAAATAATAAACCAAACTTCGTTTCCGTGATCGTAATTTTACCAACCGATAGCCCGTTCTTTTTCGCAGTAACTATCTGCATTGGGACTGAATTATATTGGCTAAAAAAGTTGCGGTAAAAAAAGCTGCTACAATCAGTAACATTTTCAATTTCATATATATTATATCCTTGTTATGATTTGAAATACTAACAATAAACAAACTAAAAATTAGGCTATTGATTTCAGTAATCTTGTTTAATTATAGGAAGCAGATAGAATTTTATTTGTTTTTTTCTATCCATTTACCATCTATATAAAATGCACTCCAGCCAGTGGCTTTTCCATTTTTTTCTGAGGAAACATATTGTTGTTTAGTCTTACGACTAAATCTAACAATCGTTTTATTCCCCTCAGGATCCACAGGCGGCGCGAAAGTTAAATAGCTAAATTTGGCTGGCAGACGATCTTTAAAACACACCAATTCTTCAACCAATGGTGCGCGAGTTTCTCTTGATTTTGGAAAAGTGTTAGCGGCTAAAAATATTCCCGCGGCACCATCTCTTAATACAAAGTAAGCATCAGATTTTTCACAAACTAATTCTGGCATTGGGATAGGATCTTCTTTAGGTGGTGCCACTTCACCACTCTTTAAGATCTTGCGAGTATTTTTACAAGCTTCATTCGTGCATCCCATATATTTTCCGAATCGCCCCATTTTCAGATGCATTTTTGAGCCACACTTATCACATTCAATAACCGGTCCATCATAGCCTTTAATGCGGAATTCACCTTCTTCAACCTCATAACCATTACATACAGGATTATTACCACATATATGTAATTTGCTTTTATTATCAATAAGGTAATTATCCATCGCGGTGCCACACTTAGGACATCGCCGGCGGGCTCGCAAAGCATGCGTTTCAACATCCTCCTCATCTCCTACCAGAATATTAGATAATTCATCTTCAGGAATTAAATTAATTGTTTTTTTGCAACACTCTTTCGCTGGTAAGCTATAACCATAGCATCCAAGAAAAACACCAGTAGAAGCAGTTCTGATCCCCATTTTTCGGTGACAGTCAGGACATTCAATCGATGTTAATACCATCGGATTAGGCCGCATACCTCCTTCTTCGGGAGCCTTGTTTGCGCTTTCAAGTTGCTTGGTAAAAGCAGCAAAAAATTCATCTAATACACTCTTCCACGCGATACGATCTTCTGCTATCAAGTCAAGCTGATCTTCCATTCGAGCAGTAAAATCATAGTCCATTAATTCACTAAATTTTTCATCTAACCGATCAGTAACTATTTCACCTATTTTCTCAGCATAAAAACGGCGATTTTCAATTTTTACATAACCTCGATCTTGGATTGTTGAAATAATAACCGGATAGGTTGATGGCCGGCCAATTCCACGTTTTTCTAGTTCTCTAACGAGTGAAGCTTCGCTAAAACGCGCAGGCGGTTTAGTAAAGTGTTGGCTAGGGGACAATTTATCTAATTCAAGCTGACTACCAACTTTGACCATTGGTAATATTTTATCTTCATCACCTTTGCGCAATGCTGGCACAACTTTGGTCCAACCATCAAAATGCAAAATACGTCCTTTAGCTTTTAACTCAAAATTTCCAGCCTTGACGGTTAATGTTGTTGAATCAAATTCTGCCGGTGTCATTTGACAAGCGACAAATTGGTTCCAAATCAGCTGATATAATTTTTTAGCATCTGCTTCCATCTCTTTTAAATCGTCAACATTAACGTCTATATTTGAAGGCCGAATAGCTTCATGAGCTTCCTGGGAACTTTTTTGATTGGTATAGACATTTGCTTGTTTAGGCAAATATTTTTTGCCAAATTTATGGTCAATATAATTGCGAGCCATACTTAAAGCATCCTGACTTAAGTTTGTGGAGTCAGTACGCATATATGTAATATAACCCGATTCATAAAGCCGCTGGGCCATCATCATGGTTTTTTTAACGCCAAAGCCAAGACGTGTACTTGCCGCTTGTTGCAGAGTTGAAGTAATAAAGGGAGCGTTGGGTTTACTGACTGTAGGCCGATCTTCGCGATCTGACACCTGATAGTATTCATTTTTTAATAATGCAACAGCAGCATTAATTTGTGCTTTGGTTGCGGGTTTAAACGGTTTACCCTTTTCGTGCGTGACTTCCATTCGAATTAATGCCGTATCAACGGTAAGTAACTCAGCATGAAGCTGCCAATACTCTTGTGGAACAAATGCTTTAATTTCGCGTTCTCGTTCGACAATCAAACGTACAGCTACTGACTGAACACGACCGGCAGAAAGACCGCGAGCAATTTTTTTCCATAATAACGGTGAAACCATATAACCAACAACACGATCTAAAAAACGCCGCGCTTGTTGAGCATTAACACGATCAATATTTAATTCCCCAGGATTGTCAAAAGCTTGTTTAATGGCATTTTTAGTAATTTCATTAAAAACTACTCGACTAAATCGCTGATTATCACCACCAATCACTTCTCGCAAATGCCAGGCAATCGCTTCTCCCTCACGATCAAGATCCGTTGCCAGATATATATGCTCAGCCTCAGAAGCTAACGATCTTAATTCAGCAACGACTTTTTCTTTGCCTGGTAAAATTTGATAATTAGCTTTCCACCCATGATATGGGTCAACTCCCATTCGATTTACAAGCGCCTCATGTTCATTTTTTTTTACTTTTTTAACCTTGTTGGCTAAGGTTGTATTCTTTTGTGAGCTGGAACCACCACTTTTTGGCAAATCACGTATATGCCCTACGCTGCTTTTAACAATGTAGCTATTACCAAGATATTTATTGATCGTCTTGGCTTTTGCCGGGGACTCCACAATAACAAGAGCTTTACCCATAGTTATCTTTACCTGAAATATTGTCTAAGCGTACTGACTTTTCAGCCAGATGGAATGAAATATCTTTTTATATTGCGTCAAATTCACAATATATCAACTTTTTTTGCTTAAATACTTCGCCATAAAGATAAAAACCTTTGTTAATTCATACTACAATCAGATTCAATAATACAATTTTGTCAACAAAACAATGGCAAAAGTAAAGCATAGTAAGTAATAAAAAGCCTACACTCTACCTGATAAAAAATGATGCGCAAACACTTATTTTATTCACAGATGTTCTCATAACAACAAAAATCACCTCAATAAGTTATGGATACATTATAAAAAAATCAATAAAATTATATAAAAAGTGACAGAAACATAGTTTAGACTAATAAATAAAATTTTCAGAAAGAAATTAATTTCCAAATAAAATAGCTTAATAATGGTATATAAAATTATTTATTATGTTTTTAAGTAATTAATATTTTATTTGCAAAAATAATTAAATTTTAACTATCAAGTTATAAAAATACCGACTGAAAACGCCGGTATTTATTTCTTCTTATAACATATTTTAAAATAATGATTTATGGCTTCTTTCCCACCAGCGTATTAACAACTTATCTGCATTTTTTAACATACTGCCCATTAAACGATCAACAAAACATTTAGAAGGAGTATAAACCACTTCAATAATTTCACGGGCATCAATTTGAGTGATAATAATGTCATCACTAACGCCTATCTCATCAATTAACCCTTTTTCCTTCGCCTGGACACCATACCAATGCTCACCTGTTGCAACAGCATTAATATCAAGGCTTGGCCGTTTATGATGCACAAAATCTTTAAATAGTTGATGTGTTTCATTTAAATCTTGCACAAATTTTTTGCGGCCCTGTTCGGTATTTTCACCTAATAAAGTTAGTGTACGTTTATACTCTCCGGCTGTATGTAATTCTACATCAATATCCTTTTTCTTCAGTAATCGATGAAAATTGGGTACTTGAGCAACCACACCAATAGAGCCAATAATAGCAAAGGGAGCAGCTACAATACGATCGGCGACACAAGCCATCATATAGCCGCCACTTGCCGCTACCTTATCCACTGAAACAATTAATTTAAGGCCTTTTTCCCGTAAACGATTTAGTTGAGAAGCAGCTAAACCATAGCCATGCACAACGCCTCCTGGACTTTCAAGCCTAAGTAAAACTTCATCTTTGTTATCAGCAATTGATAGAATTGCGGTAATTTCTTCACGTAATGCATTCACTTCATGAGCATTCATGCTTCCTTTGAAATTAATCACAAAAAGACAAGTTTTTTTTAGATTTGTTTGGCCAACTTTAGCATCTGATTTCTGCTTTTTTTCTTCAATTTTACGTTGTTTTTTATAGGTTTTTAACCAAACTTTATATTCAGCATCACTCATCTTAACCTGTTGCATTTCACGCTGACGTTCACGATAAGCTTTACTTAAATCAATAAGTTTTAAATCACCTTTTTTGTTCTGTTTACGCTGTCCACAGCTAAAAACAACTAATAAAATTAACACAATAGCAACAACTACTGTTGCTATTTTAGCGACAAATAATCCATACGATGAAAGAAATTCCACAACTCTATCCTTCTTTTTTAAAGAATATAAATAATGGGGTATTGTAACTAAAAACTTGATAAAGTGCTTATAACTCTTATTAATAAATTTGAATAATCAAAAATAGGAAAATATCATGTTACATTACCAAGCTAAAGCTGATTTACTTAACAAAAAAAATATTCTGATTACAGGGGCTGGCGATGGCATTGGTCGTGAAGCAGCATTAACTTATTCACGTTATGGCGCCAATCTTATTTTAGTTGGTAGAACAACTGCAAAATTAGAACAAGTTAAACAGCAAATTATTTCTAATAGCAAATTTAAATCTTCAGTTACTATTTATACGCTTGATTTGTTAACGATAACCGAATTACAATGCCATGAATTAGTAACTTATATTAGCCAAAATTATCCCTACCTGGATGGCTTATTACATAACGCAAGCATATTAGGAAAAATCGCTCCGATTATTCATCAGCCTATAAAACTTTGGTATGACGTCATACAAATAAACGTTAATGCAACTTTTATGCTAACACAAGCGCTTCTACCGCTGCTTTTACAAGCACCAAACAGTTCCTTAATATTTACCACTTCCAGCGTTAGCAGACGGGGATGTGCTAATTGGGGAGCTTACTCAGTTTCTAAATTCGCAACGGAAGGTCTAATGCAAATATTATTTGATGAATATAAAGATACTAATCTACGGGTTAATTGCATTAATCCCGGAGGAACAAGAACGCAAATGAGAGCGGATGCTTTTCCCTCAGAGGATCCTATGAAACTAAAAACCCCCCAAGAAATTATGCCAGTTTATCTTTACCTAATGGGGAAGGATAGTATTAACGAATCAGGAATAAGTTTTGATGCACAACCTAACCATAAACCTGGTATGGCAATTTAATATTGAAGTATAAAAACTAACAGCAGTAAAAATTAATAATAAGTGATATAAATAATTATCAAACAGAGTCATTACTCGATTAATTGGCTTTGTAGTTATTTGCTGAACTACGCTTTAATATACTTCCATAATATACCTCCATTAAAAATCATATTTGTTTGATTAATAAAGGCAGAATACTCATCACGATCATGGTTATTCTGCACTAAATGGAAAGTGCTATAAATTTTCACCATATTGTAAATATCTTGATAATATTCCTCATAGATTTTCACTTTTAACTCTAAATTACTGATATTTTAAAAATTATCAACAGTTTTTACAATCTTATTAGCATATGATTGTAAAGAATAATTATTAAAGTTAGAAATTATTTTTTGAAAACCAAGCTGTAAGCATAATAATATTGTTTGGTAGGATTAATAATTCCATCCCGGTTACCAGAATAAATGATAAATTCAGTTTTTTGACCTAAAGGGTATTCAATCGTATACTTGCCAGATTGTAAATCAAGTTGTTTAATTTCACCTTGAATAAGTTTAATAATATGATTATCAATCTTAAAATAAAGGGCATCTTTGTTATTATGGCTAATGTAAAATTTTCCATCAGCTGAATTTGTTAATTGCCCCTCACTACAGCTCGCTAACAGCAATACAAATATGCTGTTAGCGATAATTTGCCAAAATTGTGGCATATAAAATTTCAACCTTCTAACCAACTTAACCTAATGAAAATAACTTATTTTGAGAATTTTCTCAATGAAATTAAAAGTATTATATTTATATAGTGCTATTTTTTATCTATGAAACAAGTATTAGATAAGCTAAATTAGCCTCTAATACTGCCTTTGATTTTATTATTATACTTTGCACGAAGACGTACTGCGTCCCTTGACGGCTCCAGTTACTCGTTTATTTGCTACCCGCATCGAAGAAACTTGCATATGCTGTTTTACTGCACGACGGATCTGATTTGCTTTAATACGACGCCTATTTTGCTCGACCGATATTTTACTGGCGGTTTCATCTGTGAGACCAACCAGTTGACGCAAATAATTAATCTGTACTAAACCTAATTCCGTCCATCCTCCTCTAGGTAATCCTTTTGGTAAATAAATATCACCATAACGAACTCGGATCAGGCGGCTAACTTGTGTGCCTACAGCTTCCCATAAACGCCTTACTTCGCGATTACGGCCTTCAGTTAAGCTAACGTTAAACCATTGATTCATGCCTTCTCCGCCACGAAACGTCAGAGTCTTAAAATTAGCTTCACCATCTTCCAGTTGAACGCCTTTAGTCAATTGACGAATTTTAGCATCATTAATTTCACCAAAAACACGCACTGCATATTCACGTTCGACCTCATGGCGTGGATGCATCAAGCGATTAGCCAATTCACCATCTGTGGTAAATAATAATAAACCACACGTATTTACATCTAAGCGTCCTATCGCAATCCAGCGAGAACCCGTTAATTTAGGTAAGCGATCAAATACAGTTGGACGCCCTTCGGGATCATTATGAGTACACAGTTCTCCTTCCGGCTTATAATAAGCTAATATACGACAAACTGTTTTTTCCGCTTCATTGATCTTTAAAAGATGACCATCTAAGCGAATTTTAGTGTTAGATTTAACTTCTATCCGGTCACCCAACGTCGCTAAGTGGCCATCAACACTGATCCTGCCGGATTGAATAAAACTTTCTATTTCCCTGCGCGATCCATAGCCACAACTAGCAAGTATTTTTTGCAATTTTTCACTTTTCTGCTTTTTAACGCTCATAGCGTAAACCTCTTGTGTCATCTTCACCGCCGTCATAATTATAAAATATCTAAAAAATAAACTGTAGTTATTACACACAGTTTTTTTCAGTATCATCATTAATACTTTTTTATTCAAATGGCGTCGGATCACCTATTCCAACCCGAATGATATTTGAGGTACTCTCTGTTAAATCAACAACAGTCGTTGGTTTTTCACTTAAATAACCGCCATTTATGATCAAGTCAACTTGTGCACCAATTAAACTTTCGAGCTCATCCGCTGAAGACTGTGCAAAACCATCACCTGGCAATATTAAGTTAGTTAATAGTAAAGTTCGCCAATTGCGTTAAGCAAATCTCTTGCAATCGGACTACTAGGTAAACGTATCCCTATTCTCTTACGTTTTTTATTCATTACCCGACGTGGAATTTCTTTTGTTGTTCGTAAAATAAAAGTGTAATGACCTGGTGTACTATTTTTAATCATTCTAAACACAGGATTGTCTAAACAGGGATATTCAACTATTTCGGATAAATTACACCACATCAGAGTAAAATTGTGACGTGAATCCAACTGACGTAGGCTACAAATTTGTGTAAGCGCATTTTTATTATCTAACTTGCACCCAATAGCATAGCCAAAATCAGTCGGATAAACAATAATACCGCCTTTGTTTAATATATCTAAACATTGGTTAATTAAACGCGGTTGCGGATTTTTCGGGTAAATATGGAAAGATTGTCCCATGAATGATCTCTATATATTTATTTAATTGCTATATTATTTCATTAAACTTGAAAATTAAGCTATCAATATAAATAAGCAGCTTACTGTATAATATTTAAGCTTGAACGATAATATCCTATTTTCATTGCCACGTTTGCCAAACCGGAACAACACCTGCGGGTAGCCAAAGATTTCTACCTAGCTCAGTCCAGGCACAAGGACGATGAAAATCAGAACCGATCGAAGCATATAAATTATGTAGTCTAGCTAATTCAGTTAAATTTTTTCGTTCATCAGGTGATTGTTGGCACTGAGCAACTTCAATTGCATCACCATATTGCTGTTTAAAATATAAAACTAACCTTTTTTGCCATTTTGCCGATAGATCATAGCGACCAGGATGTGCCAAGACGGCCACGCCTCCCGCTTTATTAATAACTTCTATTGCCTCATCAAGCTTACACCAATCAGCCGGAACATAACCTGCCTTACCTCGCGTTAAGTATTTTTTAAAAACATGACCGATACTTTTTTGTTTAGTATAATCCATTATATAACGAGCAAAATGGCTACGTGTTACCTGTCCTCCTGCAGCATAAACTTTGGCATTTTGCCAAGCATCAGGAATACCGACTTTTTCTAATTTATAGCCTATTTTTTCCCCACGTCGATTACGCAGTATAGTTTGCATTTCAAGTAAAAGTTTAAGACAGTTTGCATCCAGATTAATATTAAGACCGACGATATGAATTTCAATCTTTTCCCACATCGTGGAAATTTCAACACCGGCAACTAATGTCAGCGGCTTACTTTTTTCAACAATATACTGTCTTGCCGGCAAAATTCCATTAACCGTATCATGATCAGTGATTGCTAATACATCGACCCCCATTAATACTGCTCTATCAACTAACTCTGAGGGTGTGAGATCACCATCAGAAGCTTTTGTATGACTATGTAGATCATAAATAACAGATAGCTTCTCATTGTCTTGTGCCAAAATTTTATCCTCATTTTACTGCTGACAATTATAGAAAAAATTCACAATGTGGCATAAATCACTTGACACAACTCCTTAAATCTAATTTACCAGTATAATGTTTTTGTAACATAGCAATCTATCATGACACATTGTGAGGAAGAACAGAAATAACATTGGTATTTTTTATCATCGCTAAAACCCATTGGTGGCAAAACTCCTTTAAATGGTCGGTTTTTTTATAACCAATTAATATAATATGAAAGGAAACAAATATGGAAAACATAGCAGTCAATCAAACAGCTCTTAGCATATTTACAATGCATTACCTAGTGAATTAGAAAAGACCAAATTTGATGGTCAATTAATAATTAATTATCCCCAAATTGATCCAGATCTTGACGAAAATAGCCGGTTAAAAGCAACTTCATCCTTTGATGCTTTACGTTTGATTTATCATTTAGCCAAACATAACACAATTAATTCAGAAAAAATCCTATTAGCAGGGTTATTTTCCTATGATTTAGTTACTTATTTTGAAAATTTACCGTCAGTGGCAAAATCAAATAATTGTCCTGATTACTTTCTTTATTTAGCTGAGCATATTATGTTAGTTGATCTGGCCCACAGTGACTTGGCGCGTATTTGTCAACCAAGTACGATATGTGGCCAATGAAACCTCTGTTGATCGTTATCCCATGTTATGCATCTCGTTTTCCGGGGTGTTTGGGAAATTAAGGGCCGATCTGGATATATTACACGCTGATCAAGCCTACATGAATATGGGTACTTTAACTGACCCACCTAAAATCAAAGCAGTGGAACTTATTGCTGACGATGAAAATGAGAATCGAGGTAGCTATTGTGGCATAATTGGCTATTTTAAGGGCAGTGGAGATTTTGACACCTGTATTGTTATTCGTGTCGCTTATATTGAAGACGGCATTGCTACACTATTCAAGTCGGTGCTGGCATGGTATTAGATTCGGATCCGCAATCTGAAACGGATGAGACACGCAATAAAACCCAAGTTGTTATCAACGCCATTATTCAATCTCATCAAACCATGTAGGTCTAAGCTAATGGCTAATATTTTACTACTAGATAATATTGATTCTTTTACTTATAACTTGCTCGATCAATTAAGAGTATTAGGTCATACAGTTATTATCTATCGCAATTCGGAGCTTAAATAAATCATCGCCCAGCGGCTAAAAATGATGTCTGCCTGTACTGATACTATCATCTCCTGACCCTGGTAAACCGGCCGATACTGGATGTATACCTAAGCTTTTGCTATCAGTACTATTGGTATTTGCCTTCGTCACCAAGCAATTATTGAAGCTTATAGCGAAAAATTTTTACCCGCTAAAGAGATCATACACCGCAAGTCATCTTTAGTTATACATGATAACCAATTAATGTTCCGTGATCTGACAAATCCACTTCCGATTGCATGTTACCATTCTCTGATTGGTGAAAACATTCCTGATGATTTGATCATTAATGCTCACTGCCAAGGCGCAGTGATGACAGTGCATCCATAAGCCAACATAAAGTCTACGGATTTTAATTCCATCCCGAATCGATTTGAACTACTGAGTGAACCTTTTTATTAAAAATAACACTATTATGGGCATTAAATTAAGGGGCAGAAAAATGTAATTTATTTTGAACAAATTATTTAATGCACAAGCACTTACTCAACAAGAAAGTCATTTACTTTTCAGCAGTATATGATTCGAGGTGAATTAAAGGAGTCTCAACTAGCGGGTGTATTGATTAGCATGAAAATACAGGAAAAAAAGCCTAATGAAATTGTTGGTGCCGTGTTAGCTTGTTTAGATAACGCGCAACCTTTTCTCGGCCTAATTACGATTTCTGCGATATTGTTGGCACTGGCTGCGATCACAGCAATAATATTAATATTTCCACCGCTAGTGTTTTTGTTGCTACAAAGTGTAGATTAAAAGTTGCTAAACACGGCAATCGCAATATATCAAGTCGTTCTGGATCATCTGATTTAGTGGCATCCTTTGGCATTCCTCTCGATATGATACCAAACTTCGCTCGACGGGTATTAGATAAGATCGGAATATGTTTTTTTATTCGTGCCACAATATCACCAGGGATTTCGCTATGCTGCTCCGATACGTAATCAATTAAAAATTTTTAATATCCTTGGCCCGCTAATTAATCCGGCTAAACCGCCAATTTCACTTATTGGTATTTATGATCCTAAGCTAATTATATATATCTTGCTAAGACACTACAATTAATAGGATATAAACGAGCCGCCGTTGTGCACGGCGGCGGAATAGACGAAGTCGCATTACATGCACCTATTCAAGTAGCTGAATTAAATCAGAATGAAATTTTAACTTACCAGCTCACCGCCCAAGATTTTACTATACAGGTTATGAGTAGCGGCAAAGCCTATCAATGGCTAACCACTCTAGTAAACAGAAAGGAATTTCATTAATGCAAGCGACTATTCTACAAAAATTGTTGCTGATAAAGTGACATATTTAGCTGCGAGAAAATTAAAGCAACCATTAACTAGCTTTATTGCGCAAGTTAAACCAAGTGAACGTGATTTTTATACTGCCCTGTCGCAAAACCATCCGGCATTTATTCTGGAATGTAAAAGCTTCACCATCGAAAGAAATTATTCGTCATCACTTTGATCTTGTGCAAATTGCTAAAGATTACCAAAATTATGCGACCGCGATATCAATGTTGACTGATGAAAAATATTTCCACGGCAGTTTTGACTATTTACGCCTGGTTAGCAACAACATGGCACAACCGATTTTGTGCAAAGACTTCATTATTGATAACTACCGAATCTATTTATCCCCTTCTTACCAGGCTGATGCTATCAATATTAGATAACCAAACCTATCAATTTTTGGCAGCACTGGCAGATAAATTAAAGATGGTTATTCTTACCGAAGTGAACAATGAACAAGAGCTGAAACGTGCTATTAGACTTAAGGCCAACATTGTCGGCATCAATAATCGTGATCTTTACGATCTATCAATTGATTTAAATCGCATAAAACAATTTGCCGCGCAATTAGCTGAAGAAACATTAGTCATCAGTGAATCAGCTATTTTCATAACCACCAACAAATTCGTCAACTCAGTAAACAAGTTAATGGCTTTTTGATTGGCAGCACATTAATGGGTGATAAAAATTTAATTTTCGCTATTCGTCGGCTTATTATTGGTGACAATAAAGTCTGTGGCCTTACTCGCCCATAAAATGCATTAAGTGCTTCTCAAACCGTGCCAATTTATGGTGACTTGATCTTTGCTGACAAATCCCCGTGAAAAGTAACTATTGAGCAAGCAAGAACCGTTATAGCTGCAGTCCCTCTTAACTATGTTGGAGTTTTTTAACATCAAGCTAACTCATTTATTGCTGAAATTAGTCATAAATTGAGCTTATTTGCCTTTCAGTTATATAATTATAAAACAGCAGCTGATATTCAACAACTTTGTTCTTTATTACCAGCAAATTGTCAAATATGACAGGCGGTAAATATGACTAAGACTCCAACCAGTTTCAGTTTAAAAAATATCGACCGTTATCTACTTGATAGCGGTGACGGTGGTACAGGCAAAACCTTCAATTGATCCGAATTACTACCCGTGAACTATCTTGATAAAATTATGTTAGCCGGCGGTTTAAATGCGGATAACTGCCAACAAGCTACGGCGTTAGGGTGCATAGGTCTTGATTTCAATTCCGACACTGAACACCAGCCTAGTATAAAAATTGCCATAATCTACAGATTATCTTTGAAAAATTGTTTAATTATTTATAAGCATAGCAATCCAATGAACAATTTAATTATCAGATTAACGGAATAAATTAAATTCCTATTTTGGCGAATTTGGTGGCCAATATGTACCTGAAATTCTTATTCCCACACTTAATAAGCTTCAGCAAGCATTTATTTATGCACCGCAACATAATAAATTTAAAAAATAATTTAACGATCTATTACAAAATTATGCTGGCCATCCCATAGCCTTAACTCTATGCCTCAATTTAACAACCGGTACTAAAACTAAACTTTATCTAAAACGAGAAGATATTGCATGGCAGCACGCATAAGACAAATCAAGTATTAGACCAAGCTTTATTAGCAAAACGAATGGGCAAACCCGAAGTTATTGCTGAAACCGAAGCTGAACAACATCGCGTTGCCACAGCTCTCGCATGGGCATTATTAGGGCTAAAATGTCGCATCTATATGGGTGAAAAAGATATCCAACGTCAATCGCCGAATGTATTTCGTATGCAATTGATGGGTGCTAAAGTTATTGCGGTAAATAATGATTCAGCTAGCTTAAAAGATGCCTGCAATAAAGCCTTTCCAGATTGGTCAGACAGCTATAACCAAGCCCACTATTTACTTGGCACTACTGCCTGCACCATCCCTATCCAACTCTGGTACGAGAGTTTCAACGCATGATAGTTGATGAAAATAAAGCGCAAATTTTAGCCAAAGAAGGACGTTTACCCGATGCTGTAATCATTTATGTCGGTGGTTGCTCTAATGTTATCGGTTTCACTGCTTTTAAACCTAAGCAAAACGTGCGTTTAATTGGAGTTGAGCCAATCGGTCTAATATTGATACCGGCGTCCATAGCGCACCGTTAAAACATGGTCGGCTTGGCATCTGCTTTGGCATGAAATCTACCATAATGCAAACCGATGGCGGCCAAATTAAAGAGTCTTATTCTATCTCTGCTGGGCTAGATTTTCCCTCAGTAGGGCAGAGCATGCTTATTTAAACAGTATTGGCCGTGCTGATTATGTCTCGATTACCGATGATGAAACTTTATCCGCATTTAAAAACTGTCCAACCATGAGGGTATTATTCCAGCCTTAGAGTCATCACACGCCCTTGCTTACGCAAGGCAGAGGCAGAAGCAGAAAAAGAACAACTACTGATTATTAATCTATCTGGCCGTGGGGATATAGATATTTATACTGTACATCCTATTTTGCAAGCCAAAGAAGAGATTTAATGGAACGTCATCAACAACTGTTTAAAATCTTAAATGATAAAAGTCAGGGAGCATTCGTTCCATTCATCACCTTAGGCGATCCAAATGAGGAAATGTCACTAAAAATTATTGATACATTAATTGAAGCAAAAGCCGATGCATTAGAGATTGGTATTCCTTTTTCTGATCTAATAGCTGATGCTCCAACGATTCAAAAGACGAATTTACGTGCACTTAAGGCAAACATCGCTCCGACACACTGTTTTGAGCTACTATCACAGATCCGTAAAATGCAACCTTTGATTCCTATTGGTTTATTAGTTTATGCTAATCTAGTTTTTGGCAATGGTATTGATAGCTTTTATGCTCAATGTCAGAATGCTGGCATCGATTCCGTTTTAATAGCTCATGTACCAATGAATGAATCTCAGCCATTTCGTACCTCCGCGTTGCGATATCATGTCCTTCCACCACTTTTAGGTTTTGGCATTTCTGAACAAAAACAAGTCTCTGATGTAATCAAAAATGGTATAGTTGAGGCAATATCTGATTCTACAGTTGTTAAATTAATTGAAATTTATCATCAAAAACCGGATATATTACTGGCCAAATTAAAACAGTTTGTTTCACAGATGAAAATGGCTACGCAAAAATAGTCACTTTAAATTCGGCAAAAGAGTAATACTCTTGTTATTTTTGCCATTACTAATTTTCGATTCTAATAAGCTATTGTACTTAACAAGTCGCTACTGATGCCATCTATTCATTTGTAATTTATTTATATTTCATCAATAATCAGTATATTGACTACGATGAAAATACACATTTAGTATTCATATACTATAAATAAAAATAACATTTATATTGATGGAGAATTGAATAATGAAATATCTTAAATTAATGACAGCGCCATGTACTGTGCTATTTATGGCATTATCCCTTTCTGCTTGTGCTCCGACAGCAAAAACAGAAGGAACTGGTGGATATATCGATGATACGGTTATTACAACTAAAGTGAAAGCCGCATTATTGGCAGAAAAAAACTTTAAATCAACGCAAATCAATGTTGAAACCTTTAAAGGTCGTGTGCAATTGAGTGGTTTTGTCAGTTCGCGTGCCGACGCTCAACGTGCAATTCAAATAACACAAGGTGTGGCAGGTGTACAGTCATTCATTGATTCGATGAAAATACGATAATTATTTTAACTTACAGCCCCAATAAGGGGCTGAAATAAATATAATTTACCGCCATTACCCCCTCAAATCAGATAATAAAATAATAACTTTTTATCACCAAATGGTTATTAATGTATCAATTATTTAAATGAATAATTATATTGTTATATCCAAAATTACTATAATATAACTCTATTTTTAGTATTTTATTCTTACTTATAGAATAATCACAAAATTTACTGATATAGCAATAGATTTACCATAGAAAAGCTATACGCTCTCTTCACTGTCAGCTACAATATACAACTAAAATGTGATGATAAAAACCAGTTATAGGAGCAGTTTTCATGTCCATTACGGCCAACTCACTTATCAGCGATAGCTTTAATTTTTTTAAAAATCAGCTGAGTGGCCTTTTTATCCTGTCATTCATTTCAGCTACCATCAGCCTAATACTCTATTATTTTCTAGTTCCTATCGATGAAATGGTAACCATTGTCAAATCCCTCAGTAGTCAAAATGATCCAACTCAACTTTTAACTTGGGCAAGTCAACTATCTGATGAAGAAAAAGCGATAATGATGAGAGTTTCACTACTCTCATTGACTGCGGTTTTTATCGGATTAGTATTATTGGTTTCTTCAGTAGTTACTTATTTGTCAGAGCTCAGTACCAGCAATAGCATTAGTGCATTGCAAGCTTTTATACATTCGTTACATATATTACCTAGCATGTTAATTTTGCTAGCTATTTGCACTATTATAATTTATTTTGGTTTTATGCTATTCTTCCTACCGGGTGTCATTTTAGCTATCGGTTTTTCATTATCGCCCATCATTTTAATAACTGCCAAAAACATCATGCCGCTACGGGCTGTGGGTCAAAGTTGGAGAATAGCATTTCGTTATTGGTGGTTAATCCTATCAATTTTATTACTTTGGCTAGCGTTACAAATGTTACTTACTATGCTACTTGGACAATTTCGTTTTTTACCCGGTGTGGTGAATAATATTATCTCTTTTACACTGAATAATTTACTTACCTCTTTTGCATTAATTTATTTTTTCCGTCTCTACATGTTAGTCGGAAAAACAAAAAATTAAGCAGATAAAAATCCCCCTGTTATTATTTGCCATTAGATATCGTGGTAAGATTTTATTATCGGCTTAAACAATTAATCATCATCGCGAATCAATATTCTGACTCTAATTTTATTTTATTCATAATAACAAGTTAATTACTTCAATTTGTTAATTCATGAGCTTCTTTATTGATTAAAAGATAATTTTATCGATAAAAATGTTACACCTACTAACCGTGTAACATTTTATCAAATAAGGTACTATAATATAAAACAAATTGGCAATATGATATTTTATAATTTATTAATCAGATAATTATAAAAAATTCATATTAACTAGAAAAGAATCAGGACAAGCATTCTTATGAGACAACTATTAGATTTTATTCCTCTCATTATTTTCTTTATTGTATATAAAAAAGTAGATATTTTTTACGCATCTGGCGCATTAATGATTGCAACCGCTTTATCTATGTTTGCCATCTATCTTATCTATAAAAAAATTGAGAAAAATTCGTTAATTACTTTAGTAATAATAATAATTTTTGGTGGATTGACGTTGATTTTCCATAGTGATCTTTTTATTAAATGGAAAGTGACAGTTATTTACGCTATTTTTTCATTAGCACTATTAATCAGCCAGTTTTTTACCCAAAAACCATTAATTCAAAAAATGCTGGGTAAAGAGATCCATTTAGCGAATGAAATTTGGAGTAAATTAAATCTATCGTGGGCAATCTTTTTTGCTATCTGCGCGCTAGTTAATATTTATGTTGCCTTTTGGCTACCTCAGGACGTTTGGGTTAATTTTAAAGTTTTTGGTTTGACAGCGGCCACTCTAATATTTACAATACTTAGCATGGTGTATATCTATAAACATCTTCCTAAAGAAGAGCAAAAGTAATCTATATGATAACAACGGATACCTACTTTCCCGCAGGTATATTGCGGCAAATACCAAAAGTAAATTTTTCATGACACATCAACAATTACCGCAAGGAGAATTAGTTCTCCGTACTTTAGCAATGCCCGCCGATACAAATGCTAATGGCGATATATTCGGCGGTTGGTTAATATCACAAATGGATATTGGCGGCGCAATTCTAGCAAAAGAAATTGCGCTGGGTCGAGTTGTTACTGTTGCGGTCAACGGGGTCACGTTCCAAAACCCAGTTTCAGTCGGCGATGTAGTATGTTGTTATGCTCGTTGCATTAAAACAGGTAACACATCTATCACCATAAATATTGAAGTCTGGATCAAAAAAGTTGCTAGTGAACCAGTAGGCCAACGCTATCGAGCCACTAAAGCCATTTTCACTTATGTTGCCGTTAATGAGGATAATTCTCCCCGTTGCTTGCCTGAAGAAAAACGTCATTACCAATTATCAAACTCCGATAACACATCTTCAACTTGATCTATTTTAACAAGGCCAATTTAACTTGGCCTTTAAGCAAGCTTTATCGATAAAGCCATTTAAGAAAAATTAATTGAACCATCAATTTTAAAAAGGAATGTCTTTTTTAATCCCTTAGCCGAAATTTTCTCATAACACCAACGATTCATCGCACGTTTAACTTCACGTTCGAACAAGCCTCTAGGGGATGAATCAACCACTTCCAGATTAACTACTCTACCATTTTTATCAATATCATATAGAACACTAACATAGCCTTCTTTACCGAGTTTACGAGCGCGCTGGGGATAATTTGGATGTTGAATTCTTAATGCCTTGGGGCCATCTATGGCAACTGATGGAGAAGTCACTTGGCTAGTCTGCTGATTGTTATTAACAACAACATTATCATCGCTTGCTAATTTACTAACTTCATTAACTTGCTGCTGTTTTGACTCTTCGACAATAGTTTTTTTAATAGGATGTTCTATTAACTGCTTAGATTTGGGATTTCGTTTAATGATCGCCTTTTCCTTCTTGACTTTCTTTTTCATAGGTAACGCCATTTTGGATTCAACATCAGAGTCTATTTTAGGCTCGATAACCGTTTCTGGTTCATTAGAAGCTACATTCAATGACTTGGTAATACCAACAGGTGCAGACAAGGTAACCATAGCTACTGACATATATTCAGCTGACGAAACTGATAATGTAGGCTGTAATAAAAACCAAGATACCGCTAACGAAGCATGAAGAAATAATGATAAGACAATAAATGATGCCCAACAGATCCAACGCATGAGAAAATTCTTTCTTAAATTAAGCAAATCAAATAACTTGTATTCTAAATGCAAATAGCAATTATCTTCAATAAGAATAGCCTGGCTAAGATTAAAAAAGTATCTTGATGTCAAAAAAATTAGGCAACGATCTAGTTTTTAATTAACGATAGCAATATTAAGATCTACAAATATTAACTAACTATCAACCTTATCCCTTAATTTAAGCTAAACTGACTTAACATTTGTAGTGTAAAATAATGAGTGACTACTTGATCTGTCAAATTATAACTCAGGCATACAGCGACAAAAAATATAAAAATAATTAAAATATTAATAAAATACATTAAATTACTTTCACTTAATCTAAAAATCGTACTTTTAATATTCATAACAAATTTTATTTTGCTATAGTGAATAATCAGATAATCAATAATATTGAACCGACTCTAAGATAGGAACATTTTTGCCTATGGCAACCGTCTATATATTATTAAACTGGGCTTTGCTTTTTCTGTACTGGCTAATGATCGCCACGGTTACTATACGCATTTTATTAAAAAGGCGTCCGGTTACTTCTGCCCTAACCTGGTTATTGATTATTTATATTATTCCGCTTGTTGGTGTTATTGCGTACCTGGCTTTTGGTGAGTTACACCTTGGCAAGCGACGAGTAATGAAAGCAAAGGATATGTGGCCATCAGTTGAAACTTGGCTTGAAAAACTCAAACAATCAAAACATATTTTTTGCAAAAGTAACAGCCAAGTAGCTGAACCATTATTTCAACTATGCAAAAAAAGACAAGGAATTACTGGCGTTAAAGGTAATAAAATTCAACTTTTAACCAATTATCAAGACGCCTTAAATACCATTATACGCGATATTAACTCTGCCTATTACACTATCGAAATGGTATTCTATATTTGGCAAGACAGAGGATTAGTTGATGAAGTTACAAAAGCCCTGATTAATGCGGCAAAACGCGGTATAAAATGCCGAATTATGATTGATTCTGCTGGTAGCTGGTCTTTTTTTCACAGCCATCAACCGAAAAGAATGCGTGAAGCCGGAATAGAACTAATAGAATCACTAAAAGTAAATTTGTTCCGTTTTTTTCTACGTCGAATGGATCTACGACAACATCGAAAAATAATTATTATTGATAATTATATTTCCTATGTTGGTAGTATGAATATGGTTGATCCTCGCTTTTTTAAGCAAAATGCCGGTGTGGGACAATGGATAGATATCGTCGTTCGGATGGAGGGACCTGTCTCAACAACACTTGGCATTGTTTACGCCTTTGATTGGGAAATGGAAACAGGTCAACGCATTCTTCCTCCTCCTCCCGATACCAATATTATGCCATTCGAACAAGCTAATGGTCATACAACCCAAGTCATTGCTTCAGGGCCCGGTTTTCCGGAAGAATTGATACAGCAATCTTTAATAACCGCTATTTTTTCAGCTCGTAAGCAGTTGATCCTTACCACACCCTACTTTGTTCCCAGTGATGATCTAATCCATGCTATTTGCACTGCAGCGATGCGGGGCGTCGAGGTGTTAATGGTCATTCCTAATCGTAATAATTCTTTTTTAGTTCGTTGGGCAAGCCGGGCATTTTACTCAGAATTATTAGAAACAGGCGTTAAAATCTATCAGTTCAATGATGGTTTTTTACATACTAAAAGCCTATCTGTTGATGGTGAATTAAGTTTAATTGGTTCAGTGAATTTAGACATGAGAAGCCTTTGGCTTAATTTTGAAATTACTGTTGTTATTGATGATAAAAACTTTGGTAGCGATTTAATATTAGTTCAATACGATTACATTGCTCGCTCTACGCCTTTGATGCAGAAGAATTGGAATAAACGCCCATTATGGAACCGTGTCATCGAACGTATTTGTTATTTTTTTAGTCCGTTATTGTAATATATTTATAAAATTATAAAGCACAAAAAATTATTTCTGTTAAATAAAGCCAAAAGCAATAAATTAACCAATAACATTTATTTTCCATAATAGTCAGATAATAATATTCATATATACATATTAGCTATAAAAATAAGGCTAATTTTTGATAAATTATAATGCACACAGTTAATTGACTAATTAATTCATTGAAAAAATCGATGCCATAACTTACGTCTATAAACATTATAATCAGACTGATTACCTAGCAAGAAAAAGTTTCAATTTTAAATTATTAATAACTATATTAGACATAAGTTAAAATAAATATCACTGTCTTAGCAAAAAAGTGTTCTTTTAAACCTATAGAAATTAGCTTTATAATTGATTAATAATTCATTAAATTTACAACTATTAAATAAATAAAATTATTAATATAGGTTTTAAGACAATTTAAACATACGAAAATTTTAAAAATAAATTATAAATATCAATTAGTTATGGTATAATCACTCACTCGTTTAAAGTAATCCAAGAAAAATAGATTTAGCTCCTATGATAATAAATTCAATCCCAAGTGACATTAATAATAATCCCATAATACGAGTAATAACATTAATGCATGTTTGTACTAAGAGTACTTAACTAGAACTGTTGCTGAGCGAAAAAGTAACCAACAACACAAAGAAAAAAATATACAAGTTAACAATAGACCAACTAAATTTTGCAATCCTTCCCAACGAGAAGATGAAAAATAAAATATTTATATATCAATTTTTTATAAAAATATAGCTCATTTGATATACGTATTTATACGCAAAAAAAACGATTTCACTCACTATAAATCAATCGCTTACAGCTCATAGTGAGTTCTAATTTTATCTAATTTTGGCTGAAATCTCAGTTCAAATTTACCCTCTTTTTTAATTCCAAAACCATCCGTTTAACCAGGAAAAATAGTTATGTCCAAAATTACCAAAACTGAATTAATGACTTTCAAAGCTTATGATTTAGATATTGAGCTATAGGCAACACTTTATAATTAATACCGCAATTTTTTTAGTTCATTATCTAATTGATCTGCTTAGATTTAAAAAAATTATTCATCACACTATTTATTTTATCTGAAAAATATGGTTAGTATAAGGAGCTACTATTTCATTTTCCAAAATAATTTTACTTAAAAATAAAGATATCTCATGAAAAAATTAAAAATAGGTGTATTTTTTGATGGTACAGGAAATAATGCATACAATACTAAAAAAGACATTCCTGAATCCGAAAAATATTTTACTAAAAATACAAATAAACAAACAAATATGAAACTGATGATCAAATTACTAATGATTCATTTTTAAAGCAATTAAATGAAGAGTTCAAGTTACCGAGAACCTATTCAAGTACTGAAAGAACCAGTAATGATAGCGATTACACTAATATTTGGTATCTTTATCAAAGCTACAAAACGGGAAGTGTTAATGCAGATACTCATCAAATAAAAGTTTATGTCGAAGGCGTTGGAACAAGAAAAGGACATGATGACGATTACGTGACCATGGCTTTAGCATGGAGTCCATTTTCTTTCTCCATAAAACTGGATGTCTTAACAAAGTTAATGATGCTATCAAACAAATAAGGGAAGAATTAAAAAGCTATTTTAAAAAATATCCTTCGTTAGTATTTAATGATATTGAATTCTGTATTTTTGGATTTAGTCAAGAAGCTACAATAGCACGCCACTTTTCAAATATGATAAAGAAAAAAAACAAAGATATTATTCATTTATTTAAAGAAATTTCCAATCATTATACAAGCATATCTCAAAAACCTACAGGATCTATTGAAATGCTTGGCATTTTTGATAGTGTTGCGGCCGTTTTAGCTTTATCTCAAGGTAGCTTTAATGTACATGATTCTAAAACAGGTAGTATCGATATCACCCTTAACAAGGACATGGCCAATTACATATTCCATATCACCGCTGGACATGAAATACGCTATAATTTTTCCCTTAACGGAACATCTCCAAACTATAATCATGAACTTAAATTTCCTGGTGTTCATTCTGATATAGGAGGTAGCTAGCGTGACAAAACGGATGAACATTTTTTTCTGTCTCAACCTTTATATAGTGAAGTTCATGAAAGTATAAAAAATGAAGACACTGATTCATTTAAAAAAACAAAGGAAAAATTTGATAAACTAATGAAACATCCTCATTGGGGGAAAATTCTCTCTCTCTCTCTGCGCTATTGAAATCAAAAGTTGGCAAAAAAAATGAGTGGTCCTTTTGTTCTGTATGGTAATGCCATATTTATAAAACGTTATGATATTCGTACAGGAATAAATGTCATTGCATTTCAGACAATGCGGTATTATGCAAATAAAATTGGTCTTGCTTTTTCATCCTTAGAAGATACTGAAATATTCAAGTATAGAGAGAATTCCAGACAATTTAAAAAAATTTAATGAAAATGCAAAATTACAAGTCGATAAAATGTTTAAAGGAGAAACTGTGGAAAGTTTAATTGACAACATTACCGCGGAATTAAGGAATAAATATATTCATTCTTCTCATTTTTGGGATGAGAACCCTTCAAAATATATAGCCTCATAACACAGTTTTTTAGATACAATAACACTGAATCTTTTACTAAGTAACCGTCTTACAGATGATAACATTCGAACAGAATTTGATTCTTACGGTAAGACTCTTGTGGAATAGTCCACTGCTCTATCATTCAGGTATTACATCTTACTTTTAAATTATAACAACCCTTTTAATAAAATGGCGGAAAGTAATTATCAAATCCTTCAGCTATACTATAATCTCTCAGTTGTTTTCGTGAATGAATATCAATTTTATTACCTATCTGTCGGATTATTGTGCTCCACAACACAGACAGAGATATCTAACCTCAATGCTATTTTCTTGATTACTAAATAGCTTTATCGGGAAAAAAAGCACATTAAGTTCTTCAATTGTAAATAAATCATTTGGTGGGTAATTTGTTAAAGAAAAGGGATAGTAAGATTTTAAAAGAAATATTTTGATAGTAATAATGGATCTACTATTACTCCCTGAGTAATAGTGCCAACGATTTTATTCTTATTGTAATGGGAAAATCTTTTAACAAAAACAGGCTGTAATATTCTCTTTAAAGCGATGTTATAAGTCTTAATATAAAATATTGGCTTCTCTGTTTCCAAAATAATTTTGTCATATTTATCGGCTAAATATGCATATTCGCTCCATGATGCGGGACATTCATAACCTCGTTTCCCTTCAATATTGAAGTTTATTGGTAAATCAGAACCAACACAATAAACTTTATGAGCGTAGGTAAAACAAGTTTCACTATCTTTTATAGCCCAACCAACATGTTCTTATTTTTCCATAAAAAAGATGAGGAGGTATTATTAATGTATCGCTAGTTTTTATAAGAATATACTCTGTTGATGAATAGTATTCTTTATAAATAGTACATATCTACTTCATTAATTAATATTAACAAAAGATGAACCACATAGCTTTCTGCTAACTCTCTATAACTAACAGTGATTTTGAGGGACTTATCTAATCGATAATACCTTTTTATAACTTACAACGCAGTCATCAAAAAAGCTTTTACCACCAAAGAAAGGATATCTAAAATACCCGAACTTAACATCCAGCTGATTAAATTTTGTTCAGCGCGAATGCCTGACATACCAAGCTGCAGGTCCTTACGGGTTATTTCCATATCTTTGCGAACATCTGATATTTTAGAATCAGTTTTATCGAAAAGATTAATCATATCCTTACGAACTTCTGATATTTCAGCCGATAAGTCTTTACGGACCTCAGTAATAGATAGCCTTAAAAGCCTGTTCCAGGTTGGCATGTCACCTGTCCGGTTTTGTAAACAACTTAATGGCTCACTATCCAGAATCCTATTATGTCATTGATGACGTCAGCTATAACAATGATGGCAGTGCCATCGTGTCATTAATCCTCACTGTTAAACGGCGTGATAATGCGTTTTCCCGCAAAATGTGGCTGCCCATTATGGATTACAGAAATCAGGCCATTTCTAATCCTAACTCGGTTGACATCAATAAAACCCTCATGCGCTGTTTGACGAAAGCCATTTCGATGTTTGGACTAGGGTTTTACATCTATGCGGGTGAAGATTTGCCTGAACCAGAAAAAATTGTGATACAGAAAGAAAAAGCACAGCAAAAAGCCCGTTATGACCAGTTAATCAAGGAATTAAAAACGGCGGCACAAGACGGGGTTGAATCAATGAAATCGTATTGGCAACAGTTAACACCAGAGGAAACGGAAATCATTGGTGAAAAAAACAAGATGGATATTTATCACAACATCGCAATGAAAAATGAGGCTAATCATGAAACAAAGAACAGACGAGTGGTTTCAGGTAAGACTGGGGAAGGTCACCGCCAGCAATTTACACAAAGTGTTATCCAAAGGCAAGGGAACAACACAACGAAACTACCTCATGCAGTTAGTCTGTGAAACCCTTACCGGACAAAGGGAAGAAATAAAAACCAATAATGCCATTGAACGGGGTATCGCTCTTGAGCCTAAAGCCAGAGAACGACACTGCCTCAATGAGTTTGATGTCTCTGTCACCAAAAACCAGTTTTGTTCCCCACCCTACTATCGAGCTATTTGGTGCCAATCCTGACGGTTTAGTTAATGATGATGGACTTATCGAAATAAAATATCCCAACACCACCACCCATATCGAAACCATTATCACAGATAAACCCAAATATCTGTTACAAATGCATGGGCAAATGATGTGTACAGGCAGAAACTGGTGCGATTTTGTCAGCTATGATGACAGACTCCCACCTAATCTTGCCTACTATAAAATCCGGATTATCAAGGATGACAAACTGGTTAACGAAATTGAACAGACCGTTCAAACATTTATTAACAAACTCAAATCAGAAATTAACAGCATTAATAAACATGTGGAGGCTCCATGGCAAACCAGAACCAGTGTAACTTTACCGGTCGCATCGGTTTAGAAACACATTATACACAGGGAAAAACGCCCATCGCCGCATTCTTACTCGCTATCAGTAAATCAAGAAAAAATAATAACGGTCAATGGATTGAAAAGACCACATGGATTAGTTGTAAGGCATTTAAGAAAAAAGCCGAATATATTAATAATCAGGCACAAAAAGGCTCTTTTATTCGTACTACGGCAACCTATCAGGAAAATAAATGGACGGACAAATCCGGTCAGCAAAGAACATCACCGGAATTTTTAATCAATGACTTTCCAATATTGGGAAACCGGAAAGAAAGAAAACAGCAAGAAAACCAGGATAAAGTTTGGGATATCCCAAATACTAGCCAGACGAACAATAATACGGAGCTTGAACTTGATTTTGATACTGATACTGATACTGATGTGCCCTTTTAAACAGAGGAGAAACCATCATGTGGATTTTAATCTTTGCCATGTACGCCAGTCCTTACACTTCAAGTAACGTAGCCAGACTTCATACACAGAAATTAGACACTGAAACACTATGTCAAATAGCAGTAAAACAATTTGAATAAGAGTTCGAAACCTTCAAGGATATTAACGCCAAAGCGATTTGTGTTAAGAAGTGATTACCCCAAGATTCAACCATGAAACTTAACCCGACATTATTAGCTATCAGTACAGCATTTACCTTTGAGTTAATAGCTGGCCATATTGCCCATGCCTATACAACACCACCCGCAATATTCTCGCAAATCAAATGGGGTAATGACGAAATGAGATAATTTCATAGGAAAAAATGAGGGATTCACTAAATGACAAATATATTTATTATCTTTGTTTTAAAGAAAAATTAAAGGAAGAACACGGAACAGATATAGATTTAATTATAGACAATATGGATAATAATATCGCCAGTTCAATTCATTTAGGTCTTAGCATATTAAATAATTTTTCGTATCAAATAAAAAAGGATAACAGTTAAGTGAAATGACTAATCAAAATGCATCAAACAGCGCAGGACACAATCCCTAATACCCTCCCCACGAAATCATATTCCTAACCTAATAAAGAACGAATGTCTCGATTTGTGCTTTGTCATTGGTTTTTGTGGGGCAATGAAGCACCTGAGAAGAGTGTGAGTTTTTGAATAAGGATAAATAAACATGATTACTTTAGCGTAATGGAACGCTCGAAGGGACAGACCACGCAGAATAGATACCGTCAGAAACTGGGCAAGAAATGGACTTATACAGCCAACCCCCATTAAAGACGGCAAAGGGTACCTTGACGAAGAATACCCCATCAAAATCAACAGTATTAGAGAAATCAGCAATAGTAATTTGTTACAAAGGATAGGTCATTCCCAGAATCAGAAGTCGCAAAAACAGAGATTTTCTTCTAACACTCTACGAGTGTAAAGGTTATTTACTTACAGAAACCTCCACACTCGCAAAGAATATGGTTTAGTAAGAAACAAAACCTTGTACTATCAATGAAGCAATTAATGCCAATAAGTTGTTGATTAATAAATCAAAACTACTGATAGAAAGAATTAAAAGACATGAATCTGTCTATTTTTATGAATTCTTGGATAGATGTGAAGAGATATTGAAAACAAGAGGATTAAGAGAAAAAACACTAAAGGATTATAAAAGTAAACTGTTAGCGATAAGAAAAGAGTTTATCGATTCTCCAATTGAAAATATATCAACTAAAAATAGTTCTGATTTTATTCAAACTTACATTTCAGACAAGAAAATATCGATGGCAAAAAATAAGAATCACGTTGAAGGATATATTTGATGAGGCTATATCATCAGGACATTATAGTAAATAATACAGTTTTACCAGCTAAAACGCCAAAAATAAAAATACAAAAAGCTAGACTATCTTTCAATTACTTTAATGCTATTTTGAACTTGATTAATGATGAAAATAATTGGTTAAGTCATACAATGAAACTGGCTTTGGTAACAGGTCAACGTGTTTCTGATATTGCAAAAATGAAATGTGAAGATATACATGACGAAAAACTATGGATTATTCAGCAAAAGACAGGGACCAAAATAGCTATTCCACTTAATATTGAAATTAAAAATTTTAAATTAAGAAAAATATTAGAATCAATTGATTGTGTTAATCGTTTTATCATTACAATAAATAACAAAAATATTAATACAAAAAAACATCATCAGAATGTGCAAAACTTAGAGATAAATTAAATTTAACATACAAAGGAACACCATCGTCTTTTCATAAAATTAGAAGCTTATCAGCTAGACTCTATACAGAAAAAATAGGTAGTGAATTTACTAGAAAATTATTAGGTCACAAGTCTACTGAGATGACAGATAAATATGAAGACGACAGAAATGTTCGATTTCTTTCTGCTATAGATTAATAATTAGTCATACAATAAAATATAATAAGCGTTTTCATTTATTTTTATAATGGAAATTTCTTAAGTCAATTAGCTTACTAAAAGCTAATCAGCACTTATATAATATGTCACCTCATATTTAATTATATTGCTCATAATCTAGGCTAATTGACTAAAATTTAACATTTATTAGGAGTAATCTTTACGTCTGTAACTAATGTTACTGAACTCAATAAACTTGTCGAGCGTGTAAAAAAAACACACAAAACAAAAATTTATAAATTTTACCCAGGCTCAAGTTGATAAAATTTTTCGTGCTGCGGCTCTTGCCGTTGCTGATAATCACATTCTTTTAGCAAAATTAGCGGCTGCAGAATCAGGCATTGGAATTATAGAAGATAAAGTGATTAAAAATCATTTTGCTTCAGAATATATTTATAATGCCTATACAGATGAGAAAACTTGTGGCGTTCTGTCATAAGATCTTATTTTGGTACGATAACAATCGTTGAACCTATTAGCTTAATTTGTAGTATTGTTGTTCCAACAACAAATCCTACTTCAACTACTATTTTTAAATCTTTAATTAGTCTAAAAAAACGTAACAGTATTATTCCCCCCACCCTCGTGCTAAAAAAGCCACTAACAACGCCGCCAAAATTGTTTTACAAGCTGCTGTTGCTGCTAGTGCACCAAAATATATTATTGGCTGGATCGATGAACCCTCCGTCGAACTTTCAAATACATTAATGCACCACCCCGATGTTAATCTTATTTAGAACAGCAACTGGTTGACCTGGTATGGTGAAAGCAGCTTATAGCTCAGGAAAAATCACCATCGGAGTAGGCGTGGTTAATACATCTGTGGTTATTGACAGTTCTGCCGACATTCAACGTGCAGTTTCTTCAATTTTAATGTCAAAAACTTTTGATAATGGTGTTTGTTATTTGCGTGTCAGAGCAATCTGTTATCATTGTAGAGAAAATTTACAATCAAGTGCACGAACATTTTGTCACTCATTGCGGTTGCTTATTATAAAGATAAAGAGCTTAAAGCAGTACAAAACATTATTTAAAAAATGGTAACTTAAATGCGGCGGTTGTTGGACAACTAGCGGTAAAATTGCTGAATTAGCTGGCATAACAGTGCCACTAAACACTAAAATTTTAATCGGGTAAGTAAAAGCCACAGATGAGAGCGAACTTTTTCCCCATAAAAAACTCTCGCCATTACTTACCATATACCATAGTAAAGATTTCTCTGATGCCCTTGGAAAAGCAGAAAATTGGTTGAAATGGAGAGATTGGCCATACTTCATGCCTTTATACCGATCAAGACAATCAAACTGAGGGAGTTAATTATTTCGGCGAAAAAATGAAAACCGCACGTATCTTAATCAATACTTCACCATCTCAAGGTGGGATTGTTGATCTTTATAATTTTAAATTAACTCCTTCATTAACATTAGGATGCGCCTCCTGGGATGGAAATTCTATTTCTGAAAACGTGGGGCTTAAACACCTAATTAATACTAAATCTGTAGCAAAAGAGCAAAAAATATGCTGTGGCATAAACTCCCTAATTCTATTTATTTTCGTCGTGGTTGCCTACCAATAGAGCTGAAAGGAATAGCTACTGATAGAGCTAAGTGGGCTTTTATTGTTATTGATAGTTACTTATTCAATAATTGTTATGTTGATAGAGTCTTTAATGTATTGAAAACTTATAATATAGAAACTAAAGTATTTTTCGAAACTAAAGCCGATCCAACGCTGAGGATAGTTCGCTAAGGTACTCTGCTTTAATGCATACTTTTAAACTAAAGACTTGATTATCACTTTAGGTGGCGGCTCTCCTATGGATGCCGCTAAAATCATGTTGGTAATATGTATGAACATCCTGAAATCCACGTTGAAAACCTTGCTTTACGTTTTATGGATATTCGCAAATGTATCCATAAGTTCTCTAAAATGGGTGTTAAAGCCCAAATGGTCGCCATCACCACAACATCTGATATGCTAAGAAGTTACAGCATTTGCTATTGTTACTGATGATGCTACTGGTCAAAAATATCCTTTAGCCGATTATGCAATTACTCCAAATATGGCAATTGTTGATGTAAATATTGTTATGCATATGCTAAAATCTTTTACTGCATTCGGTGGACTTAATGCGATTGTCCACGCATTAGAAGCCTATGGTTTCAGTTCTTGCTAGTGAATATTCTGATAGTCAAGCTTTAACGCTGTTAAAAGAGTATTTGGTCAAATAGTTATATCTTAGCCAATACGATCGCCCTCAAGCTCGTCGTCGCTATGGTTAAATTGCTGATCATTTAGGGCTAACCTCACCTGGTGATCGTACGGCCAACAAGATTGAAAAACTTCTTAGTTGGTTAGCAACACTTAAAACTGTACTTGGTATCCCTAAATCTATTCGTGAAGCTAGAGTAGCAGAAAAGGATTTCTTCTCTAAACTTGATAAGTTATCTGAAGATGTGTTTGATGATCAATCTACCGGTGCGAACCCTCGCTTTCCTTTGATCACTGAACTAAAACAAATTATGTTAGATTCTTACTATGGTAATAAATTTACCGAAGAGAACAATATAGTTCTGGTGACAGAGAAAAAAGTAATTCAGTAAAATAATCTACTTAATAGACATTTTATTTGTAACCATTTATTTAATAAAAAGCACTGAATATATATTCAGTGCTTTTTAAATCTCAAAATATTTTATCAATCCTTATTTAAAAATAATTTAAAGCCAAAATAATTATTTTACGTAATTAATTTTCATTTAAGAATAATTACCTAATAAAGAAAGTTAAAAATTATTTAAATGGAATAACTGAAAAAGATTTTTCACCTGCCTCAATACATTTAGTATGATTAATTGCACCCACATAAATGTCTACGACAAACTGAAATATATTTTTCATTGCCGCCAATTTCAATCTGCTCTCCATGATAAACAGCAAGTCCTTTATCATTTAATCGCAAAACCCTGCTTGCTTTACGCCTACAGTAACAAATGGTTTTTAGTTCGATAAGCTTATCTGCCCAAGCTAAAAGATAGTAACGACCAATAAACAACTCCCCACGAAAATCTGATCTCAATCCATAACACAGAAACGGTATGTTGGTATAATCAACAATTTCACTAAGCTGACTAACTTGCTCTTTAGTTAAAAACTGGCACTCATCAACAAGTACACAATGAATTTTTGACAGGTATCTTTTTCTTTTATTAATCGCCCCATATCTGTCTGTTGCGAAAATAATATTGCATCTACAACTAAAACCAATTCGCGACGTTATTTTACCTTGAACAAATTAGCTATCAATTTCAGCGGTAAAAATAAGCGTATTATCCCCCATTCATTATAATTTTATGAAGACTGAAGTAATAAAGTAGTTAAGTAGTTAAGTAGTTAAGTTGATTTACCGGCATTCATTGCTGAATAATAGAAATAAAGCTGAGCCATTAGGCCTTTCCTCTTTAGACAAATATTTTGAAAGTTTACCTCATACATTATCAAACATTATTCTTCATTTCATTTGATTATAAATATTGATAACTAAGATAACAGACTTTTTAGTAATGTTTATAGTCATGGAAAAGTTAGTATGTTTAAATGTCACACTATACAAACAATATCTTTATTTTAACAAAATATGTGATAGGAAAAGATTATTAATAACTAACATTCATCATAGAAGTAAGATACCTAGTAGTAATAACGCAACAAAAGCTTAATAAGCAAACTCTTTTACACATATTAAGTTAAAATTTAGTTTATGTTACATACCATAAAGTTGAATAAAAATAAAAAACATCGTCTTTACATATGAATGAAATTCAAATATAAAAGCGATACTATCATTTTCGTATAGATTTTTAAGTATCCTCGGTATCTAATATAAGATATATAATATTTTTCCAATGAAAGCTTATATTGCTTTTGCAAAGAAGTTTAAGTTTAAAAAACAATAAATTTAACTTTATTTTGTAACTTCACTATTGCAGAAAATAAAATAGCATTCTATTATTAGTATACATCAGCCAACATTCATTTTAATTCGAGACTTGGAAAATGAGCGATTCATTAAAATATTTTAAATCATTAAATAACATTCGTACCTTACGTGCGATAGCAAGAGAAATGCCGTTAGAATCATTGCAAGAAATACATGATAAATTCAATACAGTTGTAGATGAACGTCGCGAAGATGAAAATCAAGCGAGAGCACAATTAGAAGCTCATAGTCAAAAAATTGCAAAATATATTAAATTGCTTGAAGGGGAAGGACTAAGTCTAGATGATCTAGTTACTGCAAAGGCTCCATCAAAAATGTCAAGCCGTACTAAACGTTCTGCAAGACCTGCTAAATATCAATATAAAGATGAAAATGGTGAAATTAAAACTTGGACTGGTCAAGGCCGTACACCAGCTGTCATCAAAAAAGCAATGGAACAAAAAAGTAAAAAGTTAGACGATTTTTTAATCTAAATATTTTTTCTCTACTTTAAAAATACCCTTTTATATAAAGGGTATTTTTATTACACATATTATTAATATTTATCACACAATAAATAACCGATCTTAATAAAGTCTAATAAATATCAAAACACAGAAACTCTACGCAATAAGATAACACTAATAATACTTAATTACATTTACTTGAAGGCGCTTTTTCCTAATAACTAACGTATAATCTTTCCTTATAATAAAGATGCCGATATCAAAATGTATAACTTCTATTAAGATAAATATTTTGTTATCAATGATGAATCATGTTATGTAAATTTTTGTTATCTAAATATTTCAAATTATTCCTTCAACAAACAGTGGTGTTGATTTTTATTTCCATAAATTCATTATTCATTATTAGACTACTTTAAATTTTATTTTGTTAGATGGGTTGTTGACTTTGATTCTATTCATTATGAAAAAATTTACTATAGAAATAATAAAAAATTACCTTATGAATAAAAAAATAAACAACCAATCTGATACATACTAAATCAATTAAATATAATTACTATATTTTTTATCATAATTATGATCAATGTTAATATTATTGATAAAAACTCGTTCGCCATGGCAAGAAAATTTAACTAGCAACAAAAACGATATATGAATAACAAAAATAAAATTATTATTATCTGAAATAGTATGTAACATCTCCATTTATACGACATACTACCCTACTAATAAAAATCAATAAATCTCATTTTAATTTCAAGCATAAATAGAATTTGTCAAGATAAACCTATAATAACAAATAGACAATATAAAAAAAACATATGTTTTTTTTAATGATTTGAGTCAAATTTATCGATAATTAGTAATCTAAGATATTTTTTACCCAAGCAGAAAATTCGTCACCGAAAGATTCATGCCGCATACTATATTCAACAAATGCTTTCATATAACCTAATTTATTACCGCAATCATGACTCTTACCTTGTAAATGATAAGCTTCAACTGGTTCTCGTTCTATTAACATTTCAATCGCGTCAGTTAACTGAATTTCATCACCTGCACCCGTTGGGGTTTTCTCTAATAAAGACCAAACTTTCTCTGACAATACATAACGACCAACAATAGATAGATTAGACGGCGCCTCGTTAATTTTAGGTTTTTCAACAACACCTTTAATAATTTTGCTTTCACCAAGTTTTAGTTCATAACTATCACAATCTACAACACCATAATTGGATACAGATTCCTTTGGTACCGGCTCAACAAGAATTTGGCTGGCTGACGTTTCATGATAACGTTTCAGCATTGCAGTTAAATTATACTGTTTCAAATCAGATGAATAGTGATCAATAATTACATCAGGCAAAACCACAGCAAAAGGCTCCTCTCCTACCAAAGGTTTTGCACATAAAATGGCATGCCCAAGCCCTTTTGGGATTCCTTGTCTCGTTTGCATAATTGTGACATGCCTTGGGCATATGGATTTTACATCATTTAATAATTGCCGTTTGACACGTTTTTCCAAAATCGCTTCTAATTCAAAACTGGTATCAAAATGGTTTTCAATTGAATTCTTAGAAGAGTGAGTGACTAATATAATTTCATGAATAGCCGCAGATATACACTCATTCACTACATACTGAATAAGTGGTTTATCCGCTAAAGGCAACATTTCTTTAGGGATCGCTTTTGTTGCTGGCAACATACGAGTTCCTAATCCAGCAACAGGAATAACTACTTTGCTAACTTTTTTTTCCGCTTTTTTAAATTGCATTTTTTCTTTCAAGTTACCTATACAATAGACTAATGAAATGAGGTAGATAGATTTTCAACAAATTTTGTGGCGAGTATACCAGTAAAATGTACCAAATAAATAGAAAACTAGAGAAAATTGGCTAAGTTAGCAGTCCTGTAAAAAATAAATAATTATAATATTTCTACCAATGAATTAAACATTAAAGTCATTCGATGTTTATGATTCGATATTTTACATTGCCAATCTGTCCCCTTTTCCATTACTTGTTGATAAGCAATTGATTGCACGCTACCTAATGGTGCACTTGATGATAATTTGACTTCTTTATTCTCAGTTTTTAATTTTACATTAAGTCCTGCTGAGGCTAACACAATCGTTTTACTTTCAGTATGAAAATAACCTAATAAAATTGGAAATTGCCCTTTAATACCTAAATCCATTAATAAAGTATTTATTTGCTCAAGCATTTCACTAATATTAAATAATTTATTTGATTGGCCATTAAGATAGGTTTGCAACAATTCATTAAATGCAACTCTGAGTAACAATGCAGCCATAACTCCATCACCCGGGGAATACTCAATATCAAGACAATAAAAACCTATTTGTTTATCAGAAAGTTCAGCTAAATCAAATAATAATCCAATTTTATTAATATCTTTTAGTTGCCGATAATTAATTTTATAATTTGCCAGTGTTTGATTTACTTTTGGCTGAAGCTCAAGCAAAACTGGTAGAATATCATGTTTTTCGTGCTGTATCATTTGCTGAATATGAGAAAGCTCAGCAGATAAACGGGTAGTTGTTTCTACTATATCTGGATACAAATTACGTGTGATCGTTTCCCTAACGTCATCAAAATCAACTATCGGTTTTAATAACGCATCTTTTACACCAAGTCGAAGCATCCTATCCAAATCACTGATTCTATTTGTTCCTGAAATAACAATAACTGGAATTTCACACTTCATTTCGACCAGTGTTTGCATTAAAGTCTCACCACTCATCACAGGCATACTTAAATCACATAAAATCAAATCAAGATGCTCAACAGCATTAATAATATCTAACGCCTCCTGCCCATTACTGGCTGTATAAGTAATCACATCAAATGATTTAAGGTAATTTCTCAGTACGGAACGAAAAACCACTTCATCTTCTACAATTAATATTTTCTTCCCTTTCATATGCCAGCCTTACATTACATAAAATGCCATTGACGATATTATCTTTTTAGAAAATAGTACTTATGATAGAACAAATATTTTACGGATTTACACTTAAAGTTATATATTTTTTGTATTGAAATATATAATTATTTTTCACGTATTGGAATCAATTGGTTACTTTTATACAGTTATTGTAATTAGAAATTATTTTCTTAATTTTGTTCCTTTTTTCTTTAATAAAAATAATCTCTTTTGCAAATCAAAATTATCTTATGTTTTTTTTCATCCTGAATCTAGCAACTAAAAAACTATTTATTACTTTATTATCAATATCTAAAATTCAAATCAGCAAACAAAATAGATAAATTATCAAAAACACTGAGGATGATTCAGTCACTGTTAAGTAACATTATTTACTCAATTAAAAGTGAATATAAAGATAAAAACGAACCTTTGTTAAAGTTTTCAGATAAATTAATCATAAATAACTCATAATTATCTATTATAGCGCCTGTTTGCTTTTAATTAATGAATATTCCAAATGATAAAAATGGGATTTACAATAATAAAAAGACTCTTTTTTTAAATAATTTTAATGAAATTTTGAAAAAAATATTGCCATAACTGGCATAAAAGCGCCAAAATTGCCACGATTTTATCGTAACAAGATTAAAGTTTACTATTTTACGACATTTGTAACAAAAAATTTTAAGGAAAACACCATTCATGCAACAAAATACCAAAAAAAAAATTCTTCGCACCATTTGCCCTGACGCAAAAGGGTTAATCGCTAAAATCACAAATATTTGTTATAAACATCAATTAAATATTATTCAGAATAATGAATTTGTTGATCACAATACAAACTGTTTTCTCATGCGCACTGAACTTGAAGGTATTTTCAACGATAATAAATTATTAGCCGATCTCGACGATGCTTTACCATCAGGCGCTAAACGGGAATTAAGTACCGAAAATCAACGACGAATTGTTATAATGGTAACCAAAGAAGCACACTGCTTAGGTGATCTATTAATAAAAAGCGCCTATGATGGTCTTGATGTCGAAATTGCTGCTGTAATTGGTAACCACGAGACACTAAGATCATTAGTTGAACAATTTAATATCCATTTTCACTGCATTAGCCATGAAAATTTAACGCGTGAACAACACGATCATTTATTAAAAGAACAAATTGACCACTATGATCCTGATTATGTGGTATTAGCGAAATATATGCGCGTACTTACACCTAATTTTGTTCAACACTATCCCAATAAAATCATTAATATCCATCACTCTTTTTTGCCAGCTTTTATCGGTGCAAAACCTTATCATCAAGCTTATAAACGTGGTGTAAAAATCATTGGTGCAACGGCGCATTTTGTCAATAATTACCTTGATGAAGGCCCTATTATTACCCAGAATGTGATTAACATTGATCATAGTTACACTCCCGAGGATATGATGCTAGCAGGTAGAGACGTTGAAAAAAATGTCTTAAGTCACGCTTTATATTGGGTATTAGCACAACGTGTTTTTGTTCATGGCAACCGTACTATTATTCTTTGATCTATCCTCTATTTAATAAAAAACTGACTTATTTTTTAAAGGTAATTATTATACAATAATACATAATATTACCTTTAAACATCATAATTATTTTATTAAATTTCATTTTTTATATAAAAATTCATTTAAATATTTTCCATGACAAATGATTATTTGTTATTAACTACGTTTAAAAAAATGATGCGGTTATTATATTTAAATTTTAATAATAACAAATGAGTAGGATAATACTTTTAACTAATTGTTTAAATCTAAAACAGGTAGGTGCTTGCACACTTAAAGTCAAAGCTCTATCTATTTATTTATTTTCTGGCATAAACTTACATGTTACAAACGCTTTTGTTGCTAGATTAGATCAACATTAATTTTTCCCAACAAAATATTTTTACCTATTGATTAATTTATTTTTTCAATCACATCAATAAACTGATTCAAAATACTACCGTGTGCTTTAGATCTATAAAAGTAACAATTATTTGTCATGCTAAGCTCATCTAGCGGTAAAAAAATAATGTCAGGTATTGATTGACAGGTTTCGGGTAATTTATCAATTAAACCGATGTAATCACCATTTTGTATTAATCCATCACAGAAACCACTATTTTCCATCCACCTAATATTGATTCTATTTACCCCTACCGTCGCTTTTGATTCTATATCTCGAATAAATTAACTCTTATATAAAACAGGATCTCATAACCAAGAAAATTGATTTAATAATTTTAATAGATTCTTTCCAGCATGTTCGTAAAGTTGTTTACGACAACAAATACCGATAGCTTCTTTTTGTGATTTTTTAACAAAAAAACCTTTACTTACAATTTTTTCTGCGCTTAATATTAAAATATTGCCATCATAATCGGATATTTTATTTATTTTATCATAATCAAATTTTAAAACATTTATTGGTATTTTATTAATACCCGCTATTTGATAAAGTTTTATTAAGTGATGATTTTACCCCAATCATAATAAAAATTACCCACATTACGAAAATCATTACCAACATATCTTTTAGTAATTTTTTTCCTGCAAATATAGATTTTTAAAATCATTATAAAATTCTTGCCCTTCCTCTGTTAAAGTCATGACGGATTTTTTCCTTTTAAACAACCTTTTACCTAATACGGCTTCAAAAGCTTTAATTGATTTTGCTACAGGGGCGCAATGTGCGACGCAATATTCTTACCACTTTACATAATGAACCTTGTTCAACAACAACCATAAAAGCTTCTAACTTTATTGAGAAAAACATAATTATTACTCCACTTCAATCTTAAATATCAAATAGAAATAATTTAAAAATCTATTTAATAACCTATAGCTGATACAAAAATTCAAAAGAATATCTTTTTATCGCTCTTTAAGATAAAAGCACTTAGTCTAATAATTTAAAGAAAAATAATTAAACCTCACTAATTAATTTTATAAATTGATTTTTAGCAAACGACATCATTGTATCTAACTTTTATTTTCCTGATAAAAACAAATTTTCATATAGTGCATTTTTAATTGTAGTTTATTAATTTGAAATAAATTAATTATTTTTTAAAGTTATATATATTTTTTTTAATATTCTTTAAATTGTCAATCGCGCTAGATAATTAAAATATAAAAATAACTCCTTAATAAATAAAAGAAAATATTTTATACAATGGGTTACAATTATATATTCAATCTGATAAAATATTTTGATAAATATATTTCAATTAGGTAAACAATTAGAATGAAATTTGTCTCATTTAACATTAATAGCCTAAGGGCACGCATCCACCAACTTGAAGCTATTATCGAAAAACACCAACCTGATGTCATTGGCTTACAAGAGACCAAAGTTGATGACAACGCATTTCCTTTAGAACAAGTTAATCAATTTGGCTATCATATCTGCTACCATGGACAAAAAGCACATTATGGTGTTGCTCTATTTTGCAAACAAAAACCAGTCACTATTCAAAAAGGATTTCCTGGCGACGATATTGATGCCCAGCGCCGTATTATTATGGCAGATATTAAGATAGAAAAAGGAATAATTACCATAATAAATGGTTATTTTCCACAAGGTGAATGCCGTGATCATCCAACAAAATTTGCTGCAAAAGCAAAATTTTACCAAGACATACAACTTTATCTACAAAATAATCTTTCACCTCAATCTCATGTCATTATTATGGGAGATATGAATATTAGCCCAACGGATCATGATATCGGCATTGGTGAAATTAATAGAAAACGTTGGTTAAGTGCGGGCAAATGCTCTTTTTTACCTGAAGAACGCGAATGGATGGATAAATTAAAATCCTGGGGATTAATCGATACTTATCGTCAACAAAATCCAGAAATTACTGATCAATTTTCTTGGTTTGATTACCGCTCAAAGGGTTTTGTTAATAATCAAGGTTTGCGAATTGATTTGATCCTAACATCAAATTCATTGTTTGCCTGCTGTGGCGAAACAGGCATTGACTATGACATCAGAAGTATGGAAAAACCTTCAGATCATGCACCTATCTGGGCAAAATTTGAATTAAGTTAAAATTAAAGTCAAATGATAACACTATTTAAGGGCTATCATTTGATTTCACTTTTCGGCTATTTTTCTTCTTCTTCTTTACTAATAACTTTTTTTCCGTTTCATCTTCGATGACCGATAAGGTGCGAAATATGGTTAAATCAGTTTGTTGTTTTGCTTGTTGAATCAACATTTTTACTGTCTCAGACAATGGTGACATAAAATCCTGATAACGAAACTGTTTTTCACTGATTTGGGTTAATTTAGACTCCCACTGAGCAGTCATATCAGGCAATACTGCCACCGCTGGTAAAACCTTAAACAAGGCTTTTCCAGCGGGCGCAGCATGGATATAACGGCCTTTTTTAACTAAAAATTTTCGTTTAAATAATAAATCAATAATACCCGCTCGAGTAGCTTCTGTACCTAAACCATCCGTTGCTCTCAATACCTTTTTCAGTGCTTTATCTTGCACAAAACGGGCAATACCTGTCATAGCCGACAATAACGTTGCATCAGTGAAAGGTTTTGGTGGCTGGGTTTGCTTTTCTATTACTTCACCCCGCTCGCAAAATAGTTCCTCTTTTACCTTTACCTCTGGTAGTCGCATGCCATCGTTATCAGCATCCTGTTCCTTAGTGCTCAATATTGTACGCCAACCAGGTTCAACCAAAAAACGAGCTCTGGCTATAAATTTTCCACCAGCGATCTCCAGTTCAATAACCCGTTTATGAAACTTTGCACTAGCCATAAACTGGATAATATATTGACAAGCAATCAACTCATAAATTTTGTTTTCGTTTTGATTAAGCTGCACTGCCGTTGCTCTAGCGGTAGGAATAATTGCATGATGTGCATCCACTTTTTTATCATCCCAACAGCGATTTTGCTTATCTAACTCAGGCAATTCAAATTTTTTTAGTCCGGGCTGATGAATAGAAATAGCTTTTAATACCCCATGACGACTGGCAAAATGCTCTTGCGGTAAGTAACGACTATCGGAACGAGGATAAGTGATAACTTTATGTTTTTCATATAATTGTTGACAGATATCAAGAATTTCCTTTGCACTTAAGCCATATTTTTTAGCAGCTTCAATTTGTAAAGCCGATAATGAATATGGCAAGGGGGAAATTTCTGATTCTTTCTTATTTTGATATGCAACAACCAAGGCCGGTTGATTAGTGATTCGTACAGCTACATGCTCGGCTAAGGGTCTATGAATGAGACGCCCTTCTTCATCCTGATAATCAATGCAGGCTTTACTTGGTTGCCAGATAGCAGTAAAACATTCTTCATTTGGTGTGATTATATGAGCTTTTACTTCAAAAAAATCTTTGGCAACAAAATATTCAATATCTTCATCTCTTCTTACTACCAACCCTAATACCGGCGTTTGAACTCGACCAACGGATAATACCCCTTGATAACCGCCTCGTTGACCAAGCAAAGTATAAGCCCGCGTCATATTTATGCCATATAACCAATCTGCTCTGGCTCTAGCCAATGCAGATACACAAAGTGGAATAAAATCATGATTATTTCTTAACCTTTGGATAGCTTTAAGCACTGCTTGGGGATTTAGATCGCTAATTAAACAACGCCGAACAAACTGTTTTTTATCATTAGGCAAAATTAAAAAATCTAATACTTCATCCACCAGCAATTGTCCTTCGCGATCAGGATCGCCAGCATGTACAATCTCATCGGTCTGAGCTAATAGTGTTTTAATCGTATTAAGTTGCTTAATAACCGAGGCTCGTGGTTTTAATTGCCATTTTTCAGGAATGATCGGTAAATCAGCTAATGACCAACGTGCGAAACTGGGATCATAAGCTTCGGGTTCAGCTTGTTCTAATAGATGCCCAATACACCATGTCACATATTGAGAATCACCACACACAATATAGCCGTCTTGTCGTTTATGTGGCTTTGGTAAAACATCAGCAATAGCACGCGCTAAACTAGGTTTTTCTGCAATAAATAGACGGCGCATAGGTTATTTAACTACCTCAATCATCGCTCTTCCAGATTTGGGTTTATCTAATTGACCGATCGCACTTAAGGATAAATTATTTTTCAAAGCAATTAGTTTAACTTCAGCAATTGCTGATGATAAAACAGCCATTAATAATCCTCCTGATGTCTGCGAATCACATAACACATTGAGTTGTAACGGTGGCATCTGGCCTAAAAAATGGCTATAACTAACAAAATTGCGTTGGGTTCCACCAGGTACACACCCCTGCTCAATATAACTTTCAATATGTGGTAATTTAGCTATTTGCGAAAAAGTCCTGTCGCCTGTAAATCAGCCGCCCAGCAGATTTCAGTTAAGTGGCCTAACAGATCAAAAGCTGTTACATCCGTCATCGCAGTAACACCCTCAATATTTGCCAAGTCTGAGACTGATTTATTTAATTGACACATAACTTGAGTAGCTAATCCTTCATGTTCAAGTAATAATAATTTTTTTTCTGCTGTTGTTTGAATACCAATTCCTAACGGTTTAGTTCAAAATAATTGGCTACCTGCTAAAATAGTACTATTCTTTTTTACTTTAGCTGTATTAATGATACCTGTCATGGCTAAACCAAATATAGGCTCTGGAACATCAATTGGATGATCTCCTGCTAGTGATATGCCTGCATCCTGACATACCATACCCTCCTTTAATCACTTGCTGTGCAATCACAGCTGGAATTTTATCAATGGGCCAACCCATTATTATAGTAATTGCTATAATAATGGGTTGACGTCACTCGCATAAATATCACTAATTGCATTAGTCGCAGCAATACGCCCAAAATCAATCGGATCATCCACTATTGGCATAAAAAAATCCGTTGGATTGATAATCCGCCATTCCCAAGGTCATAAACAGCAGCGTCATCATTGGTCTCATTACCAACTAGCAAATGAGGATCTTTAAATTTTTTACGTTCACTATATAAAATGGTCTCTAATATATTTGGCGCAATTTTACAACCACAACCTGCTCCGTGACTGAATTAGGTTAATTTGATTTTTAAATGGCATATTTTTTCCTTTAATAATCAGTTACAAAATCTTTCATATCTTGTGAAGTCCCCTTCATTGGAAGGTTGAATTTTGGGGTTCCTAAATAGAGAAAGCCAACAATTTTATCACGTTCTTGGCAAGCTAGACCTGATCTGACAACCGGATCAGTCGTCCAAGAACCGGTACGCCAGATACCACCAAATCCTTGGGCAACGGCGGCCATCTGCATAGCGTGAACACAACAACCTGCAGTAACAACTTGCTCCCAAGCAGGAATTTTCGAATCGACGACAATTTTTGCAATGACAGTAATAATTAAAGGGGCTCGTAGAGGCGCTTTTTTCGCTTTTTCTTCAACTTCTTTTCCCAAATTAGCGTTAATAGCTGCTTTTTCAAGTAACTGGCCAAATTTATCCAGCCCTTGATTTTGGATCACAACAAAATGCCAAGGCCGCAACACACCATGATCAGGTGCTCGCATTCCGGCTGCCAAAATATTATCCAGTGACGGCCCTTCAGGTGCTGGTGTTGTTAGATGACTCATAGAACGTCGTGTTAATAATAGCGTTAAAGCATCCATAGATTCCTCCTTTTTAAAAATTAACTTTCATTGCAACTAATTGAATAGCTACAAATAACGTAAAAATGACCATTTTATCAAAAATAGAATATTATCGTCAGCATTAGTATAGTAAGGTAACATTTTCAATCAGCTTGAATAGCAATTAAATAATATTTAATTATTCTATGACTTATAACTGACAATTATCTTATGTCCTTTAAGATAAATATGTTAATCATATAATTGGAGATCACATGCGAAACCCATGGAATTTAATCGCAACCTTTTTAAGGTTTAGCTGGCGATTACTTAATTTTATCAGACGATTTGTCACCAGTTTTATCTATCTTTTTTTGATTTTTATTGCAGCAAGCAGTTATTTTACCTATAAAAGTGAAAAAAAATCTACTAGCCAATATCATGGTGCGCTACTTATTGATCTACAAGGTGTGATTGTTGATCAAGTCTCTATCCCAAACCCCTTTGGCAAAATGAGCCGTGAATTATTAGGCTCCTCAAGCAAACGTATGCAAGAAAACTCTCTCTTTGACATTGTAAATATTATTCGCCGGGCAACATATGACGACAAAATTACCGGTATCGTTTTACATCTGGATAATCTAATTGGTTCCAATCAGTCATCTTTACAATACATTGGTAAAGCGTTGACAGAGTTTAAACAGGCGGGAAAACCCATTTACGCAGTGGGTAATGGCTATAATCAATCGCAATATTATTTAGCCAGTTTTGCTAATAATATCTATATGTCACAACAAGGTAATGTCGGAATTTACGGTTTTTCAACCAACAAACTCTATTATAAGACGCTCCTGGATAACTTAAAAGTCAATAGCCATATATTCCGGGTTGGCACCTATAAATCAGCGGTAGAGTCATTTATTCGTGACAATATATCACCTGAAGCACGTGAAGCAGATAAAGTCTGGATCGGTTCACTATGGCAACAATATTTATCAACCGTTGCTCAAAATCGACAAATAACCCCAGAAAATATTTTCCCAGGCGCCGATAAATTGATTGAAGAAATGAAAAGCGTCAATGGTGACAGTGCACACTATGCGGTTAAACAAAAACTAATTGATCATATTTTTACCGGCGCAGCTATGGAGAAAGAGTTAAGCAAAAAATTTGGCTGGAACGATAAAGATCAGCATTTTAATTACATCAGTATCTATGATTATGTCAATGAACAGCCACAGCAAAGTCAACTGATGCAACAAAAGCAACCCGATGATCAACCGGGCAATATTGCTGTGATAATTGCCCAAGGCGTTATTATCGATGGACCACAAGAGCCCGGTATGGTGGGTAGTGAAACAACCGTGGCACAAATACATAAAGCAAGACTTAATCCAGATATCAAAGCAATTGTTTTACGTGTTAATAGTCCAGGTGGTAGTGTTACCGCGTCAGAAGCAATACGTAATGAACTAGTTGCTGCCCGTGACGCTAATAAACAAATTGTTGTCTCGATGGGAGGAATGGCAGCATCAGGTGGTTATTGGATTTCAACACCAGCCAATTATATTATTGCCAGTCCAACAACTCTGACCGGCTCAATTGGTATTTTTGGTGTGATAAATACCTTCGAAAAGAGTTTAGATACAATTGGTGTTTATACTGATGGTGTCTCCACCACCCCATTAGCAGATATCTCAGAGACAAAAGGGATCAATAAACAATTTTCTGACATGATGCAAATCACCATTGAAAATGGCTATCACACCTTCCTAAAATATGTTGCTCTGGCGCGCCATAAAACACCAGCAGAAATAGACAAAATCGCTCAAGGTCGGGTATGGGTAGGTTTAGACGCGCTAAAAAATGGCCTAGTTGATAAACTGGGTGATTTTGACGATGCAGTAAATAAAGCGGCTGAATTAGCTAAAATTACCTCACCTTCACTTGACTGGATGCAGCCTGAACGCTCTTTTATTAATCAATTAATACTTGAATTAACTTCAAACGCTAATACAATGATGCCTGATACACTGCAATTGTTACTTCCGAAAAAAGCTGCTAATGACCTTCAGCAACAAATAAAATTTTACCGTCATATGAATGATCCACAAAATCGCTACGCATTTTGTTTAAATTGTGGTGAAGTTTATTAATAAATAGATATCATATTATTACAACTCTAGCGCCCAATATGTGGGCCTTTATTTTATATTAACATTTAACATGCCACAGATTTTATTAGCTAACTACTTTATAATTATTTAAATTTATTTATTTTCACTGATTCATATTGTTAGGTAAAGAGAATGGGGAAAAAATCCATCTATGTCGTTTACACAGGCGGCACCATTGGCATGCAATATTCCACACATGGATATGTGCCAGCTTCCGGCCACCTACAAAAACAACTAATAAGCATGCCAGAATTTCATCGAGCTGAAATGCCACATTTCACTATCCGGGAACATAATCCTTTGATTGATTCTACTAATATGACGCCACAAGATTGGCAATGCATTGCTGATGATATTAGTGATAATTATGAAAATTATGATGGTTTTGTCATTCTACATGGCACCGATACCATGGCCTTTACCGCTTCTGCACTCTCATTTATGTTTGATAACCTAGATAAGCCGATTATCGTAACAGGGTCACAAATACCACTAGAAGAGTTAAGATCAGATGGCCAAACCAATCTTCTTAATGCCTTGTACTTGGCAGCAAATTACCCTATCAATGAAGTGACACTTTTTTTTAATAATAAATTATTTAGAGGTAATCGTACCGTTAAATCACATGCTGATGGTTTTGATGCCTTTACTTCCCCTAATTGTCCACCATTGATTGATGCGGGTATTCACATACGTTATTTACAAAGCGGCCCGGTGCAAAAAACAGGCGGTAATTTCTGCAACCATAAAATTACACCTCAACCTATTGGTGTTGTTACTATTTATCCTGGAATTTCAGCGCAAAGTATCGAAAACATCTTATTGCAACCAACCAAAGCACTTATTCTCCGCTCTTACGGTATCGGTAATTCACCTTCACAAGCTGAGTTATTAAAATGCCTTGAAAAAGCCTGTCAACACGATATTATCCTAGTTAATCTGACACAATGTCTATCTGGACGAGTTAACATGAATGGTTATGCAACCGGGCACGCATTAGCCAAAATTGGTGTTATTAGTGGTTATGATATGACTTTTGAGGCAGCACTTACCAAGCTTCATTATTTACTCAGTCAATCATTATCTTTAAATGATATTCGTACACTGATGCAAAAAAATTTGCGAGGTGAACTGAGTTACAGCGACAATTATTAAGGATAATATTATGACCCATACCGCATTGTTACTGGTCGATCTACAAAATGACTTTTGTAATGGAGGCGCTCTAGAAGTATTAGATAGCGAAAGCGTTATTAATACAGCCAATGATGTTATCACCTACTGCCAGCAACAAGGTATTTGCTATTATTGCCAGCCAAGACTGGCGTCCTGCTTTTGCCGTCAACTCAGGAACTTAAGTAGACACAGAAGGTAAACTTAATGGCTTACGCCAAATTTGGTGACCAATTCATTGTGTGCAATATCAGAAAGAAGCGGAATTCCATCCAGCACTTAATCAGTCAGCAATCCAAGCAATTTTTCAAAAAGGAGTCAATGCCACAATCGATAGTTATAGTGTTTTTTTGATAATGATCATCAACATGTAACCCAGTTAGATCGTTTGCTAACAGAAAATAAAACATTTATATATTATGTACTTAGTAACAGATTACTGCGCAAAATTTACCGTAATTGATGCGGTACAATTAGGTTATCAAGTAACGGTTATCCGAGATGGCTGTAGGGGCGTTAATCTTAATCCAGAAGGCAGTCATCGCATTACAATAAATGGTATTAGCTGGCGCCAAATTAATAATATCTTCTAATTTGTTCACTCATATCTATTGACTGTACTCATGACCTTCGCTAAGGGTGACCAATCTATTAACATTTTATAGATTTTGGTTAACGCCGTTCACTCTCAAACAATATCTTTAGCTCATTTTTTGTTTTCAAAATAATATTCCCATCAGTGCCTATCATCATATGCTGCGCATTATAATTATGCCTAGCCTGCCAAAGCATAACAGCTTGCAAACTATTTTCTTTTTGCTCAGGCGTTAGCGCAACACCATCTGGCCATTTACCCAACTCAACGGCAGTCAGCAATCGTTGATAAATCTCAACGGTAATTAAATCAACAAGATCATTAAGCTCCATATTTTTCTCTCCTCCTTTTTATTTTGTATTTATCTCTATTGTATATTGTATCTAGTAAAACTTACTTAACCCTCAGTTACCTCGCCAGATTGTTGATCGGTAAAACTTAATGCTACAGAATTAATGCAATAAAGCTGTCCAGTCGACTGTGAGCCATCAGCAAAAATATGGCCTAAATGCGCATTACAGTGACGGCAACGCACTTCGACGCTGCATACCATAGGAAAAATCATCAATATAATTGACGGTTTGATCATTAATATGATGGTAAAACCTTGGCTAGCCACAGCCAGTATCAAATTTTGTTTGCGAAAGAAAAAGCGGTGCATGGCAACACAGACAATAATAAATACCTTCTCATTAATTATGTAATAATTTACCTGAAAAAGGCGGCCCCGTTCCGGCTTCTTGAGTAACATGATGTTGCATTTCATTAAGATTATTCGACTTAATGCGTCTATGTTCTTTTTCTGTCATAAAAAGCGTCTTTATTTACTAGTAAACGTAATTATATTTATATGATGAGCAAAAGTTAACACTAAACCATCTTAGCCCCTTTTAGCCCAGCAAAAAGGGGCTTTCTGATCTGATTTATGATATAATTTACATATATTATCAATATTCACTTTAAATCTTCCTGTCGAGACCGATAATAGTGAATCAAAACATTGGCCTTAAGCTTGTTTGCTAAACATACAAAAGGGGCTTTATATGTTAATTTTTATGGTATTGACACTATTACGCTTGACGGATGGCAAGATTTTGGTAACGATAGAAACAATATTGAATTCTTTTAAATTAAATATAGCTGGTGGAAATACTATGACTATCAAAGTAAGTATTAATGGTTTCGGTCGTATTGGTCGTATTGTTTTTCGTGCTACCCAAGAGCGTAAAGATATCGAAATCGTGGCAGTCAATGATTTACTAGATGCCAATTATATGGCCTATATGCTGAAATATGACTCAACCCATGGCCGTTTCAACGGTACTATTGAAGTAAAAGATGGTCACCTAGTAGTTAATGGTAAAACCATTCGCTGCACGGCAGAAAAAGACCCTGCTAACTTGAAATGGAATGAAGTTGGCGTTGATGTTGTTGCTGAAGCAACAGGTATTTTCTTAACGGATGAAACAGCGCGCAAACATATTCCTGCCGGGGCAAAAAAAGTTGTTGTTACTGGACCTTCTAAAGATGATACTCCGATGTTTGTTATGGGCGTTAATCATAACACCTATAGTGGTCAGGATATTGTTTCTAATGCTTCGTGTACCACTAACTGCCTAGCCCCATTAGCTAAAGTTATCAATGACAAATTTGGTATCATTGAAGGTCTGATGACCACGGTTCATGCAACAACAGCAACTCAAAAAACCGTTGATGGACCTTCAGCTAAAGATTGGCGTGGTGGACGTGGTGCCTCACAAAACATCATTCCTTCATCAACTGGTGCTGCTAAAGCTGTTGGTAAAATCATTCCTGAACTAAATGGCAAATTAACCGGTATGGCTTTCCGTGTTCCAACAACTAATGTTTCAGTTGTCGACCTAACTGTTCGTTTAAATAAACCTGCTTCTTATAAAGAAATTTGCCAGACTATCCAACACGCAGCAAATGGTGAATTAAAAGGCATTCTTGGTTACACTGAAGATCACGTTGTTTCCACTGACTTTAATGGCGAAAAATTAACATCAATTTTTGATGCCAAGGCCGGTATTGCCTTAAACGATAATTTTGTAAAATTAGTGGCCTGGTACGATAATGAAACCGGTTATTCTAATAAAGTTTTAGATTTAATTGCGCATATTGCTAAATAAATAGCGTAATTACCCGCTTCAAGCCGCCATTAATGGCCGTTTTTTTTT
>JBDPYZ010000008.1:0-124779 GCA_047291315.1 Candidatus Phloeobacter fragariae | reverse complement strand
TGATTATCTGTGGATGATGGAATAAGGTTAAATCCTTTGTATTTTGGGTTTAAATAGGTGTCTAAGAGTGACCACACTATAGTTATTTACAGTAAATTATGTGTCAATAAAAACAATGAGTTATATTTAACTCATTGTTTTTAAATTACAAAAAGTGCAGCTTGCGCTGGGATTTTTATTAAGAGGTTATTTAATTTTAGCTTCTTTATAAATCACATGCTTACGAACAACTGGATCGAATTTTTTCATTTCCAATTTTTCAGGCATAATGCGTTTGTTCTTCGTTGTAGTATAGAAGTGACCTGTACCTTCAGAAGAAACTAGTTTAATTTTATCGCGAATACCCTTAGCCATTTTTTAGCTCCTTAGTATTTCTCACCACGGGTGCGAAGTTCAGCAAGAACTACTTCAATCCCTTTTTTATCGATTATACGCATGCCTTTTGCTGACACACGAAGCTTTACGAAACGTTTCTCAGATTCAACCCAAAAACGGTGAGAGTGCAGGTTTGGCAGAAAGCGGCGTTTAGTTGCATTCATTGCGTGTGAGCGGTTATTACCACTCATAGGGCGCTTACCAGTAACTTGACAGACTCGTGACATGTCTATTTCTCCAAAAATCTAATCAGCTCGAGCTTTATATCGTGAATGACTGCCTCGTCAGACTTAGGCGCCTATCTCAACAAATTTTCTTTCTTATTAACTCTTAAGAATTCATTGAGATAGGCTCTTCTTGTCAAACCCGAGATCCTAAAACTAAAGGATTCTGTAGTATACGCCCTTTAGCATCTTTACTCAAGCCAAGAGCTAATAAAGTTACTATTTATTAGCCTAAAAATGGAATTACAGTAGGCTAAATTCAACAAATGGAAGACATTTTTTATGGGTGACAACAAAATGATCAAGCAACTTTATCTCTATCAAACGGTAAGCATTGGCGATTCTTTCAGTGACAATTTTATCCGCTAAACTGGGCTCTGGGTCATCCGATGGATGATAATGCGCTAGAATAATGGATACTGCATTTCTTTAATAGCCTGCCTTAGAATTTCTCTTGGATGTGCTTCTACTCGATTTATAGTGCCTTTAAATATTTCTTCATAGCAGATAATTTGATTTTGATTGTTTAAGAATAATATAATAAAAGTTTCTCTATCTTGTCCAAGATAAAATAAAAATCGAGTAGATATTTTTTCAAGTGCTTAGGGGTTTCTCATAATACTTTGATTAATAAGTTGTTGTGTAAAGAATCGTTTAGCTACTTCACCAATCGCTTGTAATTATGAATATTTACAAACCCCTAATCCCTTGTGCGCTGAAAATTGTTGATAATCAGACGTTAATAGTTTGTGAAAAGAACCAAATTCTTTTAATAAGTTTTTTGTCAACATAAAAACCGGAAATTCAGGCAACCCTGTGCGAAGAAAAATGGCCAAAAGCTTTTTGTCACTTAATGATGATGCACCATAAGCTAAAAGCTTTTCTCTAGGCTGAAGTACATAATTTATTTCGTCCATATGTTTTTCCTGTCTATTTCCCAGTAGCTTTAACAGGTTACAGTATGCCAAAATATCAGCCCAAATTTTCTAGCGTCATTGCGTAACGTTTTGCAAAAAAGTTTTTTTATGAATAAAAATTGATGGTATTCTCACCTAAACTTCAGCTTGTGGTAATATCAGAAAACTCATCATTTGAATTTGGATATATATGATGGTAGAACTTACAGGTAAACATATCGTACTTGGCGTTAGTGGTTGTATTGCTGCTTATAAAACACCGGAATTAGTTCGTCGTTTGCGTGATCATGGCGCAATTGTTCGTGTGGTAATGACGAGTGCCGCCAAATCTTTCATTACACCGTTGACACTACAGGCTGTTTCGGGCTATCCAGTTGCTGATGATTTATTGGATCCTGCTGCAGAGGCTGCAATGGGGCATATTGAATTAGCTAAATGGGCAGATTTAATTATTTTAGCTCCTGCGACTGCAGATTTGCTCGCTCGTTTATCTATTGGTATGGCTAATGATTTATTAACAACGGTCTGTTTAGCTTCAGAGGCAAAAATAGCTGTCGTACCGGTAATGAATCAGCAGATGTATCGGGCTCATATTACTCAGAAGAATATTGTAATACTTAAAGAGCACCATGTTTTAGTTTGGGGCCCTGATGAAGGTAGTCAAGCTTGTGGTGATATTGGCCCGGGTCGCATGCTAGATCCCTTAGCTATCGTTGAATTAGCTGAGAATAGTTTTCAACATAAGCTGGATATGGTAAATCTGCATTTAGCAATTACGGCTGGGCCAACTCAAGAGGAGATAGATCCGGTTCGGTTTGTTACTAATCATAGTTCGGGAAAAATGGGTTTCGCGATAGCACAAGCGGCTGCAGAACGAGGTGCTAATGTAACACTTATTACTGGTCCAGTTAATTTATCAACGCCGGCAGGCGTTAAGTGTATTAATGTTGTAAGTGCGTTGGAGATGTATAACCAAGTACATAATATAATTGATAAACAAGAAATTTTTATTGGATGTGCTGCAGTTGCTGATTATCGACCAAAAGAATTTACAAAAGAAAAAATTAAAAAGCAGGCAGATGAAATTACTCTGACATTGGTAAAAAATCCTGATATTGTGGCAAGTGTTGGTAAATTGACTAAAAATCGTCCTTATGTCGTTGGATTTGCAGCAGAGACACAAAATGTGGAAGAATATGCTCGCAATAAGCGTATCCAAAAAAATTTGGATCTTATTTGTGCAAATGATGTTTCATTAGATGATCATGGATTTAATTCAGAAAACAATGCACTGAATTTATTTTGGGAAGATAAAGAGATACATTTACCTCATAGCTATAAATTAGAGCTTGGTCACCGTTTACTCGATGAGATACTTCAACGTTATGAAGAAAAAAATAGATATTAAAATTATTGATCCTCGTGTAGGAAACGAATTCCCTTTACCAACTTATGCGACAGAAGGAGCTGCTGGGTTAGATTTACGAGCTTGCTTAGATCAGGCTATTCAATTAAAACCAGGTCAAACTAAGCTATTAAAAACAGGATTAGCAGTACATATTGCAGATCAACAATTAGCTGCAGTCATTCTTCCTCGTTCAGGTTTAGGGCATAACCATGGGGTTGTGTTGGGAAATTTAGTGGGTTTAATCGATTCTGATTATCAAGGTGAATTGAAGGTTTCGGTTTGGAATCGTGGTGATACAAGTTTCACTATTGAACCTGGTGAACGTATAGCTCAAATGGTTTTTGTACCAGTTGTTCAAGCTGAGTTTGAGCTCGTACAAGATTTTGAAACGACAAAGCGTGGTAGTGGTGGTTTTGGCCATTCAGGTAGTCAATAATAATCTTGTTATTGATAAAATATTATCAATTTATTAAATCTTTATGGTTTATAAATGATGAAAAACAAGGATTTCGTGGTCTGTCTTGTTGTTTTATCAGGAGTCTTGTTTAGCTATGGCAGGAAAAGAGATAGAAAAGAAGAAAAACAGGCGTGAAGAAATCTTGCAGGCGCTTGCGCAAATGTTGGAAACGAGTGATGGTAGCCAGCGCATTACCACAGCTAAGTTGGCAAGTTATGTTGGTGTATCTGAAGCAGCACTTTACCGGCATTTTCCTAATAAAGGAAAAATGTTTGATAGTCTTATTAAATTTATTGAAAATTCTTTAATTTCACGTATTAATCTGATTATCCAAGATGAGAAAGACACTATTAGGCGTATTCAGTTGATGTTAATGTTGATACTCGGTTTTGCGGAGAAAAATCCTGGATTAACACGAATAATGACAGCACATGCGTTGATGTTTGAGCAAGTTCAGTTACAAGATAGGATTAGCCAATTGTTTGAACGTATTGAAGCGCAATTTAGACAGATTTTAAAGGAAAGAAAAATACGTGATAAGCAAAGCTTTAATTATGATGAGAGTTTATTAGCATCTCAATTATTAGTGTTTTGTGAGGGTATGTTATCACGTTTTGTACGTTCAGAGTTTCGGTATTCCCCAATTAAAGAATTTGATGCACGCTGGCCTATGATCTTAGCACAACTGCAATAGTTAATTGTACTACTCACTCACTCCGCCTGATATTTGGGCGGAGTGTTTTTATGCTAGTGGGTTAATAAAATTGCTAATTTTTTATTTGTTAAGAGGAGTGGTACCATGGTTCTCACGATAAGCTTTCATCGTAGCTAAATGGGTTGACATATTCCGATTTTCACTTAAATAATCAATTAAATCATTCAAAGTGATAATAGAAAATACCTGGCATTTGAATTTTTTTTCAATTTCTTGGACGGCTGATAGGTTCTTTTCACCTTTCTCTTGACGATCTAGACTTAATATAACTGCACTAAGTTTAGCTTTATGTTGCTTAATTATTTCTACAGATTCTTTAATTGCCGTTCCTGCTGTAATAACGTCGTCAACGATCACAACATTTCCTTTTAATGGGCTACCGACTAATTCTCCACCTTCCCCATGTTTTTTAACCTCTTTACGATTAAAACAGTAGGGCTTATCAAAGTGATAATGCTCAGATAGTGCAATCACCATTGTTGTTACGATCGGGATACCTTTATAGGCCGGACCAAAAATAATGTCACAAGCAGGATTATGATCCATAAACGCTTGGACATAAAAATGACCTAATGCAGCTAAATCTTTTCCTGTATTAAAGAGGCCAGCATTGAAAAAATAGGGGCTCTTGCGACCAGATTTCAGCGTAAATTCACCAAATTCCAACACTTTTTTTTTCATGGCGAGTTTAATAAATTCGCGCTGATAGCCTTTCATTAAATTTTCCTATTTAATTTATTTTCTTTTAACAGCCATAAAAGACAGCTAGTAAGATGTAAAAGTTTATTATTCTAATGCTTCTTTCTGTGCGGTAAAAATGGTTTGTAAGCCATTTTTTGCTAAAGAAAGTAGTGATAGCAGCTCCTCATGACTAAATGGTTCACCTTCGGCAGTACCTTGAATTTCGATCATTTTACCATTGTCCATCATGACAACATTCATATCTGTTTCTGCGACAGAGTCTTCACTATATTCTAGATCACAAATAGGTTTGCCATCCACTATGCCGACAGAAACTGCAGCAACCATCGATTTAAGCGGGCTTTTTTTCAATTTTCCTTCTGCGACCATTTTATTTAATGCGTCAGTTAAAGCGACACAGGCACCAGAAATTGCAGCGGTACGAGTCCCTCCATCAGCTTGAATGACATCACAATCTAGTGTAATGGTATATTCACCTAATTGTTTTAAATTAACAGCAGCTCGTAGGGAACGCGCGATAAGGCGTTGTATTTCCATGGTGCGACCCGTTTGCTTGCCTTTTGCCGCTTCGCGTATATTACGAGAATTTGTTGCCCGTGGTAACATACCGTATTCTGCTGTTATCCAACCTTGTGATTGGCCTTTTAAAAAGCGGGGAACACCCTCTTCGATTGTGGCGTTACATAATACTTTTGTATCACCGAATTCAATCAGAACAGAACCTTCGGCATGTTTAGTATATTGGCGGGTGATTTTTATAGTGCGCACCTGATTAGCCTCTCTATTCTCTGGACGCATGGTATTATCTCCGTAGTTAAATAATGTTGTTGGCGCATTATACGTTCTTCGACATTGAATGCCTATCTTATGCTTTCACTCAAGGTTATAATCTAATTTTTATTTATAGGAACGAAATATGATCCATAGTATGACCGCTTTCGCACGACGAGATATAAAAAATGAATGGGGAAATGCGGCTTGGGAGCTGCGTTCCGTTAACCAACGTTATCTTGAAACTTATATTCGCTTGCCGGAACAATTTAGAAGTCTGGAACCTGTTATTCGTGAACGTCTACGTGCCAGATTAACACGAGGGAAAGTAGAGTGTAGTTTACGTTTTGATTTTAGTTCACATCAGCAGAGTGAATTAATACTGAATGAAGTGTTAGCTAATCAATTGATTAGAACTGCTAACTGGGTAAAAAAGAGTAGTGGTGAAGGAGAAATTAATCCGCTAGAAATTCTTTGCTGGCCTGGTGTTATGTCAGCTCAGGAACAGGATTTGGATGTTATTTGTACGCATTTACTTAACGAATTAGAAGTTGCTTTAGATGATTTTATTCTCAATCGGGAAAGCGAAGGGAAGATGTTAAAAATAATGATTGAACAACGGTTAGATGCTGTTTGTCAGGAAATTCAAGAAGTTCGTCGTCAAATGCCTGAGGTTTTAAAATGGCAGCGTGAGCGCTTACAAACAAAATTAGAAGAGGCAGAAATTCAGATAGATAATAATCGATTAGAACAAGAACTTATCATGTTAGCTCAACGTATTGATGTTGCAGAAGAGCTTGATAGGCTAGATGCTCATGTCAAAGAAACACGTAATATTCTTAAAAAGCAAGAAGCTGTTGGCCGTCGGTTGGATTTTATGATGCAGGAATTTAATCGTGAAGCAAATACCTTGGCCTCAAAGTCTATTAATAGCCAAGTGACTAATTCTGCTGTTAAATTAAAAGTATTAATAGAACAAATGCGTGAGCAAATCCAAAATATTGAGTAGATTTTTAGATGGATCCATTGAATTTCACAATATCATATATCAACTATTGAAAGTAAATTTTATGGTTTAGGATAAAAGTATAAATAGAAACTAATAGTTGAATTCATTCCTATAGAAGTTTTACGGTGTGGTTTTCCGACTAACTTGGATTTTGCTGCTGCTCAATGTATTCCGGATGATTGATATTGGCGCACCGCCGCAACTACTCGCAAAGTAGCTCGATGTCCACAGAACGCCTTTGTAATAATGTCGAGTAGCAATATCGGGACGATCACGACGAAGCAAAACGCTGTATGTGTCACGCCCTTATTCGTTGAGCATTCAGATACGCTGAAGCCAGGGGCGGCACTGGATTGGGGCAACAACATGATCAAAAGTTCTTCCTCCATCTCAACCAGTTCAACGTCAAAATCGTTGCAGACGGAACCCAAAGTACCTCCGGAACTTTTCGATAGCATCCTGATCAAAAATTTTGTGGCGATATTTAGTAACAAACACCAAATGAACATGTATTAGGAATACGCAGTGTGGGCCGCGTCTAATATTAGTTTCTTTATCATAGATCAAAGTATAATAGACGATATGAAACGACTACAAGCCTACAAATTCCAGTTAAGAACAAATGGTCAGCCGGAGCGTGATATACAGCGTTACGCTGGGGCTTGTCGTTTCGTTTTCAAGCGTGCTCTTGCACTCCAGAACGAGAACCATGAAGCGGGGGGAAAAATATATCCCGTACACAAAAATAGCTTCATGGCTCATTGAATGGAAAACTGATACCGATACGCAATGACTTAAAGTAGCGCCATCATAGCCATTGCAGTAGTCGCTAAAAGATCTGGAGCGTGCCTACAAAAACTTCTTCCAGAAAAGTGCAGCATTCCCCTGTTTCAAAAACGTGGTCAGAACGATGTCTTCCACTATCCGCAAGGTGTGAAACTGGATCAGGAACACTTCCGAATTTCACTGCCGAAACTCAGATGGATACGCTATCGCAACAGCCGCGAAGTAATTGGTGAGGTGAACAAACGTTACTGTTAGCCAGTCATGTGGGAAATGATATGTCAGTATCTAGACAGAATGTGAAGTCGTCGAACTGCATCATAAATCACCGTCTATGGTTGGACTCGATGCAGATGTGGTAAAACTGACTACGTTGTCCGATGGCACGATATGCCCGTCTGTTAACAGTTTTAAAAGAATCAGAATAAGCTGGCAAAGCTTCAGCGCCAGTTAAGCTGCAAAGTCAAATTCAGGAACAACTGGCAGAAACAGAGACGGAAAATCCCGCGACTATCCCACATATCACCAGCATCCGCCGCGACTACTTTCATAAAACCACAACGAAGATCAGCAATATGTCGAAATCGGCGAAAGGTACGGCGGAACAGCATGGGAGCAATGTACGTGCAAAATCCGGGTTAAACCGTTCGATATTGGATCAGGGCTGGTACGAAATGCGCCGTGAGCTTGAGTATAAGCAGCTCTGGCGCGGAGGTCAGATGTTAGTTAGGCGTACCTCCGGTGCTTATACCAGCAAGAGATACGCTTGCTATGGTCATAGAGTGAAAGAAAACCGCCTGTCACAAAGTAAATTCGTGTTTCAAGGTATGCGGATATACTGAGCGCCGATGTAAACGGCGCTCGTAACATTTTAGCGGTAGTGCATGCCTGTGGAGGAATGGTGCAGTCAGGCCGTCCGTTGAAGCAGAGGAACCCACCGAGACGAATCAGACTCTGGTCTGAACGTAGTGGAATCCTCGCCTTTTAGGGCGGGGGAGATACCCTCTTGTGTGTTAAATAATTTTCTGGCCAGTTCAGAAGTAAAAGGCTTTCCTGATTTTAAAACACTATAAATAATATAAACGAGTTTTCTCATGACGGTACCGACTACCAGCATTTTAGGTTTACCCACAGCAAGCAGATGCTGGTTAAACATCCGGACGGTTGGGTTATAGCGCATGGCAATTACTGCCGGCATATAAAAAGCGGTACGTAAACGACTATCGCCTGTTTTGGATAATCGTGCTTTTCTTCTTACCGAACTCCTCGATTGATGTTGCTGAAGGTTCAGTCCTAAAAAAGCTGCGACTTCCTTTGCTTTACTGAAGTCATGGCTGGTTATAAAAGAAAGTATCTGTGTCGTGGTTGTGTCACCGATTCCCGGAATTGACTTTAAGAGTTTACTCTTATCACGTAATTTCGGATCACTATTGATATGTTCCTTAATTTTTTTTGAAGAGTTCGGATTTCATCTCTCAGGAATTTTATTGTTTTTTCAATAGAGGGGGTAATACACCGAAGTTTGTGCTCTCCAGCCTGTTGCATTCCATCCGGAGCATTTCGTTACCTCTGGCAAGCGCCTACAGCTGTTGAACTGGCTCAGGTAGCGAGCTCCAGGAACCCGGAGCGAGTGCTTTACAAAAGCGCGCGATCAATTTTGCATCAACCTTATCAGTTTTTGTGCGAGATAGTTCTGATTTCACAAAACCTTTTATTTATGCAGGATTAACAACGCTAACACGGATGCCGTAGTTGAATAAAAAAGTTGCCAGCCCCGTACCATAATCCCCTGTTGCTTCAAGGCAGGCGCCTATTTCTTTGGTATCATATTTGTTGATCCAAGAGAAAAGGTCTTGAAATCCGGCCTGTGAATATTTGTAAATACTTTAGTGCGATACTTATCAGAATCTAACAGAGCCCCATCAAACTTGTTTTTCGCAATATCAATACCTAAGAAAAATGGCATATAGTCCCTCTAAACTTGATATTCAGCTTTGATCAATCTTGTGAATACGGGCTTTCCATTAAACGAAGCCAAAGATACCCTTCGATCTTTAAAGATGAAGAAGGACAAAGCGACAATAATCTCCCTGTCAGGCTCGTAGTGGCCAAAGGATGTCACCGGTCTGTTTTGTCCTGTCCTGTTGTCCACATCCGGCAGACCAAAATGATAATGCTCTGCTGAAATAAAAGTACAAGGATGTCAATACATTTTTTACTGTTTTACTTTTTGATACAATTTTACATTATGACAAATAATGAAAAATGCTCAGTTAATGCCCTATGCGATTAAATTACAATCAACAACAAGCGGTTGAATATGTTGACGGCGCGTGTTTAGTGCTGGCTGGGGCTGGGTCAGGTAAGACTCGGGTTATTACCAATAAAATAGCCTACTTAATTCGTCATCGTGGTTATTTACCACGTCAGGTGGTGGAGGTCACTTTTACCAATAAAGCCGCCAGAGAGATGAAAGAGCGGATTGGGCAAACGTTAGGAAAAAAAGAAACTAGAGGATTAATTGTTTTAACTTTTCATACCTTAGGGTTGGAAATTATTAAACGGGAACATAGCGCATTAGGCATAAAGGGCAATTTTTCATTATTTGATGAACACGATCAAATGGCGTTACTTAAAGAGCTAACCTTTGATTTATTGGCAGAAGATAAAGATCTGTTACACCAGTTAGTGTCAACAATCTCTGACTGGAAAGGTGATCTATTAACTGTCAGACAAGTTATGGCGCAGGTAAAATCAGAACAAGAACAGCGATTTGCTGAATGTTATCGGCGTTATGAATTACATTTTTCGAGCTGCAATGTTCTGGATTTTGATGATTTAATTACTAAACTAACCCGTTTGCTAGGTGAGAATGAAGAGATACGTTCGCGTTGGCAGCAAAAGATCCGTTATCTGCTGGTGGATGAATATCAAGATACCAATACTAGCCAGTATCAACTGGTTAAATTGTTAGTCGGTAAACGTGGACGTTTTACCGTTGTTGTTGATGATGATGATCAATCTATTTATTCCTGGCGTGGCGCCCAACTGCAAAATTTAGCTTTACTAAAAACCGACTTCCCTAAGCTTAATGTGATTAAATTGGAGCAAAATTATCGTTCTTCTGGCCGCATTTTGAAATCCGCGAATATACTAATTTCTAATAATCCGCATGTTTTTGATAAAAAGCTATTTTCTGAACTGGGTTATGGTGAAGTGCTAAAAATTATTACTGCTAACAATGAAGATCATGAAGCAGAGCGGGTTATTGGCGAATTGGTTGCTCACCATTTTGTCAATAAAATTCAATATAAAGATTATGCTATTTTATATCGAGGTAACCATCAATCACGAATATTTGAAAAATTGTTGTTACAAAACCGTATTCCTTACCGTATTTCAGGTGGAACTTCCTTTTTTTCACGTTCAGAAATCAAAAATATATTGGCTTATTTGCGGATACTAACTAATCCAGATGATAATAGAGCATTTCTCCGCATAGTTAATACATCAAAACGTGAAATTGGGCCGAAAACAATCCAAAAATTGGGGGAATGTGCGATTTTTAGCCAAAAAAGCCTGTTTGCTGCTAGCTTTGATGTCGGACTTGAACAGACATTAACTGGTCACGGTTTGACTGCATTGCAACATTTCACCTATTGGTTAGTTAATATTGCCAAACGAGCTGAACGCGAGCCACTGCTTGCGGTCAGAAATTACTGCATGACATAGATTATGAAGGCTGGTTATATGAGACATCAAATAGTATCAAAGCAGCTGAGATGAGGATGAAGAATGTTAATCAACTGTTTTGCTGGATGGATGAAATGATTAATGGCAATGATATCGATGAGGCGATGTTTTTATCGCAGGTTGTATCACGCTTTACATTACGAGACATGATGGGGTATGGAGGAACGGCTGAAGATTTAGATCAGGTACAATTAATGACTTTGCATGCTTCAAAGGGACTCGAATTTTCTTACGTTTTTTTAGTGGGTATGGAAGAAGGATTATTACCTCATCAAACCAGTATTGATGAAGATAATATCGATGAAGAACGTCGGCTTGCTTATGTGGGCATAACCCGGGCTCAAAGAGCATTATTTTTACTCATTGTCGGGAACGTCGGCAATATGGTGAGCTTATTCGACCAGAGATTAGTCGCTTTTTACATGAATTACTGCAAGATGATTTGATCTGGGAGCAAAATAAAAAAATAGTGACAGCAGAGCAGCGAATGGAAAAAAGGCAGTCTGCGATTGCTGATATTAGAGCCAGATTGGGGTTAAATAAAAAATAAATTTAGCTAAATAAAAAAGATTTAGCTTATTGTGTTAATTCAGTTTGTTCTTCTAATATTAAAGGCCAATTGATATTACTTTGCCATTGGATTTCTTGCTGTAAATTTTCATAACAGAGTGGATGTTCCAATAACCATTGATGGGGTAATGCAAAGATTAAGGTTTCTTTATTTGCTCTAAGGCGTAATAACGGTATGGTATTGTCACGACGTGGGGAGAGTAAAAATAATTGTGAGTCTTAAAAGCCGGCAAAGAAGAATAGCATGTTGGGTCAGTTCCGCTAACTCAATTGGGCCAGTGTGGTTTTTTCGCAAATCGCTAACAAGCGTTTTTGCGTAAGTGTATAACCTGGTATATCAAAATGGCTGATGAGAAAGTGGGCATGGTTAGTAGCATGACGAGCGTCAAATACTTAAGCCAATTTAATGTAGAGCACTGGCACCTTTTTATAACTCATCAACTTGGTGATTATCACGATATATTAGCTTGTTCAATATCAATTTCAAAACTATGTTGAATATTAGCTACTGTGATTGCGCTTATATTTTATTTTGCAAGTATATTATAGATTAATCTTTCGCGCAATGCTTAGCCTGCCAATATCATATAATCGATTTTTAATTCTTGCAAATATGGCAATTAGAATAGCTAAACCACTGGGAAAAATTAGTGTGCGCTCTAGCGTTTATCCTTTGATTTCCAACTCTTCTAATTTTTCAGAGGTGATCACCGTTTTTTTAATAATTGTAATTATCTAGCGTAATACGCTCATCGATGCCAGCTGGCAGCATAATTTCTTGAATAGCCTATATTGTACCTGAAGCGCCGACACAAATTTGCCAATCTTTCCTAATAAGTCGGCTCGCTATAGGTTTAATAATCTTATGTGCGGCAGTTTAAGCTTGAGCAAAATTTTCTTCGGTCAGATTACGATCTTTAAAATAGTATTCAAGCCAGGTAACACAACCCATATTAAAGCTAACAAGTTGACTATGTTTAACATGGTGGGTAGTGGTAATGATTTCAGTAATTGCCCCGCCGATATCTATCACTAATCGTTTATCTGAACTGCCAGTGGTATGTGTTACCCCCTGATAAATGAGTTGAGCTTCTTCTTTTCCAGTAATAATTCTGATGGGGTGCCCTAGAATATTTTCTCCTTGTTTAATAAAAAATAAAAAAGTCGGCATTCTTAGCGAGACGAAGTGTTGCTGTAGCGACAATTTGTACTTGTTCAGTAGGAATATCTTATAAATACTCGGAAAAAAATGCAAACATTGTCAGCCACGATCCATTGTTTGTTGAGATAAATAGTTATTTTCATCAAGACCTGCGGTCAGCTTGACTTTACGCTTTATGCGAGCAAGGGTCTGTACATAACCAGAAATTTCTCGTACTACTAGCATATAAAAGCTGTTAGAACCAAGATCGATTGCTGCGTAAAGCGATGATTTTAACATAATGTTTATTAGCTCGGACGTTTACGATTGTTGCGTGAATTGTTTTGTCGGCTTTGTCTACCATTGTTACGACGTGTTCCGTTAGTACGTGGACGACGACGTGCTTTTGGTGTAGGTAAATCTTGTAATAATGCCTCACTATTGTATTTGCTAACAGGGATTTGATGCTGAATATAATCTTCAATAGCAGGTAGATTTAAAGAATATTCTTCACAAGCCAGGCTAATCGAATGACCACTTTCACCAGCGCGCCCGGTACGACCGATACGATGAACATAATCTTCACAATCATCAGGCAGATCATAATTAAATACATGAGTGACAGATGGGATATGTAAACCTCTGGCGGCAACATCTGTTGCAACTAAGATATCTAAATGGCCTTGAGTGAACTGTTCAAGAATACGTAGCCGTTTTTTCTGTGCCACATCGCCGGTAAGTAGGCCAACGCGGTGACCATCAGCAGCAAGATGTGCCCAGAGATCTTCACAGCGATGTTTGGTATTAGCAAAAATCATACATCTTTCGGGCCACTCTTCCTCGATTAACGTTTGTAACAGACGCATTTTTTCTTCGTTAGAAGGATAGAAAAGTTCTTCTTTAATGCGATAACCTGTTTTCTGTTGAGGTTCTACCTCAATATATTCGGGTTGATTCATTTGTTCAAATGCCAGTTCTTGAACACGATAAGAAAGTGTTGCGGAAAAGAGTAAATTCAAACGTTGGATGGCGGGTGGCATTCGACGAAATAGCCAACGAATATCTTTAATAAAACCCAGATCATACATACGGTCAGCCTCATCAAGTACAACCACCTGAATCAGACCTAAATGAATGTGGCCTTGTTTAGTATAATCGATTAAGCGCCCGGTGGTACCGATAAGAATATCTACTCCCGATTGGAGCGCATGCAGTTGTTCGTCGTAGCCATCACCACCATAAGCTAAGCCCATTTTTAAGCCTGTTATAGCAGCTAATTCTTTTGCGTCGGTATATATTTGAACTGCTAATTCCCGAGTGGGAGCCATAATCAGTGCTCTAGGTTGATTAACTTGACGTTCTGAATTTGTTGGATGTGTTAGTAAATAATGAAATGTTGAGGTAAGAAAAGCCAATGTCTTACCCGTTCCTGTTTGTGCCTGCCCCGCAACATCACGGCCTTCGACAGTAAAAGGCAATGTTGACGCTTGTATCGGCGTACAATTATGAAAGCCATTTTTATTAAGGGCTTCAATAACCTCAGGGTGTAGGGCGAAGTCTATAAACTTTTTTTCTGTCAAATGTGTTTTACTCATAGTGTGTTAGAATATCAGTTAACGGATGCTTTATGAAAGAAGATTGTTTGAAATAAAGCAAATATGGTTAAATTAATGTTAGACTGAAACGGTATAAAAATTTTATCCTTGGAGTATCGCAATGAGCGACAAAGTTATTCATCTATCTGATGGTTGTTTTAATATAAAAGCCCTAGGGGCAGTAAAGCCAGTATTAGTTGATTTTTGGGCAGAATGGTGCGGTCCTTGTAAAATGATTGCTCCCATTTTAGAAGAAATTGCTGATGAATATGCAGCTAAATTGATCATTGGGAAATTGAATGTTGATGATAATCCTGAAACAGCGACTAAATATGCTATTCGTAGCATTCCTACTTTAGTGCTTTTTAAAGACGGTGGGCTGGTTAATAAGCAAGTTGGTCTTTTGTCTAAAACTCAATTAAAAGAATTTTTAGACGAAAACATCTAATTTCCCATAAAATATTAACAACAGACATTTTAGTAGGCCAATATTTTTCTCAATTTCCTGTTAGACGTCTGCTTTTTATGCAATTCATAGCTAGACGTCTGCTTTGAAGCATGGTAACTTAGTACCATTATATGATACGTGTTTTTCTCTTAATATGTACATGTTGAATATTCTATTGTGTAGACATATTTGTTATCTCTGGATAATCTATATCCTACAATGGATTGAATTCCATTTACTCCCATAGAGAGATAATTCTTTTAGAAAGACATGTTCCATTTGTTATTTGCTTGGTGCTGTTGTGTAGGGCTAAGAAGTATAAAGTGAGATTTTCTCATCAATTATGAGCTCAGTTCTTATAGTCTTATTCTGTCTTTGCTGTATAAAGGATGTTATCTAAGGTAGTAAATTAACAAATTACTGCTACTACATGAATTCATATTCTAATGAAATTGATATATTCATCAAGAATCGTTAAGATTTTTGTATTTTTATTTAAATAGGCACTTAGAGATTGCTATACTATTTATTGTTCATAGTTCAAAAAATATACCCCGAGTTTAAGAACCCACCATTATGAATCTTACCGAATTAAAAAATACGCCGGTATCTGAATTGATTATTCTTGGCGAAAGTATGGGGCTAGAGAATCTAGCCCGCATGAGAAAACAGGATATTATTTTCTCGATTTTGAAGCAGCATGCGAAAAGTGGAGAAGATATTTTTGGTGATGGCGTGCTAGAAATTTTGCAGGATGGATTTGGATTCCTTCGTTCTGCTGACAGCTCCTATCTAGCAGGTCCTGACGATATTTATGTTTCTCCTAGTCAGATTCGTCGCTTTAATCTACGAACGGGAGATACCATATCAGGAAAAATTCGTCCTCCTAAGGAAGGAGAACGCTATTTTGCCCTACTAAAAGTTAATGAAGTCAATTTTGATAAGCCTGAAAACGCCCGTAGTAAAATCCTGTTCGAAAACCTGACACCGCTACATGCTAATAACCGTCTACGTATGGAACGTGGCAATGGATCAACAGAAGATTTGACAGCTAGAGTTCTGGATTTGGCCGCACCGATTGGTCGTGGGCAGCGTGGTTTAATTGTTGCTCCACCAAAAGCAGGTAAGACCATGTTATTGCAGAATATTGCGGCTAATATTGCCAATAACTATCCAGACTGTGTTTTGATGGTGCTGTTAATTGATGAGCGGCCAGAAGAAGTGACCGAAATGCAACGTCTGGTTAAAGGTGAGGTCATTGCATCAACCTTTGATGAACCTGCATCTCGTCATGTTCAGGTTGCTGAAATGGTAATAGAAAAAGCTAAGCGTTTAGTTGAACATAAAAAAGATGTTATCATCCTTTTAGATTCGATTACGCGTCTTGCTCGTGCCTACAACACAGTGGTTCCGTCCTCTGGAAAAGTATTAACTGGTGGGGTTGATGCAAATGCTTTGCACCGTCCAAAACGTTTTTTTGGTGCTGCACGTAATGTAGAAGAAGGTGGAAGCCTAACGATAATTGCTACAGCACTAGTTGATACCGGCTCCAAAATGGATGAAGTGATCTATGAAGAGTTCAAGGGCACCGGAAATATGGAGTTACATTTGTCGCGAAAAATAGCAGAAAAACGTGTTTTCCCGGCGATTGATTATAATCGTTCTGGTACTCGTAAGGAAGAATTATTAACCTTATCCGATGAGTTACAAAAGATGTGGATATTGCGCAAAATTATTCATCCTATGGGTGAAATTGATGCAATGGAATTTTTAATTAATAAATTAGCCATGACGAAGACGAATGATGAATTTTTCGATTTCATGAAACGTTCTTAATTTGTTATTTATTTAATGATTTATTGTAAAGCGCCACTTTTATGTGGCGCTTTATTTTGTTCGTTTTTATTATCTAATAGTATCTATTTGGGTATAGATTTTGCTTGGTAGTAAGCAGTGCAAGATGATAGAAATGTTTTGTTATTGTTACATATACGCTAAGTTAAAGTACACTTATAGTTTATACATGGAAATGGATGTAGTGGATGATTTTTAAAAAAATTATAAGAGAGTAAATATTGTGTACACATTAAATTTACTAATCGATGTTTTTTGGGTTTTCTTTTTTTCTTTGATCTTCATATTTGTTGCGAGAAAAGTGGCAAAAAGATTTGGTCTCGTAGATGAACCTAATCATCGAAAAAAACATCAGGGAGAAATCCCTTTGGTAGGTGGTATTACGGTTTTTTTTGGTATCAGTTTGGCATTTATGATTACCCACGAATATATTCCACATAAATGGTTGTATTTAATTTGTGCTGGGATTTTGGTATTTGTCGGTGTGTTAGATGATCGCTTTGATATTAGTGTTAAAATTCGTGCAACTATTCAAGCGATTGTTGCGTTTGTCATGATTTATTTCACAGGCTTAACGTTAGATAACTTAGGTTATGCTTTTGGTCCATGGCAAGTAACATTGGGGCCTTTAAGCTATTTGATGACGTTATTTGCTGTTTGGGGAGCAGTAAATGCTTTTAACATGGTTGATGGTATTGATGGCCTGCTTGGTGGTCTTTCTTGTGTCTCTTTTGCCGCGTTAGGTATTTTGCTTTATCAAAATGGTAATATGGCATTAGCTTTTTGGTGTTTTGCTGTTATTGCTGCCATTCTTCCTTATATATTCCTGAATTTAGGTTTACTAGGAAAACGTTATAAAGTGTTTATGGGGGATGCGGGTAGTACATTAATTGGTTTCACTATTATTTGGTTGTTGTTGATGTCGACACAAGGTGAGCCACGTTTGATTAAACCAGTGACTGCTCTTTGGATTATTGCTATTCCTCTGATGGATATGATTGCCATTATGTATAGGCGCCTTCGTAAAGGAATGAATCCTTTTTCACCAGATAGACAACATATTCATCATTTAATTATGCGTTCAGGTTTTACCTCAAGTCAGGCTTTTATATTAATTACTTTGGTGGCCGCTATTTTTGCAGTGATAGGTCTAATTGGTGAACGTTCAAGTTTTATTCCTGAATGGGTGATATTGGCATTATTTTTGCTTATATTTGCTATTTATGGCTACTGTATTAAACGTGCTTGGAAAGCGGCGCGTTTTGTGAAACGTGTTAAACGCCGGATGCAACGTATAGCAAAATAAACAAATGTTTAAAGGAGTTTCATACCAGTGACAAAATCAGAAATACAACCCAAACCTAATTCTCACTCACAGTCTCTTGAATATGAGTTAGATATTAAAAGTTTATTTTGTGCGCTATGGCAGGGGAAAATATGGATTATCTCATTAGCATTTATTTTTGCGGCTATGGCATTGATAGTTTCTTGCATGATGCAACAAAAATGGAGTGCTAATGCCGTCACTGATTTGCCAACAATTAATAATTTAGGTGCATGTTATTCCCAACAGCAATTTTTGCGAAATTTAGATTCGCATATTAATGAAGCGCAAGATAATCAGTTGCCAACAATTGCTAATCAGGTTTATCAAGAATTTACCTCTCAAGTTGGCTCTTATGATACCAGACGAGAATTTTGGTTAAAAAGTGATTACTATAAAACCCGCATGAAAGGAAATGCTGAGGCTAGTGCTACATTACTTGATGAATTAATTGATAATATTCAATTTACCCTTCAAGATGATAACAAGATACTTAATGATAATATAAAATTAGTTGCTGAAACGGCTTTTGATGCTAATCAATTACTACGTGAATATATTTCTTTTGCTAACAAACGAGCTAATTTTAATCTTAATGAGCAGATTAAAGGCGCATGGGCAGCAAAGGAGCAGTCTTTAAAAGCATTAGTTAAACGTCAGAAAATGGTCGCAAAGGCAAGTTATGAGCGGCGTTTAAATAACCTACAGCAATCGTTAAAAGTTGCTCAAAAGCAAGGCATCTCAGGTAATAAAGTAGATGTACTCATCGATCAACTACCTGATTCAGAAATGTTTCTATTAGGTACTCCCTTATTACAAGCACAAATTGAAACATTACAGGCAACAGGGCCTAATTATGATGAAAGCTATGATCAAAATATAGCGATGTTAGCGACGTTAAATGTGGGACCCGCTCTCGATAATAATTTTCAAACTTATCGCTATTTAAGAACACCAGAAGATCCGGTTAAACGGGATAGCCCTCGTCGAGTATTAATGATGGTTATTTGGGGAATGATTGGTACCTTAAGTGGGGTAGGTATTGCATTGTTAAGGCGTAAAACCTAATTATTTGCTAAACATATAACAATAGGGACTTCAACAAACTATTAATATGTTGAAGGTACAATCATTATTGATGAAACATCTCACTAATAGATGATGTTAAAATAAAAAGAGAGTCACTGTGAAAGTGTTGAGTGTGTTTGGTACTCGTCCTGAAGCCATAAAAATGGCTCCACTTGTACATGCTTTGACAAACGATAATGCTTTAGAGTCGAAAGTTTGCGTAACTGCTCAACATAGAGAAATGTTGGATCAGGTATTGCGCCTTTTTGAGATCATACCTGATTATGATTTAGATATTATGACACCAGGACAAGATTTAACTGATATTACTTGTCGTATTCTTGAAGGGGTGAAACCCGTATTGCTATCTTTTAAACCTGATGTGGTATTGGTTCATGGTGATACGGCCACCACGATGGCGACCAGCCTAGCTGCCTTTTATCAGCGTATTCTGGTCGGTCATGTTGAAGCAGGATTGCGAACCGGTAACTTGTATTCTCCGTGGCCAGAAGAAGCCAATCGTAAAATTGCCAGTCATCTTGCTATGTATCACTTTGCGCCTACCGAGTATTCACGAAAAAATTTACAACGTGAATCGATCCCAGCTCATCGCATTTTTGTTACCGGTAACACTGTAATAGATGCATTGTTCTGGGTGCGTAATAAAGTTATGAATGATGCCTCAATACTAGAAAGCCTTGCTGCGCAATATCCTTTTCTTGACCAAAATAAAAAGATGTTGTTAGTTACAGGACATCGGCGGGAGAGTTTTGGTAGCGGATTTGAACGTATTTGTCATTCGTTAGCTGAAATTGCCAGAAATCATACTGATGTTCAAGTTGTCTACCCGGTTCATCTTAATCCTAATGTCAGTGAACCAGTACAACGAATTTTGCAGGGTATTAATAATATAATCTTAATTGATCCACAAGATTATTTACCTTTTATTTATTTAATGAATAACGCTTATTTGATCCTGACAGATTCAGGTGGTATTCAAGAAGAAGCGCCAGCTTTAGGTAAGCCAGTATTGGTCATGCGTGATACTACTGAGCGACCTGAAGCGGTTGAAGCTGGTATGGTACGTTTAGTGGGTACGCAAACAGAAAAAATTGTTGAAGTCGTAACACAATTACTAACGGATGACCATGCTTACCAGAAAATGAGTCGGGCACACAATCCATATGGTGATGGCAAAGCTTGCCAACGAATTCTTGAAGCGTTGAAAACAAATCAGGCGACATTATGAGTTTTGAAACTATTTCTGTTATTGGTTTAGGCTATATAGGCTTACCTACCGCGGTAGCCTTTGCTGCACACCAGAAAAAAGTGATTGGGGTTGATATTAATCAACGTGTGGTTGATACGATTAATCAAGGTAAAATTCATATTGTTGAACCTGATTTAGATAAGGCGGTAAAAACAGCCGTAGAAGCGGGATATTTGAAAGCGTTCACCACACCGCAAAGCGCAGAGGCGTTTTTAATTGCGGTTCCTACACCATTTAAAGATGATCATAAGCCTGATCTCTCTTATGTTATGGCGGCAGCAGAATCAATTTCGCCATTATTGAAAAAGGGTGATTTGATTATTTTAGAATCGACTTCTCCTACTGGAACGACCGAGAAAATGTCACGGCAACTAGCAGTTATGCGTCCTGATCTGACATTTCCACAGCAACAGGGCGCAAATTCAGATATTGATATTGCTTATTGTCCGGAACGTGTTTTGCCAGGTAAGGTCATGGTTGAGCTGATCAAAAATGATCGGGTTATTGGTGGTATGACGATGAAATCATCCCAACGAGCCAGTGAATTATATAAAATTTTCCTTGCCGGTAAATGTGTGATCACTAATGCGAAAACGGCTGAAATGTGTAAATTGACAGAAAATAGTTTTCGCGATGTGAATATTGCTTTTGCCAATGAACTATCTTTTATTTGTGCCGAACAAGGGATTAATGCTTGGGAGTTAATTAGTTTGGCCAATTGTCATCCGCGAGTCAATATTTTACAGCCAGGCCCTGGTGTTGGTGGCCATTGTATTGCGATCGATCCCTGGTTTATTGTTTCTCAGAATCCAAAACAATCTCGTTTAATCCATACAGCCCGTTTGGTCAATGATAGCAAGCCAATTTGGGTTGTCGATCAGGTTAAGGCGGTGTTAGCTGATTGTTTGACAGAGACAGGCAAACGGGCAAATGAAGTTAAAATTGCCTGTTTTGGCCTTGCCTTTAAACCGGATATTGATGATTTACGGGAAAGCCCTGCTATGCAAATTACTAAAATAATTGCCAAGTGGCATACCGGTACCACTTATGTAATAGAACCCAATATTGATGAATTGCCAAAAGTACTGGATGGCCTCGGTCAACTTGTATCTACTGAAGTTGCCATTGCTAATGCAGATATTATTTTGTTGCTGGTTGACCATAAACAATTTAAGGTCATTAATGGTGAACAAATTCGGCAAAAATGGGTTGTTGATACCAAAGGAGTTTGGCGTTGAAACGAATTTTAGTTACAGGTGGTGCTGGATTTATTGGTTCGGCAGTCGTTCGTCATATCATTGAACATACTAATGATAGTGTAATAGTCGTTGATAGTTTGACTTATGCTGGCAATCTACAGTCATTAGCATCAGTCATAGAAAGTCCTCGTTATGCTTTTGCTCAAATAAATATTTGTGATCGATTGGCAATTGATAAAATTTTTCAACAATATCAACCTGATGCCGTTATGCATTTAGCGGCAGAAAGTCATGTTGATCGTTCGATTGATGGGCCAGCCGCCTTTATCGAAACCAATATTGTCGGTACATATCTTTTATTAGAGGCGGCTCGAAATTATTGGAATAATTTAAACCAGCAAAAAAAACAGTTATTTCGTTTCCATCATATTTCTACCGATGAAGTGTATGGCGATCTGCAAGCTACTGAAGCGCTATTTACCGAAACAACACCTTATGCGCCGAGTAGTCCTTATTCAGCTTCGAAGGCTTCCAGTGACCATTTAGTCAGAGCTTGGCAGCGTACTTATGGCTTACCGACATTGGTGACTAATTGCTCAAATAATTATGGCCCTTATCACTTCCCTGAAAAATTAATTCCTTTGATTATCTTGAACGCGATAGTCGGTAAGCCATTGCCTGTTTATGGCCAAGGTGAACAGATCCGTGATTGGATTTATGTTGAAGATCATGCGCGAGCATTGCATTTAGTTATTAGCCAAGCAAATGCGGGTAAGACTTATAATATTGGTGGTCATAATGAGCATAAAAATATTGATGTGGTAAAGACAATTTGTGAACTGTTGGAAGAATTATGTCCAGTTAAGCCTGAAGGGGTGACTCACTATCGTGATTTAATTACCTATGTTAGAGATCGTCCAGGTCATGATATGCGTTATGCCATTGATGCTAGCAAAATAGAACAAGAGTTGGGTTGGAAGCCACAAGAGACCTTCGAATCGGGTATTAGGAAAACGGTTGAATGGTACTTGAGTAATTAAACTTGGTGGCGTCATGTACAAGATGGTTCATATGCAGGAGAACGTTTAGGTATAACAATATAATAGGAAACGAGGAAAAGTGATGAAAGGCATTGTTTTGGCTGGTGGATCAGGAACCCGTTTGTACCCCATTACACGAGGTGTCTCTAAACAACTGTTACCCATTTATGATAAGCCGATGATTTATTATCCGCTTTCGGTGTTGATGTTGGCTGGCATCCGAGAAATATTGATTATTTCGACACCTGAAGATCTGCCTGATTATCAGCGTTTACTTGGCGATGGTGATGCTTTTGGTGTTCATTTCAGTTATGTAGTACAACTCTCGCCGGATGGGTTAGCACAGGCGTTTTTGATCGGTGAAAGTTTTATTGCTGATGACGCTTGCTGTTTGATATTAGGTGACAATATCTATTTTGGTCAGGCTTTTAGCCCTAAATTGAAATCTGTTATCGCTCGTCAGTTGGGAGCAACCATTTTTGCTTATCAAGTGATGGATCCTGAACGATTTGGGGTAGTTGAATTTGATAAACAGTTTAAGGTGTTGTCGATTGAAGAGAAACCTCAGCGAGCTAAATCTAACTGGGCGGTTACCGGCCTCTATTTTTATGATAGTCAAGCTGTTGATTTTGCTAAACAAATTAAACCTTCACTACGTGGAGAACTTGAGATCACCTGTCTGAATCAAATGTATCTTGAGCGTGGTGAGCTAAATGTTGAGTTATTAGGTCGCGGATTTGCCTGGTTAGATACCGGCACCCATGACAGCTTGATTGAAGCGAGTACGTTCGTGCAAACCGTTGAGAAAAGGCAGGGGTTTAAGATCGCTTGTCTGGAAGAAATAGCATGGCGTAATGGCTGGTTGACTGAGCAACAAGTTAGAAAGTCAGCGGAAAAACTGGCGAAAACCGGTTATGGTCAATATTTACAGGATTTGCTGCATGTCTATCCACGCCAATATTGAAATACTCACTTGGGAAAGTGATTTTTTTAAGCGTAAAACGGCAAAGTTACATTTTGCACCCGATGCACCGACTGTCTTATTAAATCAATTAGCCGACTACGATATTGTGCAAGCTAAAATTGCTACCGCTAATACAAAACTGATTGATACAGTGACCGCTATGGGTTTTTTGTTGATTGAAGGTGAAATTGATTTTTGTCTGAATATTGCTAGCAAGGTAAAAAATCACAGTTTAGATTTAATTGTGGCGACTGAAAAGGATATTGAAGAATTGAAAAGTATTGCTGCTACGGCTTTTTCACATAGCCGTTTTCGCGCGCCCTGGTATCGAATGGCAGATAATGCCCATTTTTATTCTGTTTGGCTTGAAAAAACCGTTAAAGGTACTTTTGATGATGTTTGCTTGTTAGTCGAAGGTGGGGAAGGGGATATTCAGGGTTTTGTCACGGTAAGGATACTACCAGTAGAAAAAGAGGCGCGAATTGGTTTATTAGCCACTGTTGCAGCTCATCAGGGAAAAGGAGTTGGTAAACAATTACTAACAGTAGCATGTCAATGGTGTGAGCAGCACGGGGTAGAGCGATTAAGAATAGCAACTCAAATCAGTAATATTGGCGCCATGCGTCTATATTCACAAATGGGTGCACAAATTGAAAGTACAGATTATTGGTTATATCGAGGACGACATGATCCCATTTAATAAACCAACGATTGTAGGTACTGAATTAGGTTATATGAAAGAAGCAATGGATAGTGGCAAGTTATGTGGTGATGGGCACTTTACTAAGCGTTGTCAAGAATGGATAGAAAAGCATTTTCAGTGTTCGAAAGCGCTGTTGACTCCTTCTTGTACTGCATCTTTGGAAATAGCGGCGGTTTTACTTGATATTAAACCTGGTGATGAAGTTGTTATGCCAAGTTTTACCTTTGTTTCTACCGCTAATGCTTTTGTGTTAAGGGGGGCAACGATAGTATTTATCGATATATGTCCTGATACCATGAATATGGATGAGAATAAAATCGAAACCGCGATTACGGCCAAAACTCGAGCGATTGTACCTGTTCATTATGCTGGTGTGGCTTGTGAGATGGATACAATTATGGCATTGGCAAAAAAACACCATCTTTATGTTGTTGAAGATGCAGCTCAAGGTGTTATGTCTACTTATAAGGGTAAAGCACTTGGTACGATAGGGCATATTGGTTGTTATAGTTTTCATGAAACGAAAAATTATTCTTCCGGTGGTGAGGGTGGTGCTGTACTGATTAATGACCCTTCACTTATTGAACGAGCAGAAATTGTGCGGGAAAAAGGCACGGATCGCAGTCAGTTTTTCCGCGGCCAAGTTGATAAATATACTTGGCGAGATATTGGTTCTAGTTATTTAATGTCAGATCTGCAAGCGGCTTATTTGTGGGCACAATTGGAGCAGGCGGAAAAAATTAATCGACGGAGGTTAGATTTATGGAAAAACTATTATCAAGCGCTTAAATCTTTAACTGAAATCGGTAAGCTAGATTTACCTATTATACCTACTGATTTGCAACATAATGCCCATATGTTCTATATCAAACTGAAAGATATTGAACAAAGAACAGCATTCAATAAGCATATGCAAGCAGCAAATATTTTGTCAGTTTTTCATTATGTAGCCTTACACTCTAGTCCAGCGGGTCACAGATTTGGCCGCTTTCATGGTGATGATCGTTATACGACGAAAGAAAGTGATCGTTTAGTTCGTTTACCGATGTTCTATAATCTTACAGAAGAAGAGCAGCAACAGGTGATCAATCAAATCCAATGTTTTTTTGCTTAATATGTCATTAGCTAAAGCGTCTATTTGGACGGCGATTTCAACCTTGGTAAAAATTAGTGCAGGGTTTATCGTTATTAAATTATTGGCTGTTTCTTTTGGTCCTAGTGGAGTTGGTCAGGCAGGCAATTTCCGTCAATTGATTACTGTACTTGGTGTTTTATCTGGTGGGGGGATCTTTAATGGTGTGACTAAATATGTAGCTGAATATCATCAGGTACCAACAAAGTTAGGCGCTGTATTAGGCACTTCATCATCAATAATTTTAGGCTTTTCAACCCTATTAGCGATTATTTTTTTACTTTTTAGCTCATTTATCAGTCTTGCGTTATTTGGTCATACTCAATATCAAACGGTTATTTGTGCCTTGGCATTGATACAAATGGGAATCGCTTATGCTAATTATTTCCTTGCTATATTAAAAGGTTACCGTGATGTAAAAGGTAACGCACTATCGATTATCGTTGGTAGCTTAGCAGGAGTGATTGCTTACTATTTTTGTTTTAGGTTAAGAGATTATCAAGGGGCCCTGATAGGGTTAGTTTTAGTTCCTGCGTTAATTGTTGTGCCAGCAGCGATCATGATCCTACGTCATAAGCAACTAAATTGGTCATATTTTAAACCGCGATGGAATAGTGCCATTGGCTATGATTTGGCTAAATTTACCTTAATGGCATTAATAACCTCAGTTACATTGCCGGTTGCTTACATTATGATGAGAAATTTGTTGGCTAAGAGATATAGTTGGGATGAGGTGGGTATTTGGCAGGCGGTGAGTAGTATCTCAGATGCTTATTTACAATTTATTACCGCATCTTTTACCATTTATTTATTGCCAACATTAGCTAAATTGCAATATAAACATGAGATTAGTACAGAAATTTTTAAAGCTTTGAAGTTTGTTTTACCAGCGGTAGCGATAGCTAGTTTTACCGTGTGGCTATTGCGAGATCTGGCAATTTGGCTGCTTTTTTCCGATAAGTTTATCGCAATGGGCGATCTTTTTTCTTGGCAGTTGATTGGTGATGTATTGAAAGTGGGTGCTTATGTATTCGGTTATTTAGTTATTGCTAAGGCAGCATTACGGTTTTACATTTTAGCGGAAGTGATTCAATTTGCGTTGTTAACAGGGTTTGCTTATTGGTTAATACCAGCTTACGGCGCTTTAGGTGCTGCCCAGGCTTATATGGCAACTTATATCGTTTATTTTATGCTGTGTAGTGGCATATTCTATCTTTACCGCAGGCGGACATGAAAACCTTAATCCATGTATTAGGCTCTGACATCCCACATCATAATCAGACAATGTTAGCATTTTTTAATGATGTTTTATACTCGTCAATACCATCACGAGAAAAGAGACAGTTTATGGTTGTTAGCCGTGAGCTAAATCTTGCATCACGCTATTCACATCTAGACATTAGCCAATTTGACAATAAAAAAGCGATTGCTGATGTCATTACTATGCAAGCAAAGGCAGATAGAAATTGCCAATTCTTTTTTCATGGTCAGTTTAATGTGTCAATTTGGTTTGCATTATTGCTTGGAAAGATTCGTCGACAACAATTTTTATGGCATATTTGGGGAGCTGATCTCTATGAGGACTCAGCTGCATTGAAATTCAGATTATTTTATTATTTTCGGCGTCTGGGATTTAAACGGGTAGGACATGTTTTTGCTACGCGAGGGGATTTAAATTATTTTTCTCATTTAAATCCAGTGATACCAACATCTTTACTCTATTTTCCAACTAAAATGGATCCGGCCTTAACCGTCTATGAAAAATCAATTAACCAAACGAATAAAATAATAATTTTGGTTGGTAACTCAGGAGATAAATCGAATCGACATATAGAAGCGTTACAGGCGATCAAAAAGCAGTTTGCTGATCAGTCGATCGAAATTTTTGTTCCTATGGGATATCCCGATAATAATCAAGCGTACATTGAAGAAGTTGTTCAGGCAGCGGAGAATTATTTTCCTAATGGGGAAGTGATAATTATTAAGGAGAAAATCGCTTTTAATGATTATCTCACTTTACTGCGTTGTTGTGATTTAGGTTACTTTATTTTCAAACGACAACAAGGTATAGGTACATTGTGTTTATTAATTCAGTTCGGAATTCCTTTTATTATTAGCCGTCAAAATTACTTTTGGCAGGATCTTATCGAGCAATGTGTACCTTTTTTATTTTATGATGATCAATTAAATGAACGACAACTGGCTGTCATCCAACAAAAAATGGTGGTAGTCGATAGAAGTCAGATAGCCTTTTTCAATCCTAATTTTATTAAAGGATGGCAAGCTGCATTGGTATCGATAGGAGAGCAGCAATGACTTTGATGGAATTTGGAGGCTTATCGATTGTTTATTTTATCTCTCTGATATTAATTTTTGCACTAACATATCGTGAATTTCGACGAGTTCGTTTCAATTTTAATATTTTTTTTTCTTTACTTTATTTATTAACATTCTACCTTGGTTTCCCATTAACCGGATTACTTGTTTTTCAATTTGATGTTAATGTGGTACCAACCAATGCATTATTGAATGCATTGCTCTCATCTATCAGTTTTTACATTGTTTATTATATCGCTTACAAAACCCGCTTTCGAACGGATGTCCAACAATCTGAACAGCCGTTATTCACTATGAATGGGGTAGAAACTCGGCTAACTTGTTTCTTGTTGATGTTGATTGCCATTGTGACAGAGGTGATATTTTTCTTAGAAAATGGCTTTTTACTGTTTCGGTTACAGTCTTATAGTCAGATTTTTTCTAGTGAAGTTTATAGCGTAGCATTAAAACGTTTTTTTTATTTTTTCATCCCGGCAATGTTGATTGTCTATTTTTTAAAGCCGAGCCAGTATCGCTGGTTATTTTTTTTATTTAGTACGGTTGCTTTTGGAATACTCACTTATCTTGTTGTGGGCGGAACACGGGCTAATATTATTATCGCCTTTGCTCTTTTCTTATTTATCGGCATCGTCCGTGGCTGGATTCATTTATGGATGCTAATTATCGCCGGTGTTATCGGTATTGTTGGCATGTTTTGGTTAGCATTAAAGCGTTATGGATTGGATGTTAGTGGCGCGGAGGCTTTTTATACTTTTCTCTATTTGACGCGTGATACCTTTTCCCCTTGGGAGAATTTGGCGCTGTTGCTAGATAACTATGACAAAATCGAATTCCAAGGATTAGCCCCTATTGTACGTGATTTTTATGTTTTTATTCCCAGTTGGTTATGGCCTGAACGACCAGATGCGATATTCAATTCAGCCAATTATTTTACCTGGCAAGTACTTAATAATCACTCTGGTTTAGCCATATCGCCAACATTAATTGGTTCTTTAGTCGTGATGGGCGGTGTTATTTTTATTCCTATTGGCGCGATTTGCGTTGGTTTGATTATTAAATGGTTTGATTGGCTTTACGAAAAAAGTAAGATAGAAACCAATCGTTATAAAGCCGTTATTTTGCAAGCTTTCTGTTTTGGCGCTATTTTTAATATTATTGTCCTTGTTCGTGAGGGGATGGACTCTTTCGTATCTCGAGTGGTGTTTTTTGCTTTAATATTTGCACTTTGTTTATTTATGGCGAAACTTGTTTATTGGTTATTTGTCAAAGCAGGTTTAATTTGCATATATACCACTAATTATTGTAAATAATAGCTTATTGGAGTAATGTATGAAGCAACAAGTGATCCCGAAATATAATATTCGAGGTCATCTTATTTGGGGATTCCATGATATAACCCATTTCCTCAATTATCTGTTTTCGGATCAACAGGTTAAGAGTGGAACATTAGTGGCTATCAATGCGGAAAAAATCCTAATCGCGGAGCAAGACCTTGACTTAAATGCACAGCTAGCTGAGGCAGAATATCTGTATGCAGATGGGATCAGTATTGTCAGAGCGATTCGTCGTAAATACCCACAAGCAAAGGTTTCACGTATTGCGGGCGCTGATTTGTGGGAAGCATTGATGGAAATCGCAGGTAAAAAGGCAGTACCCGTGTTTCTGGTTGGTGGAAAATCGGAAATTCTTAAACAGACCGAAAATAAACTTCGTACTCAGTGGCCGGTGAATATTGTTGGTAGTCAGGACGGTTACTTTAAATCTGAACAACGTGAAATATTATTTAAGCGGATCAATGCTAGTGGAGCGAAAATTGTTACTGTGGCAATGGGTTCACCAAGGCAAGAAATTTTTATCCGGGATTGTCGGCAAGTTTATCCAGATGCACTTTATATGGGAATAGGTGGTACTTATGATGTTTTTACTGGACATATAAAACGCGCACCTAAATTATGGCGACAATTAGGATTGGAATGGTTATATAGGTTGCTTGCTCAGCCCAGCCGTATCAAACGACAAATAAAATTATTACGCTTTTTTGGTTACTATTATAGTGATAAACTTTAGTTCTTTATTAGCGTATTATTTCTATCGCAATGGCTTGCTTTAACAAATAATGAACTCCAATTTAATTTCTTAGGTCTTCTTTAAAATTGGGTTTTTAGCCTATAATTATTTTTTCATTGTTGGGCAATTAGCACTATTTAAATTATATTTATAAATTTCTATTTCGTTATTATTAAATAACATGTTCTCACTATGGCACTATTATCTGTCATTTTGACCGTGAAGGTTATATGGTATTAAGTGATTATTGAAAGGGCAGGAAATTGCTATGGGGAAACCGGAACAAGGCCTCAGTCGGGGTCTTGAAGCGAGGCATATTGAACTTATTGCATTAGGTGGAACAATTGGTGTTGGTTTATTTATGGGTTCTGCCAGTACGTTAAAATGGGCAGGGCCTTCTGTATTATTGGCTTATATTGTTTCTGGATTATTTGTTTTTTTTATTATGCGTTCAATGGGGGAGATGCTGTTTTTTGAACCTGTTACTGGCGCTTTTGCCTCGTTTGGTTATAAATATTTGAGCCCTTATTGGGGATATTTAACGGCGTGGGGTTATTGGTTCATGTGGGTCGCTGTTGGGATATCAGAGATCACAGCAATTGGTGTTTATACGGAATTCTGGTTTTCTGAGATTTCACAATGGGTTTTTGCTTTGATTGCAGTTGTACTTGTTGCATTAGCTAATCTGGTCGCAGTACGTTTGTATGGTGAATTGGAATTTTGGTTTGCTATGATCAAGGTTACCACGATTATTGTGATGATCTTGATTGGATTAGGTCTCATTTTTGTTGGTATTGGCAATAATTTTGAACCGATTGGTTTAGCCAATTTGACCGATCATGGTGGTTTTTTTGCAGGTGGTTGGCAAGGCTTTTTATTTGCGCTTTGTATTGTCGTGGCCTCTTATCAAGGCGTTGAATTAGTTGGTATTACTTCTGGAGAAGCGAAAAATCCGCAAGTCACATTAAAAAAAGCCATTAATAATATTTTATGGCGAATTTTGATTTTTTATGTCGGTGCTATTTTTATAGTTGTGACGTTATTTCCCTGGACAGAGATAGGTCAAAACGGTAGTCCGTTTGTGCTAATATTTGCCAAAGTAGGCATTGTATCGGCAGCTGCGGTGATTAATTTTGTGGTACTTACAGCGGCATTATCAGGTTGTAATAGTGGCATGTATAGTGGCGGGCGTATGATCTATGCTTTAGCTCAAAATGGTCAACTGCCAAAATCTTTATTGAAAGTGACAGCAAATGGTGTGCCTACACGCTGCATTATGCTAACAATTTTGTGTCTTATCGTTGGCTCAGGTCTCAATTATATAATACCTGATCCACAAGCAGTTTTTGTTTATGTTTATAGTGCGAGCGTATTGCCTGGAATGATACCCTGGTTTGTTATTTTGTTGAGTCAATTGCGTTTTCGGCAAATGTATCAACAGCAATTAACCCAACATACTTTCAAGTCAGTATTTTTTCCTTACGTGAATTATTTGACCTTGCTTTTTTTAGCCTGTGTACTTGTTGGGATGGCAATTAATCCAGATACGCGTTTATCATTAATTGTTGGTGGCGTGTTTTTATTAATTGTTTCTATGATCTATTTTTTGAATCATATTTTCCGTCATAGAGCGATGAGAAAATGATTAACAATAGCTTATTTGACTGGTTAAAATAACGATGGCAAGGTTAATTTTGTGATTGAAATGGATAAAGTATAAGCAAATAACTTTTTTATTTAAAAAATCACTGGACAGCATGCTATTAAATCCGTACTATCCTCACCCGCAACGGCGTTAAGCGCCCGTAGCTCAGTTGGATAGAGCGCTGCCCTCCGGAGGCAGAGGTTTCAGGTTCGAATCCTGTCGGGCGTGCCGTTTACTGTGTGCTCTGTTACGGTGTAGTAGATTAATTTTTAATAAATTGAGTTTTTAAAGATTTTTATGGTGGCTATAGCTCAGTTGGTAGAGCCCCGGATTGTGATTCCGGTTGTCGTGGGTTCGAATCCCATTAGCCACCCCATGTTTGTTTTGTGCGGTTTGCGAGGGTGGCAGAATTGTTAGACGCGCTAGCTTCAGGTGTTTAGTATCTTTACGGATGTGGAGGTCAAGTCCCCCTTTTCGCATTATAATGTAAATAAGTTTTAAAAATCACATAAAACATCGTTAAAATATAAATTCTTTTCGGCGAGTAGCGCAGCCTGGTAGCGCTACTGGTTTGGGACCAGTGGGTCGGAGGTTCGAATCCTCTCTCGCCGACCAAATTTTAAAGAAACCCTGCAATAAATTGCAGGGTTTCTTTTTTTACTCACTATATTCAGCTAAACAAATGAGTGTGGGTAAATCAATTTATATTCTTATCTGACAATATCAATTTCCCCATTTTTATAGCGAAAAAATAGCATAATTGTAGTTAGGATGTTGTTCTCTATGTATTTATAAAAGTTTGTCGTGTTTTAACAACAAAATTAATAATTGATGTCTCAATATAGAGACATATTATTTCATAAAAAATAAAAAAATTTCTATAACGTCTCTAATGAGAGACAATTTAGCAATGCGTATCGTGGCGTGGGTTGTGGTAGCCAAAATAAATAAAATTATTTTGTTAAAAGGAATCAATGGTTAATTGGTGAATATCTGTCCAACAATGGGAATAAAAAGCTTGTCTTTGGCAAAAAATCATATTTGGCATGAATTATGCTATTATAAATAGAGCGTAGATGCTCATCCAGCTTCTTGTGATAGCTTTCAGCTTCATAAACTATGGGATGGTGCAGAGCACAATTTAATGTGCCTATTGTCCACGTTATCGATGCAATAATATCCATTACCAACCGGACGTAACATTGAGTGAGGCACAATCCGCCTGTAGATCTGATTGTATTTTGACACCTATCTTTTAATAGTTTTTTTATTTTGTCAATTATTTAGCAAAGCTAAAATCTTATCCGGTGGGAAATCATTAAGTAAGTCTTATTAATACTATTTAATTTAGATGGTTCTGTGTGAAAAATGTTAACTTAATAGATAAGAGTAAAACGTTTCTAAAAGTTAGAGGTGTGCAAAACAACAGAAAAAAGATAACCATCAATTTTCATTCTTTAATGAAAAAAGTAAGCCATATTGGCGAATTTGTGCGGCTTCTTCAGCTTTATGTTGTTTATCTAATGCATCAGCAAGCCAGGCAAAATCGTGAGCATCAGGACGTTGCGCTAAAGCAGCCTTAAAGTATTTTTCAGCTTCTTGCCACTCGGCATGCTGTAATGCAAGTTGACCTAATGTACTATTTAGTAAGGGAGTAGCACTACCTGACTGTTTTATTAGATTGTTCAGGACCTTGTTCATTGCTTTACTATCGCTGATTTGTAAACGAGGAACTAGCAATAAAAGATGTTTATCATATTGCTGTTTTAATCCATCAATTATAATTTTTTCTGCTGCTTCACTATCGTCAAATTCAATAAGGCGAGCAGCAGCAATCGATTGTAGTATCGGATCATGACGTATTTTACGTCCCTGAAACTGCCACCAATCTTTTAGATTTTCGCTCCCACCCTCAGCAATATATTGATTAATCAAACCCTTATAGGCGTCTTTGCTTAATTTATCGATCTCTTCAGAACTATATAACTTTTCTTTTTGCATAATAGGCAAAAGTTCAATAAGCGCTTGATAATTTCCTGAACGTTGGTAGGCTTGTTCTGCCATTCTTAATACTTCAGGGTGGCGCGGTACCTGATCCAATAATTTATCGACGCCGTGACGTGCTGCATGAATTTTACCTTCGGCAAGTTGTATACGGACACGTGTAATATCAACAGGAAGTTGATGATTACCAGCGACTTCGGCTGCGCGATCAAGATACTGATTGGTACGATATTCATCGCCGCGTTGTTGAGCGGCTTCTGCTGCCAGTAGATAGTTAACAACTGGTTGTTCTGCATAGTCAGCATGACGCGTCAGTAGTTTTTCGACTTGTGAAAAATCACCTTCCGCCAATTTTAGTAATGCTTTTTGTGTTTGACTATGTGCTTTATGATATTTACGACCTTTTAGCCAATTATGGGTAAATGATGTTGTGCCGCGAATACGGCGATAGCACCAGCCAAGAAAACAGAAAATAAATTGTAAAATAATAAAACAGATAACTAAACCAGTCACACTGGTTTCAATATCGTAGTTGTTGGTTTGGATAAGTACATAACCTTGGTGCCCTGCGACAATGGGACCAATAATGATACCAGCAATCAGTACAATAAAAAGGATCAGTACTTTTATCATGCAGCTCCCTCTTGCGCGGTTTTATTGTTTGGCTTCACCGCCTCTTCTGTTGGTGCTGGAGGCACTATTTTTATATCATGATTTGTTTTCTTTTCGTTGGTTGGTTGAGTATTTTGCGGTCTCGGTGTTGCAGAAGAAGGGATTTGTCCTTGAATACGTTTTTGTAACGCTTTATCGAGCAGTGATAAACTTTTTAATTCGCAGGGTATATCCATTATAATAGGTTGTTCAATTAGATTATCGACTTCGGTCAGGAAAGCTTTTGTTGCCGCGTCGTTGGTATTGAAGTAGATCCGGATCCAGGTTGAAACTTGCTCTAAAGATTGTTTATAAATTTGCTCTTGATAGCGAGGTACGGCTTGAGCGGCAATCAGTAGTTGTGCTCGAATATTGGCGCGAAGATAAATGTCTTGATTAGGTGCAAGTAAAGGAGTTTCATGAGAATATCTACGACGAATGGTAATAAAATTTTCACTAAAATTTTTCCAACTTTGGCTAAGATTTTGTTTCCAATCAGCAATATTATTGGAAAGCTCTGTACTATCTTCATCCATGGGTTTACCATCCGGGGCACTATCATTTATGCGTAAATTATCAATATCACTGCTAAGTTGATTAAGCCTTAAAATAATTCCGTCATAATCAATTTGGGTAATGGCTGATAGTACACTGATATCATTATTAATCGCTTTTCGGATCTCAATTAAATTAGGATCATTCATTTCTGCTAGGCTTGAATCAGAACTTTTTAATAATGCAATTGCAGTAATGGGATCATAGTCATTCCAAAGTTTTCGGCTGGCCATTTTGGCTAAGAAATCAGCTTGAGAAAGTAACCAGCGTTTTACATCTGTACTTGAAAGTGTTGTGATTTTTGCTTGTAATTCTTCGACATGCTGTTCAAGTTGTTGCTCATATTCTTTCTTGTCTAACTGGGTAATACGCTGGGATTCAACTAATTGGTTAATTTGCTGTTTTTCTGTTTCTTGTTGACGTAGTAGTTCATTTATTTGTTGCTGTAGTTCGCTGCTTTCATTGACTATTTGTTGATGCGTTAGATTAAGATAATAGAAACACCCACCCAGTATGATAATAAGCACGATAGTAATTATACTACCAAACAGACCAGAACGCTTTTGCCTAGGGGAGATACCATTTTGGACTGTAGATTGCGTTGCTGTTTTTGAGGCATTTGATGTATTTTCACTTACCTCATTAGATTTATTCTGTTCCGTCATAATTAATATCTCAATATCGGTTTACATTAATGCCTGAATTAAAGCATCATTATTAGCACTTTTGGCTACTTTTACTGATTGCCATCCTAATTGGTACGCAGTACTAGCTAAACGTTCACTGACAATAATCAAGTGCCGAGAAAGTAACCAAGGTTTAACATCATCTGTAACTAAGTTAAATAATAGATGCAACATTTCGCCACTGGTAACAATAATTGTTCTAATATTTGCCTGTTGCCATTGCAACTGGAAAGTTTGTGAATCATATTTTATTGGTTGACGTTGATAACACTCACAATAATCAATATGACTTCCGCGCGATTTTAATGTTGTGGCGAGTAGTTCACGTCCACCGTTACCCCGTAATAATAAAGATTTTTTGCCTAATAGTGATTGTAAACCAGGCAATTCAAGTAATGTTTCACTAGTTTCACCTTCTGGAGATAATTGAATAGGGAAATTAGTTAATTGGTGAAAAGCCGATGTTGTTGAATGCCCTATACCATAATAGGATAGCGTATCAGGCCATTTTCGTCCCGTTAAATAAAGTGCTGAATTAGCATGCCATACCGCGTTTGGCGATAAGAAAAAAACCCGATCACCATTAGTTAGCCTGGCTAATTTAGTCGGCAGAAGGGCCAGTTCATTACCTGGCATAATTTCAATCAGCGGGGCCTGAAAGGCCATTTTTCCCAATGACCTAATATGTTGAACTAGTTTTTCACCGCTGGGGTTTGGTCTGGTGACCAATATACTCATCGAGAAAATGCTCCTGGGGTAATTTTGTTAAGAATTTGTTTGGCGCCGTTATTGAGTAACTCTTCCGCAAGTTCAATACTAGCTTGTTGTGCGTCTTCAGGCTTAAAATATCTTTCTCCACGAAGAATTTGACTACCATCGGATGCCCCAACTAGCGCTCTAAGCCAAATTTGTTTATTTTGCCAAATAGCATAGCTCCCTATTGGTACTTGGCAGCCACCTTCCAATCGATTATTGATGGCTCGTTCTGCTTGAATACAGATAGCAGTATCATGATGATGTAACGGTGCTAGAAAATGTTGTGTGTGGCTGTCATCAAGACGGCATTCAATACCAATAGCGCCTTGCCCAACTGCAGGTAATGAGTGCTCTGGTGGCAACGGCATACGTATGCGTGCTTCTAAAACAAGACGTTTTAGGCCAGTCACAGCAAGAATAATACCATCGTATTCACCATTGTCTAATTTACTCAGTCGAGTTCCGACATTACCACGCAGATCTTGAATAACTAAGTGGGGATAAGTATGACGTAGTTGGCATTGGCGACGTAGGCTTGATGTTCCTATAATACTCCCAGCTGGAAGCGCATCAAGGGAATCGTACTGATTGGATACAAAAGCATCACGAGGATCTCCTCGCTGGCAAATTGCGATTAATCCTAAGTTATTAGGAAAAGTGGCGGGGATATCTTTTATGGAATGAACAGCAATATCAGCCTGGTTTTCTAGTAGTGCATTTTCTAATTCTTTGACAAAAAGTCCTTTGCCACCAATTTTAGCCAGGGGAGTATCAAGTAGAATATCACCTTGGGTAGCCATCGGAATAAGCTCGATGGTTAGTGTTGGATGATGTTTTTCTAGTTGTGTTTTTACGAAAATAGCTTGCCACATTGCTAATGGACTTTTCCTTGTTGCGATACGCAGTGTTTGTATTGACATGTTTTTATTTTTCTTAGGTAGTTAGATTATGAGTGAATTATAAGGAAAAGCTGGTCAATTTTAACATTTTGGTAAGTTTTTTTCCAGTTATAGCCGATCGCTTAATAAATATAGCTAATATATAGAGCAGAAGCAGATTGCAGACAGCAGAAAAATGATTTTTTATTATTTGGTAAAAGCAAAAAAATAGATGTTTAATTAATCTTTTTATATTTATCTGAATATTTATTATTAGAAATAATTATAAAAATTTGATGAGAAAGTTTAACCAATTATTTTCTTTTTTTATAAATGGATCATCTATTTAAAATTATTAGAAACGAAAAAAAATTTTCATGTACAAAGAAAGGAAAGCATTTAGTGTGAAAAATAAACAGTCAATGTAGGTGTAATATACTTTACCCTTTTGGTACAAAATGTTAAATTGATCACGTTTTTAGCAATCTATTGAAAAAAGCTTATCGCCTTACCGATGTTGTAGTTTCCAAATACCAAAGGAACCAATGGCTGATTTAAGGTTATTCATTTTTTAAAGTTAATTCAGGCAAAATTTTTGTATCTTTATATTGAGACACTAAAGCAAAGATTGGATGCAATCAATCAATTACGGCTGGAACGAGCATCATCTTCTATGAGTGAAGCGTTCAAGCATGTATATGGATTGCTGCCAGTTTTATTAAATTATCATCATCCCATGTTACCTGGTTATATTGAAGGTAATGTACCTGCTGGTGTCTGTTTTTTTGCGCCTGATGTTCAACAAATTAATTGGTTAAAGCAGTTTGAGGCATATCTCTTTTGTGAAGTTGCTTCACAACCAACCAATGGTGAATTACCTATTACAGGTATTTATTCCATGGGAAGTACATCATCAATTGGCCAAAGTGATGTTTCTGATTTGGATGTTTGGGTATGTCATCAATCATGGTTAGATCAGGAAGAAAGACAACTTTTACAAAAAAAATGTACATTAATTGAGCAATTGGCATCCTCGCTTGGTATAGATGTTACTTTCTTTTTAATTGATGAAAATCGTTTTCGCCATCATACGAGTGGTAGTTTGAATGGTGAAGATTGCGGAACGACACAACATATATTGCTGTTGGATGAATTTTATCGTACAGCGGTTCGTATGGCTGGGAAACGTTTACTATGGATGATGGTACCAGCAGAAGAAGAAACCAATTACGATGAATATGTTTTATTGCTGTACGCGCAGGGAGTCTTAACCCCAAATGAATGGTTAGATTTAGGCGGTTTAGGTGAATTATCGGCTGAAGAGTATTTTGGTGCTAGTTTGTGGCAATTGTATAAAAGTGTTGATTCGCCTTATAAAGCCGTGCTGAAAAGTATTTTACTGGAAGCTTATTCCTGGGATTATCCGCGTGGTATGTTGCTGGCAATGGAATTTAAGAAACGTTTGCATGCAGGAGAAATCGTTTCTTATGGTCTAGATGCCTATTGTTTAATGTTAGAACGCGTTACACGTTATTTGATGGAAATCAGTGATTTTAAGCGTCTTGATTTGATTCGTCGCTGTTTTTACCTCAAAGTTTGTGAAAAATTGTCTGATGAAAATAACACTTCTGTGAGTGACTGTTGGCGAAGGCATGTGTTATCACAGCTTGTTAGTTCATGGGAGTGGAATACAGAGCGATTAAGTGTCCTCGACAAGCGAAATTATTGGAAAATAGAGCAGGTTCGAGATGCGCATAATGAATTACTTGATACTATGATGCAAAGTTACCGTAATCTTATTCGCTTTGCCCGCCGTAATAATTTACGGGTTAGTGCAAGCCCACAGGATATTGGCGTGTTGACGCGTAAGTTGTATGCAGCCTTTGAAGTATTACCAGGTAAAGTCACTTTGGTTAATCCGCAAATTTCGCCAGATCTGTCTGAAAGTCATCTCACTTTTATTTATGTCCCAGCCGGGCGCGCGAATCGCAGTGGTTGGTACTTATATAATAAGGCGCCAACGGTAGATTCTATCATTGGACATCAACCTTTAGAATATAACCGTTATCTTAGTAAATTAGTGGCATGGACTTACTTTAATGGTTTATTGACAGAGCAATCCAATATTTATATTCATAACGGTGGATCACAATGTGATGAAAATAAATTGTATCAATTTGTTAATGATATAACCACAAATTTTCCTATTCGCTTACTAGCACCCACACCAAAAGCTTTATATAGCCCCTGTGAAATCCGCCATTTAGCAATTATTGTTAATTTAGAGAAAGATCCGACAGCGGTGTTTTCTGATCAAATTACCTATTTTGATTTACGTAAATTAGATATATTGAGTTTTGGTGACCCACCACAATGCTTAGTCAGCAGTATTGATCTACTGTATCGCAACTCTTGGAATGAAGTGAGAACACTTCATTTCTCTGGTGAGCAATCTATGTTGGAAGCATTAAAAACGATTTTGGGCAAAATGCATCAAGATGCTGAGCTACCGGATGTAGTTGAAGTTTTTTGTTATAGCCAAAATATGAGAGGGTTGATTGGTACTCGTGTTCAACAGCTGGTTTCAGAATGTATTGAATTACGTCTATCAAGCAGTTGTAATGACTCAGGGCGTTTCAAGGCATTACGTATTGCAGGTCAAACCTGGGGATTATTTTTTGAGCGCTTGAATGTTTCAGTGCAGAAATTGGAAAATGCGGTCGAATTTTATGGTGCAATTTCTAATAATAAATTACATGGCTTACCGGTAAAATTAGATGTCAAAGAAACTTATCATTTGCCTTTAGTTGTTGATGGTTATGCCAGTGAAGGGATTGTACAGTTTTTCTTTGAGGATACAGAAGAAAATCATGGTTTTAATATTTATATTTTAGATGAAGAAAATCGGGTGGAAATTTATTCACATTGTGAAGGAAATAAAGAGGAACTTGTTAGGGATGTAAGCCGTTTTTATTCATCCTCACATTATCGCTCTACCTACCGTGCAAATTTGGTCAATTTCAATTTACCGCAATTTTATCAGATAATAAAAGTAGAAGATAAAAATCAAGTTATTCCTTATTTGTCTAGCTCATTTTCAAATTCGCAGTTCAATGAGAATGTTTGTCTAGAAGAATCAGGCATTAGTTTTTATATACATTAATGATAAAGAATGATATTTGTTTTAGCAGTTAGAGATCAAATAAAAATAAAAATGGTTTGCCGCTTTGTTCACTAATAGCATAAGCTAATATTTGGATAAAATTTTTATTGCTGCGAGCACAATACCAATTGTCTGTTTTATAGTTGAAGAGGTAACCACCTGAGTGTGTAGCTAGTCATATTTGATGGAGTGGTTCTTGGCGGTTAATAATAATTTTACTGTCACTTTCGAAGATTAGCGTCATAATACCGCTATGGGTTTCTCAATCGAGATCATTATTACCATCGTACTTATCAAGTTGTTTTTTTTATTCTATTATTCTATCCATCAGTTTATCAACCAGTTGATGAAATTCTGTATCTGTCATCGTCAATTTCCTATTTGCTTTTCTGCGCCTAACTGCGATTATAGATTATAAAAGATAATGGTTTAAGAATGCAGGTTTTAACATAATGAAAAAATTAATTTGGCTATTTATGACATCGATATTATTAACCCTACTTTCTGCTTGTGGTTTGAAAGGACCACTCTATTTTCCAGCGAAAGCAACAAAGGAACAAAAAACTGGAAGTACGATATCGTCTAAAGAGACAGAACATCAATCGATACAGACAGAAACACTTCACAAATCGATTAATGAAAAAATAGCCAATTGATTATGATGGAGTAGAAAATGCAATTCTCCAAAATGCATGGCTTGGGTAACGATTTTATGGTGGTAGATGCGGTTACTCAAAATGTTTATTTTTCTCCTGAGCTTATTTGTCGTTTATCGGATCGACATAGGGGGATTGGATTTGATCAGCTTTTAGTTGTTGAAGCACCTTATGATCCGGATCTTGATTTTCATTATCGTATTTTTAATGCCGATGGTAGTGAAGTGGCTCAATGTGGCAATGGTGCCCGTTGTTTCGCTCGTTTTGTTTGTCTAAAAAAACTGACAAATAAACGCGATATCAAAGTAAGTACTCAATCCGGCAGATTGACATTGTCGGTAACAGAAAATGAAGATGTTTGTATCAATATGGGAGTTCCAGAGTTTGAGCCAAATAAAGTACCATTTAAAGCGCAAAAAGCTGAGAAAACTTATATAATTAGAACTCAACAACAAACAATATTATGTGGAGTAGTTTCTATCGGCAACCCTCATTGTGTATTACAGGTTGAGGATATTGACATTGCTGAAGTTGCTCTATTGGGGCCGATACTTGAAAAGCATGAACGTTTTCCTGAGTGGGCTAATATAGGATTTATGCAGGTTATTGATCATGAACATATTCGATTACGTGTACATGAACGTGGTGTAGGAGAGACACAGGCTTGTGGAAGTGGTGCCTGTGCTGCTGTTGCTATCGGTATTCAACAAGGTTTATTAAGAAAAAATATCCGAGTTGATTTACCTGGGGGCGTGCTAAAAATTCGTTGGAATGGATTGGGTCATCCTCTGTTTATGACTGGTCCAGCGACACATGTTTATGATGGAGTTATTCATTTCTAAGTTTTGTTTGGTTAAAAGGTCTTTTATTATGGATAAAAAAGAAGCAGCATTTGATCCTCAACCTCTGTTAGATGATCAGACTGTCGTGGAATATCTGAAAAGCAATCCTCATTTTTTTATTCGGAATGCAGCTGCCGTTGAGCAGATACGGGTGCCTCATCCTGTTCATCACGCGGTTTCATTAGTTGAATGGTCTATGAAGCGTCAACGAGTTTATATCCAAAATCTAGAACAGGATATGCAACTGTTGGTTGAGCAGGCTCGCAATAATGAAATACTATTTAATCGACTATTAAAATTGGTTATTCAGCTATCAACGGCAGATGATTTTGACGATTTTCAGCATCGTTTATATGCCTGGTCAAGAAGTTTTGGTTTGGGTGGAGCTTATATTCGCTTGTTTAGTGATTGTTGGCAGCTAGGCGTACCGATGGATGCGCAAAAGGTTATGATTTCTCGTCAGGCATTTGAACCTTTTCGTATTCAGCGATTTGGTGAAAAAAATCACTATCTTGGTACGTTAAATAACCCCGAAATATTGTTATTGATGCCAGACGTAAATCATGTCGGTTCGGTGGCTATTTCTTTATTAGGACTTTATGGTAATTTAGGGATGGTGATTTTTAGTAGTCGTGATATTCAACATTATCAGAAAGGTATGGGAACGACGATGCTTGACCATTTAGCCAAATTATTACCTGATCTGCTTTTGCGCTGGGTAACACGTTCATGAATCCAACACGGCAAAGCTTGCAGAAACGAATTGACAATTTTTTACGTTACTTACGTGTAGAACGGCAGCTAAGTCCAGTGACCATTATTAATTATCAACGTCAGTTAGTCGTATTAATGGATATGGCTATAGATATGAACATCGATAATTGGACGCAGTTAGAAATATCACATGTTCGTATGATGGTTGCAAAGTGTCGCCGACAAAGATTGCAGGCAGCGAGTCTTGCTTTACGTCTTTCGTCATTAAGAAGTTTTTTAGATTGGTTAGTTGGGCTGGGCATAATAACGGCTAATCCAGCTAAGACAGTTAGAACTCCGAAAAATAAACGTCACTTACCTAAAAATATCGATGTTGATGAAGTCAATCAGTTGCTAAATATTGATTTAACAGATCCTCTATCTGTACGTGATGGAACCATGTTGGAAGTTATGTATGGTGCAGGATTACGTTTATCTGAACTGGTTAATTTGAATTGCGAGCATCTGGACTTACAAAGTGGTGAAGTTCGAGTTATGGGAAAAGGTAGTAAAGAGCGGAAAGTACCATTAGGGCGTAGAGCCGTAGAATGGTTAATCCGTTGGCTTGAGATGCGTCAACAATATGTTAAGCAAGAAGATGCTGTTTTTATCTCAATACAAAGAGGCAAACGAATTTCCGCTCGTAATGTACAAAAGCGTTTTGCGTTATGGGGAATTCGTCAGGATGTTAGAAGTTATATTCATCCTCACAAACTCCGTCACTCTTTTGCTACTCATATCTTGGAATCAAGCGGAGATTTGAGGGCAGTTCAAGAGTTACTAGGACATGCTAATCTTTCTACTACCCAAGTTTATACTCACCTAGATTTTCAGCATTTAGCCAAGGTTTATGATGTGGCTCATCCAAGAGCAAAAAGGGAGAAACCTTGAATGCGTTTTTATCGGCAATTAAGATCTATTGCAGCGATTACCTTTGATTTGGATGACACACTGTATGATAATCGCCCAGTTATTGATAAAACAGAACAGGAGTTATTAAATTTTATTCGTTGTTATGATGTTCGCTTTAATAAGTTTCAATTTGCCGATTTAAAAAACTTTCAAACGTTAATTGTTAATCAGTACCCTGAAATTTATCACGATGTCACACAGTGGCGTTGGTTAGCAGTGAAAGCGTTACTTTGTCATTATGGTTACGATCGAGAAGGATCTGCTAGTGGAGCTGACGATATAATGGCACACTTTTCTTATTGGCGTAGTCAAATCGTAATCTCAGAGTTAACCCACGAGATCTTATCTACCTTAGCCAAAAAAGTCCCACTAGCGGCTATTACTAATGGCAATGCAGATCCTAATATTTGCGGATTAGGCGATTATTTTCAATTTGTTTTAAAAGCGGGGCCAGATGGATGAGCTAAACCGTTTAGTGATATGTATTATCTTGCCGCGCAAAAATTTAATATTGCATTGGATAAAATTTTGCATGTAGGTGATGATTTAACAACAGATATTCAAGGTGCTTTACAGAGCGGCATACAAGCTTGTTGGATCAATACTGACAATAGCAACTTACTAACTATCAATGAGAATGACATACTGCCTCATGTTGAGATCACGGCTTTGGCTTCACTCATTACGCTGATATAATCTTCTCATCTGGTTAAAAACACAGTAGTGATTTATTGACTTCTCTCTTAATTTAATGGTAACCATGAACGTCTCATATTTACTTGAAAACTTAAACGATAAGCAACGTAAAGCCGTTGCTGAACCGCTAACTAATATGTTAATACTTGCCGGCGCTGGTAGTGGTAAAACACGAGTTCTTGTTCATCGTATCGCTTGGCTACTGGCAGTTGATAAGGTTTCACCTTTCTCGATTATGGCGGTGACGTTTACCAATAAAGCGGCGGCTGAGATGCGCCACCGTATTAATGCGTTATTAGGTAGAGATCAAAGCGGTATGTGGGTAGGGACTTTTCATGGTCTGTCGCATCGTCTGTTGCGGGCTCACTATTTGGATGCCAATTTACCGCAAGATTTCCAAATCTTAGATAGTGATGATCAATATCGTTTAGTGCGCAGAATTATCAAAGCAATCAATTTAGATGAGAGTAAGTGGCCACCACGTCAGGTTATGTGGTACATCAACGCAAAAAAAGATGAAGGTTTGCGACCACAGCATATTGACAGTTATGGTAATCTAATAGAGGAAACTCAGCTGCGAATTTATCAAGCTTATCAGGAAGCTTGTGACCGGGCCGGATTAGTTGATTTTGCTGAACTTTTATTGCGTGCTCATGAGTTGTGGCTGAATAAACCGCATATACTACAACATTATCGTGATCGTTTTACCAATATTCTGGTCGATGAATTTCAAGATACTAATAGCATCCAATATGCTTGGATACGTATTTTGGCTGGTGATACTGGTAAGATTATGATTGTTGGAGATGACGATCAGTCAATTTATGGTTGGCGTGGTGCACAAGTAGAAAATATTCAACGTTTCTTGCAAGATTTTCCAGCGGCTGGAACTATCCGGCTGGAACAAAATTATCGTTCGACTAACAATATCTTGAAGTCGGCTAATGCCTTGATTGCCAATAATAATAACCGGTTAGGAAAAAATCTCTGGACAGAAGGGAATGATGGTGAACCTATCTCGCTTTATTGTGGTTTTAATGAGTTAGATGAAGCGCGTTATGTTGTTAGTCGCATTAAGCAATGGCATGAGAAAGGTGGCGCTTTAAAACAGTGCGCAATTCTTTATCGTAGCAATGCACAATCACGTGTGCTTGAAGAAGCCTTGTTACAGTCTTCAATGCCCTATCGTATTTATGGTGGCCAACGCTTTTTTGAGCGGGAGGAAATTAAAGATGCGCTCTCTTATTTACGCCTGGTAGCTAATCGTAATGATGATGCATCGTTTGAACGAGTGGTTAACACCCCAACTCGCGGCATAGGAGAACGAACATTAGACACTGTTCGTCAGGCGGCACGCGAAAAACAACTCACTCTTTGGGAAAGTTGTGAATATTTATTAGGTGAAAAAGTTCTCGGTGGTCGAGCGGCGGGGGCGATTGAACGGTTTCTTGAGTTAATTGATGCATTGGCTAAAGAAACTATGGATATGCCGTTACATGTTCAAACTGATCGCGTCATCCATGACTCAGGTCTGCGGGCAATGTACCAGCAGGAAAAAGGAGAAAAAGCGCAAGCGCGTATTGAAAACCTTCAGGAGTTAGTCACTGCTACTCGTCAATTTAGTTATCAAGAAGAAGATCAAGATTTAATGCCACTGCAAGCATTTCTGTCTCATGCAGCGTTGGAATCCGGTGAAGGGCAAGCGGAACTACATCAGGATGCAGTGCAGTTAATGACTCTACATTCGGCAAAAGGTTTAGAGTTTCCGCTGGTCTTTATTGTCGGTATGGAAGAAGGTATGTTTCCAAGCCAGAGGAGTGTGGAAGAGAGCGGAGGGCTGGCAGAAGAACGGCGGTTGGCTTATGTTGGATTGACACGTGCGATGGAGAAATTAACGCTGACTTGTGCGAAAAGCCGTCGATTATATGGTAAAGAGGTCTACCATCGTCCTTCGCGTTTTATTGCAGAATTACCGACAGAATGTATTGAAGAAGTTCGTTTACGTGCAACGGTTTCATTCTCTATTAACCATCAACGACTTGGTACCCCCATTAATCGAAATGATAGTGGCTATGCATTAGGTCAACGGGTTCGTCATCCTAAATTTGGTGAAGGAACTATTATTAATTTGGAAGGGGATGGTGAGCATTGCCGTTTGCAGATAGCTTTTCAGGGCGAAGGGATCAAATGGCTGGTTGCAGCTTACGCCAAATTAGAGTTGCAATAACGGAACACATTACTGCTTGAAGTCTAGAGCATTTTTGTTACTAATTAATCTTTTATTTATTTTGCTATTTGGGATTCTAAAGGAGGCACTATAATATGCTGCTGGCATTTAAATTAGACAACCACCGTTTGTCTAGTCTTGTATTTGATGAAGGTGAAAATACTGACAGATGCTGTGTGGGTTGATTTAATGGAGCTTGATGAAAAAGAGCGGCAAACAGTGCAAACTGAATTGAAACAATTATTAGTAACCCCATCTGAATTAATTGATATTGAAGCATCAGCCCGTTTTTTGAGGATGAAGATGGTTTACATCTTCATTCATTTTTTTATTATCAAGATATCGATGAACATGTTGGTAATTCGACGGTTGCTTTTACTTTTCGTGATGGTCGCTTATATACGTTACGGGAGCGTGATCTGGCTGCTTTTCGTTTGTATCGTATGCGTTCAAGAAGTCAAAAGCTTATCGATGCCAATGCTTATGAGTTATTTTTAGATTTATTTGAAATAAAAATTGAACAACTTGCTGATGTAATAGAAAATATTTATAGCGTATTTGAATCGCTAAGCCGGATTATTCTGAAAAGTAAACAAGGTGATGAACTTGATAGTGCGCTTTCTAATTTAGCGAAATAAGAAGATATTGGTTGGAAAGTGCGGCTATGTTTGATGGATAGTCAACGAGCATTAAATTTTTTGATCCGCCGGGCAAGATTGCCTGCTGGTCAGTTAGATCAAGCGAGAGATATTTTACGTGATATTGAATCACTGTTACCCCATAATGAATCGCTATTTCAAAAAGTAAATTTTCTTATGCAAGCGGCGATGGGTTTTATTAATATTGAACAAAGTCGTATTATTAAAATATTCTCCGTCGTTTCTGTTGTCTTTTTACCGCCTATTCTGGTGTCATCCAGTTACGGTATGAACTTTGAATTTATGCCAGAATTAGGATGGCGTTTTGGCTATCCGGCAGCAATTATATTGATGATCATCGCCGGATTGGCACCATATCTTTATTTTAAACGTAAAAATTGGCTTTGAATTTATCAGACGATTTAAGATAGCTTGATCACGGTGAAATGCTAACTTAATAATATAAGCTTCATATAGAGCTTGTTTAAAATAGATTTTTCTGTTTTTTATCAAAGGATAACACCTCAAGACCTAATAATTGAGTGAAGGGTATCTCATGAATAAATTTTGCAATTATAAGTTTCTGTGCATCGTCTAATGTAAAGTCAGGCGTATTCATAAATATTCTCTTATTTAGATATTATCTTAATTAATGGTCGATACTATGCAAAGATTGACGGTTTTAAATTGGTAAAAATAAATTGTTATTTAACATGGAGTGACCTTTTTTCTTCTAAATGTTTTATTTTTTTATGGTGGAAACCAATGAGATGCTGTAATTCTTATCAGAGTCAGGTAGCATATATTTCTTTACCGCTTTTTATCAAAATTGATTAGTCACGTTTATTAAGGATACCAGTGTCTACTGCGGAAATTATCAATATTACATCCCCTGCTCGGCAAGTGTTACAGCAGATTTTTGGTTATCAGCAATTTCGGCCAGGCCAAGAAAAAATTATTAATACTATACATACAAATCAAGATTGTTTGGTCGTCATGCCAACCGGGGGAGGAAAATCTCTCTGTTACCAAATACCAGCTTTAATTTTACCTGGCTTAACAATAGTGGTTTCACCGCTAATTTCATTAATGAAAGATCAAGTTGATCAGCTTTCTCAATATGGTATTGAAGCCAGTTATCTTAATTCAAGCCAAACAGGACAACAGAAAAAGCAGGTAATTGAGCATTGTCGACAAGGTAAAATAAAATTACTTTATATTGCCCCAGAGCGGTTGGTTATGGATAACTTTCTGTATCAATTGCCGAAATTAAATCCTGTTTTATTGGCAGTCGATGAAGCTCATTGCATTTCACAGTGGGGACATGATTTTCGCCCTGAATATCAAGCATTAGGGCAATTTCGGCGTCGTTTTCCGCAGTTACCCGTTATTGCCTTAACGGCTACTGCGGATCAAACAACGCGTAATGATATTATTCACGGGCTTGAACTGTATGAACCACTTGTTCATATTAGCAGCTTCGATCGACCTAATATTCGTTATACTTTAGTAGAAAAGTATAAGCCGCTTGATCAACTTTGGTTTTTTATTAAAGGACAAAAGGGTAACAGTGGTATTGTTTATTGCAATAGTCGTAGTAAATCTGAAGAGACAGCTGAGCGATTGCATAAACGAGGTTTAAGTGCAGCGGCTTATCATGCTGGTCTTGATAATACACAACGCGCCAAAGTACAGGATGCTTTTCAAAAAGATGACTTGCAGGTGGTGGTTGCAACGGTGGCATTTGGTATGGGGATTAATAAATCTAATGTCCGTTTTGTTGTCCATTTTGATATTGCCCGTAATATAGAATCTTATTATCAAGAAACGGGTAGAGCTGGGCGCGATGGTTTAGCTGCAGAAGCAATCTTATTTTATGATCCCGCAGATTTATCTTGGTTGCGTTGTTGTTTGCCGGAAAAGTCTGCAGGACAATTGCACGAGATTGAACGCCATAAACTGAATGCTATGGGCGATTTTGCCGAGGCTCAAACCTGTCGCCGTCTAGTATTGTTAAATTATTTTGGTGAAAATCGGCAGCAACCTTGTGGTAACTGCGATATATGTTTAGATCCACCGAAGCGGTATGATGGCCTAATTGATGCTCAGAAAGTACTTTCTTGTATTTATCGAACAGGGCAGCGTTTTGGTATCGGCTATATTGTTGACATTTTGCGCGGTGCGAAGCATCAACGTATTCGTGAATTTGGTCATGATAAGCTGCTAGTTTATGGCTTAGGTAAAGAACAGAGTCATGAGCATTGGGTTAGTGTGTGTCGGCAACTTATTCATATGGGTTTAGTGAGCCAAAATATTGCCCATTTTTCAGCATTACAATTAACAGAAGCAGCTCGGCCGATATTGCGTGACGAGGTGCCATTGCAACTGGCTGTTGCTAGAGTCTTATCGAAAAAAAACCGTAATCAGCAAAATAAAAACTACCAAAACCATTATGATAAAAAATTATTTGCTAAATTACGTCAATTGCGAAAAGTTATTGCTAATGAAGAAAATATTCCACCCTTTGTGGTTTTTAACGATGCCACTTTAATAGAGATGGCGGAGCGATGTCCTGTTCAGCCGAATGAATTATTGTTGATAAATGGCGTGGGTCAAAGAAAATTATCGCGATTTGGAGATGCATTCATGACATTGATTCGCGATTATCTGGCAGGTTTTGAATGAGTTGAGGAGTAATTATGACGCCTGACATGCTAAAAGCGAGTTGGCTGACACGTGAATCTCAGTTTTTAGCTTTTGCTAATGGCCCGCTTTTAGATTTTTGGAAGATGTGTGATGAAGCAAAATTTATTGGAGTCGATAATATTCCTATTCGTTATGTAAAACTTTGTTCTGCTCAGCATGATAAAGTGATTGTTATTTTGCCCGGACGTGGTGAAAGTTATGTAAAATATCCTGAAGTTGCTTATGATCTTTGTCATCTTGGTTATGATATTTTTATCATAGATCATCGTGGACAAGGCTGTTCGGGAAGAATGTTGGCCGATCCTCAAAAGGGACATGTTCAAAAGTTTACTGATTATATTGATGATTTTGAATCTTTTATCATCCTTGAGATCAAGCCACGACACTATTCACGTCGTTATGCACTCTCCCATTCAATGGGAGGGGCTATTCTTGTTGGTTATTTGCTGAGAGATAGTCTGACTTTTAATGCCGCGGCTTTATGTGCTCCGATGATAGGCATTAATTTACCGGTCTCACGTTGGTTGGCAAATTTTATCATTCAATGTGCTGAGGCGAGCTCTAATACCCGTGATGATTATGCAGTTTCAACCGGTAAATGGCAGCCATTACCCTATATTATTAATGTATTGACCCATAGTTATGAACGTTATCGGCGTTATTTACGTTATTATACGGATTATCCTGAATTACGTCTTGGTGGTCCAACTTATCATTGGATCGGAGAAAGTCTGCAGTTTGGTACTAGCTTAATTGAAAAAGCGGAAGAAATTGCGATTCCGTTTATGCTATTACAAGCAAGTGAAGATAAGATCGTTAGTAATCGGGATATTCAGAGATTTTGTGCTGCTCGGCAAAAAATGCACAGGGGAAGAGAGGAAAAGTTACCTTTAATTATTGAAGGGGCACACCACGAAATATTATTTGAAAACGACGCATTACGTGCAATGGCACTTAATGCAATTTATGATTTTTTTGATGAACATTAATTAACCAAGGAAAAACAATTATGTATTCTGTTGTTGTTTCAGATTTAGATGGTACTTTACTATCTCCTGACCACACTTTACCACTTTATACAAAAGAAACGTTAAAATTATTAGCAGAAAAAGATATTCATTTCATTTTCGCTACGGGTCGTCACTATATTGATGTTGATCAGATCCGTAATGGGTTAGGTATTAATGCTTATATGATCACATCTAATGGTGCTAGGGTACATAATACGAATGGAGAGCTTATTTTAAAGCATAACGTCGATCCTGATATTGTTCATGAGCTCTGTCTAATGGAATTTGATAATCCAAATATTTTGACAAATTATTATTCTAGCGATAATTGGTTAATTAATCGGGAGAGCCCGGAACAAAAAGCGTTTTTTCAAGAGTCTGTTTTTCACTATCAACTTTTTGAGCGTGATAATTTTTCGATGACAGATGTGAGCAAAGTCTATTTTACTTGTAAAGATCATCAACAGTTACTGCTATTGCAGGAAAAAATAAGAAATCGTTGGGGCGACCGTGTCAACGTTAGTTTTTCATTACAAAGTTGTCTAGAGGTTATGAATGGTAGTGTTTCCAAAGGAAATGCACTAAAGCAGGTAGCGAATTTATTAGGTTATACATTGCAGGATTGTATCGCTTTTGGTGACGGAATGAATGATTATGAAATGTTAACGATGGCGGGAAAAGGCTGCATTATGAAAAACTCACATCAATTATTGCGAGACAAGTTACCTGACATGGAAGTTATTGGTTCTAATCAAGAAGAAGCAGTTTCCTATTATTTGCGCCGACTTTATAGCGGTATCTAAATATTTGGCGCAGATCAAAACCATATAAATTGAAGTTACGGAAATTCACTTTAGAAAATAACAAAATAATTTATTATGAATTTGCTGAAGTGATTCTACTTTTTAATTATATCAGTAAGTTAATTAATAATGAATTTTTAAAATTTATTATGATTTATATTTATATTATGGAAAATAAATTGCTTAAATCTATTTTTGATTTTTATAGTGTGAAATAATCTTATACTAAGATTAACTATTATCTTAGTATAATTTTTGAAGCGTTAGTTATAAAAAGGAGCTGGCGGTATGAGAAAATTAACTCTGGTATTTACGCTAGGAATAATGAGTTATGGTTCTTTAGTATCTGCTGATATAACAAATACAACATCTAATGTAATAACTGAATTACAGCAATTAGCTGGACAAGGTAATGATAAAGCTCAGTGTGAACTAGGGGGAAAATATTTTCATGGACAAGGAATTTCTCAGGACTTCAAGCAGGCTGTCGTTTGGTATTTAAAATCTGCTGAATTAGGTAATGCTGATGCGCAGTTTAGGCTTGCTACTATGTATGTTAATGGTTTTGGTGTTAGGCGTGATTATGATCAGGCAATAGAATGGTACCAAAGGGCTGCGATCCAACGGCATGTTCGTGCGCAAAGCAATATGGCTACCATGTATGCTCATGGATTAGGTGTGAGACGAAATTTACTGGAAGCGGCATATTGGTATGAGCAAGCATCAAAAGGAGGTTATGCATTGGCACAATTTAATTTGGGATTAATGTATAGTATTGGCAACGGTGTGATAAAAGATTACAAAAAAGCAGTCTATTGGTTCAAGTACGCCGCAAAACAGGGGTATGCTAAAGCTCAGGATCGTTTAGGTGTCATGTATGCAGAGGGACATGGTGTTAATAAAGATAATAAAAAGGCTTATGCATGGTTAGCTACTGCAGCTTGTAATGGGAATAAAGAAAGTCAAAAATTTCATGATAAGATCGGTAAATTATTTTCTGATAAAGAAATGAAGGCAGCAGAGGCATTATCTGAACGTTATATTAAAAAGTATTCCCACCACCCAATTGATTAAAAATAAATTAACTAATTACTAGATTAAATCCGTTATATATTATATTTATATTAAAAATAAATAAGATATATTTTGCTAAATTTTCATGCGTTTTTTTCCTATTATTTCATAGCGAAAGTTCATTGCAATTTATAATTCTCCGGCTTTTCTTGCTGGGTTGCGCCCGGATGTATTTTTTGTTGCACTTCGTAATAGATTATTATTGGTTATATCAATTCGGGATTGAAGGGGAGGAAATGGTAGCGTGATCCCATGCTGCGCAAAACCGATTAATATATTTTGATGCACTTCATGGCGGGCGGGCATCCGATGCCCCATTTCTGCTGCATAGATACGTAATTCAAAGATTTGAATACCTTGTTGTAAATCAACCAGATATACTTCAGGTGCCGGGTTAGTTAAAATGATCGGTGTTTTCTCGGCTGCATTCAGTAAGATCTGGCTGATCTTGGCACTATCTATATCAGCCGGCGCTGGAATGGTTAAAACAATACGAGTGATGGTATCGGACAACGACCAGTTAATAAATTGTTCGGTAATAAATGCCTTATTAGGAACAATAATTTCTTTGCGATCCCAATCTGTCAAGGTTGTTGCCCTAGTATTAATTTTGGTAATGCTTCCCGTTAAATCACGAATAGTGACGGTATCGCCAATACGAATTGGTTTCTCAAATAGGATCATTAAACCAGAAATGATATTGGCAAAGATTTCCTGTAGACCAAAGCCTAGTCCAACACCCATCGCGGCAATTAACCATTGCAGTTTTGACCACTCAATACCAAGCATGGAAAATCCTACTAAGCTACCTATAAGCGCAATAGTATATTTAGTAAAAGTGGTGATTGCATAGCCGGTTCCTGGGGTTAAATCAAGGTGTTGTAACAGGGCGAGTTCCAATAATGCCGGCAAGTTTCTAATTAGTTGTGCAGTAATTATAATAATAAGAATAGTAATAAATAGAGAGCTGAGGGTGATAGGTTGAATTGTATCTACACCATTAACAGTGGTAGTTACATTCCAAAGCCGAATATTTTCCAGAAAAGAGAATGCTGAATGTAGCTCAGACCAAATTAAAATCAGTGAGACTAACGCTATCATGGTGAGAATAGAGCGCACTAGGCCCAGAGATTGTGCACTGATTGTATCTAAGTTAATCATACTTTCTTCGATATCGACGACTAAGCCTTCGCCACTACTATTAATATTACTATTGTTGTCATCTTCATCTTTTGCCCGTTGGGCGAGAATGTCAGCCCGACGCTGTTTTGCTCTTTCAAAAGCAATTTTACGTCGTTGGATAGACATCCAGCGGCGGATAATGTGATAAATAATCAGTAAGAAAAACCAGATTGCAACAGAGGTTTCTAGCCTGGCTAAAAGTTCTTGCGATGTTGAAAGGTAACCCAATAGTGCTGCAACTGCGGAAAAAATTGGCGCTATAATCAGCAATAACCACAATATATTGCTAATTGCATTCTCACCCGAACCGTGGCGATCTAAATAGAGTGGTACACCTACCCGTTTGAGGTTATGTGTAATCAAACTTAGTGCAATACAGAGTAATAAAAAGCATAGTCTACCCAAGCTTGGAGCAAATTCCCGGTCATTATAATATTCAAACGTAATCAAAGCCATCATCAATGGCACTATGACAAAAATTGATAGTTGATAATAACGCATCGCCTTTTTTACGTTTTCTTCTGACCAACCAAAATGAGAAATAAACAATCCATTTGGGAGTGCAAAAGTAGCACTAATCATAAAAATCCATAAAACCGGTGTTGTCGCTCTCACCCCAGAGCCAATAGCTGTGGCCATTGGGAATTGCCAGGCGCTTTGTAGGCCATAGCCAATCGCTGACCATAAAATAGGCAAAGGAAGTGCGATAAGGATAGACCAAAATACGGTTCGTAAGGTTAGAGCAAAGCGATCCTGAGTTACTTTACCAATACGTGTACTAGCGCGAAGAAGAAAATTATTATAATGCTGATGTGTACTAATACTAAAAATGACGATAGCAACAGCAGCGAGAAGATATAGCGAACTATCCTGGGTGGCTAAGATAACTCTAATTGCGCCACTGAGTTGAGATAAAGTATCTAACGATAGTAAGCGAGTTAGATCTTTTACTATCGTAATTGGATAGTTGAGATTTATAGGATCGGTATCCGCGATCCAGAACATATAACGATGGGTCGCATCCTTGATATCTGTTAATGCATCGGTTAACTGGGTTGCCGCAACATTGAGCTTGGTTAATTCTAATATTTCACTGTCATAACCAGAAACGATTGAGCTTAATAATTCTTTCCGAGTTTGGATGAGTGAATCATAAATTTGAGTTTGTTCTGACGTGAAATTTTTTATCTCGGATTGTTTTTCCTCATTCTCTTTATTGTTGGAATTGAGATTTTCCAACATATCTTGGTACTTAAGGCGATCAACGCGTTTGTTGATAATTTCTCTGTCAATTTGCTGGTTTTTTGGAATCTCTGGCAAATGGTATAACTGCGCTCGTAATGCTTCACCCAAAGTAGTTGAACTGCTTAACCATTGGGCCTGCTCACGAATTGTCCCAAGAGCTTGACGAACGGTTAGTATATCACTGGAAGTCTGTCGTTGTCTTTGTTCAATATCATTTATTCTGTATGCTTGTTCATTAAGCCGCTGTGATAATTTACGGTTTAGTTGCAATTGTTCAGTTAGAAATTTGGGAAGTTCACCCCCTTGAGCAGCTAACATTTCAGTGTGTTTAAGTGCGAGTTGTGCTTTCTGTTGGCGCTGAAAGTTTAGATGATTTCGCAGTTGTTGAAGTTCTTGATCGATTCGCTGATAACGTTTTTTAAAAAGTTCAATGCGTAAACGAACAATTTCTTGGCGATTATTGGCAGAGAGTTGTGCTATTTCTAGTTCATTAGTTTTTGCCTTTCTTGCTGAGACTTCCGCTTGTGCTAAGTTATATTGTGCTTCAGCTAAAGGAGAAACCGGAACATGCAGGGATTGTAGTCTTGCGGTAGAGTCAGAAAGCAGGCGGCGAGCTTCTAATAATTGTTGAGGCAATGTTACAAGAGAGTCGCTGATTTCGCGATTTCTATCTTGTTCTTGCTGGATTTGTCTGCCTTGCTCAAGTAATTGACTACTTGCTTGAACAATACGTTGCTCAAGTTCGAGGATAATTATATTGGTTGGTATAGTAACTGTTTTATTGCTTTCAATAAGAAATTGTTGTTGTAATTCTTTTATAATTTTAGGGAAATCATCAATTGCTTCTTGATAATTGTGTTTTTTTTTCTCTGATTCTTGCGCCTCTGATAACCAATTTAGGGCACCTTGTAATGCCTGAATAATCTCTGCATTTTTTGAATTTTTATTTGCTTCAAGTTGTTTAATCTCTTTTTTAATTTGTATTTCATCAAGATTAATAGCTGCAAATGCAGGTATTGTGATAAATGAGAGACTAAATAGAATGCAGACTATCAGGCGCACAATATGATTCCTCAGATAAAATTATTCAGATCCATCTATTAAATTTTGTGGATTAGTATGTTCTCCAGTATTTGGATAAATTGATTCTGCTAATAATTCACCTACTCGAGTGACGGTTCCTTGTTCTAGAACAGAATTAAGTTTGATATGGTTAGATTCAAACAAATTGATAACGGTTGAACCAAGTTTGAATTTTCCCATTTCTTCGCCTTTTTTCAGATAGACTGCACCTGTCTTATCTTTTTCTGGGTAAGTCCAGCGTTTGATAATCCCTTCACGTTCATTATTGACACAACCACACCAGCTAGTATCTATGCTTCCGACAATTGTGGCGCCTATTAGAATTTGTGCCATTTTTCCAACCGGCGTGTCAAAAATACAGATTAGACGTTCATTACGGGCAAAAAGATTAGGAACGTTAGCTGTAGTCAGTTGGTTAACGGAAAAAAGATCACCAGGAACATAAATCATTTCAGTTAGCAAGCCCTCACAAGGCATATGAACACGATGGTAGTTACGTGGAGACAAGTAAGCAGTTACAAACAACCCATTACGAAACTTATCGGCCAGTATATAATTACCTGCTAATAATGCCGCTAAACTGTAAGAATGACCTTTAGCTTGTAAGATCTGATCATCCATAATTAATCCTAATTGGCTTATTATACCATCGGTAGGTAGAGCAAGTTGATTGCTGCCTACAACAATAGGACGAATATTTTCTTTTAATGGGCGAGTAAAAAATTCATTAAAGGTGGAATAAGCTGAAAATTCGCTTGCTTTCGCTTCTGTCATATCAACTTTATAGAATTTAGCAAAAAGCTTGATCATTAACTGAGTAAATCCAGCCGCTTTTTGATCCGCAAGCCAACCTGCTAATTGTGTTAGCCCTTGTTTTGGTAATAGATATTGTAATTTGAACTTTATTTTTTCCAGCACATTAACCTCTAGTCTGATCATAATGTTATTGGGTTGTAATCAAAAAAAGATAGTTATTGTACCTATGCTTTTTATGAATTCCAGCGTTATATTTATAACTATTTATTATCTATAAAAGGTCTACGTGGTTTTATTTGTTCCATGCTTGCTAAAATACGATGATAATTTTCAAAACGTGATTTTGCTATTTTTCCAGCGGTTACTGCTTGTTGTAAAGCACATTCAGGATCATCTAAATGCTTACAATCCCGAAATTTACAGTAATCTATGTATTGCCTAAATTCGACAAACCCTTTAGTTATTTGTTCCTTTGTCAGATGCCATAATCCAAATTCACGGATACCTGGCGAATCGATAAGATCCCCGCCTTTGGCGAAATGGTAAATACGCGTAGTTGTTGTTGTATGTTGACCTAATCCTGAATTATCAGATACTTGGTTGATTAAGCTTTTTTTTTCATTGTTAGGTAGTAAGTTATTAATCAAACTAGACTTACCAACACCAGATTGCCCGACAAAAATAGATATTTTTCCTATAAGGATCTCAATAAGTGTTTCTATTCCTTCATTAGTATAGCTAGAGACCTCTAAAACAACATAGCCAATATTATGATAAAATTTTATTACTTTATTTATCTCTTTTCTATTCTTTTTATTGAGCAGGTCAATTTTATTTAAAATAATAATTGGCGCAATATTAAGTGTTTCGCAGGCAACTAAATAACGATCAATAATATTTAATGATAATTGGGGTAAGATTGCTGAGACAATGATCGCTTGGTTGATATTAGCCGCAATAGGCTTAAGTCCGTCATAGTAATTGGGACGAGTCAAGACTGATGTTCTTTCATAGACTGCTTCTATTACACCGTTAACTTTTATATTAGATTGTTTATTTAGAACAGGACGCCAAATAACACGATCACCTGTGACTAATGAGTGGATTGTTCGACGAATATTACAGCGTTGAATGTCACCTTCATTTGTCTCGATGTCTGCATGCTGACCAAAACGGCTAATAACTAACCCGTCTTGAGGAGTGCCAAGCTGATTATCATCAATATCTTGATGAGATTGTTTTTTTAGTTTAGTTTGATGGTTTGCATATATTCGGCGTTGTTGGCCTTTGGTAAATTTTTTTTTAGCCACCTGACCTCACTAGTTTTATTGGTTTATTGATTGAATTCATTATCAATGAGTTATCGCAGTTGTGCTTTTAAGCAGCTATCATACACTAAGTATTGCATGCTATCAGTTTAGAATGGAACCTAGGATATAACATGTTAAATAGTAAGAATAATTTGATTTGGATAGATTTGGAAATGACGGGATTAGATCCGGAACAGGATCGGATCATTGAGATCGCAACAATAGTCACTGATTCCAACTTAACTATTTTATCCAAAGGGCCAGTGATTGCCATTTATCAATCGGAGCAACAGTTATTACTTATGGATGAGTGGAATGTTAAAACTCATACTAAAAGTGGACTGATTGATAGAGTTAAATCTAGTCAACATGATGAAAAAAAAGCAGAATTAGCCACAATTGCATTTTTAGAAAAGTGGTTACCTATGGGGGTTTCACCTATTTGTGGTAATAGTGTCGCTCAAGACCGTCGTTTTTTATTCAAATATATGCCTGAGTTGGAAAAATACTTCCATTACCGTTATTTAGATGTTAGTACCTTAAAAGAACTGGTTCGCCGTTGGAGGCCGGATATATTGCCTGGTTTTACAAAAAAAAATACCCATCAGGCTTTAGAAGATATACGGGAATCTATTGCAGAATTAGCTTATTATCGTCAACACTTTATCAACCTTTAAATCGTGTTATTATCACACTGATTATGAGCGATTTGCTATTTTAATTCAGCATTTAGATTGAAAATAAATTTTTTATGGTTAAAACTACTTGTCCGTTTGACATTTTTTCGTATAATTCGCAACCCATAAGTGATTGGTAATATTGTTGTTATCAATATGCGGGAATAGCTCAGTTGGTAGAGTGCGACCTTGGCAAGGTCGCGAGTTCGAGTTTCGTTTCCCAATTGAAATTCTTTTTTGATCATAACTAGTATAAAAATCTGTAATATAATTTATTGTTTTTTACATGTTTTTCAGTTTCTTTGTTACGCAAAGTTTAGTGACTGTTTATACCTATTTTGTTGGTGAATTTTATTTTTCTATTTTGAATTTTATTTAATTTAGTAAGGATAAAATTTTTTGTTGCACTCTGATAAAAACCGTCTATTTTTAGATAGGAGATTAGCTACTGAAAGAAGTCAAAGTCTTGATCAATAGTCAATAATTATATAGCTTGTCGAGATGAAATTTATTTGAAAAATCGGGCACATAGGACTTGCAAATTGTATCTATTAGTATAGATTGCACTCCCTCAATTTTGAAGTAGATGTTACGGCATATACTTTATCAGTGAAGTGAACATGTGGTGTTATTCTTGGCAGGGAAATTATTTTAGTATTTAAGATATATTGTAGGTGAATTGATGTTGTTGTTTACATTAATCTTAGGAATTTTATGGCTTAAGCTGCTGCATTTTCTTAGTTAAAATAATTTATGCATTTACAATTGAATTTTGGATATGGCATACAGTATGTCTTTTGCTTTGTTTCACAGAGTTATCCACAGGTAAATGCGCTTTTTTATCTCTATCACTATTGATGTTTTTCTTCATGAATATCATTTAACCTATTGAAAAAAATCTAAAAAATATTTATTTTTTTTGATAATTTATTATATAATTATTTTTTTATGATCAATGTATTTTTATTTTATACACAAGCAAAATTGTAGTATCTACTCTAGAAAATATTGTGTTAATAGTGAGATATTGAGCGAAAAGCACTATTATTATTTTGGTAAGGTCTTTATTTATATAAAAGCATCATTTTATCGATATATTTGAAGGCGTAGCTACCTAAGGTAATATAATATTTTTTAAATTAGCGGGTATTTACCTATGTCTCGATATAGTATCGAGCCTCATTAGTAATGTAAAAAAGCTTCTCTGAACCAAATAACTTAATCGTTTAAGCCAAAAATATTTCATGGTTTTGTTTATGAAGTCAGTTTTATGATTATCTACCAACAATATTACACAATAAAATGTTGATTTTTTTATTATTAATGGAAATTTTTATATGTTTGCTTTTAATTATATAAATTTGTTCAGATCAAATGATAGAACCTTGATAAGAGCAAGCAATTAAAAAAGATTAACTAGCTGAATGTGATAAGCATATAATGTAATTTTTGTTGGAAAAAATAACATTAAATATCGTTATAATATTCGGTAAGTAATAGTTTTTTATGGTATATTTGATTAATTGGACTATTAAATAAAAAAATTACAAACAAAAAGTAGCAATATTTTTATGAAAGAACTTATATTATTGCTTGCTAATGAAAAAGCAACAATAGCTTTAGGACATCGTTTAGCACAGCTTTGTAAGCGATGTTTTACTCTTTATTTATATGGAGATCTGGGTGCTGGGAAAACGACTTTTTGTCGCGGTTTTTTGCAAGGTTTAGGTTACCAAGGACATGTAAAAAGTCCAACTTACACGTTAGTTGAATCGTATTTACTGGCCCCTAGTCCCGTTTATCATTTTGATTTATATCGTTTAACTGATCCTGAAGAGCTTGAATTTATGGGTATCCGTGATTATTTTGATTGGCAGGCTATATGTTTGGTGGAGTGGCCAAAAAAAGGTGAAGGGATTTTACCATGCGCTGATCTTGAACTCTATCTACCATATGACAATAATGGAAGGCAGGCACGATTTGTCGCGTTATCAGCATATGGGGAAATGTTATTAGAAAAATTGTCATAATAGGAATACTAATCATGATGACGACTTCGATAATTAATATAATAAAAAGATGGCAAACTCATGGTTTTTTTTTATTAATGACAATGATATTACTTAGCAACTTATTGTTATCTAATGCACAGGCTGCAACTTTATCCAAAATTCACGTCAATGATAACTTATCCGAAGCAAAAGTCACTTTACACTTTGCTGGAGGTAATCCAGAGTACCGTTTTTTTCCTCTCCATGAACCTGAGCGTTTGATTGTCGATTTTCGTCAATCTTATCAGGTATCTGGATTGCCAATGAAATTTATAAATAACAATCTGGTTAAAGGGGTTCGTACCAGCCAGCCACCGAATAGTCAATATCAACGTATTGTTATCGAGCTGGCAAATGCAGTGACAGCAAGTGCGGTGGTTGAACAAATAAATCATTACTATCAAATAGTTTTTACGTTAAAGAATAGTCGCGCTGGTGTGTCACAGCCTCAGACATTTCAGTCGTCAACTGAAGTAACCAATAAATCGCTAATAATTAATTCACAAGCTGAGAAAAAAAAATTAGCCAATTATTCTCCAACCCCCTCAATATATAAAAATTTACCTAAAGGTACCCGACAAGTTGTCGTGGCAATTGATGCTGGACATGGTGGTAAAGATCCAGGCGCAATTGGGCAAAATGGTCATCGTGAAAAAAATATAACAATGAGTATCGCGCGTAAATTAGAGAACCATTTAAAGACAGATCCGTTGTTTAAACCAGTGATGACGCGTACTGGCGATTATTTTATTTCTGTAGCGGGTCGTTCAGAAGTGGCACGACAAAAAGCGGCTGATATGCTCGTTTCAATTCATGCTGATGTAGCACCTAATAATCGAGCCCGAGGTGCTTCTGTTTGGGTTCTTTCTAATCGAAGAGCGAATAGTGAATTGGGTAATTGGCTTGAACAACATGAGAAGCAATCTGAATTGTTAGGCGGCGCAGGTGATGCGTTAGTAAATGGCGCCGCGGATCCTTATCTTAGTCAAGCTGTTTTAGATTTGCAATTTGGCAATTCTCAGCGTGTAGGTTATGCTGCCGCGGTAAAAGTACTGAAAGAATTAAGTAAAATTGGTAGTATTCATAAATATGATCCGGAACATGCCAGTCTTGGTGTACTTCGTTCTCCCGATATTCCATCCATTCTTGTGGAAACAGGTTTTATTAGTAATCTTTTTGAAGAACGTCTTTTAGTTTCCGATGATTATCAGGAAAGTTTGGCAGTAGCTATTCATCAAGGATTACGCAATTATTTTACCCATCACCCCTTACAAGCAGCTCCAAAATGATGGAATGCGACAGAGGTCATTATGTCAGCGATACAAATTCTTTCTCCTCAGTTAGCTAATCAAATTGCTGCGGGTGAAGTTGTTGAACGCCCATCATCGGTTGTGAAAGAGTTAGTCGAAAATAGTCTTGACGCAGGTGCTAATCGTATTGATATTGAAATTGAGCGTGGTGGTGCAAAACTTATCCGTATCCATGATAATGGTAGTGGTATCGCCAAAGAAGATTTAACACTAGCGTTGGAGCGACATGCTACTAGCAAAATAGCTACGCTAGAAGATCTTGCCGCTATTATGAGTATGGGATTTAGAGGAGAAGCGCTTGCTAGTATTAGTTCTGTTTCTCGTTTAATACTAACTTCACGCATCAAGACACAAACAGAAGCCTGGCAAGCTTATGCTGAAGGGCGTGAGATGAATGTTACGCTAAAACCTGCCGCTCATCCAATAGGAACAACAGTTGAAGTTCTTGATCTGTTTTATAATACGCCGGCTCGACGTAAATTTTTACGCACGGAAAAAACCGAATTTAACCATATTGATGAGGTTGTACGTAGAATAGCGTTAGCGCGTTTCGATGTTGCGATCAACTTACATCATAATGGTAAATTAGTTCGCCAGTATCGAGCGACAAATAATGAAGAGCAATATGAACGGCGACTGGCTGCTATTTGCGGCAGTATTTTTATGCAAAATGTGCTGAAATTATGTTGGCAACATGGTGATTTAGCAATTAAAGGCTGGATAACTAATCCCTATTTAGGTAAGGCAGCTGAAATTCAATATTGTTATGTTAATGGGCGCATGATGCGCGATCGATTAATCAATCATGCAATTCGTCAGGCCTATGCTGATCGTCTGCAAGAAGAACAGCAAGCGGCTTATGTGCTTTATTTAAATATTGATCCTCACTATGTTGATGTTAATGTTCACCCAGCTAAACAGGAAGTCCGTTTTCACCAAGCAAGATTGGTTCATGATTTTGTATATCAGGGTGTGAACACGGTATTAAGCCAACAACAAAACCAAAAACAATTTAATCAAGTAGCTGATAGTTCAAAACAGGAAACTCATACTGTTTTAGGATTGCAAAATCGTTTAGCTGCTGGTGAAAATTTTTTTGCCTCAGATGATTCAAAGCAGCATTTAGTTCTTGAAGAGCAAGAAATGGAAACAATAACAAAATTAAGTGCAAGTAGCCAAATTTTGCCATCTGAGACTACATCATTTTCTTGTTACAATAATGGAAAAATAGCTAAAAAAATTTATAACAAAAAACAAGGTGAGCTTTATCAGCAATTGATGCAAAATGAGCCATGTAAACAAGAATCCCCCCCACTTTTTCCAGAGCGAAAACCCATAAAAACTGAGAAAATAGCAGTAAAATCGGTTTTTGTAGAAAAAAATGATAAAAATTATACATTTGGTAAAATACTAACAATTTATTCTAAAAATTTCGCATTTATTGAATCATCATTTGGAATAAGTTTGTTATCATTAGCGGAAGCTGAGCGATATTTGAAACGAAGTCAATTAATTCCTACTGATAAAGGATTAAAATCTCAACCCTTACTTATACCAGTAAATCTCGCATTAACAGAGAAGGAAATTGAAACTTTTTATCGAGTAAAAGTATTATTAAGTACATTAGGTTTTGACATCAATATTTCTCATAAGAAAGCAACAATTAGTGGTGTGTCTTGTCCCTTGAGATCGCAAAATTTAGCTGAACTATTTCCAAAACTATTGAAATATCTTGCTCAAAATACTTCTTGCCAGGTGAAGGAATTAGTTATTTGGTTAGCAGATCATTTAGTAAATGAAAAACAAGTGTGGACGGTTGCACAAGGGGTTCAGTTATTAGCTGATCTTGAGCGGGTTTACCCTGAATTAGTTAAAGAATCACCGAAAACATTACTACAACTAATTGATTTTGAATCGGTGATAACGGCTTTAACCCATGAGTAAACAAATTTTTCAACATAAACCGAAAGCGATTTTTATAATGGGGCCAACGGCGTCGGGAAAGACAGCATTGGCAATGGCATTACGTCAAAAATTACCAATTGAAATAATTAGTGTAGATTCTGCTTTAATTTATCGTGGTATGGATATAGGAACAGCGAAACCAACACAGGAAGAGCAACAAACTGCTCCACACCGATTGATTGACATCTTAGATCCTTCACAGTCTTATTCTGTGGCAGATTTTCGACGTGATGCTTTATTAGAAATGAAAAAAATTGTCGCATCAGGCCGTATTCCCTTACTCGTTGGAGGGACTATGCTATATTTTAAAGCGTTGCTAGATGGGTTGTCACCGTTACCTTCAGCCGATGTTAAAATTCGGGCAGAAATTGAAATGCAAGCGAAGCAATTTGGTTGGGGTGCAATTTATAAACGTTTGCAAGAGGTTGATCCTATATCGGCAGCTAAAATCCATCCTAATGATCCTCAACGATTGTCTCGTGCCTTGGAGGTTTTCTTAGTTTCCGGGAAGAGCCTGACAGAATTAACTGAAATTGTAGAGGCAGAATTACCTTATAATGTGTTACAGTTTGCGATTTCACCGCAAGATCGTAAAATTCTCCGTCAACGCATCGAGATGCGTTTTCTAAAAATGTTGGGTGCAGGTTTTGGGGATGAAGTTAGTACTCTTTATGCTAGGGGGGATCTACATGAGGATCTACCTGCTATTCGTTCTGTTGGTTATCGTCAGATGTGGTCATATTTGTCTGGCGATATCAACTATGATGAAATGGTTTATCGTAGTATATGTGCAACACGTCAATTGGCTAAACGTCAAATTACATGGTTAAGAGGATGGAAAAACGTGCATAGACTCGATGGCGATGATATTAAGGGAATTCTTAACACAATATTGAATGTTATTAGTGCATAGGTTTGCTATTTATGTACAATTGGTGATAAAGACACAATTTTTTGAGTGGTTAATTTTTTCGAACCATAAAGGTTCTTAGTTAAAAACAACAAAATAAGGAAAATAGAGAATGGCTAAGGGGCAATCTTTGCAAGATCCGTTCCTAAACACGTTACGTCGTGAAAGGGTTTCGGTTTCCATTTATTTGGTCAATGGCATTAAATTACAAGGTCAAATCGAATCATTTGACCAATTTGTTATTTTACTGAAAAACACAGTAAGCCAAATGGTATATAAGCATGCTATTTCTACTGTAGTACCTTCTCGTCATGTATCTCACCATAGTAATCAAGGGGATAATACAGGCCTAGGTAATTACAGTACAGGTAATGTGGCAGTTCCACAGGATAGTGATGCGACTGAATAATTCAGTTGATTATTTGAACAAAAAAATACAGGTAAAGTTCCCTTTACTTGTATTTTGCATGTTTGATATTTTTTAAGTCTAAGGAGTTGTGCTTTTGTTTGATAGACATGAAGGTGGAGAATTAGCTGTTCTGGTGTATGCTTTTTTCTAATGAAAAAGATACTGAAAACCTCATTGAATTTGAATCATTAGTCATCTTTGCGGGCATTAAGTCAGTACAGGTAATCGCAAATCACCGTAGGCTAAATATTTTGTTGGTGAGGGTAAAGCGGAAGCAATCGCAGTAGCTGTTAAAGTCAGTAATGCTGATTTAGTTCTTTTTGATTATACTTTAAGCCCAGCCTAAGAAAGAAATCTTGAGCTATTATGTCAGTGTCGAGTTATTGATCGTATAGGTTTGATTTTAGATATATTTGCGTAACGCGCACGTACACACAAAGGCAAGTTACAAGTTGAATTAGGCTCAGTTAAGGCATATTTTACCCGTTTGGTACGTGGCTGGATTCATCTAGAACGATAGAAAGGTGGTGGAGGGAGATCGGCCTGCGTGGACCTGGTGAAGCTCAACTTGAAACGGATCGTCGATTGATCCGAGGTAAAATTAGGCAAATTCTTTCTCGGTTGGCTAAGTTTGAAAAACAGAGAGAGCAGGGTAGACAAGCTAGAAGTAAAGCGGGTATTCCCACAATATCATTGGTAGGTTACACTAATGTAGGTAAGTCTAGTCTGTTTAATCAAATGACAAAGTCTGAAGTGTATGCAGCAGATCAATTATTTGCGACGTTAGATCCTACATTAGTATTGATATAAATGATGTTGGAGCGATAGTGTTGGCTGATACTGTAGGTTTTATTCATCATCTTCTTCACGATCTTGTCGCTGTATTTTAAAGCAACATTGCAGGAAACACGTGAAGCCAGTTTATTATCGCATGTTGTCGATGCTGCGGATAACCGTATGGAATAAAATATCCGAGCAGTTGAAAGTGTATTAGAAAAAATTGAAGCTAATGAAATTCCAGCGCTGTTAGTCATGAATAAAATTGACATGTTGAATGGGTTTACTCCCCCCCCGCATTGATCGTGATGAGAATAATATCCCTATTGGGGTCTGGCTCTTAGCTCAAACAGGTGAAGGAATTCCATTATTACAGGCGCTGACAGAACGTCTTTCTGGTGAAATTGCACACTATGAATTGCGTTTACCGCTAGAAGCGGGTCGTTTGCGCAGTCGATTTTATCAACTTCAGGCAATCGAATGTGAAGAAATGGATAAAGATGGCAGTATCAAGTTTGAACTGAAGCTGCCCATGTTTGACTGGCAAAGACTTTGTAAGCAAGAACAACCTTTACTTGACTACATTGTTAAGTCAACATATTAAATGGGGTCAATAAATTGAACAAATTAAGAGTAAATATTTTGCTCTTAACCCTGAAAAACCAATCATAACGAATGGAGCTATAACATGGCGTGGAATCAGCCCGGTAATAACGGACAGGACCGCGACCCGTGGGGAAGCAGCAATAGCGGCAACTCCAGTGGTAATAAAGGTAATCGGAAAAAGGGGACAACCGATCTTGACGATCTGTTCCGCAAGTTAAGTCGCAAACTTGGTGGTTTAGGTGGGAATAATAAAGGTAGAAATGGTTCGAGTAATCAAAATGGTGCAAATATAAACGGCCGTTTTATCGCATTTATTATTGCAGCGCTTGTTATTATCTGGGCTGCAAGTGGTTTTTATACGATAAAAGAGAGTGATCGTGGTGTTGTTTTCCGTTTTGGTAAATATAGTTATACTGTTGAACCTGGTTTAAATTGGAAGCAGAATTTTATTGAAAAAGTCATTCCGGTTAATGTTGAAACCGTACGTGAGCAAGCTACTAATGGTATGATGTTAACTTCGGATGAAAATGTTATTCAAGTAGAAATGAACGTTCAGTATCGAGTAACAGATCCTGCTCAATATTTATTTAATGTAACTAACCCGGATAACGGTTTACGTCAAGCAACAGATAGCGCAGTACGTGGGATTATTGGTCAGTCAGCAATGGAACAGGTGTTGACGACGAAACGTGCTTTTATCCGTGATGAAACACAGAAAGAGTTAGAGAATACGATAAAACCTTATAATATGGGTATAACAATATTAGATGTTAACTTCCAGGTTGCTCGTCCACCGGAAGCGGTTAAAGCTGCATTTGATGATGTTATTGCAGCACGAGAAGAAGAACAGAAGACCATTCGTGAAGCTCAAGCATATCGTAATGAAGTCCTACCATTAGCAAAAGGTAATGCGCAGAAATTGATTGAAGAAGCGACGGCTTATAAGTCAAGTGTTGTTTTCAAGGCTGAAGGTGAAGTGGCTAGTTTTGCCAAAATATTGCCGGAATATCGAGCTGCTCCTCAAATTACTCGTGAGCGTTTATATATTGAAGCAATGGAACGAGTACTAAGTAATACGCGTAAGGTCATTGTTAACGACAAGAGCAATAGTATGTTAGTATTGCCATTAGAACAAATTTTACGCAATGGAACAAATAATAAAACAACCGATGTACAGAAAGTAACGCCTCCTAAGGTTATTCAACAACAAGATATTTCTACTGAATCACCTTATTCATATAGCTATGGTGCGCGGGACAATGCTCGGGGTAGTAACCCAATTCGTGTAGGGAGACAATAATTATGCGTAAATCAGTGATTGTTATTATTGTTGCTACATTAGTTGTGTTGTATATGTCAATTTTTACAGTTCAACAAACAGAAAGAGGCATCGTTATAAGGTTTGGTAAGGTTGTACGTGAGAGTGAAAATAAACCCATTATTTATGAACCAGGTTTGCATCTAAAAATACCATTTATTGAAATGGTAAAAATGCTCGATGCGCGTATTCAGACATTAAATGTTCAGGCAGATCGCTATCTGACTAGAGAAAATAAAGATTTAATGGTTGATTCTTATTTAAAATGGCGAATTACTGATTTTAGTCGTTACTATGTTGCGACCGGTGGAGGTAATCCTTATCAAGCTGAAACTTTACTGAAACGTAAATTTAGTGATCGCCTGCGTTCAGAATTTGGACGTTTAAATGTGAAAGATATTATTACAGATTCGCGTGGGCGCTTGACTGTCGATGTACGTGATGCACTTAATAAAGGTTCGGTATCAGATACTGAAGCGACAAAAGAGGCTGATCAGGCTATTGTCTCGGCAGCAGCGCGTTTTGATAAAGAGATTAAAGGTGATTCGCCTGTTGTTAATCCAAACAGCATGGCTGCGTTAGGGATTGAAGTTGTTGATGTTCGTATCAAACGTATTGAATTACCAAGTGAAGTTTCGGAAGCGATATATCAGCGTATGCGTGCTGAACGAGAGGCTGTAGCGCGTCAGCATCGTTCACAAGGTCAAGAAGAAGCAGTGAAAATCCGTGCAGTAGCAGATAAAACAGTGACCGAAACATTGGCAGAAGCGGAGCGTACTGCACTGAGATTACATGGTGAAGGCGATGCGATGGCGACTAAACTATTTGCTGATGCATTTAATAAAGATCCTGATTTTTATGCTTTCATTCGTAGTTTGCGGGCATACGAGAAGAGTTTTAGTAAAAATGGTGATGATGTGATGGTATTAAGCCCAGATACGGACTTTTTCCGCTATATGCGAGCACCAACAAAACAAAGAGCAGTACAGTGATCATTTAAAAGATAAACGAAATGATTGCCAAATAACTTTAGATAAGCCCGCATTAGGCGGGCTTTAATGTGTTAAGATTGTCATGAAAAGAGGTATTGGTGTTATAAAAATTGCTGGCAGCTAATGATTCAAATGTTAGAATTCTTTTTTAAGCAATCGAGTGAATTTTGAAATGGGTAAAAACGTTGTCGTATTAGGTACTCAGTGGGGTGACGAAGGTAAAGGCAAAATAGTTGATTTACTAACTGAACGTGCTAAGTATGTTGTTCGTTATCAAGGTGGTCATAATGCTGGTCATACTCTTGTGGTAAATGGTGAAAAAACTGTTCTCCATCTTATCCCATCAGGTATTCTGCGTGAAAATGTCATAAGCGTCATTGGCAATGGTGTGGTGCTAGCACCTGATGCATTAATGGATGAAATGAAAAAATTGGAAGCGTGTGGCGTGCCAGTACGTGAACGCCTCGGAATTTCCGCAGCTTGTCCATTAATCTTGCCCTATCATGTTGCTTTAGATAATGCGCGTGAAAAAGCGCGAGGCGCGAAAGCGATAGGAACGACCGGCCGCGGCATTGGCCCCGCTTATGAAGATAAAGTTGCCCGCCGTGGATTACGTGTTGGTGATCTGTTTAATAAAAAAACGTTTCCAGTCAAACTTAGAGAAATTGTTGATTACCATAATTTTCAATTAGTGAATTATTATAAAGCGCCTGCAATCGATTACCAAAAAATATTAGATGATATTATGGTTATCGCTGATATTTTGACTGTGATGACCGTTGATGTTGCTGATTTGTTATATAAAGCGCATAAAAAAGGCGAATTGGTAATGTATGAAGGGGCACAGGGAACATTGCTGGATATTGATCATGGTACTTATCCCTATGTGACTTCATCAAACACAACAGCGGGTGGCGTTGCTACTGGTTCTGGCTTAGGTCCGCGCTATATTGATTATGTTTTAGGAATATTGAAAGCTTATTCTACTCGTGTTGGTGGCGGTCCTTTTCCCACAGAGTTGTCAGATGAAACAGGCGAATACCTGCGTGAAAAAGGGCAGGAATTTGGTGCAACAACAGGTCGTTGCCGCCGTACGGGTTGGTTAGATATCGTTGTTATTAACCGAGCGGTTCAAATCAATTCTATTTCCGGTTTCTGTTTAACTAAGTTAGATGTATTAGACGGTTTGGATGAAGTGAAACTTTGTGTTGCTTATCGCAAACCAGATGGTATTGAAATGACAATAACACCGTTAACGGCAGAAGAATGGGAAGGTTTAGAACCGATATATGAAACTTTACCAGGCTGGAGTGAAAGTACTTTTGGGGTAAAAGAGTATAATCAATTACCTAAAGCAGCAATTGATTATATTAAACGGATTGAGGAATTAACCAGGATCCCAATAGATATTATTTCGACTGGACCTGATCGTTCTGAAACCATGATATTACTAGATCCTTTTGATGCATAATTTTACCGTCAAACAATATCGCTCAATGAGTGACGCCTGAATATTCAGGCGTTATTTTTATATCTAGTAATTAATGTTACCTGATTTACTGTTCAATTTTGCTTAATATGATAAAAATTTACATAATAGATATAACTAGATGAAATAATGTCAAAAAGCTGTCCTTCCATTTTTGTTTTATAGCCAGAGGTTAATGTGGAGTTAACAAGTTTTACTGATTATGGTTTAAGAGCATTGATTTATATGGTGTCACTACCTAAGGATAAAATGACTAATATTACTGAAGTCACTAATGTTTATGGTGTCTCGCGTAATCATATGGTGAAAATTATTAATCAGTTAAGCAGAGTTGGACTTGTTGCTGCGGTGAGAGGAAAAAATGGTGGGATTCACTTAGGCAAGCCAGCTGATCAGATCAGAATAGGTGAGGTTGTTCGTCTCTTAGAGCCTCTGGCATTAGTAAATTGCTGTAGTGATTTTTGCCATATTACTTCTGCTTGTCGGTTAAAACAGATATTAAATCAAGCGATTGATCATTTTTAAAATGAATTAGATAAATATACACTGGCTGATCTGATAAAAAATAACGAGCCACTTTATAAGTTACTGTTAAAATAAACAACAGACCTAGTGTATTTGTAGGTATATTAATCAATGTGGTAGCGGAGGTGGGTGATGGCAAAAGATCCTTATAAAGACCGAGAGGCAGAGAAATATCATGCACCAATTGCAAGTCGTGAATATATCTTAGAGATATTATTAAAATTTACTGCGCCTGTTAGTCGCCAGGAAATTGCCAGAATATTAAAGTTAACTAAAGAAGAAGACTTAGAAGCCCTGCGTCGCCGTTTACGTGCTATGGAACGTGATGGGCAATTGGTATTTACTCGTCGTCAATGTTATGCCTTACCTGAGCGCCTTGATTTACTCAAAGGTACCGTTATTGGTCATCGTGATGGTTTTGGTTTTTTACGGGTAGAGGGTCAGAAAGACGATTTTTACCTTTCTTCAGAGGAAATGAAAAAAGCGCTGCATGGTGATGTTGTGCTTGTTCAACCATTGGGCAAAGATCGACGAGGACGTACAGAAGTTCGCATTGTTCGAGTGCTTATTCCACGCAATAATGATATTGTAGGACGTTATTTTTTAGAATCTGGTATGGGATATGTGGTCCCTGATGATAGTCGACTATCCTTTGACATATTGATCCCTAGAGAGCAGGTTAACGGCGCTAGGATGGGAAATGTGGTTGTCGTTGAGATGACAACCCGGCCAGCACGCCATGCCCAAGCAGTAGGAAATATTGTCGAAGTATTAGGCGAAAGCATGGGTACTAATATGGCGGTAGAGATTGCATTGAGAACCTATGAAATTTCTTATAGTTGGCCGTCACAAGTTGAGAAACAAGTTGCTGATTTGTCCGAACAGATCCCTACGTCAGCAAAAACAGGGCGAGTAGATTTATGTCATCTACCTTTAGTCACTATTGATGGTGAAGATGCTCGCGATTTTGATGATGCGGTTTATTGTATGCCGAAAGAAGACGGTGGTTGGTGCTTGTGGGTCGCGATTGCTGATGTTAGTTATTATGTACGGCCAGAAACGGCTTTGGATAATGAAGCGGTTAGTCGGGGAAATTCGGTCTATTTTCCATCACGGGTGATCCCCATGTTGCCTGAAATTCTTTCTAATGGATTATGTTCATTAAACCCTGGAGTCGAAAGGCTTTGCATGGTATGTGAAATGCAGTTATCGGATCAAGGGCAAATTATTTCATATAAATTCTATGAAGCTGTGATGCGTTCTCATGCAAGATTGACTTATACTAAAGTCTGGAAAATTTTACAGGGCGATGAAGAATTACGTCAACATTATCAAGCTCTAGTGCCACATCTAGAACAACTTCATCGATTATATAAAGCGTTAGATAGCGCACGCGTAAAACGAGGGGCTATCTCCTTTGAATCTGAAGAAGCAAAATTTATTTTTAATGCGGAAAAACGCATTGAGCAGATGGAACCGGTTGAACGTAACGATGCGCATAAATTAATTGAAGAATGTATGATTTTAGCAAATATAGCTGCCGCACGTTTTGTTGAGCGGAATAAAGAACCTAGTTTGTACCGTGTCCATGACAGACCCAAACAAGAGAGTATTGTAAACTTGCGTACGGTATTTAGTGAATTGGGTTTGACATTGCCAGGTGGCATGAAACCACAGTCGGCTGATTATGCTAAAATCATGGACGAAGTTGCTGAACGCACAGATCATGAATTGTTGCAAACTATGATTTTGCGTTCAATGAAACAGGCTATTTATGATCCTCAAAATAGAGGGCATTTTGGCTTAGCATTGAAATCTTATGCCCATTTCACTTCTCCTATTCGTCGTTATCCTGATTTAGCTCTACATCGTTCGATTAAATATCTGTTATCTGGGAAACATAGAAATAATGAACATCGCTGGACACCGACCGGTGGTTGGCATGCTGATACTAATGAAATGTTACAATTAGGTGAACATTGTTCAATGACAGAACGGCGGGCTGATGAAGCAACGAGAGATGTCGCTGATTGGTTGAAATGTGATTTTATGCAAGATCAAGTTGGCAATGTATTTACTGGCATTATCACCAGTGTCACTGGTTTTGGCTTTTTTGTCCGTTTAAAAGATCTTTTTATTGATGGTTTGGTGCATGTCTCTACACTTAATAACGATTATTATCGTTACGATAATGTAGGACAGCGACTTATTGGTGATTCTTCGGGTATGGTATATCGTCTTGGTGATGAAGTTGAAATTAGAGTTGAAGCTGTACATATGGATGAACGCAAGATCGATTTCGCGTTGATATCAACTTTACGTAAGACGAAAAATCCAGGTAAGATAGCAAAAGAAAAAGCAATTCAAAAAAACAATTTCAACTCATAGCAAGCCGGATCACAGCCAAGAAAAAAATTTTGAGCACAAATAGTGCATTTGTTAAATCTAATAAGAAAGACAGTAGTAACGCTAAAAAAACCGATAAGAAAGAGAAAAAGGTTTCTGATAAAAGCAAAAAAGCTATCCCAAAAGCACAAAAAAAATTTTAGTTATTTTTATTAATGATCTTCATCGGCAAGTGATTGACTATCTTTAAGAGTTATTAAGTAATCGATAAATTTATGAGTGAAATTATTTATGGGATTCATGCAGTGCAAGCACTGCTGGAACGCGATCCTTCGCGTTTAAAACAAGTTTATGTACTCAAAGGGCGTAAAGATAAACGTTTATTGCCGATTATTCACGAGCTTGAAAAATTGGGTATTATTATCCAGTTAGCTAATCGTCAATGGGTGGATAGGCAGACAGAAAATGCTGTTCATCAGGGTATTATTGCGCAGATAAAACCCGGGCGGCAATATCAAGAGAGTGATTTAGATATTATTATAGCTCAAGTGCAATCACCTTTTTTGCTTATATTAGATGGTATCACCGATCCACATAACTTAGGTGCTTGTTTACGTAGTGCAGAAGCCGCGGGTATTGATGCGGTTATTGTACCAAAGGATAAATCTGCTCAACTTAATCCTACCGCTAAGAAAGTTGCTTGTGGCGCAGCTGAGAGTATGCCATTAATTCGAGTTACCAATCTTGCGCGGACGTTACGTCAATTGCAGCAGCATCATATCTGGATTGTTGGCACCGCAGGTGACGCCAATCATACATTATATGAGAGTAAATTAACCGGATCTATTGTATTGGTGATGGGTGCAGAAGGGAAAGGTATGCGTCGATTAATAAGGGAACATTGTGATGAACTGATTAGTATTCCAATGGCAGGTATGGTTTCGTCTTTAAATGTCTCTGTTGCGACGGGCGTTTGTCTATTTGAAGCAGTGCGTCAACGGCGCAGTCATTGAGAAAAAAGCGAGATCATTATAATATGGGCAAGATTGCCTGCCCCAATTCAATGCGCGATAAGTGATGATTTAATTTATTGCTTGAGTTTTCACTAAAGGATAGGTACAGTTACGCGTCGATTTTTCAGTCGCACTTTAATTAAGTTCCTTGCCTCCATGGGAAGCGGCTGACCCTGACAGGAGGCTGATTAATCCGTAAGGAGCAAAACTCATGCGTCATTACGAAATCGTTTTTATGGTTCACCCGGACCAGAGCGAGCAAGTTGAAGGTATGATTGAACGTTATAGAGGAGCTATCACTGGAGCGCAAGGTCAAATCCATCGCTTTGAAGACTGGGGTCGCCGTCAATTGGCTTATCCAATCAATAAATTGCATAAAGCACACTATGTTCTGATGAACGTTGAAGCGCCGCAAGAAGTGATTGATGAGTTAGAAACAAACTTCCGCTTCAATGATGCCGTTGTCCGCAGCATGATTATGCGTGTTAAGCATGCGGTTACTGATGCTTCTCCAATGGTTAAAGCCAAAGATGATCGTCGCAGTCGTGATTTGGTTGATGAAGACCTGGAAGAAATTGAGGGAGCTGAGGATTCTGAAGAGTAATTTTAGTTGTGAATACTAATCGATTGGTGCTATCAGGTAAAATATGTAATGCCCCGATAAGAAAAGTCAGTCCAGCTGGGGTTCCTCGCTGTCAGTTTGTGCTTGAACATCGTTCACAGAAGCAGGAGGCCGATTTTAATCGGCAAGTATGGTGTAGAATAACCATCATCGCCAGCGGAAAAAAATTACAACAGTTTACTCACAGTATAACGGTCGGTAGTCGGATCACTGTTATAGGTTTCATTAGTAACCATCAAGGCGCTAATGGCTTGTATAACTTAGTGCTTCATGCCGAGCAGATTGAATTGATAGATTCTGGAGACTAGGCAAATGGCACGTTATTTCCGTCGTCGTAAGTTCTGCCGTTTCACAGCGGAAGGCGTTCAAGAGATTGATTATAAAGATATCGCAACGCTAAAAAACTATATCACTGAAAGTGGTAAAATTGTACCAAGTCGTATCACTGGTACTCGTGCAAAATACCAGCGTCAGCTAGCTCGTGCTATCAAGCGCGCGCGTTACCTGTCTCTGTTGCCATATACTGATCGCCATCAGTAATTGGTATGGTCCATTAACGACTTAATAGAGGATAAGGTAATGCAAATTATTCTATTGGATAAAGTAGGAAACCTAGGTAGCCTGGGTGATCAAGTTGATGTTAAAGTGGGTTATGCTCGTAACTATTTAGTTCCGCAAGGAAAAGCTGTTCCTGCAACTAAAAAGAATGTTGAATTTTTTAAAGCACGTTGTGCCGAATTAGAAGCTAAATTAGCCGACGTTCTGGCTGTCGCGAAAGTGCGCGCTGAGAAAATTAATTCATTAGGAACAGTAACCATCGCCTCTAAAGCTGCTGATGAAGCTAAACTGTTTGGTTCGATCGGGGTTCGTGATATTGCTCAGGCAGTCACTGTTGCTGGTGTCGAGGTTGCGAAAAGCGAAGTTCGCTTACCAAATGGTGTATTGCGTACTGTTGGTGAACACGAAGTTCATTTCCAAGTGCATAGTGATGTATTTGCAAAACTGAATGTGAATATTATTGCTGAATAATTGCTTTTTGATTATTAGGTACAAATAAAAACACTAGCCAATGCTGGTGTTTTTATTTCTATTTTTGCGGACTAAATCATTGCTGCTATCAATCAATCGCATAGAGGTAATTACTTTACTTTTTAATTTCTACTGACTATTAGAGGAATTTCTGGCTGTCGCGAAAGGGCGCACTGAGAAAATTAATTCATTAAACAGTAACCATCGCCTCTAAAGCTGGTGATGAAGCTAAACTGTTTGTCTCTTCGAGTGTTAGTGCACCATCTTTAGAAAATAATACATTACCATTTTTATTTAATACGATGATGGTAGAGTTTTTGGGTTTTAGCTGCTAACTACACCACTATTATCGACAATGATTTGAAAAAATGGGAATTCTCGCTTGGTGTCTTAATACTACTGCGGACAAAAAAAATCGGTTCCAAGAATTGTATCATCAGTATTTATTATTGTAGTTGTCTGATATTTTTTCTGATCAAATTTTTTGTTTAATTGCTTCTATTAATGCCTCATTGAGCTCTTTAGCGGAAAGACGCCAGGCAATATGTAGGATCGTTCTTATTTTGCCAGAAAGCTCTTTGCTGCTCCAATCTTGATAAATAAGTTTACCATTTTTGTTCAGCAAAAGTTGTTAAGGAATGAATAAAAAATATTGTAATGATTATTCAAAGCTATTTAACCAGTTATCATGTTATGTAAAATCGTTAAATCTTATTAGAAAAGGAGAACTAAAACTTGTAACGAGAGTCTATGATTACAAAATGGGTCATGAATCACATTTTGTGACTTCAAGATCAACAAAGGGGAGGAAAAAGTTGAATGAAGATTTTTCACCGTTATAACCCACTGAAGATTGCACGTTACGTTAAGATATTATTTCGTGGACGATTGTATATCAAAGATATGGGAGTATTTGAATTTGACAAAGGAAAGATATTACCCCCTAGAATTAAAGATAAGCGGCATTTCAATATAATGAATGAAATCAATAAAGAAGTCCTTATCCTCCAGACAGAGCTAGGTTAGCTAGTCTGATAAGTTATGAGCCACATCTTAAGTAGCGCAAATATAATCATAATCTAACTCTTTTAATACATAAGTTTTGCTACATAATTGATTAGCAAACAGTGTTTTACCATATCTCGCTTTACTCGCTTCATGTTAAATTTAATATCTACCAATCGTATTTCATTTTGTGACTGGTGTTTAATAATTTGATTTTAGGTATGCTAACAGTGATGTTTTGATTAATATAAGATTGAAATTTTGAAGTAAACATAAATTTATGTATGAATTTTGTTTAAAAATTAAAGTGGTATATAACTTATCAGCTATTGTTGATGAAACCTCTTAATCTCAAAGAAGTAAAGGTTTTCTCCTATGCAAAAAACCGTTTTAGCACTGCTTATTACTCTGTCTGCTATGACAACTTCGCTATTTGCTGTTGCTAAAGAAGTTACTTATGGCGAACAAAAAATCATATTGTCTGATTCCATTTCTCCGGGTAATGATTTTTATCAGTATGTTAATCAGGATTGGATAGCCCATGCAAAAATTCCAACTGGAATGTCACGTATTAATTCCTTTGTTGAGTTATATCTTAAAACAGAAAAACAGCTGCAAGCACTGATAAATAAACTTGAAGTTCAACCGGAAAGTGAGCTTAATCATAATCAACGCAATATTCGTAATCTTTATCGCAGTTATTTAAATGAAACAGCGATTGAAAAAACAAGTTTAACGCCGGTACAAAATGCACTTAATACTATCAAACAGGCAAAGACTCACGCTGATATTACCAATCTAATGGCAAAACCAGGTTATATGCCATTTATTTCCTATTGGGTTGGATTGGATGCAAAAGTACCTGATACTTATGTTCTTTATCTGGGACAAGGCGGTTTAGGTTTACCAAATAGAAATTACTATCTGGATAACACTAAACATATGGAAACTATCCGTCACGATTATGTCGCGTATATTGCAACTATTTTACAATTAGCCGGAGAAAAAGAAGCGCAATTAAAGGCTAAGCAGATTTTTGCGTTAGAGAAATCGTTGGCCAAAGTTCATTGGACACTAGAGGTTGAACGTGACACGTTGAAAAATTATCATCCAATGTCTCTTAGCCAATTGAAAAAGTTTACTCCAGATTATCAATGGAACGGTTTTATTCAACAATGGAAGCTTTCAGATAAACAACTGGCTAAAGTGATCGTAGAAAATGACAGCGCAGTTGAACAGCTGGCAAAAATATTGGTTAATACACCTCTATCTATCTTACAAAACTACTTACTTTTCCATTATCTGAGTAGTAAAGCTAATTACTTGAATCAAGCTTTTTCTGATGCTCGTTTTAATTTTTATTCAACCCGATTAAATGGCATTAAACAACAGCGTTCACCTAAAGAACGGGCATTAGAAATTGTTAATAAACTACAAGGAGAGCCGTTGGGGCAGCTTTATGTTGCAACTTATTTTGATCCTGATGCTAAAAATAAGATTCAAAATCTGGTGAGTTATGTTAAAGGGACTTTTAAAACACGTTTGCAAAATAATGACTGGATGGATAAACAAACCCGCCAAGAAGCATTAAAAAAGCTTAACCAATTTACGGTTAAAATTGGTTACCCTGAAAAATGGCATAATTTTAGTAGCCTGCATTTGCAACCAGACACGTTATTCGACAATTATCTGCAAGTACAAAATTGGTTCTATCAAGATAATATGAGTCGTATCGGAGAAAAAGTCAGGAAGTGGGAATGGGGGATGACGCCACAAACAATTAACGCTTACTATAATCCAGTTCAGAATGAAGTTGTTTTCCCAGCTGCTATTTTGCAAGCGCCATTTTTTAATCCAAATGTTGATTCTGCATATAACTATGGTGCTATTGGTGCGGTGATCTGCCATGAAATGGGACATGGCTTTGACGATCAAGGCCGTCTTTATGACGGAACCGGGCAATTAAGAAACTGGTGGTCAGCGGCTTCAAAGCAGCATTTTAAAGAAAAAACCGCCAAACTTATTAAGCAGTATAACGGTTTTAAAATTGATGGTTTAGCTGTTAACGGTAAATTCACCCTAGGTGAAAATATTGGTGATCTCGGTGGGTTAAATATTGCCCTCAATGCTTATAAGCAATTTTCTAAAGAACATTATCCTAATGGTGAACCGCCGATTATCGATGGAATGACGGGGTTACAACGCTTCTTTATTACCTGGGCGAGAACTTGGCAGGAGTTAGCTAATAAAGAGTCCAAGCGTAATAAGATTATGACTGATCCCCATAGCCCGAATCCATATCGTGCTAACGGCGTGGTACGTAATATTGATGATTGGTATGCAGCGTTTAATGTAGAAAAAGAGCATAAGCTTTATCTGGCGCTTAAAGAGAGGATCCATATCTGGTAGTTTTCAATATCAGGCTCTATAGCTTAAAGTCTGATAAATTTACTGCTTTTAGGTAATAAAATTAGTAAGCACTTCATTTGTATAATCACAAACATAAATGATATGTGACATTCAACAATGAGGTGAATTAATAATGGATAAATCTATCACCGTTGCTTGTGTAAAGGTAGCTCCTGTGTTTATGGTTTTGGAAGGAACTATCGATTTAATAAAAGAAGCAGCAGGTAAAGGAGCGAAGTTGATCGCTTTTCTGGGAAATTGGTTACCTGGTTTCTTTGGTTAGACTCACCTGCTGCATTAACCCCTCTGGTTTATCAATATTATCAAAATTTTTAGTATTAGGCAGTGAACAGGAAAAGCGTATCGCTTTAGCCACTAAAGAGAATAATATTTGGTTGCTATTGGGTTTGAGTGAAAGAGATCATGGTACGCTTTATATGACCCAATGGCTCATCAGTAATACAGGTGAAACAGTCGGTGTGAAGTGGAAACTTAAGCCGACCCATGTTGGTGTACTCTATTTGGTGAAAGTGATGGCTCTTCGCTAAAAACATTTACCACTTAGTTAAGCGTGATTGGAGCAATTGTGTTGTTGGGAACACATACAACCGTTTATGCTAAGCATGAGCAAATTCATATTGCGGCTTGGCCTAGTTTAGCCTTTATCTCGATGCAACAGCTGCTTTGAGCTCTGAAGTCAATATCGCAGTTTCACGATCATATTGATTAGAAGGGCAGTGTTTTGTTATTGCGCTATGTGCCATTGTGTCAGAGCAGATAATTGAACGATTATGGAAACTAAACGGAGTTCGTTAAAGACAGGTGGTGCCTATGTGCGTATATTTATTTAGAGCCGATGGTAGTGAGCTAACCATGCCCTTGCCAGAAAATGAGGAAGGATTATTGTTGGCCACTCTTGAACCTGCTGCGATTACCTACGCCAAAGTGATCGCCGATCCGGTAGGGTATTATTCACGTCCAGAAGTAATTTGCTTGTTATTTAATCCTGCGGCTAATCGTCCATTATCGACTAAAACGACTTCTTTTATTGCTCTAACGGATACAAAACAGATTGTATTGCCAGGGAGTGGGAAAATTCAGACTAATATGGAATATTAAGACTATTAATTGAACAAATGTAGTGATGAATTCTAATATATCCACTTGATCGCATATATCTATTTTAACACTGATATAATTAGCAAAATTGTTGTTACTTGGTAATTATTTTTTCATTCTACCCTCTATTTATATCCCTTTCTAAACTTTTTATGATAAAAAAATATTTTGCGTTTCGTTTTTTCGAAAGAAAGTTGCTGTTTTTAATAAGGTATTTCGTGCATAAATTTTGGCTTGACGGTATAAAAATAAATACACCAATAGTGCTATAGTTAAAAATGTTTTAGCATGCTATGCAACAGCTGTTATTTTGGCCTAAATGGATAATAAAAGATTGCATTATTTATTATTAATGTCTCTTGTATATTTTGTTTAATTTAACCAAAATGAGTGAGTTTTTTATCGTTATAGGGTCTATTTTCCATTAGGAGTTGGCGTGCCAAGATATTCTTTGCTTTGTTTTCTTTGTATGTCGATGGTAGTGCCAGTTGCCAATGGTGACAATCTTCGTTTAAAAGTTGAGGGATTGACAGAAGAACTTAAGAAAAACGTTCGTATTCAGCTCTCAAATATCACTCAGGATGAAATTGCCACAGATGGCCGTTTCCGGGTGAGAGTCGATAAAGCAATTCGTCTAGGGTTAAGGCCGTTAGGTTATTATGAACCAACTATTGAATTTTCTTATCAGGAATTTCAGCCACCTTCTCGTCCAGTTTTGACAGCGAAAGTTGATCCTGGAAAACCTGTTCGTGTTGTAGATGTTAAGATAACGCTAAAGGGTTCGGCCAAAGATGATAAAGACTATGCGGAAATGATAGCTCGCAACGCGCCACCAAAAGGCATTATTCTTAATCATCGCGATTACGAAGATTTGAAACAGGCATTTAGTCGCCTGGCGGTACGGAAAGGTTATTTTGATGCAGAAATGGGAAAAAGTCAGTTAGGGATTTCATTGGCTCATAAGGCGTCTTACTGGATATTTGATTTTAATAGTGGTGATCGTTATCGCTTTGGCTACATCAAATATGAAGGTTCTCAAATTCGCGAAGATTATTTAAATAATCTTATTCCCTTTAAACAGGGAGATTATTACGTTTCTGAGCAATTGGCTGAATTCAATCAACGTTTAGTCAATACCGGTTGGTTCAATTCCGCAATTGTTACACCTGATATTAATAAAGCTCGTGAGAAAGGCTCGCATATTCTGCCAATGGACGCAGTATTAACACCACGTGCGCGTAATCATGTTGAATTAGGTGGTGGTTATTCTACCGATGTAGGTTCTCGAGTCAAGGCTACTTGGAATAAACCTTGGATTAATTCTAGAGGACAGAGCTTTACTTCCAGCCTTAGTTTTTCGCAACCTGAACAAATTATTGATGCAAGCTATAAAATTCCGCTAAAAAAGAGTCCACTAGAACAATATTATGCTGTTCAGGCTGTTTATAAACGTACTGACCTAAATGATACCGAGTCTGATACGACAACCCTAAATTTATTAAGGAATTGGGATTATTATAAAGGTTGGCAATGTGGCGTTAATTTGCGCTGGAGTCTCAGCCATTTTACCCAGGCAAATGTAACTAATACTACCATGCTTCTGTATCCTGGAGTAAGCCTTAACCGGATGCGACAACGAGGTGGCACTATGCCTTATTGGGGGGATAGTCAGCGATATACTATTGATATTTCTAATACTACCTGGGGCTCAGATATCGATTTTATTGTATTACAAGCACAAAATGTTTGGATAAGAACGCCCTGGAAAGGGCATCGTTTTGTTGTAAGAGGCCATCTTGGTTGGATAGAAACTAATCGATTTGACACAGTCCCTCCCGGTCTGCGTTTTTTTGCTGGTGGTGATCGCAGTATTAGAGGTTATGGTTATCAAAAAATTTCACCTACCAATAGCCAAGGAAAATTAACCGGTGCTTCAAAATTAGCAGTTGGCTCATTGGAGTATCAATATAATGTGACGGGTAATTGGTGGGGGGTAATATTTGTTGATGGTGGTGAGGCGGTAAATGATTTTAATAAAGATGATTTTAAAGTCGGCGCTGGCGTTGGTATTCGCTGGGTTTCGCCTGTTGGGCCAATTAAACTGGATATTGCAGCGCCGGTCGGTGATCCTGATCATAGCAAAGTACAATTTTATATTGGGTTAGGTGCTGAGCTATGAAATGGGTAAAACGTATTAGTCTAGTTTTATTGTTTTTGTTATTAATATTATTAACGATGGTTGGCTGGATAGTTACCACACAATCAGGCTTACATTTTGCCCTTAACACAGCGGTGCGTTGGCTGCCAGGATTAGAAATTGCGATCATCTCAGGTAGCTGGAGTGATTTGAATTTGCAGGGAGTTCGTTATCGAACCAAGGGTATGAATGTTGATGTTGATAAGTTTAATCTTTCACTTCAAGTTAACTGTTTAAAACGTTTTCAATTGTGCGTTAATAATATTTCGGCTGAAGGCGTCGATGTTGAGATTGATACCAAAGCTTTTCCAAATGTGGAAGAGCCAGCCAACTCAAAACCATTAACTAAATTGTCGACGCCTTATCCTATTTTGTTAAAAAAGGTAACACTTAAAAATATCAATATCCATCTTGATAATATCCAGGTTTCTCTGGCTGAATTAACAATGGCGGTTGATTGGCACGCTAATCTATTAACAATTAAATCAACGACAATTAATGGATTAGCGGTTAATTTGCCAAAAACCATAGTGGAAGAAAATAAAACGACAGGAAAAATGGTAACAAAAATCACTAATGGGGTAGCAGATAAATTACCTGCTGAAACATTAAAAGCACTGTTTGCGGAGCCCTTATTGGCTAACTTACCTGAAATAGTGTTGCCTATCGATATTAATATTGAGCAGATCCAAGGGGTAAACTGGCATTTAGGTGGTGATACTAAGGTTGCTATTGATAATTTGACATTAATGGCTACCGTAGAAGATCAGCAGATAGTTATTAAGCAATTTGTTGTTGTTGCGCCTGAAGGGAAAATTACTATCACCGGTGATGCTAATTTGGCTCAGCAGTGGCCGGTCAATATCGTTGTTCAAGCTGTATCCTATCTTAATGATCTTAAAGGGCAAGAAGTTGATTTGAAACTTGAAGGGGCTTTATTACAACAGCTTAAACTAATGTTAAGCTTAACTGGTCCCATCGAGGCTAATTTGGTGGCTGAAACAGCCTTATCACAGGCAGGGTTACCAATTCAATTAACCCTAGAGAGTCAGCAGATTAATTGGCCACTACAAGGCGAGCCAGAATATCGTTTAAAGAATCTGCGTTTACGTTTGAATGGTAAGGTGACGGGTTATGATCTTTCATTACGAACTGATATTAATGGACAAAATATGCCGCCGTCATTGTTAACGTTTGATGCTAAAGGTAATGAACAACAACATAGCGTTAAAATGAATATCGCTGGAAAACCTATTTCAGGTCATTTAATACTGAAAGGCAGTTTTGATCGACAGAAAAAGTTATGGCGAGGCGTGTTAGATAATACATTATTTAACTTACCGATCGGTGAATGGCAATTAAGTCAGGCAGTAGCGATTGAGTATGACAATCAGCAACAGGAAGTCACGCTGTCCCCTCATTGCTGGTTAAATGCTAAAGGGAGTTTTTGCCTGTCTAAAACGGCTAAAATTGGTAAATTCGGTAATGCAGATATTCTTCTACAGCAGTTTGATTTAGCGCTGCTCAAACCCCTTTTGCCAGCTGAAACTCAGCTTACTGGCAGTTTTGATGGTGATGTAAAAGTGAGCTGGTATGCGGATGGTCGTTCACCGGAGGCAAAAGTAAATTTGCTTGGTAATGGCGTGAAAATCAAGCAATTGATTGAAGGATCGTTGTTACCAGTTGAATTTCAAACGCTAACATTAAATGCAGATATGAGTAATGGTAAGATGGTATTACAGTGGTTAATACAAATTATCAATAATGGCAAATTTTCAGGCAATATACGGATTGACGATCTGCAACAAAGCCGTAAATTATCGGGTAGTATTAATATTGAAAATATTTCATTAGCATTAATTCGTCCTATTTTAAGTAAAGGTGAAAGGTTTGATGGCAATTTGAATGCCGATTTAAGGTTATCTGGCAATATGAAGCAGCCGCTATTAAATGGTAATTTGGCACTTTCTAATGTGGCAGCAAAAGGACACTGCTTTCCCTTTGATATAAATCAGGGTTTTATCAAACTGAATTTTATGGGAACCCATTCTCAATTAACAGGACGTATTAATACACCAGAAGGCTATTTGAAGTTAATCGGAGAGGCGGATTGGCGTAATATTAAAGCCTGGCAAGCGAAAGTTTCTGCCACAGGTGACAGATTGAGGATAATATTACCGCCAATGGTTCGTATTGACGTCGAGCCTGATATTGTTTTTGAAGCTACGCCTAATTTATTAAGGCTCAATGGCAATGTAAATATTCCTTGGGCACGCATTACGGTACAAGAATTACCAGAATCAGTAGTAGGCGTTTCACCAGATGAAGTTATGTTGAATGCCAATTTGTATCCAATTAAGAAAAAAGGTATATCAATACCGATTTTAACTAATTTACATATTAAAATCGGAAATTATGTTCGCTTGGATGCATTTGGTTTAAAAGCGCGATTAACAGGACTATTGAAAGTTATCCAAGATAAACAAGGATTGGGTTTAAATGGACAGATTGATATTTCTGAAGGTCGATTTCATGCATATGGGCAAGATCTTATTGTACGGAAAGGACAAATTTTATTTTCTGGTCCTGTAGATCAGCCATTCTTAAATGTAGAAGCGATCCGCAATCCAGAAAGCACTAATGATAATGTGATTGCCGGTGTAAGGGTTACAGGGTTGGCTGATAAGCTAAAAGCAACAATTTTTTCAGAGCCAGTTAAATCGCAGGAAGAAGCTCTGTCTTACTTACTTAGAGGTAAAGGGTTAGATAGTAGTGGCCCGGATAGTACTCATATAGCTGCTTTGCTAATTAGTATGGGAGTTTCCAAAACTGGAAAATTATTGGGGGGTATTGGTGAAACATTTGGTGTTTCCGACTTAGCATTAGATACTCAGGGAGTTGGTGACAAATCTCAAGTTGTGGTGAGTGGTAAGATAACTAATGATTTGCAAGTTAAATATGGTGTAGGGATATTGAATTCTCTTGCTACATTAACGTTACGCTACCGTTTGATGCCAAAATTGTATCTAGAAGCTGTGTCTGGAGTTGATCAGGCATTAGATCTGCTTTATCAGTTTGAGTTTTAATTATGCGTATAATTGTTTATGGTAGTTTAAGGCGTAATCAGGGAAATCATCATTGGATGACCTATGCTCAGCTATTAGGAGAGTATAGGCTGGAAGGTTATGAGATTTATGACTTAGGTTATTACCCTGCAGTAATATGTGGTGAAGGAACGATAGAATGTGAAGTTTATCGTATTACACCATCGATTTTGACTGAGCTTGATGAGTTAAAAAGGAATTCTCAGGATTATGAAAGAGAGTTGATATCTACGCCTTATGGTAATGCGTGGATTTACCTTTATAAACTTCCGGTAGATGGTTTACAACGAATTGAAAGTGGTGATTGGCTAAAACGTGATGGAAAAAGTAGATAAATTTTTCTAAATAGATCCCCCCACTTATTGATGATAAAGGGGATCTTGTTAAATCTATATGATGGTTATTTTTTAGCCGCGCGTTCAAAAGAAGAAAGAATTTCAGCTTTTGCCGCATCAGCATTTTTCCAACCTTCAACTTTTACCCATTTGCCTTGTTCTAAATCTTTATAGTGCTCAAAGAAATGTTTAATTTGAGCGCGTAACAATTCAGGTAAATCGTTAATATCTTTAATATGATCATATTCTTTAGTCAATTTAGAATGCGGTACGGCAACTAATTTTGCATCTTCACCGGATTCATCGGTCATTTTTAATACACCGATTGGGCGACAACGGATTACTGCTCCTGGTTGTAGTGGATAAGGCGTTGGAACTAAAACATCAACGGGATCTCCATCTAACGAGAGAGTATGATTGATATAACCATAATTACAGGGATAAAACATAGCAGTAGACATAAAACGATCGACAAAGATAGCGCCGGATTTTTTATCTACTTCATATTTTATCGGATCAGCATTCGCTGGAATTTCTATAATGATATAAATATCTTCAGGCAGTTCTTTCCCTGCCGGTACGTTATTTAGGCTCATAAAAATGTCCTTTATTTAAAGCTAAAAATTGAGTAGCAGTTATTATAGCCGTAAACGAAAAAAAAACTCACTATCAGATAGGAGCTTATTACAAAAATGAGCTTAACAATAAAGGCTAGATTGTTTGCCTTTATTACGTATGATAGTATGTTATTTATTAACTGAATAATTCAAGCATAAAGCTTTCCGCTTTCTCTACCATAGATTTCGTTCCAACGAAGAAAGGTACACGTTGATGTAGTTGTTCTGGAACGATATCTAAAATCCGATTAGTGCCATCACTTGCTTTACCTCCAGCCTGTTCGGCTAACAAGGCGATCGGATTGCATTCATATAGCAGGCGTAATTTACCTTTAGGGTGACTTGCTGTACTTGGATAAATATAAATCCCACCTTTTAGTAAATTTCTATGAAAATCTGCCACTAGAGAGCCAATATAGCGGGTGGTATAAGGGCGAAGCGTAGCGGGATCTTGTTCCTGGCAATATTTTATATATTTTTTTACCCCTAATGGAAATTTACTATAATTTCCTTCATTGATTGAATACATATTGCCTTGTGTCGGAAACATTATCTTTTCGTGCGACAGACAGAAGACCCCCAGAGAAGGGTCATAGGTAAAGGCATGCACACCATAACCTGTTGTATAGACCAGCATGGTTGAAGAGCCATACACAACGTAGCCTGCAGCAATTTGTTGATGGCCCACTTGTAAAAAATCTGCTTTAGTAACGGGTTGCCCAATCGGTGTAATACGGCGATAAATAGAGAAAATAGTTCCAACGGAAACATTTACATCGATATTTGATGAACCGTCTAATGGATCCATTAACACAACATACTTGGCATTTTCTGCACGATCACCATCAAAAATAACGATTTCTTCTTCTTCTTCAGAGGCAATACCAGCAACCTCTCCTCGCGCTTTTAACGCGGCTTTTAATTTTTTATTAGCGTGTAAGTCAAGTTTCATTTGAACTTCGCCTTGAGCATTAAAGGCACCACTTGCGCCTAAAATATCTACTAAGCCGGCTTTATTAATATCGCGGTGAATGATCTTTGCACCTAATTTAATTGCTGACAATAATGCAGTAAGTTCACCAGTAGCATGAGGAAAAACATGTTGTTTTTCAAATATAAATTCATCTAATGTTTTCATGACCAAGGTCCTGAGTCTAATTTTATAGAGATTTTTTAAGGAATCGTGTTCCTTGTGTGCGTGCAGTTTAGACAAATTAAACCAAGATTAATAGTTGGATTATTTTGTTGATTAAGATAGCGATTTATTTCATGTTATCGCTCTAATAAGCGCGATAACTTTACTTTTTACAACTCTTGTTCAAACAAATTCAAGATAGCTTCATAAAGTTGTTTGGTGGATAGTTCCAGAGTTGGGGTAGAGAAAATGGTGTCATCACCGGCGATATTACCTAAAATTCCTTCTGCAGCGCCTAAAGAATCTAATAAACGAGCAATGAGCGGTGCAGCGCCAGGACTAGTACGAATGACTACAATTGATTCATTGTAGTTAACATCTAATACCAAATTTTTTAGCGGACTAGTTGTTGTAGGAACAACCAATTCAGCTGGCAGGCAATAAACCATTTCCATTTTAGCATTACGGTTACGCACCGAGCCGAACTTAGTCAGCATTCTGGAAATTTTTGATTGGTTTATATTTTCAAAGCCTTGTTCTTGAAGTGCTATAACGAGCTCATTTTGTGAACTAAATTTTTCTTCCTTAAGCAGAGCTTTAAAAGCTTTTACTAGATCTTCTTGTTTAAAAGAAGCATGCATAAATCACCTTTTTCAAGACGTTAACTAGAGCGATATTATGTATAAAGGTGAATTTTTATGCAACAAGAAGTCTAGCTATAGTGCTATGAAAATAACAAAATATCAACAATAAAAATTTTTTGTTAGTTATTTGTTTATTTTGTGGAAATTAGCGATAAATTTTTGTTTAAAAATAATGTTAATTGTAAAAATTAGCAGTTTTGTTTTTACATTGTGCTACTACCTAAGCAATATTAAAAAAGTGCCTCTTATCGCATTAGTCGATTAGGATTTTATTTAAAATGAAAGAAAAAATTTATAAGATTTATCTATTAATAGGAATTAATCGTAATTAATAGACTGTTTTATGAATACAGTATGTAATAGGTTGAAATTTTTTAAGCCATTTCGAAGTGTAATTATATAAAGGAGTATCAGCATGAAACTAGCTATTCTTGGGGCAGCAGGTGGTATTGGCCAGGCACTTGCCCTTCTTCTTAAAAACCAGCTTCCATCAGGCTCAGAGCTTTCTCTTTATGATATTGCTCCTGTGACCCCTGGTGTTGCTAAAGATTTAAGTCATATTCCAACAGATGTAAAGGTAGTTGGTTTTGCTGGTGAAGATCCGACTCCTGCACTTGACGGTGCCGATGTAGTATTAATTTCGGCAGGTGTTGCCAGGAAACCGGGAATGGATCGCTCAGATTTGTTTAATATCAATGCTGGTATAGTTCGTAATCTGATTGAAAAAATTGCTCATAGCTGCCCTAAGGCATTAATTGGTATTATCACTAATCCGGTTAATACCACGGTTCCGATAGCGGCAGAAGTGTTAAAAAAAGCGGGTGTGTATGATAAAAATCGACTATTTGGTGTAACAACGTTAGATATTATTCGTTCTAATACTTTTGTTGCTGAATTAAAAGGTAAAAATCCACAAGAGATCGAAACGACGGTTATTGGAGGTCATTCTGGCGTAACTATTCTTCCGTTACTCTCTCAAATTCCAGCGGTTAGCTTTACCGAACAGGAAGCTGAGGAGTTAATTAAGCGTATCCAAAATACCGGTACTGAAGTTGTTGAAGCGAAAGCAGGTGGTGGTTCAGCGACACTTTCTATGGGACAAGCAGCCGCACGATTTGGTTTATCATTAATTCACGCTTTAAATGGGAAAGAAAATATAATTGAATGTGCATATGTGGAAAGCGATGGTGAATATGCTCGTTTTTTTGCTCAACCAATACGCTTAGGTAAAAATGGTATTGAAGAAATATTACCTATTAATATTATGAATACACTTGAAAAAAATAAATTGGAAAATATGTTAGATATACTCAATAAGGATATTAAATTAGGCGAAGATTTTATTAATAAATAATATTATTAACTTAATTAAATAATAAACCGCAGATATGAGTCTGCGGTTTATTTATAATTTATTCGTTATTTTTATTAGTAGGCTGACGAATATTTCGTTCTAATAATTTTCCTGTATTGAAATCGTAATAACGGCTAGGCCATATTTTATAAGGATGAAGATTTAAAAAATTTGCAATTATCCATTCTCCTTTTGGTCAGGGCCGAGATAAAGCATTGGCTAGGGTTGAAGAGCTTAAACCTGCTTGTCTTGATATAGCTGTTAATGTTGTTATTCCGCGTTTTCTTAGCGCTGCAATAATATCCGCAGGATACCAATCAGATTTCTGTGAAATCGTTTTTAATCCTTTTTCTATTAAATATATTGCTGTATTAGTGGTATAAATAACAGGTAGTTCTTACATGTATTTAGAACTAGAAGTTGTTATTAAAAATAAAATAACATTTTTTCTTAAAAGTCTCTTTTTTAAACTTAATTACAAAAAATATAGAGATTTTCCAGATATTTTAAGAAATATAGTGAGGTTCTCTCAAATTTATTAGGAGTGTAACTAATTAATTCTAGTTATATTGATTCAGTATAATAGAATGACAAAAATAAAAACCTTTAATTCATATTAATGCCTTAGAATTAATAGTTATAAAATAATTTTCCCTAATATTAATAGAAAAAAATTAAGTAATAATGATAGTAAAAAGGAGAACAATATTTGCAAGAGATAAAAAAAGAAATAACTTTACGGTTTTATTCAATGATTTTTCCATGTTTAAGAAATTGGAAGGGTTTTAAAAGAAAAAAATAATCAATAACGCCACCATTTTTAACAATTAGATTTGCAGAATTAGGTTATGTATTAATACCAAAAGTGATGAGAAAAAATTATGAAAAAAGAATGGTATACCTCGAAAGAACTTGCTGGATTGGTTTTTTTACCTTCATCACCACAAGGTATTAATCTAATTGTTCGCAGGGAAGGTTGGAAGCACCGTCGAAAACGTGGAGTTTAAGGTAAAGCTCTTGAATATCATGTGAGCAGTCTACCTGAAGATGTATTTAATGTATTATCGCTAAATGATAACTCTATTGATTATCGAAGCAAAGAAAAACGACAAGATGCTTTTTTAATTTGGGTCGAAGCTTATAAACAATTAACAAAAAAAAGAGCGTGAAAAGATTATTAAATTTATTTTGCGGCAAGGGTTGGAAAAGTTGATTGGTTATATCAATTGTTGTGAAGCGATATTGGTGGAAGAAGATGACTCTAGAACAGGATGAGTTGTTCCAGAGAAGTTTTTATTACGAGGGGCGTTGAACGGAAATGCAAGCCAAGCTAATCAGAGCATCTTTATAAGATGTATCAGGTAAGATATCGAGAGCATTAATTGCTTTATCAACTTCCTCTCTAGCTCGGTCGCGGGTATATTCAAGAGAGCCACAGCGTTTCATGGTAATTAATATGGTACTGAGTAAATGGCGCCCATTACCTTTTTCTATTAAATTACGAATAAGTGCGGATTCTTCTGAGGTACCTTTTTTCATTGCATGAAGTAGAGGTAGTGTTAGTTTTCCATCATCTAAATCATCGCCGATATTTTTGCCAATAGTGGTACTATCTGCATCATAATCCAAAATATCATCAATCAGTTGGAAGGCAGTACCAAGATAACGACCATAATCTCGTAAGGCTTGCTGTTGTATTTCATTGGCACCTGATACGATCGCTGATGCGTGTGTCGCTGCTTCAAATAAGCGCGCTGTTTTACTATATATTATTTGCATATAGGTATTTTCGGTGATGTCTGGATTATTACAATTGATTAATTGTGAAACTTCACCTTCTGCGATGATATTTGTTGCATCAGACATCAGCTTTAAAATAGGCATAGAATCAAGTTCTGTCATCATTTGGAATGATCGGGTATAAATGAAGTCTCCTACTAATACACTGGCGGCATTACCAAAAACAGCATTTACTGTTTTTTTACCGCGCCGCAGAGTGGACTCATCAACAACATCATCATGTAGTAATGTTGCCGTATGAATAAATTCAACCAATGCGGCTACATTAATGTGCTTTTCTCTTTGATATCCTAAAGCTCTTCCAACTAGGATAGCAATCATAGGCCGAATTTTTTTTCCGCCACCACTAATAATATAGTGACCTAGTTGATTAATGAGTTGGACATCTGAATTTAATTGATTCAAGATTGCTTTATTAACCGCTTCCATGTCTTTTGCGGTTAGATTGATAATTGATTCTAAATTCATTTTATAAATTCTTTTATCAATTTGGCTTTACCTAAACATAATATTTAGTTATGTGATCTTGCGCTGTTAATCTGTCATCGATTGTACTGTAAAATGAATTACAAATGAACGGCTACGGAATAAATACGCTTTAGAAAGTAGATTTTTATTATTAGATTGAATTCTAGGCTTGTCTTCTGATGCTTTTTTGCGTAAAATTCGCGCCCATTGTGAATATTTATAAAATGCACTCTGAAATCAAATATGCTAAGGGAGTGTGCTAAGCGGAGTTTATATGTACGCGGTTTTCCAAAGTGGTGGTAAACAACACCGAGTCAGTGAAGGCCAAACAGTTCGCCTAGAAAAGCTAGACATTGCGACAGGTGGAACTGTTGAGTTCGATCAAGTATTGATGATTTCCGACGGTGATGATATTAAAATCGGTGCTCCTGTTGTTGAAGGCATCAAAGTTAAAGCTGAAGTTATTGCGCATGGTCGCGGTGAGAAAATTAAGATTGTTAAATTTCGTCGCCGTAAACATAGCCGTAAACAACAGGGCCACCGTCAGTGGTTTACTGATGTGAAAATCACTGTTATTGCTTAAGAATTAGGAGGGCAGATTAATGGCACATAAAAAGGCTGGCGGCTCAACGCGTAACGGTCGCGATTCCGAAGCAAAACGCCTAGGTGTAAAACGTTTTGGTGGTGAATCTGTCTTGGCAGGTAGTATCATTGTTCGTCAGCGTGGTACTAAATTCCATGCTGGAAGTAATGTTGGTTGTGGTCGTGATCATACCCTATTTGCATTGGCTGACGGAAAAGTAAAATTTGAAGTTAAAGGACTAAAAAATCGTAAATATGTCAGTATCGGAGCTGAATAGGTTTTTTTGATCTTTAAATACAGTTTTAGAAAGCCCTGCAATTTTGCGGGGCTTTTTATATTACCTTATGTGATAACATCTCTGGGTAAAACTACCATCTAGCGTATAATGTCTAGTATGCGGAGAAAAGATAATGAAATTTATTGATGAAGCCAAAATATTAGTTATAGCTGGCGATGGTGGTAGTGGCTGCGTTAGCTTCCGCCGTGAAAAATATATCCCTAAGGGCGGGCCTGATGGTGGAGATGGTGGAGATGGCGGAGATGTTTATCTGTTGGCTGATGAAAATCTTAATACGTTGATTGATTATCGATTTGAAATAATCTTCCGAGCTGAACGGGGACAGAATGGTCAAAGTCGTGATCGTGCAGGAAAGCGTGGTCAAGATAACACCATTAAAGTCCCGGTTGGCACGCGGATACGTGATTTTTCAACCAGAGAAATCGTTGGTGATATGACTCGTCATGGGCAGCGTTTAATGGTTGCGAAAGGTGGATTTCATGGTTTAGGTAATACTCGATTTAAATCATCAGTCAATCGTGCTCCCCGTCAAAAAACGATGGGAACGAAAGGAGAAACAAGAGAATTGTTACTTGAATTGATGTTACTTGCTGATGTAGGCATGCTAGGTATGCCGAATGCAGGTAAATCGACTTTCATTCGTTTAGTTTCAGCGGCAAAACCCAAAGTTGCTGATTATCCATTCACTACTTTGGTACCGAGTTTGGGCGTAGTACGCATGGATAGTGAGCAACGCTTTGTTATTGCAGATATTCCTGGTTTAATTGAGGGAGGTGCAGAAGGTGCAGGTCTTGGTATTCGTTTCTTAAGGCATTTGGAACGCTGCACGATACTTCTGCATCTTATTGATATTTTCCCTATTGATGGTTCTGATCCGGTTGATAATGTAAAAATAATTAATGCGGAACTGGAAAAATATAGTGAAAAATTAGCACAAAAACCGCGGTGGCTGGTTTTTAACAAAGTTGATCTTATGACTTCTGAAGAGGCAAATGACCGTGCAAAAGATATTATTGAAGCATTAGGATGGCAAGACAAGTATTATCAGATTTCTGCGGTAAATCAGCTAGGCGTTAAATCACTTTGTTGGGATATTATGACGTTTATGCAAGACCATCCACAAAATATATCGGTAGATAGCACTGGAACAGATAAAACTGAATTTATGTGGGATGATTATCACAAAGAATAATTTTTTGATAATAAAATGGATCTGGATGAAGACGATGAAGAAGCAATTGACTTCCTTTATAAGCGTTAATTAGTGCGGGTTATTTTTTAGCTGATATCGAATAGATACCTTTTTGTTTCTTTTAGTAATTACTATAGAGATGGCCTTCAAAACGGACAAGGGGAATACGGTGAATATTATATTTTGTGGTGGTAAGCTATATAGCTGAAATAAACTGTACAAAATCGATACGCTGACCACTTTGTACTGTAATGAAGCCGACAAGGTTATATACTCCTTGTAAGGCATCGGTTTTAGCTGAAACCTTACCATTAACGCCTGCCGAACCTGTATTGTCCAATGCCACCACGATAACGTAGAGTGTTATTATGACCAGCTAATGGTAACATAGCAATGAAGTTTAGTTGACTATCATGTTTAGCAATATATTGCAAAATAGACATCATAGCTGTTGGTGTAATTAAATTGTGACGCGACAACCCTGAACCATCTACTATAACTGTATTGGCTAAGTTAATATTAGCTTTTTGTTTTAAAACCTGGCGGATAGCATCGGAGCCAGAAGACCAGCTACTTGGGACACCACAATATTCCCGGCCTATGGCTCTAAAGATTGTATCAGCTATCATATTATCAGATTTTTTAGCATGATTGTCAGCAAATGATGTAGCGGTTTAGATTTGGTTGTGGCCAGGATATTTCCTGCTATGTTAGGCAAGTGGTGCCGTTTAATGTGCTCGGTAATAACGATCTTAGTATCTGTCAGGCCAGTTTTTATAATTGCTCCCGCATAGTTTGCGCTATTTTGAATGGTAAATGCACAATAACGTCCATCAGTTGAATTTTTTGCTAGTGTAATTACTTCACTGAACATATTAATAGGGTAAAAAAAGGCAGTATGGACATAAGCGATATCGCCAGGTTTATGATCACTATGTATAGTGGTTGAGAAACAGTTTTTATCTATAATAGCGGCGCTTGGTGGAGTGCTAAAACATTGTGTCATATCATTCCAGACCCACCAAGGAGCTTTATCTTGGCCAGTGAAGGCTGATATATTTATGATTAAATTGCCATCAACTTGTTCAATACCTATTTGCTTTAATTCAGCTACCATGTTGCGAATTTGTTGGTTATGGTGATCGAACGGTATGACTCCCCACTTTTTGCGCGATAAAAGCGAGATTTTTGCCTGTTGGCGGATAATTAATATAGTTTTCAATATATGCTGATAGCGCCTAGTTGAATATGAAAAGTAGGTTAAATAACCAATATGATCTTCCAATTTTTAAAAAAAAATCATAAGTGCTGTATATAAAGGTAGACATAATAGACATACTAAAGTGTAATGCAGAAAAAAGTAAACGATGACCTAGCATTAAGTGTGCGTTAGAATGGTTAATTAAATGATAGAATAATAAAGTTGCAAACTAATCGTTAACAAGGTTTGTAGCCTTTTTTTGTTTGCCTAGAATGTTGCTTTGTTAGAAGTGCTAATTTGCTTTAATGACTGAAAAATCAGGAAGATATTTAATTTTTTATTTAGGAAAGAATCAGAGGCATTTATTAATGAAACAGATTCCAATGACGGTACGTGGCGTAGAAAAGTTGCGTGAAGAGTTAGAATTTTTAAAGAATATTCGCCGTCCTGAAATAATTGCTGCTATTGCAGAAGCTCGTGAACATGGTGATTTGAAAGAAAATGCAGAATATCATGCAGCGCGTGAACAGCAAGGATTTTGCGAAGGGCGTATCCAAGAAATTGAGGCTAAATTGTCTCATGCGCAAGTTATTGATGTAACAAAAATGAAAAATGAGGGTCGTGTAATATTCGGCGCGACAGTCACTGTATTTAATGTAACGACAAATGAAGATCAGACTTACCGTATTGTGGGTGATGATGAAGCTGATATCAAAGAAAATCTCATTTCTGTTAATTCACCAATAGCTCGAGGCTTGATCGGTAAGACTATGGATGATGTGGTAGTCATCACCACCCCTGGTGGTGAAGTTGAATATGAAATTTTGAAAGTGGAATATATTTGATTTTCATTTTGTCTTAAAGCGTTATATTCTTGAGTTAATTTTAAAGTAAAAGAGGCCAATATGGCCTTTTTTACCCTGAAGGAAGATGGCATTTTTGTATAAATGTAGAAGACTTATTTAGGTAAAATGATTTTGTGTGTTTCAGAAGGACGATATAGTATCAAGATCTTACCAATGATTTGCACATTGATAGCATCGGTTTCTCGAACAATAGCGTTAGCTATCAAATTTTTGGTCTCGCGATCTTCGCTTGCTATTTTGATTTTTATAAGTTCATGGGATGACAAAGATTGTTCGATTTCAGCTAAAACACCTTCAGTTAAGCCATTGTTACCTATCATTACAACAGGGTTTAGATGATGAGCAAGACTTTTTAGATATTGTATTTGCTTTTTATTAAGAGTCATTGTTTTTTGCTTTAGTTGGATTGAAAACGGTACATTCTACCGCCATCTTTTAGTTATCACCATAAATTCTATAATTTTGATATATCGAAAATGGTAAAGGTAGATGTCATTTGATAAGTATAGTTGGAAAAACAATGGCTAATAAAAAGCGTTCAGCAAGCTCTAGTCGTTGGTTGCAGGAACATTTTAGTGATAAATACGTTCTTCAAGCACAAAAAAAAAGATTTCGCTCACGTGCGTGGTTTAAATTGGACGAGATCCAGCAGAGTGATAAAATATTTAAATTTGGTATGACCGTTGTTGATTTAGGTGCTGCGCCTGGTGGTTGGTCTCAATATGCAGTAAGCAAAGTTGGTCAGAGGGGGCGGGTTATTGCATGTGATTTATTACTAATGGATCCCATCGTTGGCGTTGATTTCTTGCAAGGAGATTTTCGAGATGAGCAAATATTAAAGGCATTACTTGAGCAAATTGGTGAAAAAAAAGTCCAGATTGTTATGTCGGATATGGCTCCCAATATGAGTGGGACACCTGCGGTCGATATTCCTGGATCCATGCATCTGGTTGAGCTAGCGTTAGATATGTGTCGTGATGTACTGGCTACCGGGGGAAGTTTTATTGTTAAAGTATTTCAGGGAGAAGGCTTTGATGAATATCTGAGGGAAATTCGCTCTCTATTTTTGAAAGTTAAAATTCGTAAACCAGATGCTTCACGGTTACGTTCACGTGAGGTGTACATTGTAGCGACAGGGCGCAAAATATAGTACCCTGTACGTTATTTATTTAACATAGTTGTAATGAAGAGGTTCATCCCTTGAGTGACATGGCGAAAAACCTGATTCTCTGGGTAGTCATTGCGGTAGTCCTGATGTCTCTATTCCAGAGTTTTGGTCCTAGCGATTCGAATAGTCGCAGGGTGGATTATTCTACCTTTATGAATGAGTTAACTCAGGATCAGATACGTGAAGTGTGGATTTCTGATCGTGAAATTAGTGTTAAGAAAACGGATAACAGTCGTTATACGACTTATATTCCAGTGAGAGAGGATCCAAGATTGTTGGATACCTTGCTTGAAAGACATGTCACCGTCATTGGTGAACCACCTCAAGAGCAAAGTTTCTTAGCAACTATTTTCATTTCCTGGTTCCCAATGTTATTGCTTATTGGGGTTTGGATCTTTTTTATGCGTCAGATGCAGGGAGGAGGTGGCAAAGGTGCTATGTCCTTTGGTAAGAGTAAGGCGCGGATGCTGACCGAAGATCAAATTAAAACAACTTTTACTGATGTTGCAGGCTGTGATGAAGCGAAAGAAGAAGTTGGTGAGTTAGTTGAATATTTACGTGAACCAGGTCGTTTTCAAAAATTAGGTGGTAAAATTCCTAAGGGAATTTTGATGGTAGGACCACCGGGAACAGGTAAAACTTTATTGGCTAAAGCTATTGCTGGTGAAGCAAAGGTTCCCTTTTTTACTATCTCCGGTTCAGATTTCGTAGAAATGTTCGTTGGTGTTGGTGCTTCTCGCGTTCGAGATATGTTTGAACAAGCAAAGAAAGCAGCGCCTTGTATCATCTTTATTGATGAAATAGATGCTGTTGGTCGTCAACGTGGCGCAGGTTTGGGAGGAGGGCACGATGAACGTGAACAAACTCTTAACCAAATGTTGGTGGAGATGGATGGGTTTGAAGGTAATGAAGGTATTATTGTTATTGCAGCTACCAATCGCCCCGATGTATTAGATCCGGCATTATTGCGTCCAGGACGTTTTGATCGACAGGTTGTTGTTGGTTTACCTGATGTACGTGGTCGTGAACAAATTTTAAAAGTTCATATGCGGCGTGTTCCTTTAGATCCTAGTGTTGATGCTTCAGTTTTAGCGCGTGGCACACCAGGTTTTTCTGGTGCTGATTTAGCTAACTTAGTTAATGAAGCTGCTCTTTTTGCGGCGCGCGGAAATAATCGTGTTGTCACTATGGTGGAATTTGAAAAGGCAAAAGACAAGATCATGATGGGTGCTGAGCGCCGCTCTATGGTCATGACAGAAGAACAAAAAGAATCTACTGCTTATCATGAGGCTGGTCATGCGATTATTGGACGGATTGTTCCTGAGCATGATCCGGTTCATAAAGTAACGATTATGCCTCGTGGTCGTGCATTAGGTGTAACATTTTTCTTGCCAGAAGGTGATCAGATTAGTGCAAGTCGGCAAAAGTTAGAAAGTCAAATTTCAACTCTTTATGGTGGCCGGTTAGCGGAAGAAATTATTTATGGCTCAGAAAAAGTTTCTACCGGGGCATCAAACGATATTAAAGTAGCAACTAACCTTGCTCGTAATATGGTGACACAATGGGGTTTTTCTGAGAAATTAGGGCCACTACTCTATGCCGAGGAAGAGGGTGAAATTTTCCTGGGCCGTTCGGTTGCTAAAGCTAATCATATGTCTGATGAAACTGCGCGAGCAATTGATGAAGAGATCAAGGCAATTATTGATCGTAATTATAAACGAGCTCGTCAGATTTTGAATGATCACATGGATATTCTTCATGCGATGAAGGATGCATTAATGAAATATGAAACTATTGATGCACCTCAAATTGATGATTTAATGAATCGTCGTCCAGTTAGAGCGCCAGCTGGCTGGGATAAAAATGATAGTAGTAATCCTACTTCAACATCCTCATCACAAGGGCAGGCAGAAAAGAATATTTCTGCCACTCAGGGTGAGGATAGTGTGCATGGAAATGATAATGTTAGTAACACAGAGAATCGTTAATGATCATTGGTTCTCTATGTGAAATGAATAAATAATTAAGACCCCAGGCTATCCTGGGGTTTTGTTTGGTTGAGTAAGGTGATTATGAAAATTACTGCCCGAAAAATGGATCTTGATCTTAATCGTCCTATCGTTATGGGAATATTAAATGTTACTCCAGACTCTTTTTTTGATGGTGGTATATACAATCGCTATGACTATGCGATCAAGCATGCAGCAAGTATGGTGGACCATGGTGCGGCGATTATCGATGTTGGTGGTGAATCAACTCGACCGGGAGCTAGTGAAGTAAGTTTACAGCAAGAGCTTGACCGGGTTATCCCGATAATTGAAGCAGTAACTAACCGTTTTGAAGTTTGGGTTTCTGTGGATACTTCTAAAGCGGTTGTCATGGAGGAGGCAGCCAAAGCAGGTGCTCATATTATTAATGACGTTCGGTCGTTATATGAAACGGGCGCATTGGAAGCTGCTGCGGTAACCGGGTTACCAATCTGTATTATGCATATGTTAGGTCAACCCCAGACAATGCAACAAACACCAAATTATAAAAATGTGGTCGCAGAAGTAAAACAGTATTTGTCAGATGAAATTAACCGCTTCGAGGCGGCCCGCATTGCAAAAAATCGCTTGATTATTGATCCAGGTTTCGGTTTCGGTAAAAATTTGGCACATAATTATCAATTATTAGCGAAATTAAATGAATTTCATTCTTTAGGAGTGCCTCTATTAGCTGGTATGTCTCGTAAATCTATGATTGGTGAGTTATTAGAAATACCAATAGAGGAACGGCTTATTGGCGGTATCGCATGCGCAGTTATCGCAGCTATGCAGGGAGCACAGATTATTCGTGCTCATGATGTAAAAGAAACTGTACAGGCTATGAAGATTGTTCAAGCAACCCTTTCAGCAAAGGAAACAGATGATTATGAGTAAGCGCAAATATTTTGGCACCGATGGTATTCGTGGCAAAGTAGGAGAAAATCCAATTACCCCTGATTTTGTTTTGAAATTGGGTTGGGCGGCGGGTAAGGTTTTAGCGCGGCATGGTTCTCGAAAAATAATCATAGGTAAAGATACCCGCATTTCGGGTTATATGTTGGAGTCATCTTTAGAAGCCGGTCTTGCTGCAGCTGGGTTATCTGCTGCATTTACAGGTCCTATGCCCACTCCAGCGATTGCTTATTTAACTCGCACATACCGTGCGGAGGCAGGTATTGTCATTTCAGCTTCACATAATCCTTATTATGATAATGGTATTAAATTCTTTTCGATTGATGGGACTAAATTACCTGATGACGTAGAAGAAGCAATAGAAGCGGAGATGGAAAAACCACTTACTTGTGTAGAGTCTGCGGAATTAGGGCGTGCTAGCCGTATTGTTGATGCTGCTGGACGTTATATAGAGTATTGCAAAGGCACTTTTCCCAGTGAACAAAGCTTAAATGGATTAAAAATTGTTTTAGATTGTGCTAATGGAGCAACATATCATATTGCACCGAATGTTTTAACTGAGCTTGGTGCAGAAGTTATCGCCATTGGGTGTGAACCCAATGGTCTTAATATTAATCAGGGCTGTGGGGCGACCGACGTTGCAATGCTGCAAAAACGCGTGATTGAAGAAAAAGCTGATATTGGTCTTGCCTTTGATGGTGATGGAGATCGAGTGATAATGGTTGATCATCGGAGCAATAGAATAGATGGTGATCAAATTCTTTATATTATTGCTCGTGATGCGTTTCGACAAGGTCAATTGTACGGTGGTGTTGTTGGGACATTAATGAGTAATATGGGATTAGAATTAGCGCTAAAAGAGTTGAATATACCTTTTATCCGGGCAAAAGTAGGCGATCGTTATGTTCTCGAAAAATTACAAGAGCAGGGATGGCGTCTTGGCGCTGAAAATTCAGGTCACATTATTTTGCTAGATAAGACAACTACAGGTGATGGTATTATTGCTGGTTTACAAGTTTTAAGTGCTATGATCCGTAACCAGATGAGCCTTTATGATCTCTGTTCTGAGATTAAATTGATGCCTCAGGTATTGGTTAATGTACGTTTTTCCGGTACTCATAATCCATTAGCTACAGCTGATGTTTTAAATGTGGTAAAACAAGTTGAAAAAGAACTAGCAGGTAGAGGGCGGGTTTTATTGCGTAAATCAGGTACCGAGCCTTTAATTCGAATTATGGTGGAAGGTGAGAATGAAAAACAGGTTACTGTAATGGCTAATCGTATTGCTGATGTAGTCAAGCAATTAAAATAACTCATAATTTCATTATCTTAAAAAATTATATAATTTTCGTATTTTTTTTATCAAAGTAACTTCATCTAACTATTTTTATTATTTTTTTCTGCAAATAGTACAATGAGATAAAAATAATCTTGCTTGTCAGTTAAGGTTTGGTTAGTATTCGAAGCCGTTCATTAAAGTAACGGCTTAAGGAGCAAGTTGTACTAGATAGGTTTTTTCCGAACTTTACTGTCAAATAGGTAGTTAGCTATGTACATAACCCTTTTGGTTATCTTTTTATTAGTCTCAATTGCGCTGATTTGTATGATCGTGTTGCAACAAGGGAAAGGTGCTGATATGGGAGCTTCATTTGGTGCAGGTGCTTCTGCAACATTATTTGGTTCTTCAGGATCAGGTAATTTTATGACGCGGATTACAGCTATTTTTGCAGCATTATTCTTTGTTATCAGTTTAATTTTAGGGAATTTAACCTCCAATAAAAGTGTCACTGGAAGCAAATGGGAAAACATTGGTGAACCTGTCAAGGTTGAGAAACCAACTGGAGTACCTACAGCACCTGTAACACCAACAAGTGATATCCCCTATTAATTAAACAAGAGTTTGCGTAGTGAGGCGGTTTTGTCTAAAAATTATCTTACTGTTGTGCCGAGGTGGTGAAATTGGTATACACGCTACCTTGAGGTGGTAGTGCCTATAAAACGGGCGTACGGGTTCAAGTCCCGTCCTCGGCACCATTATAAAAAGATAACTTGCGTTTCGTATATTATCAGCGTAAAATCTGCGGAATTTCCGAACGCGGGATGGAGCAGCTTGGTAGCTTGTCGGGCTCATAACCCGAAGGTCGTCGGTTCAAATCCGGCTCCCGCAACCACTTATTCGCATGTGATCTATTTCAGGCGTCTTATTAGATTATTTTTCGTTTGGAAGAGTGCTGATCAGGGGTTAAACCTACTGGCAGTGTATAGGGTCCAGTTGCATAAAGCCCCGGTTTTCGGGGTTTTTTGTTATTTAAAACAGTATTACTGGGCTTCTAGCCCTTTTTTTATGTCTGGGGGGTGGGGTTTGTCCACGTTAGAGCAAAAATTAACATCGATGATTTCAGTGCCGGTAGAAGCTCTAAGTTTTGAATTTGTTGGTCTAGAATTTATTCGAGCACGTGTTTCGACATTACGCGTTTATATTGATAATGAAAATGGTGTTACTGTTGATGATTGTGCCGATGTTAGCCACCAGGTCAGTGCAGTACTGGATGTTGAAGATCCGATCTCAGTGCTCTACAACCTGGAGATATCTTCACCAGGACTTGAGCGTCCGCTCTTTACTGTTGCACACTATCAGCGTTTTATTGGTAAAGAAGTGAATTTAATATTAAGAATTGCAATGCAAAACCGTCGTAAATGGCAAGGTATAATTAAAGCTGTTAATGATGAAATAATTACGGTTACTGTGGATGGCAAGGACGAAGTGTTTGCATTAAAAAACATCCAGAAAGCTAACCTGGTACCCCACTTTTAATAAAGTTCAATGAGGCAACTAGGATGAATAAAGAAATTCTGGCTGTTGTGGAAGTGGTTTCTAATGAAAAATCTCTTCCTCGTGAAAAAATCTTTGAGGCGCTTGAAACCGCATTAGCAACAGCTACTAAGAAAAAATATGAACAAGAGATTGATGTTCGCGTTAATATTGATCGTAAAACAGGAGATTTTGATACATTTCGGCGTTGGTTGGTAGTTGAAGAAGTCACGCAGCCGACACGTGAAATCACTTTAGACGCGGCAAAATTTGAAGACTCAGAGATAAAATTAGGTGATTATGTAGAGGATCAAATAGAGTCTGTTACTTTTGACCGCATTACCACTCAAACTGCAAAACAGGTTATTGTTCAGAAAGTACGTGAAGCTGAGAGAGCGATGGTTGTTGAGCAATTTCGTGAGCAGCAAGGTGAAATCATTACCGGGGTGGTAAAAAAAGTAAATCGTGAAAATATTACGTTGGATTTAGGTAATAATGCTGAGGCGGTAATTTTGCGAGAATATATGTTACCACGTGAAAACTTTCGACCAGGTGACCGTGTTCGTGGTGTATTGTATGATGTACGCCCAGAAGCGCGTGGGGCGCAGCTGTTTGTTAGCCGTTCTCGTCCTGAAATGTTAGTGGAATTATTTCGCATTGAAGTACCTGAAATTGGTGAAGAAATTATTGAAATTAAAGCCGCTGTGCGTGACCCGGGATCGCGGGCAAAAATTGCCGTAAAAACGAATGATAAACGCATTGATCCAGTAGGTGCTTGTGTAGGGATGCGTGGTGCAAGGGTGCAAGCAGTATCAAGTGAACTCGGTGGTGAGCGTATTGATATTGTTCTATGGGATGATAATCCGGCACAATTTGTGATTAATGCCATGGCGCCAGCAGATGTTGCTTCTATTGTAGTCGATGAAGATAAATGTACGATGGATGTTGCTGTTGAAAGTAGTAATTTGGCTCAGGCAATTGGCCGTAATGGACAAAATGTTCGCTTAGCTTCTCAGTTACTGAAAAAACATCGTGGAGATGACAGATGGGAATTGAATGTCATGACTGCGGAAGAACTTGAAGCTAAACATCAAGCAGAGGCACATGTATCTATTGATTCTTTTGTTAAGCATCTTGATATTGATGAAGAATTCGCTACTGCTCTCGTTGAAGAAGGTTTTTCTACATTAGAAGAATTAGCTTATGTACCAATCAACGAACTATTAGAAATTGAAGGTCTTGATGAGACAACGATTGAAGTTTTGCGTGAAAGGGCTAAAGCGGCGCTGACGACATTAGAATTGGCTCAAAAAGAGAGTATGGGGGATAATCAGCCAACTGAGGATCTGTTAAATGTACCAGGTATGAGTCATGCTTTAGCAATGAACCTAGCTGCTCATGGTATTTGTACATTGGAAGATCTTGCCGAGCAGGGGATCGACGATCTGAGAGATATTGAAGAAGGGCTGAATGATGAACAGGCTGGTGAAATTATTATGGCTGCGCGCAATATTTGCTGGTTTGGCAACGATCCAAAATAATTTGTAGCAGGAAGGAACAGAATGGCAGATGAAACTGTAAAATCATTGGCAGCAGAGATTCAAACTTCAGTTGAACGCTTGGTACAGCAGTTTGCCGATGCCGGGATAGAGAAAACTGAAAATGACGCTGTTACTCAAAATGAGAAAGAAACTTTACTTGCATACTTAAATCGTGAAGATGGGACTACAGGTAACCAGACTAGTAAATTAACACTACAACGAAAAACTCGCAGCACACTGAGTGTTCCGAGTACGGGCGGAAAAAGTAAATCAGTCAACATTGAAGTCCGTAAGAAGCGCACATATGTTGACTGCGATGCATTGGAAAAAGTGAAAGCTGAAGAACAAGTGAAGCATGAAGCAGAAAAAAGAGCAAAACGTGAAGTAGCTGAAAAAGTAAAGCGCGAAGCAGCGGAAAAAGAGAAAGTGAAACAAAGCAAACATAATCAAAAAACAGCTAAATCTAATCAAGATTCGGCTGCTTATACTGAAAAACAGCGTCGTGAAGCTGAGGCAGCAGAGCTTAAACGTAAAGCTGAAGAAGAGATGCGGCGTAAGGTTGAAGCTGAAGCTGAAGCTGAAGCCAAACGAATTGCAGAAGAAGCTCGTCGTATGGCAGAGGAAAACTCTAATCGTTGGAGTAGTGATGATGAAGTGGAAGATAATGAAGATTATCATATCACGACTTCTCGTCATGCTCGTGAAGCTGAAGACGAAAATGATGCCCAAGAAGAAGGCCGTCGCGCCCGAAATCGAGGCGGGAAGGCTACTCGACAGAAAAAAAATAATAAACATTCTGAGAAAGCTGATCGCGAAGAAGAGCGAGCGGTTGGACGTACGAATAAAACCAAAGGTAAACAGAAAAAAACCAGTTTATTACAGCAAAGTTTTACAAAACCGGTTGCTGTTATTAACCGTGATGTTGTTATTGGAGAAACCATCTCGGTTGCTGAATTAGCGAATAAGATGGCAGTCAAAGGTTCTCAAGTTGTCAAGACCATGATGAAAATGGGCGCAATGGTGACCATCAACCAGGTTGTTGATCAAGAAACAGCGCAACTTGTGGCAGAAGAGATGGGGCATAAAGTCATCTTGCGTCGTGAAAATGAGCTGGAAGAAGCGATTTTAAGTGATCGTGATACAGGTGAAGCAATCGCAGAATCACGAGCGCCAGTTGTAACAATCATGGGACATGTCGACCATGGTAAAACTTCATTACTTGACTATATTCGTTCGACTAAAGTTGCATCGGGCGAAGCCGGAGGAATCACACAGCACATAGGCGCTTATCATGTTGAAACAGATAAAGGAATGATTACCTTTTTAGATACACCAGGCCATGCTGCGTTTACTTCAATGCGGGCTCGTGGCGCTAAGGCGACGGATATTGTTGTTTTAGTCGTTGCGGCGGATGATGGTGTAATGCCTCAGACGATAGAAGCTATTCAGCACGCCAAGGCTGCTAATGTGCCTGTTGTCGTTGCAGTTAATAAAATTGATAAACACGAAGCTGATTCTGATCGCGTTAAAAATGGGCTGTCGCAATATGGTATTGTGGCTGAAGAGTGGGGGGGGGAAAATCAATTTATCAATGTATCTGCTAAAAAAGGGACAGGTATTGATGAATTATTAGAAGCTATCTTATTACAAGCTGAAGTATTAGAACTGAAAGCTGTTCGTACTGGTATGGCAAGTGGTGTTGTTATAGAGTCTTATTTGGATAAAGGTCGTGGTTCAGTTGCGACTATTTTAGTTCAGGAAGGCACCATTAATAAAGGTGACATTGTACTATGTGGTTTTGAGTATGGTCGTATTCGTGCAATGCGTAATGAATTAGGTGAAGATATTCAGTCTGCTGGGCCATCGATTCCGGTTGAAATTCTGGGGTTATCAAATGTACCTTCAGCAGGTGATGAAGCAACTGTTGTCCGTGATGAAAAGAAAGCGCGTGAGGTTGCACTTTATCGTCAAGGTAAATTCCGAGAAGTGAAATTGGCACGCCAGCAGAAGTCAAAACTAGAAAACATGTTTGCTGATATGGAAGATGGTAAGATTTCTGAATTAAATATTGTATTAAAAACAGATGTACAAGGTAGCTGTGAAGCCATTACTGATTCGTTGCAAAAATTATCAACTGATGAAGTGAAAGTAAAAATTATTGGTTCAGGTGTTGGTGGTATTACAGAAACGGATGTTACATTGGCTGCTGCTTCTAATGCGATTATCATTGGCTTTAATGTTCGAGCCGATGCTGCGGCAAGACGCATTGTCGAAAGTGAAAATTTGGACCTACGCTATTACTCCGTTATTTATAGTCTTATCGATGAGATAAAACAGGCGATGAGTGGTATGTTGGCGCCTGAATATAAACAGCAAATTATTGGATTAGCGGAAGTGCGTGATGTCTTTAAATCACCTAAGTTTGGTGCAATTGCTGGTTGTATGGTTGTTGAAGGTATAATCAAGCGTAATAACCCTATTCGTGTATTACGGGATAATGTGGTTATTTATGAAGGAGAATTGGAATCATTACGTCGCTTTAAAGATGATGTGAACGAAGTACGCAATGGTATGGAGTGTGGTATTGGTGTGAAGAATTACAATGATGTACGTGTTGATGATATGATAGAAGTATTTGAAGTCATTGAAGTAAAACGTTCTATTGATAATTAATACCTTTTTTATTGTTGCTTATTAAAAGGCCATAACTGATGTTATGGCCTTTTAACTAAAGAGTTATAGATAACCATTTAAATCGGGTATATTGATTATTAATTGTTGTGATGGGATTAATTCTATTGTAATAAACAATATTTAACAGTTATTATTGATTTTATATAAAAATCCAATAGATATAAGTATTGAATTTTATTTTACTAATATATATATCATAATAATGAATGGTTATTATATTTTAGTTTTACCCCTGTGAGGAGATATCATAATGGCAAGAGAGTTTGCTCGAGCTCAGCGTGTTGCCCAGGAAATACAAAAAGAGATCTCCATTATTCTTCATCGAGAAATTAAAGATCCACGTGTTAAAATGGCTACTGTTTCGGGGGTGAAAGTTTCTCGTGATTTGGCTTATGCCAAAGTGTTCGTGACTTTTTTAAACATATCAGATCAGGAACATGAAACAGATATGGTTAAAAATGGGATCAAAGTATTGAACGGCGATATGGCGAAACATATTCGTTCTTTACTGGGTAAAGCGATGCGTTTACGTATCGTTCCTGAATTAACTTTTTTTTATGATAGCTCTTTGGTTGAAGGTATGCGTATGTCTAATTTAGTTAGCGACGTGATCCGTGATGATGAAAAGCGTCGTCATACCGCCAAAGATAAAGAGAGGAAGTAATGAGGCGTCGTCGTGGTCGTGAAGTTCACGGGGTATTGTTATTGGATAAACCGGCAGAACTTTCATCTAATGATGCTTTGCAAAAAGTACGTCGTTTATTTAATGCTAAAAAAGCCGGTCATACAGGAGCACTGGATCCCTTGGCAACCGGTATGTTACCCATTTGCTTAGGAGAGGCGACGAAATTTTCACAATTTTTTCTTGATTCAGATAAACGTTACCATGTTATTGCCCGTTTAGGGCTGCGTACTGATACATCTGATGCACATGGTAAAATTATTTGTCAACGTCCGATCGAAATAACGCAGCAGCAACTTGATAAGGCATTAGATAAATTTCGTGGTAATTTAATCCAAGTACCGTCTATGTATTCTGCGCTTAAATATCAAGGTAAGCCGTTTTACGAATATGCCCGTCAGGGTATTACTATTGAACGTGAAGGTCGGCCGATTACAGTTTATGATTTACAATTTGAGCGCTGGCAAGAAAATGAATTGGAATTAACGATTCATTGTTCTAAAGGGACTTATATACGGACTATTATTGATGATTTAGGTGAATTATTGGGTTGTGGTGCTCATGTGATTTATCTAAGGCGCTTACAGGTAGCTAGTTATCCCAGTGAACGTATGGTAACGTTAGAGCAATTATATACTCTTAAGCAAAAAGTGGAATTAGGGACAATTTCTCTGGAGGAACAATTAGATCCTTTATTATTACCTATGGATACAGCGGTTAATCATTTTCCTGAAATCAATATTTCAACAATTGTTGCAGCTTATTTTAAACAAGGGCAAGCCGTTGTCGTTGCTAATCATCGGCTTTCCGAAGGTAATAGAGTTCGAGTAACAGAAGGTGATATTCATAAATTTATTGGTATCGCTGAAATCGATGAACAAAATAAAATATCTCCTCGTCGTTTAGTGGTGGAAAATGTCTGATAGGATTTAGATGTTATCTTGCGTGATGATTGATTGAAGAGTAAAATAGGTGAGCATTTGTTGGGGAAGGCTGAATTAGAGATCGGCTTTCTTTATGTTTAATAGAAAATTTGGAGTTATTTTATGTCTCTAAGTACAGAAGCAAAAGCGCAAATTATCGCAGACTATGGTCGTGATAAAAATGATACGGGTTCTAGTGAAGTTCAAGTTGCTCTATTGACTGTGCAAATTAATCATTTGCAAGATCACTTTGCAGAGCATAAGAAAGATCACCATAGCCGCCGAGGCCTGTTGCGAATGGTTGCCCAGCGTCGTAAACAATTGAACTATCTGAAGCGTAAAGATGTTGCTTGTTATACCGGACTTATTGAGCGCTTAGGATTACGTCGCTGATTAGTTTGTTTTAAAAGAAAAGGGGCCCCTGGCCCCTTTTCTTCTAGAAAGCGTAAAAAATTTTTAGAATTGGTTTACACTTACAAAATGATTTTAGGAAATAGATTTTGCCAATTTATTTCTAAATAATGTGATCTTCTTTAGCTACAACCGGTTTGCGCGGCTAATGAGAATGCTGATATTCACAAGATGAGTAAAAATATTTAGTATTGTCATTAGTCGTCAGGATGTAGCAAGAAGGGAAGTATTGATGTCGTTATATAAATAATCAGCTATTAAAAGGGTATTATTTTGCTTAATCCTATTGTTCGTAAATTTCAATATAGCCAACATACAGTCACTATCGAAACGGGTATGATGGCACGTCAAGCGACTTCTGCGATTATGGTTAATATGGATGATACAGCCGTATTTGTCACTGTTGTTGGGCAGAAAAAAGTGAAAGAAGGGCAGGATTTCTTTCCATTGACGGTTAATTATCAAGAAAGATCTTATGCTGCGGGTCGAATCCCAGGTAGTTTTTTTCGTCGTGAAGGTCGTCCTGGTGAAGGTGAAACATTGATTGCACGGCTGATTGATCGCCCTCTTCGTCCCTTGTTCCCAGAGGGATTTGTAAATGAAATACAAATTATTGCTACGGTTGTATCCATCAATCCACAAGTGAATCCAGATATTGTTGCTATGATCGGTGCTTCTGCTGCATTATCTTTATCTGGTATTCCATTTCATGGCCCAATTGGCGCAGCGCGCGTTGGTTATATTGATGACCAGTATGTTTTAAATCCTACCGTTGATGAATTGAAACACAGTCGCTTAGATTTAGTTGTAGCAGGCACAGCCAGTGCGGTGCTAATGGTAGAGTCTGAAGCTGATTTATTGACGGAAGAGCAGATGCTTGGTGCGGTTGTTTTTGGTCACGAACAGCAACAAATCGTGATTGAAAATATTAATGCACTGGCGGCCGAAACGGGTAAAGAAAAATGGGATTGGCAGCCCGCAGCGATTAATGAGGAATTACATAATCGTATTGCTGAATTAGCTGAGCAGCGGTTGGGTGATGCTTACCGCATTACTGAAAAACAAGAACGTTATACTAACGTTGATGCGATTAAAGAAGATGTCACTAATAAGCTTTTGGCAGAAAATGAATCTTTAGATGTTGCTGAAATAAACAAAATTCTTTCCTGTTTAGAGAAAAAATTTGTCCGGACTCGGGTATTAAAAGGAAAGCCGCGAATTGATGGGCGAGAAAAAGACATGGTACGTGCCCTCGATGTGCGTACTGGCGTATTACCTCGTACCCATGGTTCTGCGTTATTTACTCGCGGAGAAACTCAGGCGTTAGTCACGGCAACTCTCGGTACTGAACGTGATGCGCAAGTTATTGATGAGCTTATGGGTGAATATACCGATCGTTTCCTATTCCATTATAATTTTCCTCCTTATTCAGTGGGCGAAACAGGTATGGTCGGTTCGCCAAAACGTCGTGAAATTGGCCATGGACGTTTGGCTAAGCGTGGCGTATTGGCAGTTATGCCGAGCCAATCAGAGTTTCCCTATACTGTACGTGTAGTGTCTGAAATTACCGAATCTAATGGATCTTCTTCTATGGCTTCCGTCTGTGGGACATCACTAGCATTAATGGATGCAGGTGTTCCAATTAAGGCAGCGGTGGCAGGTATTGCAATGGGGTTAGTGAAAGAAAACGATGATTTTGTTGTGCTTTCCGATATCTTGGGTGATGAAGATCATTTAGGCGATATGGATTTTAAAGTTGCGGGTAGTTGTGAAGGTATTAGTGCTCTGCAAATGGATATCAAGATTGAAGGCATTACGCGTGAAATTATGCAAGTCGCATTAAATCAGGCAAAAGGGGGTCGTTTACACATTTTAAGTGTTATGGAAGAAGCGATTAATCGCCCTCGTGAAGAGATTTCTGAGTTTGCGCCACGAATTCATACTATCCACATTAATCCTGATAAGATTAAAGATGTGATAGGTAAAGGTGGTTCTGTCATTAGAGTATTGACCGAAGAAACCGGTACTACGATTGAAATTGATGATGATGGTACAGTAAAAATTGCGGCAACCGATAGTTCTAAAGCAGAAGCGGCTATTCGTCGTATTGAAGATATTACCTCAGAAGTTGAAGTTGGTCGTGTCTATCAGGGTAAGGTCACACGTATTGTTGACTTTGGTGCTTTTGTTGCCATCGGTGGTGGCAAAGAAGGGTTGGTGCATATCTCTCAGATAGCAGAAAAACGCGTTGAAAAAGTTACTGATTACTTACAGTTAGCTCAGGAAGTACCGGTTAAAGTCCTGGAAATTGATCGTCAGGGCCGTATTCGCCTTAGTATTAAAGAGGCGATTTCTACCGAAAAGCTGGTTGAAACAGAAACACAGATTTCTGAAGAATAATTTGACGTAAGACTCGGTGTCCTGTAAAAAGAGCACCTACTCAGTTTTTTAATAACTGAGTCTCCGGTAATTGTGGGGATTGACAGGATATATTGATTATTTTCTGTCTTTGGGAGAAGGAAATGAATTCTTTTCTGCACTGGCTTTATACTGCTACTATTGTTTTTATTGTCGGTTGCAGCAGTGAAAACTGGCGTAAAAGTGAACTCTTTGCTATTCCATTGCAGCCCACATTGCAACAAGAAGTAATATTGGCTCGTATGGAACAGATCTTTGCGAGCCGGTCATTGTCCGATGATGAATATGCACAGCTTTTATATGAACGCGGTGTGTTGTATGATAGTCTTGGATTGAGGGCGTTAGCGCGTAATGATTTTACAATGGCGTTAGCTATGCGTCCTGATATTCCGGAAGTTTTTAATTTCCTAGGAATATATTTTACACAGGCAGGCAATTTTGATGCTGCCTATGAGGTTTTTGATTCTGTTTTAGAGCTTGATCCAACTTATAATTTCGCGCGCATGAATCGGGGTATTGCACTGTATTATGGTGGGAGATATCGATTGGCGCTGGGTGATCTGCTGACGTATTATCGACAAGATCCAAATGATCCTTTCCGCAGCTTATGGCTTTACTTAGTGGAGAAAGAGATAAAACCAAAAATGGCACAAGCCAATTTGTTATCTCGTTATAACCAAGCGGAAAAAGGGCAATGGGGTTGGAATGTAGTTGAATTCTATTTAGGTAAAATCAGTGAAAAAACATTGATGGTTCGTTTGAAAGAGAATTCAACAGATAACACCTCGCTCGCTGAGCATCTTAGTGAAACTAACTTCTATTTAGGTAAACATTACCTAAGTCTGGGGGATAACGATAGCGCTATAGCGTTATTGAAGCTTACGGTAGCTAGCAATGCACATAGCTTTGTTGAGCACCGCTGTGCTCTGTTGGAACTGGCTTTGTTAGGTCAGGTACAACAAGGCGACCTTTCAGAATCAGGCTAATAGTAGTGATGAACATACCATCACTGCTTTTTTTAAGTCTTCATCGATTGTGATGGGGGCTTGTTGTTCGTTTAATAACATAATTTGAGCCAGTTCACATTTTAAATGAAAATGACCGAAATTTTTTTCGCAGAGTTATGTAAACTGGCCGCCATAATGAATGAGGCATTTTTACATGACTAATGAGACTGAAATCTCTTTTGCTGATTTAGGTTTATCAGCGCCACTTCTCTCTGCACTAAATGACCTTGGTTATGAAAAACCATCGCCAATCCAGCAGCAATGTATTCCCTATTTATTAGACGGGTGTGACGTATTAGGTATGGCACAAACCGGTAGTGGTAAAACAGCAGCTTTTAGTTTACCTCTACTACATAATGTAGATACCACATTGAAAGCCCCTCAAATCTTAGTATTGGCACCAACGCGTGAGTTAGCCGTGCAAGTTGCTGAAGCCATGGGGGAATTCTCTAAACACATGCGTTCAGTGAATGTGGTAGCACTCTATGGTGGGCAGCGTTACGATTTGCAGTTACGCGCATTAAGGCAAGGTCCTCAAATTGTAGTGGGAACACCGGGCCGCTTATTAGATCACTTGAAAGGGACGTTAAATTTATCCCATTTACGTGGCTTGGTTCTTGATGAAGCGGATGAAATGTTACGCATGGGGTTCATTGAAGACGTTGAAAATATAATGAGTCAGATCCCATCCGAGCATCAAACGGCACTGTTTTCTGCCACAATGCCGGAAGCGATACGCCGTATTACTCGTCGCTTTATGAAATCACCAAAAGAGATTAGCATTCAGTCCAGTGTGACGACGCGTCCAGATATTACCCAAAGTTATTGGTCTGTCTATGGCATGCGTAAAAATGAAGCATTGGTTCGTTTTCTGGAAGCAGAAGATTTTGATGCGGCCATTATTTTTGTGCGCACTAAAAATGCCACGTTAGAGGTTGCTGAAGCGCTTGAACGCAGTGGCTATAACAGTTCAGCTCTAAACGGCGATATGAATCAAGCGCTACGTGAGCAAACATTAGAGCGTTTGAAAGATGGTCGTCTTGATATATTAATTGCCACTGATGTTGCAGCACGTGGTCTAGATGTTGAACGTATTAGTTTAGTTGTTAATTATGACATACCCATGGATGCAGAGTCTTATGTGCATCGAATTGGTCGTACCGGTCGGGCAGGCCGAGCTGGGCGCGCGATTTTGTTTGTTGATAATCGTGAACGTCGACTATTACGCAATATTGAACGTACCATGAAGCAGCCAATTGCTGAAGTTGAGTTACCAAGTGTTGCTCTTTTAAGTGGGCGTCGCCAAGCTAAATTTGCTGAAAATATTCAAAAGCAATTAGAAAGCGGTGATTTAGAGAAATATCGAGTATTACTGACTAAATTAGTTGCTGATGATGAGCTGGATATGGAAACTTTAGCTTCAGCGCTATTAAAAATAGCGCAAGGTGATCGGCCGTTAATATTGCCACCCGATCCTGTTCGTCGTGCAAAACGTGAATTTAATTCGCGTGATGAGCGTCGTCACAGTAATGGTACTTCTGAGCGTAGTACGCGTCGCGAGCGTCGTGATGTAGGTGATATGGAGTTGTATCGTATTGAAGTTGGTCGTGATGATGGCGTTGAAGTTCGCCACATTGTCGGTGCAATTGCTAACGAAGCGGATATTAGTAGTCGTTATATTGGTAATATTAAGTTGTTTGCTTCGCACTCAACGATAGAGTTACCAAAAGGTATGCCAAATGCATTACTTAATCATTTGACGCGTACACGTATTTTAAATAAGCCAATGCAGATGCAATTGTTAGGTGAAGCACAACCGTTTGAACGTCGCGGTAATGGACATCGTAATGGTGGTGAATTACGTGAACGAGGATGTCGCTTTGGTAATGAACGTCGTAGTGAGCGAGAACAGTTCCGTGGACATAATGAAGGACATAATAACGCTGGATTACGTCGTCGTAGTAATCATAATATCTAATGTAATAGATTAATATCTTATTTAGCGCCAAAAGCTGAATTCAGCTTTTGGTTTATTCAAGTGTTATCAACATAATCCTACCTAATGTCTCTTTAAAAAGTTTCAGGTAGCGACGCCTGATCGGAATATGCTCATCATTGCTTTATATTAATTTTGCATGACTATTTTCACCAAAAGTAATTTCTTTTAGTTGGGCCATATTAACCAAATATTTGTGGTGGCAACGAACCAATGTAGCACGCATTTCAACAGTATGTAGTGTCAAGATCGGTAAACTCTTCTGAATTTTACTATTCATAACATATACACCATTCGTACGAGATGTAATGTAAAGTACTTCTTCAAGTGGTATCAACCAAATACGATTATGGCCTATACAGGGAATGTATTTAAGGGTGATGTTACTTGATAATTGTTCAATATTTTGTTTTGTCGGTGGTGATGTAACCGCTGAAGTGTTTTTGATAAACGGCTTTTTTCTAGCGATTTTAGCAAATAGTCAAAAGCTTGAATAGCGTATTCGTCGTAAACGGTAACAAATATAATATAAAGCCGATGTTGCGGATCGTGTATTTGTAGTATTTCAAGTCCTGTAACGCGAGGCATTTGAATATCGAGGAAAACAACATCCGGGTTTTTATGATGAATAACACTAAGGGCTTCAATGGCATTAGCGCATTCGCTAATAATATCAACATCGGCTTCCTGCTCTAATAGGTAACGTAAATTCTTACGTTGTCATCAACAATTACAATCTTCATTGTTATGCAGCCTGATTTGTTACGTTAATATCGGAGATACAAAGTCTGACACAAGTAAATTGTTCTGGCTAGCAGAGGATATTAATACCATATTGTTCACCATAGTGGAATTTTAGACGCTTATCTACCAGGTCTATACCTAATCCATCATTTATTTCAGCAGGGTGATATAGTCCTGCATTATCTTTATTCAATATAAATAAGCTCGTGTTGTTGAAAGGTGTGAAGGCTAATTTGGCCGGTATTTAATAAATGTGCGGATCCATGTTTGATGGCATTTTTCACTAGGGGTTGTAGTGAAAAAGCTGCTAATTCAATGGATTGTAATTTTGGTGGGATCTGGATTTTAATTTGTAGATGCTCACGAAAATGCTCCTTTTCAATTTGTAAGTAATCGTTTACATGTTCAATTTCGTCATACAATGTTGTTATTGTTTCAGGACACTTTAAATTTTTACGGAAGAAGGTAGAGAGATAATTTATCAGTTCGTTAGCCTGTTTGCTGTCTTTACGTATCACTGCTTACAGTGTATTGAGAGCATTAACTTGTGCATGAAGTAATTTGATTTCTGACTTTAACAAAGATTGTTTATTTCGTTCATATTGATCAGTTAGAATTTGGATGGATATAAGACTGGCAATCCCCTCTACTAAGGTAAGATTAGTTGAACTGAATAACCGATTTTTCTCTTCATAAAGGTTAATGGTGCCAATAAATTGTTGATTTTCTCCTCGTAACGGGATCACTAAAACTGAACCGAGTTTACAGTTGGCACATATTGAGCATTGATAAGTTCTTCATTCTCATCTGCGTATACCACATTATTATTTTTAATCGCTCGCATTGTTTGTTTAGAAGTTAGTTTAGCGCCGGGGATATGATGATCAGAGCCAATACCAACAAAAGCGAGAATTTTTTCTGTATCAGTGATTGCAATTGCACCAATTTGTAACTGTTGATAAATAATATTAGCAATATGCATACTATTATGAGTATTAAATCCTTTTCGTAATATTACTTCGGTATGAACTGCGATTTTTAACGCTTGGGTAGAAAACGAAGTGGTATATTTTTCAATAATAGCTAGCCTATCCAATAAAATACGAATAAACATCGTCGCTCCAATACTGTTGGTAATAATCATCGGCAGAGCAATATTTTTAACCAGAGCAATAGCTCTAGCAAAGGGTTTTATTAGTAATAGAATAATTAACATTTGAATAATTTCAGTTAAAAAAATAACACTGGCAGCAGTATAAGGATTAAATAGCTTGTTGATTTTCTTTTTTTGTGTAATAATGATGCACTAATCCACCAATTAAACCTTCTATAATAGTTGACAGCATGTAACTAGATGCCGTTGCGCCACCTAGTGAATAACGGTGTATTCCGCCGGTAAAAGCAACCAATATTCCCACGCTGGGATCGCCGAGGAAACAGTTTAATACTGTACTTATACGCGCGTGTTAGCAATTGAATCACTAATATATCTATAGCTGCCGATTAATTGAAAAAGCAGAAAAGATAACGTAACACATTAGCTTATGAGGATAAGAGCATGTTGGCAAAGCCTATATGGTTATATTATTAATTTTATTATCAATTATTAGTTTTGTTTACATTCGTCCAGTACTGTGAGATTTACCGGTAGAGATTATTAATCAAGATCATAGTGCTGCCAGCCGCTTAATAATGAACCGATTGGATACGGTACCGAAAACAAAATTACAAAGTTATGATAACTTGGTCAGAGCACGGGCTGATATGCGTGAACGAAAATTGTTTGCCATTATTGTCATTCCTATCGATTTTGAAAAAAGTTTACTAAATGGTAAAAATATTATGGTACCGGTTTATGGAGGTGGTAATAATCGACTTGCCAGTGGTCAAATACAGCAAGAAATTTCCTTCGCTTATATTTAGCTGTTAAACGAATATAATATTTAACGGCATAAGAAATGCAGGTTTTACTGATCAACAGGTCAGTACATTATTAACACCAATTAATTGAATAACAGAACTTTTATTCAATCCAGGCCCGAGTTTCGCTGAGATTGTTTTTCCAGGTTTATTGGTCATGTTATTACAACACTCACTGTTAGTCGCTTGTGTTAAAGCCTATATTGACGTTCAAAAAGCGGCAAACGGCAAATTATCTACCGCTGTTTATCTAGGTGCATTGTCAGCGTTGCTCCCTATTTGGTTATTTCTGTCGGCCATCTTTTTTGCGCTTTGGCCTTGGGTATTAGGTTATCGACAAGAAGCGCCACTTTATCAAATTTTGATTGTCACATTACCGTTTTTATTGGCGGTTTTAGGGTTAGGTAAGTTTGTTACCGAATTTTTACGCAGTGTCGAAATGATTTATCTGACGCTGGCTTTTCTAACCACGCCGGTATTTTATATTTCAGGCGCTATTTGGTCATTACAAGCAATGCCCATTGCTATTCTTTACCTTCAATTGGGCAATAAAAGTGATAGGCGGCTATTAACCAGCTTGATTTAAGTTTATCTGAGTGGGTATTGATATCATGATGATGCTAATGTTAGGCACAATTTATGCGTTCTGGGCATATTGCTCAATATGCTACGTAGTGGTGAACTGCGCCAGTTTAATAACCACCATTTGCGTTGTTTATTGGAAAGAAAAAAACGTTCTTAGTTTTTAAGGTATAATAGATAAACTGGCTATACGCCGCAAAAAAACGTTGCAATTTATATCATTAGTTAATGTTAGTGGATGCTTACATTGTTGATTTTCTCTAAGTTTCTCCAAAATGGTAAGTGAATCTAGATTTTCAGTAGAGATGCGGACAATATTGACTAATCCAGTCATTGATGTTTGTTCATTGCTTAGGTTATAGTAGCAGCTATTTTGCACCTGAATACCATTAAGTGTAAAGAGTAATTGATTTTCTTGCGAAAAGATTGCTCTGCCTTGGGGATATTTTTCACAACAAGTATCACAGTTATCTTTATGGCGATTTTCTGATCGGGCAGTAAAACAGCGAGCTGACATTGCTAGTGGTAAATGTCCATAGGCAAACACTTCGACTTGGAAATTATGGCGAAATCCAAGTTGTTCACATTGGCAAAGCAGATCTTGTAACCAATCACGAGAAAGTTCAATAGGTAAGCACCAGTGTATCCATACCTTGGCGATATAGTAGGAGTAATGTATAGGCGTTGTAGCAATTGAGTCCATATCCTGCCATAAAAGGTATTTTTTGCTCAATAAGCTTATTAACTATAATAGCTAAATCGTACGCCTCAACTAAAAATTTACCATTGTCGACCGATTTAGCGATTTGTCTAAGTTCAGCTGTGTTTTGCAATAAAGATAAGGTAGAGATTACCACTTGTTTGCCGTGCAACGTTATTTCTTTTGTTAATTCAAGCAAGTCGGCTGTTTGCATTTCGCGGTGTTTACTACAAATCGTTTCACCGAGATAAATAATATCCGCTCTACTATTAATCGCTTGTTGATAAAACTGAATTAATGTTTCTTTTGATTAATGATAATGTACTGAACCTAAGAATATTTCATTTTTTCGCCTTATCCTACTTCCATCTAGGATGATAAGTCCCTAATGTGGTCTGTTTACCTTCAGATAGATTTTCCAATACATTCATCCAGTTTTGATTGATGATGAACTTTTTTTTAGGATCATTTTTGCAATAACCAATAGCTTGTCGCAAGATATGGGTAACATCGCCAACATAAGTAGGGCTGCGCTGGCGGCCTTTAATTTTGACAGCGGCAATATCTGCCAACATCAGTTCTGGTAATACTTTCAGAGTGTTTAGTCTGGTATATTATTCTAATATATTATATTTTTATAATCTATAAAGTATATTTCTTTGAAAATATTGGATAGATAGCATTTTAATTATTTTGAATAACAATCGATTAAAATATTATTCAAGCGTGACTCCATACCTTTGTCAGTTTGTTGCCAGCGTACAAATCGGGCTGGTGAACAAGTACTAAGCTATTTGGTGATTCTCCTGTCAGGTAATAATAGAGATAATAGTATCCTTCTGCCATGATAAAAAGGCTTCTGAAAGCAAAAACTTCAAATGCAACCGTGCTTGTTTTGGCTAACTGTTTGACTTGATGTAATTATAGAACACGAGGTAGAACTATTAGTTGGACAGCGAAATTATGTTGATAAAATTGAATCGCTGCAATATTTGTCACAGAAACCTGAACGGATACATGTCGTTTAATATGAGGATATTTATTGGCAACATATTCTATAAGATAGCAAGGTCAGCTAGGATCAAGGCATCAATACTGATTTCAGCTGCCATATTAATGACGGATATTCAGCGATTAAAACCGTTAGGGATGGGCAAAAGTATTTATAGCAACATGTAATTTGCAATCGTGGTGATGAGCGTATTTGATGGCTTCAAACAATTTTTTTTGCTAAAATTTAAACCAGCAAAATGACGTGCATTAGTGTCGTCTTTAAAACCAATATAGACCGCATCAGCGCCATTATCGATAGCTATTTTTAAGGCAGATAGAAGCCTGCCAGACATAATAATTCCATAGGTGATCCTAGCGTATAGCTAGATGTCTATCGATTGTAGTTAAGGTGTAATATTATTGTTTTGACTTAAGCCAGATTACTTTCTTTTGTGAATTTATTTTGCTAGATGGAGCATAAAATTGAACGGGATTGATCGATTGTTGGTTAAATTTTGATATGGATTTAAAGATATTAATTAATAATTTGGCAGAATGGATAATTATCATTAATGTTTAGAAAATATATCATAAAGGTGTAAGAGTAATTTGGATCGTGTTAAAGAAAATTCGCCAGCAGATTATCCAACAAGTACTTAAATTGATGTGGTTACCATTAAAAGCTACGCCTTTTATATTAGAGCGTGAATTATCATGCTAATTCGAGTTGAAATTCCTGTTGATATACTAGGTATTGATCAGTTATTGCTTCAAACTTTTTCCACCGGCGCTGAGGCTGATTTGGTTAAGAAATTGCGTGAGGACGATGTATTCGTATTGGAAATTGTGGGTACTGATCATAAAGAAAAAATTATTGGTTATATAGGCTTTACGTTAGTATATGTTAACGGTGATAAGGAGTGTCAATGCAATGGGTGGGGTTAGCACCATTAGTCGTTGATAGCGCTTATCAGCGACAAAAAATTGGGGGAAAATTGGTTTATGGCGGATTAGATAGTCTAAACGAATTTGGTTATAAAGCGGTAGTGATGGTTGGTGATCCGAAATATTACAGTCGTTTTGGTTTTACACTTGTTAAGCCGCATAGACTAGAATGTAAATGGCTTGGAATGGAAGCTTATCTTTAAGTTTATGCGTTAGATAATGGTAATTTAGCTGATTATTCAGGGATGGTTAATTTTTCGTCTTATTTTGATGATTGCTAATTTAGTAAGATAATCACCCAGATCTAAAGGCTGATCGGTGACTAATTGCTCTTTTTGTGCTTTGGTTAATTGTTTTATTTGGTATTCTAACGATAAAGCATCTGAATGACTGGCTAGTTGGTATTGATATACTAACAAAAGAGGCAGTTTACCTCTTAAAGCTTTAGCGCCTTTGCCCAAGTGATGTTGTTGCAAACGACGCGTTATATTTGAGGTGATGCCAGTATAAAGTGCATTTTGTTCATTTCTTATCAGGTAAATTGACCAATGCTTTTTCGTCATATTGATTTGATTAAATTAGATTTTGGTTAATTTAATAGAAAAATAAGTCATTTTTTCTATGCGGATAATGCACTCCCGTAAGGCGTGTAAACTATATTTTAACAAAGTTAAAAAAATATTATTATATGTTATTCATTCTTCTTGAAATGACAGAAACAAAAAAACTAATCCAAAATTTTAACTAGTGCCTATACTATGATCTATATTACAGGAATAACCAATAATATTTCTGAATGATAATAATCAATTAAGGATTTTATTATGAAGAAACTACCTGCTGCTTTAATTTTGGTTTTAGGTGCGTTGTCATTTGGTGTAATGGCAGATAGGACAAAAGAAGTAGTAGATCAGTAGCCGATGTGAACTGTTTCTGTAGTGGCGCGAGAAACGCCTACTAGTGCTGTTCAACAGTTAGCTGAAGAAGCTACCAAAAGAGGGGCAACTAGCTATCATGGCCACTGTTTTGTTTTGATTACAAATAGTTCTAACTACAATAGGGTTTTTAAGCATCAATTGCTTATGACGAGTACTCGTTTCGGTCAGAAAATATAACGATATGATTTGGGCTTTGAAGGTATAAAAATAAATTTCAGGCCAACTATCCGATTGAAAAAAGGTAAATAGTGAAAAAACATGCTGACGAGAAAGGTATTGGTGCATAATAGCCAATGATGGTTGAGCAGTAAATATAGTAGATAATATATTTTCTTAAGTAAAAACTCGCTGAAAATAATTTTTCAGCGGGTTTTTATCAAAAAATTAAAGCTGCTATCATCCGATAACTTATACTACCAATTATCTATAGACTTGAGCAGTAGCTTGACGGTTGTTACCATAGAATCTGGCATTAGCTTGTACTTTATTTTGTGTATAGGCTAGAAAGGTAACATGATACAAGGGATACAATTTATCGGTAAAGTCGATTCACTAACCGGCAAAGAAGAAAAGCAAGCTAGGCAAGATTATAATCGGCGATTTCCAGTCGCTATGGCAGTCAGCATCCCTCTCTGGCAAAATTATCTTTACAAGAGATCAAAATGGTCAATAATAAGTTAGCTTTTGGCACTAAACTGGTCTGATATCGTGACAGCTAACCTAGTTTATGGATCACTTGATTATGACTACTTCGTCATAATAGATTATGGCTCATAAAGCGCTTGAATAAATTTATCATCCATTAATGCATCAAGATAGTTGACGACGTCTCGTTGATTATCAGTTAATTAGTCAAGGGTATATCCACAGCTAAATATCTTTATCTGGGCATTCGAATTTGATGCGTTTAACCAGCTGTAAGACAGCCTCTAAATTTTGTGGATGCAATGGGTCGCCGCTAGAGAGGGAAAGTCCCTGACGAACGATCCTTTGGTCTTGCAAATCAGTGATGATTTGATTTCCTATTGCTTGGGTAAAAGGTTTACCAGAGTTAATTTTCCAGGCGCTTTTTTTGTAACAACTTTTACATTAATGTAGACAACCAACGACAAATAACGTACAACGTGTTCCTGGGCCATTAACAACATTAACCGGGTAATATCGATGATAATTCATAGTGTTATCCAAGTTGACCATTTTTCAAATGTTTAATATGTCGTTTAACTTTTTCTTTTTTACCGCTACTGAATGGTCTGGCATCGGGGCTGCTAAGATAACCGCACACGTGACGAATAACCGAAACGCGAGATGTATCATGATTGTCGCAAGATGGGCAGACAAACCCTTTACTGGTACAAGCAAATTCACCAGAAAATCTGCATTCATAACACTCGTCAATCGGGGTAATTGGAGCTGTGATGATAATAGCTATAATCCCAGACATCTTCATAATGCTTTTAAGTTATGCTGTAAGTTTAGATATTCACTGTAGTAAATAAAGCAGGCGATGACTAAAGCCGGGTAAGGGGCTTCAAAGTCAATTTTATCGTAAGTATTGACCTGTTTTTCGACATCCAGATGAAAACTATTGGTATATATCCTTTATCAGTAACACCCTAGATTAAGCCAAATTAGGCCACATCTAAGCGACGAAATTGGTCACATAAATTCTCACTAGGAGTACTATATAAGCTAAATCCATAGCCAGTTTCAGCTTTCCAGCGATCTGTCGCTGCACTCAGATATTTAATGATCTGATAAGCTTTTGCTGCGGAGTTTCATCATCAAAAACATGTTTTTGGGGCTATAAAGTGCATTGATTGTTTCATGCAGACCGATATAACCTAAATAAATCGATGCACGGCTACGTTTAAATATTTTAGCAATATTGTCTTCCGCTTGTAAACTAACGCCACAAGAGCCCTCCATATAGAGGATTGGGGCGATACGTGCTTTGACATTTTCTAGCCTAGCAATCCGCGTCATCAGCGCTTTTTTGCTAATTGCCAGTCTGTTATCCAGGAATTGATAAAATTGTTGTTCGTTACTTTTGGCTTCAATCGCTATTCGGGGCAAGTTAATACTGATCACACCGAGATTATTACGTCCTTCATGGATGATAGCTTGGCCTTGCTCTTCATAAACGCCTAAAAAACTGCGGCAACCTATCGGTGTTTTGAAGGAGTCTGTAACATTTAACACTTGATTATAGTTAAGAATACTGGATACATCCGTTTGCTAGTACATTCTAATGTGAGTTGTTTAATGTCGCAGTTGGGATCGCCATATTGGTGATTGATACCCTTACGGATCACAAAAATTAATTTTGGAAATACCGCAGTTTTACGATTTTACCTAGCCCAGCTAAACTATTTTGTAAGATAGATTTTGGGATTAATCGTGACTTTTTTGATATTCCTAAGCCAAATTAAAAGGTAACAAAAGGTGTTTGTCCATTTGCTGTATGCAGTGTATTGACTTCATATTCTAGTAATTGAAAAGCGTCATAACACTCTTTTTCTGTTCTTCTCTCAGCGTAAGAAAATTGGTCGGCAATTTGCCATTCTTTGGCAATTTTTAAGTGTTTTTTATAGCTCGCTTGAACAAATGGAGTCAGTACTTCATCGATAAAGATTAATCGTTGTACCATCATAAATATGGCTGGCCACTTGGGCAAAATAATTTGTGTCGTGACGGCGGTGACGGTTGAAATCGATTTTTGTGGCTCAATTTCGGCATTCGTCATTTTAAAATCTTTGGTTAGCATCCCTTGCAAATCGATCAGCATACAGTTAAACATCGGAAAAATGGTGAGTAACCAAGATTATGATAGTGAATTTAGCTACGTTTATGTGCTATAATGACATCACGTGGTAAAATATGTTTTTTTAGCAATAATACCTGCTAATAAATCGCATCGCATCGCATCGCATCGCATCGCAT
>JBDPYZ010000007.1:0-126886 GCA_047291315.1 Candidatus Phloeobacter fragariae | reverse complement strand
CACGGCGCACTTTGTATAGGTTATGATGATGAAACAAGACTGTTTAAAATTCGTAATTCATTAGGTAGTGATGTGGGCGAAGACGGAAATGTCTATTTACCGTATGACTATATGCTAAATAAAAAACTGGCTTCTAATTTCTGGGTGATTACCGGGGTTAATAATTAAGCATACTGGAAAGGATTAACGAAAGCTGCCTGTTGTGCAGCTTTTTTTTATTGATTAAAAAGGGGCATAAATGCGCTGGAAAGAGAGACGGGAAAGTGAGCAGGTGGAAGACCGGCGCGATAGTCCGGAAGCACAGGAAGAGAATGACAACCTGATAGAAGTGCGGGGGCGACGGAAGAAAAAGGCAAAGAAAAGGAAACCAAAATACAAACCGCTATTAGCGGAAGGTTTTGCGTTTTCCCGCTGGCGTTGGTGGGGGTGGGTCGTGGTTATCCTCCTGCTGTTACTGGGGGGCTATCGCTGGGCTTTTGCCACATCTCTTCAGGCATCGGAAGCGGGCCGGTTTACTTCGGTGATACTGGCGTCAACCGAAGATGTCTGGACCAAGATATTTTATGAGCATAAGTCTAAGCCTGATTCTAAGTTTGAGTCTGACGGTGGTTACCTGCTACCGAAACTGGTGATGTACCGCGGAGAGACCCAGACGGACTGTGGCACGGGGTACACCCTGATAGGGCCATTTTATTGTCCTGCTGATAGCACGATATATATTGACCTGTCATTTTATGACGAGATGAAAGACAGACTGGGGGCAGACGGTGAATTTGCCTTTGGCTATGTGATAGCCCATGAAGTGGGTCATCATGTTCAGAACCTGCTGGGTGTCCTGAAGAAAGTGGACTTGGCACAGGCGAATATGTCATCGAAAGAGGCCAATAAGTTATCGGTAAAGCTGGAATTGCAGGCGGACTGCTATGCGGGGGTATGGGGCCATTATATGCAGGAGGAAGGGATACTGGAGCCGGGGGATTTGGATAACGCGTTGGGTGCGGCCGAGGCGATTGGTGATGACCGTCTCCAAAAGGAAGGTCTTGGACGGGTAGTACCGGATACGTTCACTCACGGGACATCGGCACAGCGTCATAACTGGTTTAAACGGGGTTTTGATAGCGGTGACCCAAAACAATGTAATACCTTCAAGGAGATACGATGATTATCAGACAACATTGGGTAATCGGTATCCTGTGCTTGTTGAGTGTGTTAAGCACACCCGCTCAGGCGGCTAAGCCGGTTAATACCCCGAAGAGTTTCAGTGAAGCGAAATGGGTCTCCCGTCAGGCCGTTTACAACGACCTCAATCAGGGTGCAGGTGGCACCCTCTATTGTGGCTGTGACTGGCAGTGGACAGGAAAAAACGGGGGTCGAATTGACCTTGAAAGTTGTGGTCAGGCGGTCAGACGGGAAGTTCACCGTCATCGTGCACAGCGGATTGAGTGGGAGCATATCGTGCCGGCGTCGGTATTCGGTCAGGCGTTTGGCTGTAAAGAAAAAGGCGGCCGAAAAGGCTGCCGTCAAGAAGACCCCGAATTTCGAAAAGCGGAAGGCGATTTGCACAATCTGGCACCGGAGTCAGGTGAAGTGAATAACGACCGTGGAAATATGCCGTTTGGGGAAGCAGGGCCTGTTCCTTTTGTTTACGGGCAGTGTCAGAGCCGTCCGGATTTTAAACAGCGGGTTTTTGAACCGCGCGATGAAGTCAAGGGTCTCGTCTCCCGTGTCTGGTTTTATATGTCAGACCGGTATGGTTTTGTGATACCCCTTAAGCAGCAAGCGATTTTGATGCAGTGGGACAGGCAATATCCACCGGATGCGCGCGAACGGGAACGCGACCGGCGTATTACTGCAATTACCGGTGTGCACAATCCGTTTGTGACGGGTGAAAAGGCATGGGAAAAACATTAATGGACAAACTAACCGAGCCATGGGAGAGCGTTTGCGTTTTTCTTGTTTCGATTAAAGAGCAGGGTGTAGGTGCGATGTTGGCGTTTCTGATGGCGTGGCTGCGCGGCAGATATCAGGAGAAAAAATGGCGTAAGACGCTAATTGATGCCACGATATGCGCGATTATTGCGTGGTTTGCGCGTGACCTGCTGGAGTTTTTAGGATTAAGTTCGCGTCTTGTCTATCTGACCAGTGTTTTTATCGGTTACATTGGCACCGATTTTCTGGGGGAGACATTAACGGCTTCACTGCCGCTCAGAGGGACCTGGTTATCCATTAAAAAGCAGAAAACAGGGACTAAAAAAGATGACAACCAGCGACGAGGGAATAAGTCGGATTAAACAGTTTGAGGGGTGTCGCCTGCGGGCTTATCGCTGTCCGGCAGGACGCTGGACGATTGGCTATGGTCATACGCAAGGTGTAACAGCGGAGATGATTATCAGTCAGTCACAGGCGGAAAGGTTTTTAAAGGATGAAATCCGGCAGACAGAGGAAATAATTAACCAGCTTGTGGCGGTCACGTTGACGCAGGCACAGTTTAATGCGCTGGTATCACTGCTCTTTAACATCGGTGAGGAAGAATTTACTACTTCGACCCTGTTAAACAAACTTAATACGGGCGATTATGCGGGCGCGGCCGATGAATTTAACCGCTGGGTCTATGCTGACGGGGAAAAACTGACTGGACTGGTCAGATGGCGAGCGGCGGAACGGGAGAGATTTTTGTCATGATGCGCGGATCACTGCTTGTCCTGCTGGCCGTGATAACGACCCTGTCGATTGGCCTGATGCATTATCGCTCAGAGTCCACCCTTTGGCAGGTGAAAGCGGAGTATGCCCGGCAACAGGCGGAAAAAACCGAACATCAGATACAGACCCAACGTATTCAGTTTGACCGGCTGGCCGAGATGGACAAAAAACATTATCAGGAATTAACCCATGCAAGACAGAGGATTGAGGCACTTAGGCTGGATGTTGCTCGGGGTTTTAAGCGGCTGCGGGTCAATGCCACCTGCCCAAAAGAGTCCGGTCCCCCTTCCTCCAGCGGCGTGGATGATGGCGCCTCCCTCAGACTTACACCAGACGCTGAACAGGCTTATTACACCGTACGAGAGCAAATTGCTACGGTTACCGCTCAAATACTGGGGCTTCAGGGTTACATCAAAACACAGCGTCAATAAATCAATACTTAACACATCGAAATCTTAACAATCACTGCGCCCTCACCGCGCATTAATCAAACACAGAACCTTACAGAAAGTCGAGCCTGAGAATCGCCGTTTAAAATGGTGCTTTTCTGTGGGCGGCTTTTCTGTGTGAGCAGGTTCGATTTTCTATAAGGAAAAGTACGATGAAATCAGTAACAACGAAGAAAGCAAATTTCCTGGTAACAGAAATGCCAACGATGATCAGTCTGGAAATGGTCGACTACATTAATGCTGACCGGAAATCAAAAGCGGAAGCAGAGGGATTAACGTTTCCCTGTAAAAAATATACCCGACTTCAACATAAACATTTCATGGTTAAAGTCCCTAAGGTTCTTGGTGAGACATCGGCCAAATTTTTGGCTGATGATATTTTCACCGCTGGAAACGGCGCTCAGGCGACTCGTAAAATTTACCGATTCCCTAAGCGTGAAGCCTGTCTAATGGCAATGAGTTATAGCTATGAGTTACAGGCTCAAGTCTTCGACTACATGACCGAGTTAGAGGAAAATAAAGGATTAGCTTCTACTATACAACAATTACAAAATATTGTTGCTACCGCGCGGAAAGCATCTGATGAAGATTCTTCTGATGCAGGTCGCAGATTATGTAAACGAAAAGATGATTTATCTATCCTTAAAAAGGCCGAAAAGTCAGTGAGGGAATTATCCCAAATACCACTTGATTTAATTGGTGGTGGTAGCATGAAGTTAGAAGGATAAGGTAAATATATTATGACTCCCGAACAATTCATCGAAGCCAATGTTAAGGCCGAGTTAATGAAGCTCGGCTTTTCTATCTCTATTGCCAGCTTAGCCACAACCGAAGCTATCCGTTATTACCGCAAACAACCCGCCAGCAAACGGGGCAGGATAATAGCGGATTGTCTAAATCAGGCTAAACGGTGGGCAAGATCAACAACAAAGCAATAATTATTAAGGTAAAGATATGGCAAAAAAATCGGATTGGGAGGCGATTGAATCCGCTTACCGGGCAGGATCTTTGTCTGTACGCGCTATAGCTGATAAACATGGTGTTACTGAAGGTGCTATCCGAAAGCGGGCAAAAAAGAATGGTTGGCTAAGAAATCTGACTGAAAAGGTCAGGGAAGCAACAAGAACCAAGCTGGTTCATAACGAAGAACGCGGGATTAGTACGCAGTCAAAAAAGCCTACTGACGAAGACATTATCGAACAGGCAGCCAGCGAAGCAGCAGAGGTTGTATTGGGCCATCGTGCTGATTTGGTGGGATGGAAAAGGATCACAAACAAGCTAAGAGTATTTCTGAATAATGTCGACATCACCGAAGATAATCATGCTGCAATTGCCCGTACCATTACCGCAGGCGTTGATGCCCAAATTAAACTAATCAAGGGTGAACGAGAATCATACAATATTGATAGTGGTGACAGGAACGCGGTATCAGAGAGTATTTCTAATCTTATGGATGAATTATCCAAAGGATAACCATGAAGCGACGACATTTGGCGTTATTGCGCAATAAGCGTTGGCGGCTAAACCATCTCTATTGGGTAACGGATAAAACGGGTAAATCCATTCGCTTCAACATGACGCCCGAGCAGTTAGCCTATTTTGAAGGGATGCACACCCGAAACATTATTCTTAAAGCCCGCCAACTGGGTTTCACTACAGAAGTATGTATCATACAACTTGATGCGGCATTATTTGAGTCTGCCAGGTGTGCGTTAATTGCCCATACTTTAGTTGATGCCAAGCGACTATTCAGAGAAAAAATCAAGTACGCTTACGATAAACTTCCGTTTGAAATCAAAGCAGCTAATTCTGCCAGTAATGATTCTGTAGGGGAATTAGTTTTTAAGAAAGGCGGCTCACTTTACATTAGCACCTCATTTCGGGGGGGTACCTTACGCTATTTACATGTCTCTGAATTTGGTAAAATATGTGCAAAATATCCCGATAAAGCCCGCGAGATTGTTACCGGTGCCTTTGAAGCGGTATCGAGTGATTGTTTTACAACAATAGAAAGCACGGCAGAAGGCCGAGCGGGTTATTTTTATGATTATTGTCAGTCTGCCGAAAAAGCACAGATTCAGTCGAAAACCCTTTCGCCGTTAGACTGGAAATTCTTTTTTTCCCCTGGTGGCAAAATTCTCATTATGGGATTGATCCGGTAGAGCCAATCCCCCAACGGCTGATTGATTATTTTGCTGAGTTAGACGATAAACATAATATTCACTTAACCGACAGACAAAAAGCCTGGTATTACGCCAAAGAGAAAACGCTCGGTGATGATATGAAGCGGGAATATCCTTCACTACCCGCTGAAGCCTTCCTGCAATCGGTAGAAGGGGCATATTACGCAAAACAATTTCGTTATCTTTATCAAAACAGACGCATTGGTCAATTACCGGATAACGGACATTTACCCGTTCATACCTTTTGGGATATCGGTGTCGGTGACTCTACGTCAATCTGGTTTGTCCGTGAAGTTGGCAAGGAATTTCATGTTATCGATCACTACTCAAATAGTGGCGAGGGTTTGCGACATTATATGAAAGTGTTGAAAGACAAAGGCTATACCTACGCCAGTCACAATGCGCCACATGATATCGATAATCGTGAATTCGGCTCTGATGCTAAATCCAGGCGTGAGATCGCCAGAAGAGGCTATGACATTGATGGACAAAAATACACAATAAGATTTGACGTGGTGCCAAGACTCTCCATTGACGAAGGTATCGAAGCGGTGCGTGAAATATTGCCTGGCTGCGTCTTTGAGGAATATCAATGTGCTGATGGCATTGCTAATTTAGAAGCTTATCGCAAAGCATGGGATGACAAGCGTGGTTGCTGGAAAGATAAACCTCTTCATGATTTTACCTCTCATGATGCAGATGCATTCCGGTATTTTGCGGTCAGCAGAAAAAATAAACAGCGCCCCGCCTTTGAAATTAATTTAGGAACCACCTTTTGATGAGTATGACAAATGTTGATTTTACCCGTCCTGAATACAAATTGCTTGTGTCGCAATGGTCGCTGGTTCGCACAGTATGTCAAGGGGGGGATGATATTCAATCACACCTCCCATTGCTGGAAGAATCTGATAAAAATCGCAAACAGAAGCGTAATAGGGATTATCAGGATCGGGCGGTTTTCTATCCGATAACGGGCAATACCCGTAATGGGATGATAGGGATGGCTTTTAAAAAAGATCCGTTGGTCGCGGTTGTAGAAAATCTGGATTACCTGAAAGGGGACGCGGATGGGGCGGGTGCCAGTCTTTATCAACTGGCGCAATCGTCACTGGAATCAATCCTAGAGGTTGGGCGACATGGTCTATATGTTGATTACAATAATGTGTCAAAACAGGTTTATCTCTTTCAGTACAAAGCGGAAGACATCATCAACTGGCGAACGCAACGGATTAATGGTCGTAGTATCTTAACCCTGGTGGTATTACGTGAAACAGTAGAAGAACAGGACGGATTTGGGTTTAAGGATGTGATCCAATATCGTGTTCTCGCTATCGAAGAAGGAAAATTCATCTGTCGGGTTTATCGTAAACCGGCAGGCAGCAGCGTTTATCAAATTGATGCTGAATATATTCCTGAGCGTAGGAGTGGAGGTGCCTGGGATGAAATTCCGTTTACCTTTATTGGGGCGCAAAATAATGATCACACTATTGATGAAGCCCCATTGCTTGGGTTGGCTAAAATCAATCTGGGCCACTACCGAAATTCAGCTGACTATGAAGACTCGGTGTTTTTTTGTGGTCAGGTGCAACCCTATATTGGTGGTTTAAGTGATGAATGGCGAGACTGGCTGGAGAAAAAGGGGATATTGGTCGGTTCCCGATCACCTATTTTGCTCCCTGAGAATAGTGCTTATGGTTATGTCCAGGCACAGCCTAATATGTTGGCGAAAGAAGCGATGGATAGCAAGCGTGATTATATGGTGGCGTTAGGGGCGCAACTGGTATCTGCTGATAGCAAAGTCAAAACGGTTATTCAGTCGGTGGGTGAAATCAATGCCCAAACTTCTGTGCTGAGTATTTGCTGCTCGAATGTGTCAGAAGCCTTGACTAAAGGGTTAAAGTGGTGCGCGGAATACCTGGGATTGAAGCCTGATGACTGTTCATTCGAAATTAACCGTGATTTGGTCAATCATATTGCCGATAGCACGATGATAAGAGAGATAGTGGCCGCCTGGCAATCTGGCGCCATCCGTCAGTCTGACCTGGTTCGTAGCTTGCAAAAATTTGATATTATCAACCCGTCTGATGAGGTTGATGAGGTGGTGGATGTGCTTAATAATCAACAACCCATTATGACAGGTGAAAGGTGAGAACGCTGAATGCGCGATTGATGGATGAATTCATTGCCCATTCGCTATTCACGTCGCGATACGCTACAGGGGTTGCAAGAAAGATGGTCAACGCCCTCAATGCCTATGATCCAGAGCTAAGTGCAGCATTAATTGTTTCATTGGATGATGTCAATATCGATGCGGACAGTTTTACTGTTCGGCGCATGGCGTCATTACTTTCGAAGGTGAAAGCCATCAATAAAAATGCGGTATTCAGTGCGTTTGCCTTGTTAAGTCAGGAGATGAAAACACAGGCACAACATGAGGTCGATTATTATCCTGCTTTATTTAACTTTCTGATACCTGAGGCTGTTCTTCGCCGATATCCATTAATGGATCTTACCGCTGACATGCTTTACTCGTCGGTCATGGCGCGCCCCTTTCAGGGGAAATTATTATCTGAATGGGCTGACAGTTTGGAAAAAGACCGCTTGGCTAGAATTAATAATACGGTTCGTCAGGGTTATCTGAATGGTGAAAGTGCGGTTGAAATCGGTCGTAAAATACGGGGTCACGCCAATCAGCGTTATAAAGATGGGGGTTTACAAATGAGTCGGGCTAATGCGACCAGTATTGCCAAAACCGCGATTAATCATCTGCAAGCCATCGCCCGAAATCAGTTTGCCGAGGTTAACAAAAAATTACTGGAAGGTAAGCAGTGGTTATCCACGCTTGACAACAAAACCTCCGATGCCTGTATTGTTCGTGATAGGCTGAAATATACGCTTGATGGCAAACCGACAGGACACAAGGTGCCTTATCTGCAAGGTCCCGGCAAGATCCACTTTAATTGTCGTTCGACTGAAACGTTGATAACAAAATCCTGGCGTGAACTCGGCATTGATATTGATGAAATGAAGGAAGGTACACGGGCATCGATGGATGGGCAAGTCCCTGCGGATACCACCTTTTTTAAATGGATACAACGGCAAGCCGTCTGGCGACAAAAACAGGTATTTGGCGAAGTACGCTATCGGTTAATGCGCGATGGCGGCATGCATCCATCACAGTTTTATACCGATAAGGGTGAGTTTATTTCTTTGGCACAATTACGAGCGATAGACGAACGGACATTTAAAGAAGCGGGAATAGGAACCTAACGTTTACAGATGGCAATTAAGGTCACTTCGGTGGCCTTTTTTATTGGCTGAATTCAGTTTAGGGCTGAGTTAATTTACTGCGCAAGGCGCAGAGTACAATCCCAAGGGGAAATAATGAGTATTATAAATATCGATCGCAACTATCATTCACAAGTGGATGATCCTAATGGCGGTGACGGTGGGGGTGGTAGACAAGTCACACCGGAAATACAAGCCATTATCGATAAGCAGGTTAATGAGCAGGTAACAGGCTTAAAAGCAAAAAATAGCGAATTACTCGGTAAGCTCAAAGAACAAAGCGATAATCTAAAGCGCTTTGAAGGGATAGACCCAGAGCAAGTAAAAGGCGTTTTACAGCGTTTTGAAAACGATGAGGAAGCGAAACTCATTGCCGCAGGCAAAATTGATGAAGTCATCAATAAGCGGACGGAACGATTACGTCATGATGTGGACAAAAAGGTTCAGACTGAAAAGCTAAGGGCGGAAAAGGCGGAAGCATTTGCCAATAAATTTCGTAATCGGGTTTTAGGCGATGAAATCCGTGCCGCTGCGGGTCAAGCTGGCGCGCTGGCCAGTGCTCAGGACGATTTAATTTTACGTGCCAAGGGCATATTTAAAATCAATGATGAAGGTCAGGCCGTCGCTGTTGATGAAGAAAACAATCCTATTATGGGGAAAGATGGGCGTACACCATTAACCCCGGTTGAATGGATTGAATCGCTAAAAGAAAGCGCCCAGCATTTGTTTCCTTCTGCATCCGGTACAGGCTCAGGGGATAGTAAATCCGGTGGCGCACATTTTAAACGTTCTCAGATGTCTTCAACTGATAAAGCCGAATATGTACGGCGTTTCGGACGTGAAGCTTATCTGAGATTACCAAAGTAAGGAATTTAAGTAATGGCAACGACGGTTAACAGTGATTTAATTATTTATAATGATTTAGCCCAGACCGCATTTTTAGAGCGCCGACAAGATAATCTTGAGGTGTTCAATCAGGCCTCAAATGGCGCAATTGTGTTAGATAATGTTTTTATTGAAGGGGATTTGCGTAAACGGGCGTTTTATCGAATGAACGGCTCGATTGAACATCGTGACGTGAATTCTACGAATAAAGTGACAGGTAAGAAAATTGGTGCAGGCGAATCCGTTGATGTCAAAGCCCCTTGGAAATACGGGCCTTATGAAATCACCGAAGAATCCTTTAAGCGCCGTGGACGGGATGTCTCCGAGTTTTCTGAACTGGTTGGTACTGGTGCTGCTGATGCTTCGCTGGAAGGCTATATTAAATATTCCCTGGCGGCACTTGGGGCAGCGATTGGCGCTAATGCTGATATGGTGGTGACGGCAAATATTGCCACCGAGGGTAAGAAAACCTTGACTAAGGGGCTGCGCAAATACGGTGATAAATTCAATCGTATTAACCTGTTTGTAATGCACTCAACCACCTACTTTGACATTGTTGATCAGGCTATTGATAACAAGGTGTACGAAGAAGCGGGCGTGGTGATCTACGGTGGTCAGCCTGGGACATTAGGCAAGCCGGTATTAGTGACCGATACGGCGCCAGTTGATGCGATATTTGGTTTAGTGCCAGGTGCAATCACTATCACGGAATCACAGGAACCGCATTTCCGCTCTTATGAAGTCAACGATCAGGAAAATTTAGGCGTTGGCTATCGAGGAGAAGGTGTGGTTAATGTTGGGGTACTGGGTTATAGCTGGGATGAGTCTAAGGGCACCAACCCTGACCTGACAAAATTAGGGACAGGGGGTAACTGGAAGAAACATTTCACCAGTAACAAATCAACCGCAGGGGTGATGATAAAATTGCACCATGAAGCCAGTGTGGCGTTATTGGTGGATAAAACCACCGCGACAGCCAATAACAGCGATGGTGTGACCCTTTCGCTTGATTACACAAAAGATAATCAGCCTGTTCAGGGAGCGAATGTTGAATGGTCATCAACTGGCGGGTCCATCTTATGGAATCAATGAATACGTTAGCGTTTTTGGATTAGTGGGTTTTGGCTATAACAATGTGAACTTTGATTTAGATGTAACTAAATATGGTAAAAAAACGTTTTCAAAAAGTAACACCGATTTAGCCTATGGTGCTGGAATGCAAATAAATGTTTATCAAGGCGTTACCCTTGATATAGGTTATGAACAGTCTGGCTCTGGCGGCTGGAAAACCAATGCATTTACTGCTGGTGTAGGGTGTAAGTTTTAAGCTGTAGCTAAACTGACAGTTACTCGTTATTAATGTGATAACTGTCAGATCAAGTCTAATCTACTACAGATTACTTTTTTCGAGAGTGTCTTTCAAAATTTGGATTTGATTTTCTAGCGCTATAATACGATTAGTTAAGTCAGAGATAGTCAATTCTTGAACATTTTTGTTTTGTTTCACCCAAGCCTCTATTGCAGCGACCATTTCCTGATTGGCCGATCTCCCATTAACGTTAGCTAACTCATTAATTCTATTTTTTAGTTCCACAGGTAATCTTAAATTAACCTGTGGATTTTTGTATTTTCTTTCTGACATATTCTAATCCGTAAGTTTTATTTACAGAATATGTGGGTATCTATTGACTATCAATGCGTACCTATGTAATATGTATGCATACCACATACAAAAGGAGAAAATATGAAAGTATCAAAACCTTCATCCGTTCGTTTCCCTGACGAGATAGAAAAATTGTTAAGGAAGTTAGCGAATAAGAGTGATAGGTCTTACAGCAAGGAGATAGTAAGTCGGGTGCGCTGCACTTTAAAAGAAGATGGTTTAATTAATGCATAAAAACAACAAAACCCCAACTGCGGGAACAGTTAGGGTTTCAAATGAGTTAACCATTTGCAGCGAGATTAACAACATGAATACTTTAGCAGTTACAACACAAAATGTCACTATGTCGAGCAGTGAGATTGCTGAATTAACGGGTAAGAAAAAAGCTGATGTCCATGTTGATATCTGGAATATGCTATTTCAACTTTATTCTATTTCGAAAGATGACGGATTTTTCCATCATGTTAAAAATCAATCAGTTACTATCAAAAAAGGGATTTATGTCACCTTTGATATTTGGGGTTATGTTTCTGAATTTAGTCTTGACCGTTATCATTCAGAGGTTTTAGTAACTGGCTATGATGTTAAGCGTCGTGCTGCTGTAATTAAACGTTGGTTTTGTCTTGAAACTAGTCAAGTAAAACCGATTGTTGATCCTATGGTTGCATTAAATGATCCGGCTGTAATGAGAGGCTTGTTGCTAAATTATAGCGAAAAAATCCTTGAGCGTGATCATCGAATCGCAGAAATGAAGCCCGATGTGGCAGCCTTAGAGCTCATCGCTAAGTCAGATGGTGCTATGTGTGTAACTGATACTGCTAAGCAGTTACAACTACGTCCCAAAGACCTATTTGATTTCCTGAGTGAAAACAAATGGATTTACAGACGATTAGGTAGCCCGTGGATTGGTTATCAGGACAAGATTCAACAGGGATTGATTGAACATAAAGTGACAACGATTACTCGAACTGATGGCATTAATGAAACAAAAACACAGGTTCGTATCACACCTAAAAGGATTGCTAAATTGGCAAAATTGTTAAGCGTCGAGGTGGCAGCATGAATAATGCCATAACTACGCTAACTTTTCAGAATTTTACCTTTAATCCTGTTGTTGATAGTGGTCAAATTTGGCTTACGTCTACTGAGCTTGCACAAGCATTGGGTTATAGCAGAACAGATAATGTCAGTCGGGTTTATTCGCGTAATGCAGATGAATTTACTGATTCAATGACAATGACCGTCAATATGACGGTCGTTAGAAAAACAGGTGAAATTGATATGTTGGTGAGGTTATTTTCACTTCGAGGTGCTCATTTGATTGCGATGTTTGCAACGACTCCAATAGCCAAACTATTTCGTAAATGGGTGCTGGACATTTTGGATAGAGAACTTAATGGAAGTAGTTTGGATGAGCATTTGCTGCTTAGAAACATCACAACAGTATTTACTCACATTAGCAGGGTTAGAACGATATGGAATCAATCTCTTTCTCCATCATTGAGAAGATTAAATACAAAAATAGATGCAGAGTTAACAGGAAGATTAGTAGATCTCCATGGCTCGGTGTTTAGTTCTTTAAAACACCTTGAAATGCATTCAAAGGTAAAATTGAAAGGTAAAATTGATAGATTAATTCTACTAAAGAACAAAAAAGTCACTTAATCGGTGGCTTTTTTTATTTACGGAGACCAAGCCAATGGATTAATTTACATGGCGAACGCAAATCCAGGACAGTCCCACGGGAGAATTCAGGCACAGAATCAAAGAAGTTGAATTTGGTGAAGGTTATAAACAAGTATCGGCTGAAGGTATTCATCCCGAAACGCAATCATGGCCCTTCTCGTATTTAGGCAAAAAAGACCAGATGATACCCATCTTTGATTTTATTCGTCACCATACGGTGAAGTCCTTTATCTGGGTGCCGCCTTTTGGTGTGAAGGGGCTGTATCGGGTGAAAGCAGATTCGATTCGCATGACCCCTTTTGCCGGTGTTGTGATGAAAATATCGGCGACGTTTGAGGAGGCTTTCTCAGCATGACTATGGTTTCTGATGTGCAACAATTAGCACCGGGTGAAAAAATCCAGTTAGTGGACGTTGACGGCAGTGCCTTTGGTGGCCCGGTATTGCGCTTTCATGCTTACAATTTTCGCCATACACCCGAAGAGATTGAACAGGCAGAAGGCGAATTAAAGCCTAAACCTATCTGGTGGCAAGGTAACGAATATGGCGCATGGCCTTATGAGATTTCAGGGCTGTCAAAAAGCGGTGAGGGAAGTCCAGCCAGACCGATATTAAAGGTGGGGAATATGGATAGTCTGATATCGTCACTCTGTTTACAGTTTGATGATATGGTTCAGGCGAAAGTGACCATTTTTGAGACTTTTTCGCATTATCTAGATAGTAAAAATTTCCCTGACGATAACCTAACGGCTAATCCGGATGAGTGCTTTAAACAGGTATTTTATGTTGACCGAAAAAGTCACGAAGTGGCGGGCAGTTTTGTGGAATTTGAACTCTCTTGCCCTTTCGATTTACAAGGCGTTATGTTGCCAGTGCGCCAGATACATAATCTATGTTACTGGTGCATGCGTGGCGGGTATCGCTCAGGTAATGGATGCGCCTACAACGGAAATCGATATTTTGATGAGAAAGGAAATCCGGTTGATGACCCTGTATTAGATGTTTGCGGTGGGCTGCTGAGTGATTGTAAAAAGCGGTTTGGGGAAAATGCCCCATTAGATTTTGGTGGATTCCCAGCAGCAGGGTTAATACGATGATAACAAAAGGTCTCACTGAAGCGATATTTAGCCATGTTAAAATGGAATTTCCGCAGGAAGCCTGTGGGGTTATTTGTCAAAAAAGCCGTGTAAAACACTATTTTCCTTGCCGTAATCTTGCTTCAAATCCGACTGAACATTTTGAATTATCACCGGAAGACTATACCAATGCCGAAGACTGGGGAACGCCTATTGCTATCGTGCATTCTCATTGTGGCGACGGCGTGACGACGCAACCGAGTGAAATTGATTATTTGCAGTGTGATGCCAGTGAATTACCGTGGATAATTGTGTCTTGGCCAGAGGGTGATTTGCGCACTATTCAACCAATAAGTGAGCGTGAATTAACGGGTCGAGCGTTTGTTTTGGGTTACTCGGACTGCTGGACACTGATTGTTGATTATTTTCGGCAAGAACACGATATTACGTTAAATAACTATAGTGTGACTTATCCATGGTGGGAACAAGGCGAAAACCGTTATATGGATAACTATCTAAAAGAAGGCTTTGTCGAAATTAATGATACTCCTAAAGTCGGTGACGTGGTCATTATGCAGGTTCAGGCTGATGTACCAAATCATGCAGGTGTTTTGCTGGATAACAGCATGCTTTTACATCATTTATACGGACAACTAAGCCGTGTCACTCCCTATAGTGATTACTGGCGTGACCGGACCGTCAAAATTGTCAGAAGGAAAGCGTGGATATGAATGAACTAAGCACTGTTCGGTTATATGGAAAACTGGGCGTAAAGTTTGGCCGTGTCCATCAATTAGCGGTTAGCTCACCGAGAGAAGCGATTAAAGCGTTGTGTGTGCTTTATTCAGGCTTTGAACGTTATCTGGCTGATGCGCATTTGAAGGGAATTGAGTTTGCTGTCTTCAAGGGGAAAAGGAATATTGGCGAAGATGAATTTCACCTGAACACAAAAGAGGATATTCGAATAGCGCCGATAATTAAGGGCAGCAAACCAGGTGGCTTCTTTCAGACGATGTTAGGGGTGGCCATGATAGGCGCGGCAATGATGTTAGGTCCTGCCGGATGGGCAGCATTTGGGGCAGCTGGCTTCATGGGCGGGGCATTAGCTATGGGTGGTGCTTCAATGGCATTAGGCGGTATAGCGCAAATGTTGTCACCTCAGCCGCCCGGCGCTTCAATCCGTCAGGATGCGGATAATAAACCCTCTTATGCATTTGGCGGTGCGGTAAATACCACCGCTCAAGGCAATCCGGTGCCGTTACTGTATACACTGGATAGAAAAGAGATAGGTGGGGCAATCATATCAGCAGGGATTTACACCGAAGACCAAAGATAGTATCAATCATTGACATTAAGTTGCTAAGGCGACTTTTTTTATGGGTAAAATATGGCAAATCTTATTTTTGGGGTGAAAGGCGGTGAAGATGGTGGGCATAAACCTGTAGAGTCACCCGATAGCCTTTTGTCGGAATCAACCGCAAAATTACTCTTTGCTATTTCTGAGGGTGAAATAGTTGGCGGATTAGATGCTACCCGTGTTTTTCTGGATGGTACGCCGATTGGCAATCCTGACGGCAGTAAAAATTTTGAGGGCGTGACGTGGGAGTTCCGTCCAGGCAGCGAGCAACAGGAATATATCAAAGGCATTCCGACAGTTGATAACGAAATCAGTATCAACAGGGAGTTAAAAGATGATCAGCCTTATGTCAGGTCGATAAATAATATCCAGCTATCGGCTATTCGGTTACGTTTCTCTGTGCCTCAACTCCTTGAACAACATGATAATGGTGATACATCAGGTTACTGTATTGATTATGCCATTGACCTGTCGACGGATGGAAGTGGCTACAAAGAAGTGCTGCATGCGGCCTTTGATGGAAAAACAACCAGTGAATATCAGCGTACGCACCGTATCGATTTACCCGTTGCCCAGACAGGCTGGCAATTGCGAGTTCGTCGCTTGACCTCGAATAAAAATACGGCTCGCATTGCAGATAAAGTGAATATCTCCACCATTACTGAAGTGATTGACGCTAAACTCAGGTACCCTAATACGGCATTACTATTTATTACGTTTAACGCCCGGCAGTTTAATAATCGTATTCCGAAAGTCAGTCTTCGTCCAAAAGGTGGGTTACGGGTAAAGGTACCCTCAAACTATGATCCGGTTAATCGAAATTATATTGGCGTATGGAATGGCGCCTTCAAACTGGCAGCGACGAATAATCCCGCCTGGATTTTTTATGATTTAGTCCTGAATAATCGCTACGGTTGTGGTGAGAGAATTAATGCCACCCAGATTGATAAATGGGATTTGTACCAGATAGCACAATATTGTGATGAAAAAATCCCTGACGGTCAGGGTGGTTCAGGTAAAGAACCTCGCTTTTTATGTGATATTTACATTCAATCTCAGGGATCGGCTTATCAGGTGTTGCGGGATATTGCAGGCATTTTTAGAGGCATGACCTACTGGGCTGATAATTCAATCAAAGCGGTGGCGGATATGCCATCGGATGTATTCCGGATTTTCACTCAGGCTAACATAGTCGGCGGTAAGCCTGAGTACTCAGGTGGCAGCCAGGAAAATCGTTATACACAAGTGCTAGTTTCTTATTCGGATGCAGATAACCACAGCCATGATGCAATTGAGGCCGTGTCTGATAACAAATTGCAGCGCCGCTATGGTGTTCGTAAAACCGATATTTCTGCGATTGGATGTACTCGGCAATCAGAAGCTAACCGTCGAGGGCGTTGGTTATTGTTAACCAATGCGTATGACCGAATGATTACTTTTTCGACAGGGTTAGAAGGTGCTGTCCCTTCACCGGGGCATATTATTGGCGTGGCGGATGCGGATCTGGCGGGGCGTGTTATTGGTGGGCGAGTTTCAGCTGTGGATGACAGGAAAGTCACCCTCGACAGAAAGGCTGACATTAAACCCGGTGACCGGCTCATCATTAATTTACCTGATGGAGAATCAGAAGGGAGAACGGTACAAACGGTAAACGGTAAGATGATTACGGTGACGACGGCTTATTCCCAACCGGTAGAGAAAAATGCGGTGTGGACGGTGGATGCGAATGATTTGGCCATTCAGTTCTATCGGGTCATTAGCATATCGGATAATGCGGATAATACTTACACAATCACAGGCGCTTTTTATAATCCGAATAAGTATGCGCATATTGATTCGGGAGCCCGAATTGATAAAAGACCCATCACCGTCATTCCGCCTGGCGTTCAGGTGCCGCCAAAAAACGTACGTATTTCTGCATATATCCAAATTAATCAAGGCATTGCCATCACAACATTAAGCGCCGATTGGGACGCTTCTGAGAATGCTGTTGCTTATGAAGCACAATGGCGAAGAGGAAATAACAACTGGGTATCCGTTCTACGGACTTCAACATTGGGATTTGAGGTGCAGGGAATTTATGCTGGACGTTATCAGGTGCGGGTAAGAGCCGTTAATTCGTTTGATATTTCATCAATATGGTCGAATGCGCCTGAGACAGTGTTGAAAGGGAAAGAAGGTGAACTGCCCATACCTATTAATTTCCGAGCGTCCACGTTAGTCTTTGGTATTAAGCTGAATTGGGGATTTCGTGAAAACACGGAAGACACGTTAAAAACAGAGATACAGTATAGCAAAACCAATGATGGTGAAGGCTTGATGTTATTGGCTGATATCCCTTATCCGTTAAAGACACATGAAATGTCAGGTTTGGCAGCGGGAGTGGTTTTTTATTTTCGAGCAAGACTGGTTGACAAATCGGGTAATCAGTCGCCGTGGACAGAATTTGTTCTGGGTGAATCCGCATTTGATGCTAGTAGTATTATTGACGAAATTTCAGAAAAAGTTAACGACACAGAAGCAATTAAGCAGCTTAAATCAGGCATCGACAGCAGTAACGAAGCGACACTTGAAAATGCAAAAGGTCTTAACGGAAACTTTCAGCACTTTGTACGTGAAAACGGCAAGATGAAGGCTGAAATTGTCAGGGTTGATAATTATGTCGTTACAGAAACCAAAGCTTTAGCAGAATCCATACATCAGGTCAGAGCAACGGCTGATAATTCCTTGGCAGCAGCGGATAAGTCTTGGGCGGCAGCACAAAACTCGCTACAGGCGAAGTATGACCTGAAGAAGGGTGAGGCTTCTGCAACTTTTACTAATCTGGTCAAGATCCACTACGACGGTGTTGACTATGATGCGGGTATGGTGATGGGTGCTGAATTAAAAAATGGAAAAGTCAGTACTCAAATTGGCTTTAGCGCACGAACGTTCATCATCTACAACCCAGTTAATGGCAAAAAAGTGCCGATGTTCGTCATAAAAGATGGTCAAGTTTTTTTGCGTTCTGTATTTATTGATAAAGCAGGTATTCAGGAGCTATTAATCGATTCTGTTATCCAGTCGAAAAATTATCAGGCGGGGGAAACAGGATTCAAGATAGATGGACGAAATGGCAACGCTGAATTTAACCAGGCTGTTTTTAGGGGAACTATTGATGGTGCTGATGGTAACTTTAAGGGCACTATTCGCGCAGATAGAATCGATGGGCCGATTACGACTTTTTCAGAAGAGCTTATAATCCGTGTGAATACAAATAATTCTGAGCCCATCCCATTATTTAAAATTCAGCAGCGTTCGGTTCCCTGTAATGTTTGGGTGACGGGAACAGCAACGGAAAACGATAAGACGGATGTTTTTAGTTTAAGGAATAGTATGTTGTGCATGTTTTATAGTGTACATCATAATTGGTGGGATGACCGATTAAAAATACTGGTTGATGGAAATGAAGTTGGGAGAATCATCACTATCTTTGGTGGTCGAGATGAATTACGTTATTTTAATCAGTTTTCTTTTATCCTACCCGCTGGCGATAAAACAGTGACGGTTTCAATGGTTATTCCTCATGAAAGAGATACAACCTATTGCCTTTTCAAAGGGCGTGTATTTTCTATTCCCTATCATCGAGAAGTTTTCCCAGTTTAACGGAGTATTTAGGAAGGATTAATTTACCATGATATACAACACAGGCACCGTAACAATAGTGTCAGGGTCAGCTATTGTCAAAGGCACGGGCACAAAATGGAACAGTAATAACCCACTGGTATCAGCGGGTATGTTAATGCTTATCAAAAATGGCGATATGAACTATCCCTACATGATTAAAGCCGTTAACAGCGGTACAGAACTGGTTTTAGCGGAATCAGCAACATTTAGTGCTACTGACACCTCTTATACGATTAATCTTACTGAACCTAACAACAATAGTGATGCAGCCAGAGCACTGGTTGCTGCAAATACTTACATCCTGTACTTTTTGCAAAATATGGATACGTGGATGGGGGATAATGGTGTCGTTGAACTTACGTTACCGAGTGGGAAAACGGTTAAATTAGAATCGCTTAAAGCGCTACAGGAATTAGCTTCGGGTAAGACGGACCTAAGTGTTGAGGAAATAAAGAAAGCACTGGAAGGTAAGGCCGATGCAAGTAGTGTTGAGGAACTTAAGAAAGTAATAGCGGGAAAAGTAGGTGAAAGTGCTATTGATGAAATAAAAAAATCACTTAAAGACATAGAAAAGTTACTTAAAGACAAGGCGGATGCAAGTAGCATTAAAGAACTAGCTGTTTATTATCCGGTCGGCGCGCCTATTCCCTGGCCGCAAGCGACAGCACCAGAAGGCTATCTCATTTGCGACGGTCAAGAATTCGACAAAGTAAAATGTCCCAAATTAGCACAGGTTTATCCTTCTGGTAGAGTGCCTGAATTGCGCGGTGAATTTATCCGGGGGTTTTCTGACGGTAGAACGGATGCTAATGAGGCTCCTATTGATGGAGGCCGGACAGTATTGAGCCATCAGGGGGATGCTATCCGAAATATCACCGGGCATATTGGGTATGTCAGGCAAGGACCAGGCGGTCCGCCCGTTGTTGCTGATGGGGCTTTTAAGTGCGATAAAACGTTTAGCGCAGGCCTAAGATCAGGTGAATGGGATAACTGGGGTTCAGTCTCTTCTTTAGACGTTTCTCTTGTCGTGCCAACGGCCGAGGAAAACCGTCCGCGAAATGTCGCATTTTTATATATTGTGAGAGCGGAATAATGAAATACAGCTTAGACATTACCAATACTATTCCGAAAAATGCCGTTAAAGCGGAAATAGGCGAAAAAGGTTTTGTGATATTGACAGGGTATATTCAGGTTTATCACTACTGTTATGATTCAACAGGAGAATACTCACGTGCAGCCTGGTACTATGTCTCTGAAGGAGGTAGTCTTCCAGCGGGTGCTACACTGGAAGCGCCTAAAATTACGGATAATGACGGGGTAGCTGTTGTTCGCAGTAAAGATGGTAAAAAATGGCTATATATTCCCGACCACAGAAGAAAGACAATATATGATACTACTAATCGAGCACCCTCGATTGTCAACTATCCTGGCGAACTTAAAGCCGGTTTCACCTTTTTAGAGCCTAAAACGTCGTTTGATTACTGGGATGGAGAAAAGTGGGTCACTGACAAGGAAGCAGAAAAAAGGGACGCTATCAGGACGGCAACCTATGAAAAGCGAAATCGGATTGATGACGCCACCGAAATTATCCAACCATTGCAGGATGCGGTCGATTTAGATATGGCAACCGAGGATGAAAAAAAACAGCTCAGACGCTGGAAGCTTTATCGATTAAGTGTTTATCACAAATATATCTTAGCCGCGCCGAATATTGAGTGGCCGAAAGAACCAGAATAAGGGATCACTGTTAGACAAACCGCACCTTATTGGGGCATTAAATCAACTTAAATCTTTGAACAGGTTACTCATTTCATCTTTATTTAAGAATTAACATCTTTTTCGAGAAAATCGCTTAAAATTTATTTGAGGAAGTTTTAGAGAGTGTTTCGATTCTTCAAAGACTTGTTCCAATTCGTCATTTTGGCAGGTCTTTTTTTAGAATATATTTGTTAACGAAAAAGCTGCTTCTATTCCTAAGCGTCTTGAGGCTTCAAAGCCTAGCTTGACCTAATTCAATAGGAAGATGTGTTCTTGCCCGATGCCAATCAAAGCGTTTGATTTCGTCCTTACGCAAAATACGAATTTACTTTGCGTCATAGGTCATTTAACAACTTATTTCAAAGCTTTACCTGCTTTAAAATTCGGTACGTTCGCAGAAATTTTGGTAGCCCCTATAAGGCTTCCCGCATAGTAACCCATACTTTTCAGGTTATCCTACGAAGCTTCGCTTAAGCCGACTAGTAGAGATAAGGAGTCTTTATTTGCTACTGTACACACATACTGGTCATCAACGCTGATACGGGCTTATGCAAACCCTGTAACCCCGGCTTCAGTTCTTTACCGTATAAATTACCCAAAAATCACTTGCTAGCTGGCGATGAGTCATATAGTCATATGGCATGAAAAAATATCCCTTATCTCCGACGCCGTCTCCCCATGAATTACGAATGCGGAACAGCTGTGTACGGTCATCATATCCTACACACAGGACGGCATGTCCCCCGATTGGTTTGTCATCCTGCCCCGGTAAGGGAATATGCGTGGCAGGTGGCTGTTTATTGTTAAGCCAGCTGTCGTAAATGGTAAAACCGAACACAAATGGATATCCGTCGGCAAGGCAGGTTTTTAAGTGAGTGATATCCTGATGAATACGCTCATAGCGGGTAATGACATACTTGACTGCTTCCTGATAGCAGGATGCATTGGGTTTTTTCTTCGCCAAGGAGCTTGCAGGAAACTCCCCGCCGTCTTGTACCGGCGGCGCATCGTCATACGGCCACTCGTTTTCCGGACAAACACCGGCTTTATGAAGTGCTTTTATTCCGTCGCGCAGCATTGCCCCCGCGTCATAATCTACGCTGCCTTCAATAACTCGCTCATTGTAATAAATGAACAGTCTGGAAGGAGTAAAATTTGGTGTTTCTTTATGTGCAAGTCTTTCATACTGAACAGCTCCGGCTAGGGCATTTGCCGTACATGAGCCTATTCTACCCTGGTTATAGACGGGAAAAGAGGGTGTTAGGTCGACCGCGGGCGGCAGCCGGTGTATGAGAGTTTCATTCGGAAGGTAATGAATATCGCGAATATCTGGGATATCTGGAATATATCCCAGACGGGATTTAGTCCTTTTCCTGAGTTTTTTCACAGGCACCTTTCTCGTATTAGTCATATAGCTCAAGCCAGATAAATTTATATAACAATCATAACGTCAGATTAGGGTTTTTAAGCTATACATTAATAGTATTCCTATCAAATTAGACGACTCCAGCTATATGTATAAGGTTCGCATAATTCAGTTGTATGTATCACTATTTCTTTAAGTAGTCTGCTTAATATAGATTAAAAACTATATTTATGCTAATGGGAAGTTCGAAGAAAACTACCAATTTTTTTGTAAATAATTATTAATATAAAATAAACGTGTGTGTTTTGATAAAGCCCGTAGTAGCTCAGGCTTTATCTGACAGTTACAGGTTATTTATACAGTACCTATCAGGGGTAATTTCTTGTGTTCTGTAATTTTAATCTTTAAACAGGTTGCTCATTTCAATATCAGTCAAACCAGTAAATTTCATCACAGATTGCCTGTCCTTCCCACTTTCGGGCATTTGACGCGCTATTTTCATGGAAGCCTGTTTTCGCCTTCAAGTTTTCCTTGTTGCATGCCTTGTTGCATATTTTACTTAATTGCCCCTTGACAGGGGCATTATATTAGCAGCGTTGTAGGAAATGTGTTAGTTCCGCTTTATGCCAACCAGAGAGTGAGTCATTTAGCATTAGCTGATTATCGTTTGCAGCCTGAGATAACAGGTTATCTATCTCTGAAATCACCCTGTCAGCATTTTCACGTTTGCGAATAATCCGTTTAATCGCTGTTTTTTCTGCATCAGCTATTTTATCTTGAAGCTCTTCCGTTACGTGCCAGATACGCTCACATTCCGAAGCGATAGAAGGTACTAACCGTACTTCCATCGGATAAGGTGAGGGAATGCCTGTGACTTCTCTTAATGCATACCAGATAGCATTATTCCATGCATCTCTGAAACGAAAGTTTTGCGTCATGAGTGCAATGATACGGGCAAGATTTTGGGTATCTTTATTGCTAAACTTTTCGTGCGCTTCCTGTTGGGGTTGGTATTTGGGATGCTCATATTTGCCAGTTTTGCGGATCGATGGGAGGACTTCATTTGTTACCCATTTACGAAAACGATGAGGGAGCGTTCCTTGTTTTACTGCATCACGGCAACGGAGTACTAAAGTGTACATGCCAGATTCGGAAATTATTAATGTATTTGGGTTTCCACGATTACCATCGGTTAAAGCGACAGTATTTTTTTCGTCATCATCAAGTCGTTCTACAGCATCCCGATTATTTGTAATTTGCAATGCTTGACAAACATCTAATGCAACAAACCAAGGATTATTATTAATGATGATTGTACGAATTTGAATGTTATCAAAATGAAATGGAATAATGGATAGATTGGTCATATTGACCTCCAACGGTATTTTTAAACTTTGCTACCACTAGAGTTTCCAATCTCGTGGTGGCAGCCCAGACAGGGTTGGAAATGCCGGATACCGTAACCGGTGAACTTTTTAAGTTCCCCTACCTGAGCCACCATAGAAGGTTGCTGAGGCAATAAAAAAACACGCTTAGGCGTGTCAGTTTACGACACGGTATTACGGCGGGTTTCCAATCCCGACATCTGATTTATCAGATGCAAGTAAACTATAGCGCATGATTTCTTCTTTCGTCAATGGGTATTGTTAGGTTATACTTACCAAAAAGGAGGATTTCCTATGGGTCAGGTTGCATTTGATACACAAGAATTTGTCGAAACATTAGAGAATGCGGGTTTGCCAAAAGAGCAGGCAAAAGCAATTTCTATTGCGGTACGTAAATCACATGAGGTTGCTGATGTTGCGACAAAAGCGGATATTGTTGAGGTAAATCGCAATATTGCTGATGTCCGTAAAGACTTATCGGCTGAAATAGCTGATGTTCGCAAAGATATGGCTGCTCGTTTTGAGAAGAACGAAGCTCAAATTGCTGATGTCCGTAAGGATATGGAAAATCGTTTTGACAAACTTGGCTTACAATTAACAGTTAGATTAGGTGGCATGCTAATTTTAGCAATAGGTGCGCTTACAGCTATTCTTAAGCTTGTCCATTAATGTTGCTGCTTCCACTTCGGTAACAAGAATTTCCTTAAATTTTCTAATCGCTTTATCATTGTATCGAAATGTCTCAACCTGCTTGTCACTGTAGGGTGATTTATCGAGATAGGTATCGCTATACTCTTTAATTTTTAGTAACTAGCTTTCACGTGTATTTTAAGTGCACTTTCAAGTCCTATTGTTGTCATAGCGATGCCAGCTTAATTATTATAACTTCTTGTTTTTAAAGTTATAGACCTAGTGCTGACTGGGTGAAATTGGTGGAGCTGGCGGGAGTTGAACCCGCGTCCGAAATCACTACATCCTCGGTACTACATGCTTAGTCTAGTCTTTACATTCGTCAGCTAGCTGTGGACAGACACACTACTAACAGTCTAGCCTGATTAATTTTAACGCTTCAACCCCAGGCTAGGCATCCACGCGATCTCTTTTAGGTTTGACCTCTCTTGATCCCCGTCCTAAGAGCTGAGGCTAGGGAGAGAGGGCTCTGCGCAGGTTATTAAGCTGCCAGTGCGTAGTTATCGTCGTTTGCGACTATTTTTTTGCGGCTTTTTACGAGGCCAACCGCCCCTCGGCATGCACCTTGGGTTTTGCGAATCCCGTCGAATCCAGAATCAGCCCCAAATTTATTATTTCAATTATATCAGAAAAAAGCTTAATAATGCTAGTACTTAGATCATTAGCGGCCAGCGTTTTTCATAATTCTCTCTTTGTCTAGCTTCCATTCGCGCTCTTTAATGTCAGAACGCTTGTCATGCTCTTTTTTACCCTTGGCGACACCAATTTTGACTTTACACCAGGCATTTTTCCAGTAAAGGGATAATGCTACTGCTGTGTGGCCTTCGCGATTGATTTTACCAAATAGCGAATCGAGTTCACGCTGATTTAGCAATAACTTTCGGGTACGCATTGGATCACAAACCACATGGGAGGAAGCTACATTTAGCGGGGTGATTGTTGCGCCAAAAAGACATGCCTCACCATCTTTCAGTAAAACATAACTGTCGCTAATATTGGCTTTGCAGGCGCGTAGTGCTTTAACTTCCCAACCTTGCAAAGCTAAACCCGCCTCGATTTCTTCATTGATGAAGTATTCATGGCGCGCTCTTTTATTTAGCGTAATCGTTGCCGAACCAGTCTTGTGTGCATTTTTTTTTGTCATAATTGGCTATTATACTGTATGTATAAATAAATGGCACGGTAAGGATCTATTATTTGGTGTTAAGTGGGCATTTATTAGACTAATTTGTCGTCCGGAATTTTTATTTAAGTGTTTATAAATGTTATTATTGTTTTTGATTTATTTGGTGAGAATCGTTATGCCGCAAATTAGTCGATCTGCATCAGTGCCTTATAGTGCGGAGAAAATGTACAATTTAGTCAATGACGTAGATTCATATCCGCAATTTTTATCTGGTTGTGTGGGTAGTCGGGTGTTGAATTATGCTAATAATGAAATGACTGCGTCGGTTGAGGTTGCTAAAGCTGGTATTAGTAAAATTTTTGTTACTCATAATATATTAAAAGATAATAAGAGTATTCAAATACAGTTAGTAAAAGGGCCATTTCGTAAATTAATGGGTAATTGGTTATTTACACCTTTAAATGAAAATGCTTGTAAAGTTGAGTTATATCTTGATTTTGAGTTTACTAACAAGTTGATAGAGCTGGCTTTTGGTCGGATTTTTAAAGAGCTGGCTGGAAATATGGTGCAAGCTTTTACTCAACGTGCTCACGAGGTTTATCGTGGTTGAAATAAATATTGAAGTTGTTTATGCATTGCCAGATTGGCAATTTCTGTTGCACGTCAAGATAGGGGAAGGCGCGAGTGTTGAAGAGGTAATTGTGCAATCAGGTATGTTATCGCTTCGTGACGACATTGATTTAAATAGGAATAAAGTGGGTATTTATAGTCGACAGGCTAAGTTATGCGATATTTTATCTGATGGTGATCGGGTTGAAATTTATCGCCCCTTAATTGTCGATCCAAAAGAGATGCGCCGTAAACGGGCAGAAAAAGCCAAACAAAAATCGTGATAACTTATTTGTAGTGAAGTAGAGTGACCGCCAACTTAGTTGTTATCTAATTGGCAGTCTATTGATGTTTATTTAAATAAATATCAATAGCGTTGAGTAGATGCTACATGAGTGTTGATGCTTTTTGTGCTGCTAATCTATCATTATTTTTGATATCGATTAAAATACCATTGCGATCAAAAGTGAGTGTTAACGTCTGCTGTTTAACTTTTTCATGGCCAGGTTGTTGACGGAAAACATAATACCAAATTTGTTGGCCAAACGGTTCCTTCAGCATTGATGTTCCTAATGTATAGGCTACTTGCTGTTGGGTCATTCCTTTTTGTATTTTTGCAACATCACTGGCAGAAAGATAGTTGCCTTGATTAATGTCATGATGGTAAACAAGCCGTTCTGACATAGAACAACCCGTTGTTAAAACAACAACAGACATAGCAGCAGCAATTAAAAGTTTACAATACATGGTCATATATTCCTTTGAGAGTCAGAATATCGATAATAATCGACATTGATGAAATTGAAAACCTTTCCTCATTTTTCTATGACCTATAATATACAATAAAGTTGAGTACGTTTTTAGACTGCGAGTAGATCTTTTGCACTAGCCAGGATGTTTTTTGTTACTTGACTACCACCCAGTAAACGAGCAATTTCTTGTAAACGAGTTTTTTTATCTAATAATTGCATTTGTGTTTCTGTTTCGCATCCATTAGTTTGTTTGCTTACATAAAAATGGTGATGTCCACACGCTGCAACTTGAGGTAAATGGGTAACACATATAACTTGAGTTGAATTGCCTAATTCGCGTAACAGTTTTCCAATTATCGCGGCGGTAGCACCACTAATACCTACATCAACTTCATCAAAAATGAGTGAGGGGGTATCCATTTTTTTTGCTGTTATGACTTGTATGGCTAGTACGATACGTGAAAGTTCTCCACCTGAAGCAATTTTTATCAATGCTTGATGTGGTTGTCCAGGATTGGTTGTAACGTTGAACTCTACTTGGCTTGCACCATCAATTTGTAAATTTTCAGGATTAAAATTTACATCAACCGTAAAATACCCATGAGGGATTGAAAGTTGATGCATCCTGTTGGTGATTAATTGACTTAATTCACTGGCATATTGTTGCCGTATTTTATGGAGTTTGTCGGCTATTTCTAATGCATATTGATGTTGAGTTTGGACCTGAATAGTTAAGTGGTCACAATCATCTTGTTGCTGATTTAATTTTTCTTGTTCTGCCAACAGTTGTTGATGTAATTCAAAGAGTAATTCAGGCGCAACACGATGTTTACGCGCTAAATTAACATATTTTGCGATGCGTTGTTCTAATTCGAATAGTTGGCTAGGATTTAGCTCCGTCTGGCCACCATAATGACGTAATTCATTACTCACTTCATTAATTTGGATCGATGCCTCTTCAAGCATATGAAGTAACTGATTGAATTGATTACTAAAAGACGTAAGCTCATTAATTTCTTGCTTTGCATGATTTAGCATACTGATAATATTTTGTTCCTCATTGTCATTGAGAATTTGTAATGCATTTTGACTTAAGGAAAGAAATTGTTCACGATTGGCTAGCTGTTTATACTCTTGTTCTAGTTTTTGGTATTCATCAGCTTGCGGTATAAGTTCATCCAATTCTTTAAGATGATATTCAATAAGTTGTTGGCGTGATAGGTGTTTAGGTGCTTGTTGTTGAAATTTTATTAATTTTTGGCAGCTTTGATGCCAATTTTTCCATGCCGATTTCATTTCAGCTAAGATAGCGGTTTGGTTTGCGTAAGTATCCAACAGATATTTTTGATGCTGATTAGCTAATAATAATTGGTGAGCGTGTTGGCCATGTATTTGAATAAGCAATGTCCCCAGTTCGCGTAATTGTGATAAGGGAACCGCTGTACCGTTAATAAAACCGCGTGATCGTCCATCACCAGTGATGGTTCTGCGTAACAAACATTCATTCTGGTTCTCTAACTGGTAATTTTTTAGCCAATCTTGTGCTGATGTGGTGTCAGTAAGGGAAAAATAGGCACAGATATCGGTACGGGAAGCACCAGGACGAACGATATTGGTATCAGCTCGGTTACCTAAACATAAACCTAATGCATCGATTGCAATTGATTTGCCAGCACCTGTTTCGCCTGTAATGGCCGTCATACCTGGATTAAAATCAATTTCCAGTTTGCGGACAATCGCAAAATTATTGATGGTTAATTGAATAAGCATGTGCTTCTCCTGTATGTAAAAACACAACTGTTAATAAATGCAGTATAAACTGGTTTTTTATACAGTAAAGTAGTAATTAAAAAAAATCAAAAAGTTTTCTTTGACCAGCCTAATTTTGAACTTAATATATTGAAATAATTATAATCTTTTGGATGGATGAGATTAAGTTTTTTATTACTTCGTTTGATTAATACTTCATCATCATCTTGGATAGGTAAAATAATTTGGCTGTCACAGCTGATTTCATAATTGATGTTTTTTTTTCTAAATTTTAATTTAATACTACTGTTGCTACTGATGACTAGTGGCCGCGATGAAAGGGTATGAGGGAACATAGGGACTAGCGCGATAGCCTCAAGGTTGGGGGTGAGTATCGGGCCACCGGCAGAGAGTGAATAAGCGGTTGATCCAGTCGGGGTAGTAATAATTAGTCCATCGGAACGTTGAGAAAAGGCAAAGCGATCATCAATATAAACTTCAAATTCAATCATGTGAGCCACTTTGCCGGGGTGTAAAATGACTTCATTAATTGCAGTACTCATGCGAGGTTTGTGATTTTTTTTGCTGATCTGAGTTTCCAATAAGAAGCGTTGTTCTTCATAGAAATGGCCCGCTAATACTTCTGTTAGCTGTTGTAGTGCGTTGTCTGGCCCAAGATCAGTTAAAAAACCAAGGTTACCGCGATTGATGCCAATAACTTTATTTTCATAGTGTGACAGTACGCGAGCAGCCCCTAGCATATTACCGTCACCACCGACAACGATAATTAAATCAGCTGTTTTACCAATTTCTGTTAATCCGCCTATGATGGCATTTTTTAACTTAAGCTGTTGGGCGATCTGTTTTTCAACAATTACTTTATATTTTTGCGCTCGTATCCAGTTATAAAGTTGTTCATGAGTTGCCAGTGCCTCTGGATGTCGAGGGTGACCGACAATGCCAATATATTCAAATAATGTTTTTTTTGCTGTTTTTCCGCTCAGCATGATTTTTTCCTCTTACATGTTGGCGTGTTCTCTTGAAACCCAAACTTTTATCCCCATAATAAGCTAATAATCTGGATTAATGCTAAAAAAAATGTGGAGATACTCATGAGTAGTAAAGATCATAAAGTGTATGATGAGCAACCCTCTAAACAAAAAGAATTAAAAAAATCACAAAAAAATGAGGCAAAGGAACAGACCATTGAGACCGAACAACCAGTGAGTTCTACAGATGAGGTATTAATTGATCCGCGTATTACTGAATTAGAGCAGCTGCTTCTTGAAGCGCAAAAATGTGAGCGAGAAGCGTTGTTGCGTGCTAAAGCTGAAGTTGAAAATATTCGTCGTCGTACTGAGCAAGATATTGAAAAAGCGCATAAGTTTGCCTTAGAACGGTTTGCTAATGAATTGTTACCTGTGATTGATAATTTGGAAAGGGCCATCGAACTTGTTGATCGGGAAAAAGATGAATTGATGCCAATGCTTGAAGGACTTGAATTAACACTAAAATCTTTTTTAGCTACTGTTAGTAAATATGGTATTCAGGTCGTTGCGGCGAAAGATATCCCTTTCAATCCAGAATTGCATCAAGCAATGACGATAATTGATTCTGAAGAACATGAACCTAACCAAGTTATTGATGTTATGCAGAAAGGTTATACTTTAAATGGTCGTTTATTGCGGCCGGCAATGGTAATTGTGTCAAAAGCAAAATAAGCTGAAATAATGCCACCCATATGGTGGTGGCATTCAGTTTATTGTTCTGGAATGGTTGGTGTCCAGTTAATGGGGATTAATCCCTGTTTTATGAGTATTTCATTGGTTTTGGAAAATTGTTGGCAACCGAAGAAACCTCTATGCGCCGAGAGTGGTGAAGGATGGGGTGCTTTAAGGGAAAAATGTTTTTCGTTATCAATAAATTGGCCTTTTTTCTGCGCATGGGATCCCCATAATAAAAAAACCACGCCAACGCGGTGTTGATTAATTGCCGCAATAACCTTATCCGTAAATGTTTCCCAACCAAGATGTGCGTGTGAATGCGCTTTGCCTTGTTCAACAGTTAAAACCGTGTTTAATAATAATACCCCTTGTTGTGCCCAACTGACGAGATAACCGTGATTGGGGTATTGGAAATCCGGGATATCTTTTGCTAGTTCTTTGTACATATTAACCAGTGAAGGTGGCGCAGGAACACCTGGCCGAACAGAAAAAGAGAGGCCATGTGCTTGATTAGGACCATGATAAGGATCTTGTCCCAGTATCACGACTTTTACTTCGCTCAGTTCGGTATAACGGAAAGCATTGAAGACATCTTTTTGTGGTGGAAAGATTGTTTTACCTTGTTGACGTGCTTTAGCAATGTAAGACAGGGTGTTACGGAAGTAGTTTTGTTTTTTTTCTGGGCCGATGACATCGTGCCAGGTGGGTAAAGCGGACATAATCATTCCTTTAGGTTTTGATTAATATATGGTTTAACTTAACATTTACGTTATGTGAGGTAAATGTTAAAACGGAAATCGCTTGTTTTTCATTATAATTTTCGTATTAAAAATATTTTCTAAAAAATATAATTTTTTTAAACAAAAGTTGATTTAAAACAGAAAATTGTCGATCTTGTTATTAATAACGCATTGAAATTATTAATTCATATCAATGAATGGCCGATATTTAATTGTTATATAGTTTATAGAAATAATTGTTATTTCAATTTTATTCGAATTTGGAGGTCGACATGGTTATTGGAATTCAGATTTATAAGGTAGATAATGCACCATTATTAAATTCTTTTTGGTATTGGATGACGAAAAAAATAAAGCGCGCTGCATTTGTACTAAAACTGATTTTAATGAAGGGCAAATTGTTGCCAAGGAGATGCTAGGTTCATTTGAATATCGTGAAATATCCCTTGAAGTTAAACCGCAGATATCAGTAGAAGAAGGACAACATTTCAATGTTAATGTCCTGTCTCGTGAAACTTTAGAGGATGCAATTAAAAATCCAAAAAAATATCCTCAGTTAACCATTCGGCTTTCAGGTTATGCGGTGTGTTTTAATTCTTTAACGCCTGAGCAGCAACGAGATGTTATTACCCGTACTTTCACGCAAAGTTTATAATAAAATGGTACTCAATTAATTTAGGAATAATAAATAAATAGCCTGATAATGTTATCAGGCTGTTTATTTTTGTTAGTTAACCAGAAAAATCAATAAATGGCTAAATAAGCAGCTTAAACATTCATTAGCTGTTATCAGTTTGCTTTACTGATGGTTTACGACGTTTGCCAATATTTTTACTATCGCGATGACGCTCTTTGGTTTTTTTCTTTTTCTGTTGGTCAAGTTTTTTCTTTTCTTGCCGTTTTAGTCGGATTTTTTTTGATGGTTTGGGTTTACGTAGTGAACCTTCAGCCGGTGTTTTTGTGGTTGGTTGAAGGCTATCGATTACCCGTATTTTTAATGGCTCTTTAAGATAATGGTTGATTTTACCTAATAGAGGCTGATCATGGGCTTCTACTAAGCTAATTGCTATCCCTTTTCGTCCAGCGCGTGCGGTTCTACCAATACGGTGCAGATAGATATTAGCACTACGCGGTAAGTCGAAATTGAATACATGACTAATATCGTCAATATCTAGCCCACGTGAGGCAACATCAGTTGCGACTAGGACGTTAATTTGTCCACTATTTAGGCGTTTAACGGCTTCAGTCCGTTTTGCCTGAACCATTTCCCCTTCAAGTAACCAGGTTTTTATATTGGCTTGTTGTAACCATTGAACCAACTCATGAGCTCTTTCTCGTTTACGGACAAAGATAATAGATTTGGTAGTATAAGGTTGTTTTAATAAATGGCAAAGTAGCGCGGTTTTATGCTCGATGTTATCAGCGCGATAATAGTATTGTTGGATCTTTTTTCGTTCACGCCTTGAAGGATCAGCATCAATTTCAAGAGGATTATTCAATAACCGATTAGCAAAATCTTGAATGGCTTCACCTGCTAGTGTTGCTGAAAACAGCATAGTCTGTTTGCGCCAGCGTGTTTCACCGGCAATGGTTTCAATGTCGTTGGCAAATCCCATATCAAGCATTCGATCCGCTTCATCTAAAATTAAAGTTTCGATTGCCCGACAATCAAAATTTTCTTCTTTAATATACTGTAGTAAGCGTCCTGTAGTTGCGACGACAATATCTTGGTTTTCACTAAAAATTTCAGCGTGGTTAATATAGGATACCCCGCCGGTAATGGTTGCGATATCAAGATGGGTGTATTTGGCTAATTCTTTTGCCTGTTCAGCCACTTGCATTGCCAGTTCACGGGTTGGTGCTAGAATAAGAATGCGCGGTGGCCCAGATCTTTTACGCGGAAAATCAAATAAATGTTGGATTACTGGCAATAAGTAAGCGGCAGTTTTTCCTGTTCCTGTAGGCGATGAACCTAAAATATCGTGTCCTTCCATAGCCGCAGGGATAGTTGCAAGCTGAATGGTTGTCGGGAGCTCATAGCCTTTATCATCCAGTGCATTGAGTAGACTTTGGTCTAACTCAAGTTCAGAAAATGTGGTTGCACTCATTGTATACCTCTGGTTAGGTAATGGATTATAAACAGAACGCCCAAATTGTTCATCCATTAAAATATTTTGTTGAATATTTGAGTGATAATATAAATAATTATTAGCAATCAATGGCAAATCAGGTCGCTGTTTTGCCTAGCATATAAATGATTAATCATAAGGGAGGGTTAATTATATTCCCCTTTATAGCCATTTGGCTGAAAGGGGTTAAAATAGTCGGTTTAGCCTCTGTTTGCTGTTGCGGATAATCTAATGTGTAATGTAATCCCCTACTCTCTTTACGCATAAGCGCGCAGCGGATCATCAATTCAGCCACTTGAACAAGATTACGCAGTTCCAATAAATTATTTGATATACGGAAATTTGAATAGTATTCATCTATTTCTTGTTGTAGTAAATGGATGCGCCGTAACGCGTGTATCAATCGTTTGGTCGTTCTGACAATTCCCATATAATCCCACATCAACAGTTTTAACTCGTGCCAGTTGCGTTGAATAACAACTTGTTCATCTAAATTATGGCATTGATTTTCATTCCATTTTGTGATTGTTGATGGCTTATCAATTTGTTCGATTTGTTGTTTTATATGTTCAGCAGAAGACCATCCATAGACGAGACATTCTAATAATGAATTTGATGCTAGTCGGTTGGCGCCATGTAACCCGGTATAACTAACTTCACCAATAGCATATAGATGTCGAAGATCGGTTTGACCATAATGATCCACCATAACACCACCGCATGTATAATGTGCTGCCGGTACAATCGGAATTGGCTCATTAGTAATATCGATACCTAATGTGGCTAATTTCTGATAGATAGTTGGAAAATATCGTTTTATCTCTTTTTCTGGCTGATGGCTAATATCAAGAAACATACAATCTGCCCCCAAGCGTTTCATTTCATGATCAATAGCACGGGCAACTATATCACGAGGGGCGAGTTCTGCTCTTTTATCAAAATCAGGCATAAAGCGGCTACCATCAGGTCGTTTAAGATAGGCACCTTCACCTCGTAAAGCTTCAGTTAGTAGAAAATTGGGTGCTTGTGGATGATAAAGACAAGTCGGATGAAATTGATTAAATTCAAGATTGGCCACACGACAACCGGCTCTCCAAGCCATTGCAATCCCATCGCCTGATGAAATATCGGGATTAGTGGTATATTGATATACTTTTGCTGCTCCTCCGGTTGCTAAAACAGTCACTTTTGCATGACAAATGACGATTTTTTGTTGACTAAGATCCCAAATGTAAGCCCCGGTAATTGTCGTTAGATCTTTATCTGAGCGGATAAAATCAATAGCATTATGTTGCTCTTTAATCAAGATATTCGGATGCTTGGTGGCTTTTTCAACTAATGTTGTTTCTACCTGTTTACCTGTTGCGTCGGCATAATGAAGAATACGGCGATGGCTATGGCCTCCTTCTTTCGTAAGATGGTATTGTTCTTTACCTGCTTGATTGATCTCTTTATCAAATAAAACACCTTGCTCTATGAGCCATTGTATAGAGTGGTAGGCATTACAGGCGACAAATTCAACGGTTTTTTTATAACACAGTCCGGCACCGGCAATTAAAGTATCTTTAACGTGGGCTTCTATGCTATCAGTTTGATCAAAAACCGCTGCAATTCCACCTTGTGCATAGTAAGATGCGCTTTCAGTTGAAATGTTTTTGCTAAGTATGGTTATTTGGTATTGTGATGCTAATCGTAGCGCTAACGATAGACCGGCGATGCCACTACCAATGATTAAAATATCCGTATGATGTTGTGTTGATGGCATAATATTTTATTACTAAAGTTTGATAATAGAGTAAATTACCATGTTAGCCTATTCTTTTATTTAGAGTAAATACGATTACCTTGAAAGAATTTTTTTTATAGTTTAGCTTAGATTAAATATAAAATAATTTAAATTGACTGGAACTTTGCAAGTTTTTGTCACTCAAAGAATGCTTGCTTACAAATGAGAGAAAACATGGCGGGTTCAAATAAGGAAAATATGAGGTTTATTTTCGGGAGAAGTGACCTCGGATGAGTGAGCAGTTGACAGACCAGGTGCTGGTTAAACGGTTACAAAAAGGGGATAAAAAAGCTTTTAATTTACTGGTTATTAGATACCAGAATAAAGTTGTGAGGCTTGTTTCTCGTTATGTACCGCAGGGAGATGTACCGGATGTTGCCCAAGAGGCATTTATTAAAGCTTATCGCGCTATCGGTTCATTTCGTGGTGAAAGTGCGTTTTATACTTGGCTTTACCGGATCTCAGTAAATACAGCAAAAAATTATCTTATATCCCAAGGACGTCGACCGCCATCGAATGATTTGGATGTGGTTAATGCCGAAAATTTTGAAGCTTCTAATGCATTAAAAGAAATTTCGAACCCTGAGAATTTAATGTTGTCAGAAGAATTGAGAAAAGTAGTTTTCCGAACCATTGAGTCGCTTCCTGAAGATTTACGCTTAGCAATTACACTTAGGGAGTTAGATGGACTGAGTTATGAGGAGATAGCACTTATTATGGATTGTCCTGTTGGTACTGTTCGTTCGCGCATTTTTCGGGCAAGGGAAGCTATTGATAATAAAGTGCAACCGCTAATACGGAATTAAATGTGGTTCACATTTTACTGAAGGGTACTTTGGCATGCATAGAGAAAGACTTTCCGCTTTAATGGATGGAGAGATCTTTGATTCAGAATTGATCCACACCATTTTACAAGATGTTTCGTTACAGAAACGATGGGAGAGCTACCATCTTATCCGCGACAGTTTGAGAGGCGGTATCAACGAAGTTATCCATCTTGATATTACGGGTAAAGTAGAGCAGGCACTGGCAAGTGAACCCGTTCAAATTGCGTCTGATGCAAAACCGGAGTTACGACCTGAGCCTGCTAGTTGGCGTTTAATGCATTTTTGGCGTAAGCTTTGCCCCTGTGCTAATCAGATGGCGCAAGTTGGTGTAGCGGCTAGTGTTGCCGTAGCTGTTATTGCTGGAGTTCTGAATTATAATACGTCTAATATAGAAACGGATGGCAAATATGACTTACCAATATTTAATACAGTACCAATCATAGGTGCTGCGTCACCTGTGAGTTTAAATGTTTTTAATGATCAATTATTTGCTCATTCACAAACGGAGCAGTTAGAACAACGTAATCGCCGACTTGGTCTGATGTTACAGCAATATGAGCTTGAGCGTCGTTCAACTCTGAATAGAAGTGTAACATCGTCTTCACCAATAGCAGAAAAACCTCACTCAGGAGCAGAACAGCAGTAATGAAGCATTGGTTATCCGCCTTCTTTTTTTTACTGGGCGGTTTATTGTTGCCTTTACATTCTTATGCTAAAGAATTATCGGCTGAAATTTTATTAACTGATATGGTTAATGCGGTAAAATCTTTACCTTACGAATTATCATTCATTATTGTTAACCACCAAGGTATAACGCCGATCAGATATCGTCATTTCGTTATTAACAATAAACCAATTGCTCAAATGATGCAGATGGATAGTTTTCGGCGTGAAATTATTCAAAAAGGTAATAAAATTAGCTACTTTGAGCCAGGATTTGATTCTTTTAGCTTAGAGGGTTCTTATATCGTTGATTATTTGCCATCAGTAGTTTTTGCTAATTTTACTAAACTGCAATCTTATTATAATTTCATTAAGTTAGATGGAACGCATATTGGTGATATAAGCTGTCAGGTTATTCGTGTTATACCAAAAGATAATTCACGTTTTAGTTATATCTTATTAATTGATGAAAAAACGAAATTACCGCTACGCATTGATCTATTAGATAGTAAAAATGAAATATTGGAACAATTTAGGGTTGTTTCTGTAGTTTTTAATAGTCAAGAGTTACTGAAATCGGTGCAAGTGATATCATCGTTGAATATGCCTCCTTTATTACTTATTTCCAAATCAATCACTAAGCAATTTAACTGGCAAATAAACCAACTTCCGTTGGGATTTGAAGAAATCTCTCGTAACTGTAAAGAGATAGCCCTTAATGAATATTTAGAGACCATGATATTTAGTGATGGGTTATTTAGTTTTTCTATTAATGTCACTAAAGCAAGAGATCGTCAACTTATTGAACAGCCATTTCTTAAAGGAGGTTTAACCATTTATACTGTAATAAAGGGACAATACGAAGTTACGGTTATTGGTCAATTACCATTGTTAACCGCTAGCCAGATTGCAGCTAACGTTAGTTTTAAAAAGGCAAATTAATGGTTAAAGAATGGGCAACAGTAGTGCGTTGGCATAATGGTCGAGCTGTTTTACGATATGGTTCTAATTCCGGTTGTGGTAGTTGCGCTGTTCGCTCAACTTGCGGATCTTATATTCTAAATAAAATAGGACCGGAAACTGAGTATCAATTAGAACTTGGGGTAAGCCAGCCTCTAGCCGTTGGTCAGAAAGTTGAAGTAGGGATCCCCAAAGGTAGTTTATTAAGTTCAGCAATGCTTGTTTACCTTACCCCATTACTTGGACTTTTTATCGGTAGTGGGGTTATGCAATTTCTTTTTTTAAATCAATTTATTATCTTTTTAGGTGCAGTTATTGGCGGAAGTGTTGGTTTTTTTCTCGCAAAAAAAATTGCGCGTTATTGGGAAAGAGAAACACTATATCAACCGACCATTTTGCAAATAGGTTTACCACCTGATGAATTAAAAGAGCAAGTATGAATGACATACGTAAGTCTAAAAGCCTATCATTAGTAACAACTTATCGTCATTAATCTATGCGTATAAACGTCTTATTCATAAAAACGACTTTTCATTATTAATGATTCTTTGAGTTGTTTGTCGCTTATATGTAAAATGCATTCCCAAGATTGTCATAACAGCTTTTATTAGTTTTAGCTTTGTAGGCTAAACTATAGCTAAAACTGATTTTATAAGGCTATTTAAAAGAAGATATAACCTTGAAAATCAAAAATATAAGAAATTTTTCCATCATCGCTCACATTGATCATGGTAAATCAACTTTGTCGGATCGTATTATTCAGATCTGCGGTGGCCTTTCTGATCGTGAAATGGCAGCCCAGGTATTAGATTCTATGGATTTGGAGCGGGAACGGGGAATCACAATAAAAGCGCAGAGTGTTACCCTTAATTATAAAGCCAGTGACGGTGAAACTTATCAGCTTAATTTTATTGATACACCCGGTCATGTTGATTTCTCTTATGAAGTATCCCGTTCATTAGCTGCTTGTGAAGGTGCATTACTAGTTGTTGATACCGGGCAAGGTGTCGAAGCGCAAACTCTTGCTAATTGTTATACCGCTATTGAGATGGATTTAGAAGTTGTTCCTGTGCTTAATAAAATCGATTTACCTGCGGCTGAGCCTGATCGGGTGGCTGAAGAAATTGAAGATATTGTTGGCATAGATGCTCATGACGCTGTTCGTTGTTCGGCAAAAACTGGATTAGGGGTACAAGGCGTAATTGAACGTCTGGTTAAAGAGATACCATCGCCTGAAGGTGATCCAGCAGCCCCTTTGCAGGCATTGATTATCGATTCGTGGTTTGATAATTATTTAGGAGTTGTTTCGCTGGTACGTATTAAAGATGGTCTTCTTTGTAAAGGCGATAAAATTAAAGTGATGAGCTCTGGTCAACTTTATAATGTTGATCGCTTAGGTATTTTTACACCCAAACGAATTGATCGTCAACAACTCAATTGTGGTGAAGTAGGTTGGTTGGTCTGTGCCATAAAAGATATTCACGGAGCGCCGGTTGGCGATACATTAACGGGCGCTCGTCATTCTGCTGAACAGGCGTTGCCTGGCTTTAAAAAAGTAAAACCTCAGGTTTACGCTGGTTTATTTCCTGTTAGTTCTGATGATTATGAAGGCTTTCGTGACGCTTTAGCTAAATTAAGTTTGAATGATGCTTCGTTACTTTATGAACCAGAGAGTTCAACTGCATTAGGTTTTGGATTTCGCTGTGGTTTTCTTGGTCTACTTCATATGGAGATTATCCAGGAGCGTCTGGAACGTGAATATGATTTGGATCTTATTACAACTGCGCCTACAGTTATTTATGAAGTTGAATTAACAAATAGTGATGTCATCTACGTTGATAGTCCGTCTAAGTTACCGGCACTTAATAATATAAATGAATTACGCGAACCAATTGCAGAATGTAATATGCTAATGCCTAAGGAATATCTTGGTAATGTCATTAGTTTGTGTGTAGAAAAACGCGGTGTGCAGACTAATATGGTTTATCATGGTAATCAGGTCGCATTAACTTATAAAATTCCTATGGCTGAGGTGGTTTTAGATTTTTTTGATCGTTTGAAATCTACTTCACGGGGATATGCTTCATTAGATTATGGTTTTGTCCGCTTCCAAGCGGCTGATATGGTGCGTGTAGATGTATTAATTAATGGCGAAAGAGTGGATGCCTTAGCATTGATTACTCATCGTGCAAATGTACAATACCGTGGTCGTGAGCTGGTAGATCAAATGAAAGATCTGATTCCTCGCCAGCAATTTGATATTGCAATTCAGGCTGCAATAGGTACCCATATCATAGCGCGTTCAACGGTGAAACAATTACGTAAAAATGTATTAGCTAAATGTTATGGTGGTGATGTTAGCCGTAAGAAAAAATTACTACAGAAACAGAAAGAAGGTAAGAAACGAATGAAGCAGGTTGGTAATGTTGAACTACCGCAGGAAGCGTTTCTTGCTATCCTTCATGTAGGTAAAGATAACTAACTGTTATAAGGAGTCATAATGGCTAATACTTTTTCTTTGATCTTGACGCTGGCGACCTTGATTACAGGGATTATCTGGGTTATTGATCGTTTTAAATTAGCACCTGCTCGTAAGAAAAAAATGGCGCAGCGGCAAAAGGTTACTGAGGGAAATGTAGAGCAGACCCATTTAGCCGAAAGTATTCATAAACCATCATGGGTTGATACTTGTTCATCTATTTTTCCGATATTAGCGATTGTATTAGTGATACGCTCATTTATTTATGAGCCGTTTCAAATCCCGTCAGGTTCAATGATGCCTACTTTATTGGTCGGTGATTTTATACTAGTAGAAAAGTTTGTTTATGGATTAAAAGATCCTGTCACACAAACAACATTATTGGGAACAGGAAAACCTAAACGTGGTGATATTGCGGTATTTAAATATCCCAAAGATCCTAGTGTGGATTTTGTTAAACGTGTTATTGGTCTACCTGGTGATAAAATTGTTTATGATCCTGAACAAAAAGAGTTACATATATACCCGAATTGTTCAATTTCAAACTGTGTACGAACATTACCAATTATTTATTCTTCATTAAAAGAGAGTGAATGGGCTTTATTTTTTAATATTGATTCTATGGTAGAAAGCCAGAAAGGGAGTTATCAAATTCCATTTGGTGAACCAGTTCCAAGTAACGCATTGCGTCAAGCGGAAAGAATCGAAAAATTAGATGATACTAGCCATGAAATCTTAGTGATCTCACAAGTATATACCCAGTCACGTTATCAACAGCCTGGTTTACCAGACAATGAATGGATTGTTCCTCCTAAACACTATTTCATGATGGGAGATAATAGGGATAATAGTGCAGATAGCCGTATGTGGGGTTTTGTACCGGAAGAGAATTTAGTTGGGCGTGCAGTTATTATCTGGTTTAGCCTTGATAAGCATGAGGGTGAATGGCCAACTGGGGTACGTTTAAGTCGTATTGGTGCAATCAACTAATAAAATAATGAGATAAGTCATTGATGCAAAATTGATTTATATAGCAATCAATATAGAATATATCGCGATAATCAAAAATGACGGTTTCTTGATTAAGATAAGAGATCCTGCAAGCGCAATAGTTCTGTAAAATTTATTTTGCAAATCTGTTGCGTATGCTTTTTGTAATTTGATAATGAAATAATTGGTAGCACATGAATTCTACTTTAATTGAGTGGTCAGAGCGACAAGAAATTAAACAGCTACAGCGTAAGCTTGGCTATACTTTTAAACAAATTGAATTATTGAAGCAAGCATTAACTCATTGTAGTGCCAGTAGTAGTCACAATGAAAGATTGGAGTTTTTAGGTGATTCAATACTTAGTTTTGTGATTGCTAATGATCTCTACCACCGTTTTCCAAAAGTTGATGAAGGCGATATGAGTCGTATGCGAGCGACATTGGTCAGAGGTAATACACTGGCTGAGCTTGCACGAGAGTTTGATTTGGGAGAATGTTTACTTTTAGGGCCTGGTGAATTAAAAAGCGGTGGTTTCCGTCGAGAATCGATATTGGCAGATACTATCGAAGCTTTGATTAGCAGTATTTTTTTAGATAGTGATATTCAAACTACTGAACGAATTGTTTTAGCTTGGTATGACACTCGATTAATAGAAATTAGCCCCGGCGATAAGCAAAAAGATCCTAAAACACGTTTACAAGAGTATTTACAGGGACGCCGTCTACCTTTACCAAGTTATTTGGTTGTTCAAGTTCGCGGTGAAGCGCACGATCAGGAGTTTACTATTCATTGTCAGGTTCGTGGCATAAAGGAACCTGTTCAAGGAGTGGGTTCAAGTCGTCGTAAGGCCGAACAAGCCGCGGCTGAGCAGACATTAAAAATATTGGAGCTTGAATGAGCAAAGAGAAAACCTATTGTGAATTTGTAGCTATTGTAGGCCGTCCAAATGTTGGTAAATCAACATTACTGAACCAATTACTAGGGCAAAAGGTTTCTATTACTTCACGTAAACCACAGACAACCCGTCATCGCATCATGGGAATTGATACAGAAGATAATTATCAAACGATTTATGTCGATACACCAGGTTTGCATGTGGAAGAAAAGCGTGCAATAAATCGTTTAATGAATAGGGCAGCAAGTAGCTCAATTGGCGATGTGGAACTGATTATTTTTGTTGTTGAAGGTACACATTGGACAATCGATGATGAGATGGTGATAGATAAACTGCGTCATATACCTTGTCCGGTATTATTAGTGATCAATAAAATTGATAATGTGGTAGATAAAACCAGCTTATTGTCCCATATTGAATTTCTTAGCAAACAAATGAATTTTCTAGATATTGTACCAATTAGCGCGGGAAAAGGTACCGGTATTGATATTATTACTAAAATTGTCCGTCAACATATGCCAGAAGCAACACATCATTTTCCAGCAGACTATATTACCGATCGCTCGCAACGTTTTATGGCTTCTGAAATTATTCGTGAGAAGTTAATGCGCTTTCTCGGCGATGAACTACCTTATTCGGTCACAGTTGAAATTGAGCAATTTTTGGTAAATGAACGAGGTTGCTATAACATTCATGGCCTGATTTTGGTTGAAAGAGATGGTCAGAAAAAAATGGTTATTGGTAATAAAGGTAGCAAAATTAAGAAAATTGGTATAGAAGCTCGGATGGATATGAAAAAACTTTTTGCTACTAAAGTTCATCTTGAACTTTGGGTGAAAGTTAAAGCTGGATGGGCCGATGATGAACGTGCACTGCGTAGTTTAGGCTATATGGATGATCTTCATTAAGGCGGATTTCCGTGGACGGTTGGCAACGTGCATTTGTACTTCATACTCGCCCTTATAGTGAAACGAGTTTATTATTAGATTTTTTTACCGAAAATGAGGGGCGTATTCGACTATTAGCCAAAGGTGTTCGTAGCCGTCGATCTAATTTAAAAGGCTATCTACAGCCCTTTACTCCATTGCTGATCCGTTGGGTAGGCAAGGGAGAAATGAAAACGTTGCGAGGTGCAGAACCGATTTCTTTAGGGCTACCATTTACCGGCACTGTGCTGTACAGCGGTTTGTATGTTAATGAATTGCTTGTGCGAGTTTTAGCTCAAAATATCCCCTATAAAACCTTATTCTTTGAATATCTTACTTGTTTGCAGATATTGGCTGGCAGTGAATATACTCCAGAACATGAATTACGCCGTTTTGAATTATCATTGTTGTTTCATTTAGGTTATGGTGTTGATTTTTTACATTGCTCAGGTAGTGGTGAACAGGTAATAGATAAAATGACTTACCGTTACCGGGAAGAGAAAGGTTTTATTGCCAGTTTGGTTATTGATCATATGAGTTTTACCGGCAAACAGCTTAAGGCATTTGCCTGTCGTGAGTTTCCTGATGTCGATACATTAAGAGCAGCTAAGCGTTTTACGCGTATTGCGCTAAACCCTTATTTGGGAGGAAGAACATTAAAAAGCCGCGAGCTTTTTTACCAACTCATATTGCTTAAAACCGGGTTGAAGCGTGATTATTAAAATCTATTTGAATTATTGCATGGATAAATGAAATTCAAACCATGAGATGGATAACCGGAGTTAAATATGGCAGAGTTATTATTAGGCGTTAATATTGATCATGTTGCGACATTGCGTAATGTACGGGGAACACGATATCCAGATCCGATACAAGCCGCATTTCTTGCAGAGCAAGCGGGTGCAGATGGGATCACTATCCATTTACGTGAAGATCGCCGTCATATTACTGATCGTGATGTTAAGTTACTTAGCCAGACGCTACAAACCCGCATGAATTTGGAGATGGCTATAACGGATGAAATGGTCTACTTTGCTTGCGAGCTTAAACCTCAATTTTGCTGTTTGGTACCAGAGCGACGTCAAGAAATAACGACTGAAGGTGGGCTTGACGTTGTTGGGCAGCAAGTGCTAGTTGCGATTGCTGTAAAACGGTTAGCCGAAGCAGGTATTACCGTTTCTTTGTTCATTAATCCTGAAAATAAACAAATTGATGCGGCTGCTGAAATTGGAGCGTCATTTATTGAGATCCATACCGGTGCCTATGCTGACGCTAAGAGCGAGTTAGAACAGAGAAAAGAGTTTGAACGTATCAAGCAAGCGGTAAGTTATGCCACTGCGAAAAAGCTTAAGGTGAATGCGGGTCACGGGCTAACTTACCATAATGTTCAATGTATTGCGCAATTGCCTGATATATATGAACTTAATATTGGTCATGCGATTATTGGGCGAGCACTTTTTAGTGGCATGGCGATGGCAGTGAGCGATATGAAGAAAATTCTTCGTGAGGCACGTTGTTAATGGCTATTATTGGTTTGGGTACCGATTTTGTTGAAATTGTACGTATTGAGCAGATTATCGCGCGTTTAGAAGAGCGTCTGGCAAAGCGTATATTGTCTGCTCAAGAATGGCGACAATATCAAAATCATTCTCAGCCGGTACGTTTTTTGGCTAAGCGCTTTGCTGTTAAAGAAGCAGCAGCAAAAGCGTTAGGAACTGGGATCCGAAATGGTTTGGCGCTCAATCAGTTTGAAGTTTTTAATGACGAGTTAGGTAAGCCAGGACTTAATTTGTTAGGACAAGCAAAGATATTGGCTGATTCATTAGGCGTGCAACATATTCATGTATCATTATCAGATGAACAAAATTATGCTTGTGCCACGGTGATTATGGAAAGTTAAATTTTATTAGCATGATGTAATAAGACAAATTTATCCCATAATTGCTCTTCTGTTTCTGGATTAGCAGGATCTTTGATAATAGTATTGGTGATTGGACAAACGGACTGGCAGGTCGGTTTATCATAGTGGCCAATGCATTCAGTGCAAAGATTGGGATTAATTTGGTAAAATTCGTCTCCCATTGAAATTGCTTCATTAGGACATTCTGGTTCACACATATCACAGTTGATACAGCGATTAGTAATTAATAGTGACATATCAATACCTTATAATTAATTTAATTAAATATCAGCTAGTTATGTATGAAAACTATTAGTTACTTTTATCTACAAGTTGTAATTTCATACAGTATACATTATGTTGAAAAGCCTAATTTGATAATACAAAATCGCAATATATATTTTTTACTATCTTAAAAATGTTAAGTGTGTGAGCGTTAAATTCAATGTTTTGGCTTAAAAGTAAATTAAAAATAAAATATAAAAAGCTGATTATGATATATATTTTATAGTGATAAAAGTTTCGTGTAAACTCTTTACACAAGCAAGTACACATATGAAATCTGTGTTGCGGCAGCTAAATCTATTTTAAACATTTAACCCCATCGTGTCGATTTAAATACCAAAAACAACATAATTTTATGTCTGGATTTCAAATTAAGATCCACCAATATTATTACTAATTAATTGTTATTCTATTAATGAAAAAGGTAAAGTATTTTCATTAGCGGTTAGCGCTCTATCATATTTCCTTTCTTGTCTAAGAATATTTTATCAATTTCATAGCCAAGAAGTTCTGATAAAATATTCTTATTCATTGATAATGCCAAAAAGAGATTTATTGTTATTCATCTTTATGATAATCATTATACCTTATAAAAACTATGATCTCACGATTCATCATACTGACCTAATTATTAATGATATATTCAATGTCGTTAATGAAAATAAAGTTGATTTTAATTTATACCGCGGATTACGGTGAAATAGTGAATGTTGGCCATGGATTTGAAAAAGAAAAAGAATAATATTTAATCCCCTTTATGTATAAGTCAATCAATAGACATTTTAATTGTGAATTTATTGAAACTTTTTGTAATAAAAATGGATATTTGGATGGATCAGATAACACTTTTGCTAACAGATTGATTAATTTATTATCATTATGCTGGGTTAATTTTATATTATCGCTTATTTGGGTGATAAAACCATATTTAGAGTCATGCAGACATTCTATTTCCTGATAACCTAACCGATATTTTTTATATCCATTGGCTTTTGCCTATTCAATAATATATTTATTATTGAATAGGCTTTTTTCATTTTAGTTTTCTTAATTTATTATTTGTTCTTAATATGAAAGTAATTTAAAAAATAGTGAAAGTGGATATATGAGCTAGTCCTGAGTCTTCTTTAAAAATAAAAATAATAATAAAATTATATAGTTAAGATGATTTTTCATATAATTAAATTTAGATCTATAATTAAATAAATGAAAGCCGCGGACTTTTTCTGTTAGTGCCGATGAATAAATATTTAATTATTTTAATAGCAGGTGAATATTCCCATGTTTGCTTGGTATTTTGCTATTACCAAATAGGGTTAATTTGCTAACAAGTAGCTCCAATTTGAAAACAAAAATATAACACAACACAATACATTATTTTTAAATTATTTAAAATTCTTATGTATCAAAATTGAATACTAATGATTAGTAATTAATAATGATATTTTAAGCGTTTATTTAAAATATGAGTTTACAGTTAGTAAGCGACTGGATTTATTATTCGGTTTGAATAGAGAATAAATACAGCCTACTTTACTCTGAAAATACCAAATTAGCTGATCCAACAGGATAATATTTATCCTATTCTCAGGTTCAGTCTTTGACATAATTTTATAGAGCCATGTCTGCCGGTAATTTTGTATAGTCAATTAGTTTATTACTAAAGTTAAGTACGTTATTTTGTTGGTGACAGATATCGTTTGAAATCATATGACAGGAATGGTCAATACTAGGATCGCTAATAGCTGACCATTCAGAAAATAGGCTTAAAAAGTTAATTCCACTTCTAGGAGCAGTGATGTATTGCCGGTCGTTAGAATTATAAGAACTAATAAACAATGGTACTTCATAATTCTGACGGTATTGATCATTATGGGTAAGTTTTAGGTTACCCGGGTTATTTTTATTGATGAAACTGAGACCATGATCAGAAAAATAGATCATCGTCCATTTTGATTGACTGTCTGTTAAATATTTATGAATAGTTGCTAGCAGGTGGTCAGTATTTTTTATGCTCTGTATATAACATGAAATCTCTTCACTTTTATAAAAAATATCATAATGATCATCTGTTCTTACGCAAGCACGAGGATGACTGCCAATTAAATGAACAATAATGAATTTTTTGCGCTGAGGTGTTTTGATCGCTGCGGCGATTTGCGGTAGTAATTCATCATCATTGTTGTCTTTACTATTATAGCTTCCTTTTTTAAGGAAAAGTGGCTGATCGGCTTTTTGCCCCATCGAAGCAATTGGTGTGTCATAGATACCGACAGCGCCCTGATTTGACAGCCAATAGGTAGTAAATCCCCACTTTTTGGTTAGCGCAATAATGTTATCGGCTAATTTGGGAGGTTGAGCTAGGGAATGAGTTAATGATGGTATCGTTGTTGAGGCAGCAGAAATATAATGGTTGAACAAGATACCATTAGCGGTGTCCATAAATGGGGTATTATTAATTGGAAAGCCGTAAACATGCAGAGAGTCGCGTCTAGCACTTTCACCAATCACCATAACATAGGTATCAAATGGTGTATCAGCATTATTTGGCTGGAAGTCATCTTTTTGTGCGAGCAAACTAAAAAGCTTTTTTGTCTCGCTTTTCGCCTCATAGAAATCTTTGATAAATTTAATTTGTGGATAGCCACTATTTAATATATTGAATTTACCCGTTTCTTTATAATCTTTTATTGGGCCATAGAGCAGAAAAACAACAAAAATAATAAAAGCCCAAACCTTTATTTTTTTTGTGCTATCAAGCTTAAATTTTGCGCACAAACAACCCAATAGTAAAATCAATAATGATCCAATATAAAGAGAGTAGGGAATATTCGCAATGAATTCTAATGCCTCATGTAAATTGGTGTAGGTAACCGATGTTGCTATGGTTAGTGAAGGCGAACCATACAGAAATCTGACTGGAAAATATAGCGTTGCGATAATAGTGAATATGATAATAAACCCACTATATATTATCCGTAATGGGCTAATAACAATCAGTAATGCGACGATACCTGAACTATAATTTAGCCTTGGTGGGTAACCAATGGAGTAATGAATTAGGCTGAATAATAAAATAAGTAGCAATATTTTTAGCAAAAAATACTGATTGTTATTTATTAATTTTTTATCATTTAATATATCCATGTTAGATAGGTTATTAGACTTAACTCCAAGATGTGCAAAGTCAAGTAGGCTAAATTTAATTAATGACATAGATTATTTTACAAATAGTTTATCAATGTGATTTATTGTGTACGTAGCTGTTATTAAACCATAAATTGATGTTATGTTATAACCATTTTTGCTATGTGAATTAATTTTTGAGGTTTTTATTCGTGGAACAAGCCAAAAAAGATATTTATTGGATGATAAAAGCTATTTTTTTAGCAGAAAATGCGAAAGCAAAAGGTGAAATTCCTGTTGGCGCGGTATTGGTACATGAAGATAAATTGATTGCAGAAGGGTGGAATCATTCTATTTTGGATCATGATCCGTGCGCCCATGCAGAAATTTTAGCTTTGCGGTCAGGTGGTCAATATTTACAAAATTATCGATTACTTAATACCACCCTTTATGTGACACTAGAACCTTGCATTATGTGTGCTGGGGCCATGATCCATGCGCGCATCAGTCGCTTGGTTTATGGAGCCTCTGATAAAAAAACTGGTGCCGCTGGTTCAGTGATTGATGTTTTTAATCATCCTGATATGAATCATCGTATTCTGGTATTGGGTGGTATTTTGGCTAATGAATGTTCGGCAATGTTAAGTGGTTTTTTTCAATGGCGTCGAGCAGAAAAAAAATTGATCAAGAAATGACATCGCTGATAAATTATTTTTGCCTAAGCAGCTTAATTAAGGCTACTTAGGCAGAAATAAAGGCTAATACTATTTAGTGATGATTGACTAAATTAATCACTACTTTCTTTTTTGTTGCTGGTTCTAGAGAATAAAAGAGGATCCCTTGCAGCAAGCTGCATATTTTGATTCATTTCTTTATTCTGTAGGTAACCCACCAAGCTTTGGTGATAACGCCGAATATTTTCCACATAGAGATATGCTTCATAGCCACGCGCATAACCGTAGGTTAATTTAGCAAAATATTTTTTCTTGCTGAGTAAGGGAAGTCTGGCTTTTACATCTAACCAACTGTCTGGATCTCCGCCTTGTAAGCGTGTCAGTTTCCTGGCATCAAGCATATGTCCCAGCCCCATATTATAGGCCGATAATGCAAACCAAATGCGATCATCAGGCACAATAGTGGTTGGTAAGCGTGAAATCAAATATTGTAAGTAAGCTGCGCCACCTTTAATACTTTCTTCAGGATCCAGCCTATTTGACACACCCATTGTTTGTGCGGTTGGTACAGTTAGCATCATTAAACCACGAACCCCGGTTGGTGATGTGGCAAGTGGATCCCAGTGTGATTCCTGCCAAGAAATTGCTGCTAGTAAACACCAATCCATATCTTCTGCATATTTTTTAAATAGATGTTTATAGGTTGGTAAAATTTGATTAATCGCAGTAATAAAAGAAAGCGTATCAAAATAGTCAAAAGTAGCAATATGGCCAAAATATTTTTCATCTAAGCGTATTAAAAGCTCCTCTTCATTGCTTTTATTGAAGAAGTCTAACATTGCTGCATTTAGACTATTATCTTTTGAGCGTTTCATATACCAATTAAGGCTATGATCGTCGCTAACATTAAAGGCCACAGCAATGTTTGGATGAATACGTTGCTGCATAGCGATGACAATAGAGTTTTCTATGGTATAGTCAATCTTTCCTTCTGCCAGCAATTGTAATAATTCAGTCGCGTTATAGTGACTGGTTTCTTTCCACTGAAGATTGGGATATTTCTGTTTCAGCCGTTGTAGTGTGTTAGCGTGAACTGAATCAGTTGCAACGACAAACTTTCTTTTTACATCGTTCAAAGAGTGTGGACGACTTATCCCTTTGCGATAAATCAGCTGTTGTGAAACGGTATAGTAGGCAGGACCTGGCTGTGCTTTATCGATGCGCTTCTCATTGTAAAGAAGTCCTGCAGTAATAAAGTCACTATTACCGTTTTCAAGATCATTAAAAAGTTGATTGATATTTGAACGTACATTGATACGTAGGTTTACGCCAAGGTAATCGGCAAAGCGTTTAGTCAGTTCGTAATCAAATCCGCTTGCTCCTTGCTTATCGTTAAAGGACATCAGTGGTGAATTAATGATACTTAAACGTAATTCACCGCGAGAAATAATTCTCTTCACCTGGTCTTTCTGCTGGTTGGGCCACTCAGTATTAAGAGCAATGATACCAACAGAAATTATAGAGATAATAACGATAACAAGATAATTAATTCTAATATTAATCAAATGGTTACATCTCGTTAGTTAAACATATTATCTTAATTAAAATGACCAAATTATGGACAATTTTTTAAGAGCCAAGTATTATGATTAATAAAAGTATGATTTGCAACTTAATTTAATTTATTTTACATATCTTTGATATTCTCTGGTGAGTGATAAGTGATAAATGTGCACGCAAACGGTTTTGTAACGGTTCATGATGCTCTATAATAACCTTCCAGTTATCCTGAAACACATCCTTCAGGCCAGCTTTATAAGTTAAGAGAATCTATCACTATGGAAATTCTACGTGGCTCACTCGCTTTATCGACATTTCGCATTACTAAGCTTCTTTCCCTATGCCAACAGCAGCAACTACCGGTTATTGACATTTATGCTGAATATGTACACTTTGCTGAACTTGGTGGGCCATTAAATCAGAATGAACGACAAAAACTGAGTCAATTGCTTCATTATGGCCCTTCATTAACTGACCAACAGCCTGCTGGCCAGTTACTCTTGGTTACTCCACGACCAGGTACTATTTCATCTTGGTCTTCAAAGGCAACGGATATTGCCCATAACTGTGGATTACAGCAGGTTATCCGGCTTGAGCGTGGAATTGCATATTATATTATTTACTCCAGGCCATTGGATATATCACAATTGGATGATTTATCTGTTATTTTGCATGATCGTATGGTTGAATCCGTTTGGACTTCTTTCGAGCAGATAAAATCACTTTTTGTGCATCATAAACCGGCTCCCATGGTGACGATAGAAATATTTAAAAACGGTCGTCGAGCACTTGAATTAGCAAATACTGAATTAGGGTTAGCGTTAGCAGCCGATGAAATTGATTATTTAATGCATGCCTTCCAAACATTAGAACGGAATCCAACGGATGTTGAGCTCTATATGTTTGCGCAAGCTAATTCAGAACATTGTCGGCATAAAATATTTAATGCCAGTTGGGTTATTGATGGTAAATTACAACCTAATTCTTTGTTTAGTATGATAAAAAATACTTATCAACAAACGCCAGATTATATTTTGTCTGCTTATAAAGATAACGCTGCTGTGATGGAAGGATCGAATATTGGGCGTTTTTTTCCTGATCCGGTAACAGGTAAGTATGATTATCATCATGAAAATGCCCATATATTGATGAAAGTAGAAACGCATAACCACCCGACAGCTATTTCTCCTTGGCCTGGTGCTGCTACAGGCTCGGGTGGAGAAATACGCGATGAAGGGGCAACAGGACGTGGAGCAAAGCCTAAAGCAGGGTTAGTTGGATTTGCGGTTTCTAACTTACGTATTCCAGGTTTTAGACAACCTTGGGAACAAAATTTTGGTAAACCGCAGCGTATTGTTAGTGCGCTTGATATTATGCTTGATGGGCCATTGGGTAGCGCTGCTTTTAATAATGAATTTGGCCGACCAGCTTTATTAGGTTATTTTCGTACTTATGAAGAACGAGTGAATAGTCATAATGGCGCAGAATTACGTGGCTACCACAAACCGATTATGTTAGCTGGTGGTATGGGTAATATTCGGGCAGAGCATATTCAAAAAGGGAATATTCCAGTTGGCGCTAAATTAATTGTACTAGGTGGCCCATCGATGAATATTGGGCTGGGAGGTGGCGCAGCTTCTTCTATGATTTCAGGGCAGTCTGATATTGATCTTGATTTCGCTTCGGTGCAACGTGATAACCCAGAAATGGAGCGTCGTTGCCAAGAGGTTATTGATCGGTGTTGGCAATTAGGTGATGATAATCCGATCCTATTTATTCATGATGTTGGCGCTGGAGGGCTTTCTAATGCCATACCTGAGTTAGTGAATGATGCTGATCGAGGCGGGGTATTTGAATTACGCCAAATATTGAATGATGAACCAGGTATGGATCCACGTGAGATTTGGTGTAATGAATCTCAAGAGCGCTATGTATTAGCAGTTTTGCCTGAACAACTTCCCTTATTTGAGTCGATATGTCGTCGAGAACGCGCTCCATATGCCGTTGTTGGTGAAGCGACGAAAAATCGAGATCTCATTCTTAATGATAGTTATTTTGCTAACCAGCCTATTTGTCTGCCACTTGATGTTTTGTTAGGTAAAACACCTAAAATGTTGCGGGAGGTTAGCTCTCAATTTGCTGCCAGTGAGCCGATTAATCGAGAGATGATAACCTTAACAGAAGCAGTTAAACGGGTATTATATTTGCCTACAGTAGCAGAGAAAACTTTTCTGATTACTATTGGCGATCGTAGTGTTACCGGAATGGTGGCGCGAGATCAAATGGTTGGTCCCTGGCAGATTCCGGTTGCTGATTGTGCGGTCACGACAGCTAGTCTAGAAAGTTATTATGGCGAAGCGATGTCTATCGGGGAGCGTTCCCCAATAGCGCTATTGGACTATGCGGCATCTAGCCGAATGGCGGTTGGAGAAGCGTTGACCAACATTGCTTCTACTTATGTTCAGGACTTAAAAAGGGTGAAACTTTCAGCTAATTGGATGGTAGCAGCAGGACATCCTGGTGAAGATGCAGGTTTGTATCAAGCAGTGAAGGCTATTGAAGAGCTATGTCCGGCATTAGGTTTAACCATCCCGGTTGGTAAAGATTCTATGTCAATGAAGACAACCTGGCATGAAGGCGAACAGATTTGTGAAATGACCGCGCCGCTTTCTGTCGTTATTACCGCTTTTTCTCGGGTTGAAGATGTTCGTTTAACGGTTACACCTGAGTTAAAAAGTGATCAAGATAATGCATTATTATTAATTGATCTCGGGCAAGGTCATAATGCTTTGGGTGGTTCAGTACTAGCGCAGGTATACCGGCAATTAGGTGATCATGCTCCGGATGTTCGCGATGCTAAATTATTAACCGGTTTCTTTAATGCGATTCAGGCGCTTATAAAAGATCAAAAATTATTAGCTTATCATGATCGTTCCGATGGTGGCCTATTTGTTACATTAGCAGAAATGGCATTTGCCGGTCATTGTGGTTTGAATATTGATATCGGTAATTATGATAGAGATCCTCTTGCTGCTTTATTTAGTGAAGAATTAGGTGCAGTCATCCAAGTCAAGCAAGCGGATAGAGAAATGGTGGAAGCTTGTTTGGCCGAGCATGGATTGGCTGAGTGTGTACACTATATTGGTATGGCAATTAAAGACGATATTGTTGCTATCAATAGCGATGGTAGAGAAATTTATCGTGAAAAGCGTAGTCAATTGCGTTTATGGTGGGCTGAAACCACCTGGCAAATGCAACGTTTACGTGATAATCCTGACTGTGCTGATCAAGAGCATCGTGCTAAACAAGACCTGACAGATCCTGGATTGAATGTAAAATTAAACTTTGACCCAGCAGATGACATTGCTGCCTCCTATATTAGGATAAACCCCGCACCTAAAGTAGCTGTTTTACGTGAACAGGGTGTCAATTCCCATGTTGAAATGGCTGCTGCATTTCACCGAGCAGGTTTTACTGCTATCGATGTGCATATGAGTGATTTGTTAGCAGGCAGAGTGACACTAGCTGATTTTCAGCTATTAGTTGCCTGCGGTGGTTTTTCTTATGGTGATGTATTGGGTGCGGGAGAAGGCTGGGCAAAATCAATTTTATTCAATTCAAGAGTACGTGACGAATTTGCTGGCTTTTTTACTCGCTCTGATACTTTATCTTTAGGGGTATGCAATGGCTGCCAGATGATGTCTAATTTCAATCAGTTAATTCCAGGTGCGGAACATTGGCCACGATTTGTACGTAATCGTTCAGAGCGCTTTGAAGCGCGCTTTAGTTTGGTAAAAGTGATGGAAAGTCCTTCGCTATTCTTACAAGATATGGCCGGTTGCCAGCTACCAATAGCGGTGTCTCATGGTGAAGGACTAGTTGAGATACGAAACATTGTTCATCTTGACCTATTGGAAAAAAATCATTTAGTTGCGCTACGTTTTGTTGATAATTATGGCCAGGTTACTCAGCAATATCCAGCAAATCCAAATGGATCTGTTAATGGTATTACGGCAGTGACGAGCTTAGATGGGCGTGCGACTATCATGATGCCGCATCCTGAGCGAGTATTTCGTACGGTTACCCATTCATGGCATCCACAAGAATGGGGAGAAGATAGTCCATGGATGCGTATTTTCCGTAATGCTCGTCGGCAATTGGGTTGATATTGATATAAATATTTTCCCCTATGGCTAATTAAGTGATAAAACTTGATTAGTAATAGGAGATAAAATATAGCTTTAATTTTTTGATCGAAAATATACAAAAATTAATTTTATTATGAGCTAAATTTAGTTGAAATTGGATGTTAATTATTATTAAAATCATTTAATAATTAGTTAAAATTGCGTATTGAAACCTATAATTGTCGTCAATTTTCAAAAAGCAAAATAAATTGTCTCTAAATAGAGACATTTAATTGTATGATTTTTCGTTAGTATCTAATTTACTCAACGAAATGTCTCTAATAGGCAACATTTTTGCTAAAATAATTTCATTAAATTTAATGAAAAAGCTTTTCTAAGGCTTTAAAAAAAATATTTTTTTAATTTTCAATTTGTTAGTGAATTAATTAAAAAGTTGGCATATATAATGCTTATTATACTGGGTAGTCGCTCATTCAACTTTTTATGTCGGATCCAAGAGACAATATTGAGGGATGTTATACCACATAAGCCATGAATGATGCCAAAAGTAAGGTGCCTATCGCCCAGCAGCATGATATTTGCTTACTAATTAGCTTTATCAAACATCGGGCGACACGTGGAGTGAGGCACCATCTATAAAAATTCGCTGTTCTCCTCGCCGGTATGGTCGGGGGGTGCAGTGGATTCCTTGGTAAAATATTTATTGCTATTTAAGCGAATGAATATTATTTACTCTTCTTGCCTTATTAATTACTTAATAATTTCACCCTCAATTTTCGTGATTAAAAAACTGTTCTTAGCATAACAATCAATTAGAAATTTTTTATTAAATTGGCCTGCAAATTCACTATCGAATAAAAGTTCTGTTACCATAATAGTATGAATAGGTAATGAGATGATTTCTTTGAATAAGTGGCATTCTTTTCCGCGCTCATTGCGTCAACTGGTGGTGATGGCTTTTTTATTGGTTCTTTTGCCATTGTTAATATTGGCATATCAGGCCTATCAAAGTTTAGATCAGTTGAGTAATCAAGCAGCTGATATCAACCGTACAACCTTGCTTGATGCCAGGCGAAGTGAAATCATGACCAGTACTGCGCTTGAAATGGAGCGCAGTTATCGTCAATATTGTGTGTTAAATGACCAAACTTTTGCCGTTCTTTATAAGAAAAAATGGCAAGAATATAGTGAAATGCTAGTCCGTCAATTGACTATTTTACCTGATAAAACCCAAATCTCGACTATTCAATCTTTAGTTGAAGTTCTCTCCGACTTAAAATGCGAAAATAATTCGCCTATTCTAGAAATGGCTACGGCCCTTGAGCGTTTTTCAGTTACCAATAATCAGTTAGTGCAGTTAACACGTGATGTAGTCTTTGGACGTGGTATCCAATTGCAGAATGCTATTGCTGAAAAAGGCCAATATTTTGGGTGGCAAACGCTAATTGTTTTTTTATTGAGCGTATTATTAGTTGTGCTATTTACTAGAATGATTATTGGTCCGGTTAAAGCTATTGAGCGTATGGTTAATCATCTTGGGGCAGGAGGAACACTTTTTACCAGACTTGAGCGTTTTAAAGGCCCTAGTGAGCTACGTTCATTAGCTCAGCGTATTGTCTGGTTGAGTGAGCGACTTAGTTGGCTGGAGTCACAACGTCATGAATTTTTACGTCATATTTCCCATGAATTAAAGACACCTTTAGCTAGCGTGCGTGAAGGGGCTGAACTATTAGCTGATGAAGTAGCAGGGCCTCTAAATTTAGATCAACGCGAAGTTGTAGCTATTTTGGATAATAGTAGTAGACATTTGCAACAACTCATTGAGCAATTATTAAACTATAATCGTAAGTTAGCCTATGGGCCTACACTGGTTCAGCAAATTGATTTAACCAAGTTAATGGCAAATATTGTTTCTTCACATAACCTAACGGCTAGAGCTAAAAATATTCAAACTGAAATTGAGTTAAATATTACTCACTGTTGCGCAGAGCCTACTTTTTTGGCAAGAGTGATCGATAATCTCTATTCTAATGCAGTGCACTATGGTTCTGAATTGGGTAAAATTTGGATAATAAGCAATGAAACTGATGATAAATTCCAGATCGATATTGCTAATACTGGAACACCCATCCCAGAATTTGAACAAAATATGATTTATGAACCTTTTTTTCAGGGATCTCTATTGCGTAAAGGGGCAGTAAAAGGTAGTGGGTTAGGATTAAGTATTGCCCAAGAGTGTATTAAGAGAATGAATGGTAAATTGTTGCTTATTGACTGTCAGTTTGCTGATGTCTGTTTTCGAATTGAATTACCACTAACCACAGAGTATGAATAATGCCAAATTGGTCTAATTACAACATCCTAATAGCCGCAGAGATAATGCGAAAAATATGGCATATTGCATTTGCGTGGCTAAGTTGTGGGGGATATTTTTCCACTAAATGGAAAATAAAGTTAATAACACTTTTTTTATCCTTTTTATTAATAGCTTGTAGTAAATCTCATCATCCATTACCATTGGACATGATAAGTGAATCGATGCTAATAGAAGAACGTATAACTGATTATCGCTACGTAAATTGTGAAAAAATATGGAATATAGATAGTGAGAATACTTCAGATAATCCGCTTTATTGGTTGAGAATAGTAGATTGTGCTAATCGGTTGAATAAAGAGCAAGCATGTTTGATGGTTAAAACGGTTTCGTTAATTAATTGGCGGAATGTTTTTCGTCATAGTATTTTACTCGATGTTGCAGAGCCAACAGTCATCGCTCGGCGTAAGATGATTGATAATTTGAATATTTATAGTTTGGAGTTCCCTTCATCTATTCGCCCATTATTAGAATTATGGCGTGAAAAGCAAATACAGATTATTAATCTTGAAGAAGAAAATGCTAAATATTTACGTTTACAACAAGAAAGCGATAATAAACTAGATCGTTTAGCTGAACAAAACGCTCATCTAACCTATGAATTAAATATTGTCTCACGTAAGTTGGAAAATCTGACAGATATTGAACGACAACTTTCGTCGCGTAAACAGGAACGAGCGGTTTCAAGCAGAAAAATGGATAAAAGTAGTGCCAATTCAGCACCAAATAGCAGAGAGCCGAAAACGACAGATGTGACTAAAGAGTCTCACCAGGTTGATAAAGCGGAGAAAATCCCCAATGACAGTACATAAATCAGCCAATCTTCTGTTGGTAGATGATGATCCCAGCCTGCTAAAATTATTGGGTATGCGTTTGACCAGTGAGGGATTTAAGATGGTTACCGCAGAAAATGGTGCGGATGCATTGAAAATTTTAACGAAAGATAAAATTGATCTGGTTATCAGTGACTTGCGTATGGATGAAATGGATGGCATGGCACTTTTTGCTGAAATCCAGAAACAACAGCCTGGCATGCCGGTTATTATTTTAACAGCGCATGGCTCAATCCCTGATGCGGTAGCTGCAACACAAAGAGGGGTGTCGAGTTTTCTCACTAAGCCTATTGATCGTGATGCCCTTTATAAAGCGATTGGTGAAGCCTTGGCCATGTCAATTTCCATTTCTGATGAAAATTGGAGTGAAGAAATTGTCACTCGTAGCCCGATAATGCTTCGTTTATTAGAGCAGGTATGCATGGTGGCACAGTCTGATGTTAGTGTATTAATAAATGGGCAAAGTGGTACCGGTAAAGAAGTGTTGGCTCGAGCGATTCATCGTGCGAGTCCTAGAGCTAAAAAGCCCTTTATTGCAATTAATTGTGGGGCTTTACCTGAGCAGCTTTTAGAATCTGAGCTTTTTGGTCATGCTAAGGGAGCTTTTACCGGTGCGGTTACCCATCGTGAGGGTTTATTTCTTGCTGCGCAAGGTGGATCATTATTTCTTGATGAAATTGGTGATATGCCTTTGTCACTTCAAGTGAAATTATTGCGGGTTTTGCAAGAACGTAAAGTACGCCCTTTAGGCAGTAACCGTGATCTAGATATTGATGTTCGGATTATTTCAGCGACCCATCGTGATTTACCAAAGGCAATGGAAAAAAAAGAATTTCGGGAAGATCTCTATTATCGTTTGAATGTGGTAAATATCAAAATTCCTACTCTTAATGAGCGTTCAGAAGATATTCCTTTATTAGCAAATCATTTGTTAAGGGAATCAATAAAGCGTCATAAACCTTTTGTGCGTAGCCTATCGAAGGATGCGATGAAGTGTTTAATGGCGGCAAGTTGGCCAGGTAATGTAAGGCAATTAGTTAATGTTATTGAGCAGTGCGTTGCTTTAACAACGGCGCCGGTTATTAGTGAAGCATTGGTTATTCAGGCGCTGCAAGGAGAAAATACCGGGTTACCTACTTTTGTTGAGGCTCGTAGCCAATTTGAGCTTAATTATTTGCGAAAATTATTGCAAATGACAAAAGGGAATGTTACGCGCGCAGCGCGGGCGGCAGGGCGAAACCGCACCGAGTTTTATAAGTTATTAGCCAGACATAAACTAGATGCTAATGATTTTAAAGAATAATTTTATTATGTTTGGAGAGTAAAATTTTATGAGCCGAATGCTGAATATTGCACTAGCACAATTAAATTGGCTGGTAGGTGATATTGAAGGCAACTGTGAACGCATGTTGCAGGAAGCTAAGGCCCAACAGTTACAGGGTGCAGATCTTATTCTGTTTTCGGAATTGGCTTTAACTGGTTATCCTCCGGAGGATTTACTTTTTCGACCGGATTTTCCCCAACGATGTAGCAAACAGCTTAATCGCCTTAAAGACGCTAGTCAAAATATAGCCATTGTTGTTGGTCATCCGTGGCAGCAAAATGAAAAATGTTATAATGCATTGTCATTTTTCTGGCGGGGACAGGTAGTGGCGCGATATTTTAAGCAACAATTACCTAATTATGGTGTTTTTGATGAAAATCGCTATTTTCATTCAGCGAACGAGACCTGTGTAATTTATTTTAAAGGTTATAAGTTAGGTTTTTTAATTTGTGAAGATGTATGGTTTGATGAGCCTGTTGATGCAATTAAAACTGAAGGCGCTGATGTCCTAATTATCATTAATGCTTCACCTTATAATCGTGAAAAATCCCACATACGTTCAACATTATTAAAATCCCACTGTCAAAGAACTCACTTGCCAATTGTTTATTTAAACCAAGTTGGTGGGCAGGATGAGCTTATTTTTGATGGTGGATCAAAAGTATTTAATGGTCAGGGTGAGGTAACGCATTATTTGGCGGAGTTTGCTGAGCAAGTTATACAGTGCAAATTTAATGATTGTGAACCGTTGCCGGTAGCTAATTTAGCAAAAACTTTATCATCCACTGCTCAAGTTTATGAAGCCTTAGTCATGGCAACCCGTGACTATATTAATAAAAATCGATTTTCTGGTGTTATTTTGGGATTATCTGGCGGGATTGATTCAGCCTTAACGCTGGCTATTGCAGTAGATGCTTTAGGAAAAGATAAAGTTCAGGCAATAATGATGCCTTTTAAATATACAGCTGAGATGAGTATCCATGATGCTAGCGAACAGGCATCATTGTTAGATATTGAGTTTGCTATTGTATCCATTGAAGCTATATATGATGCATTTATTGCCGGTTTAGCGCCGTTATTTACAGACACGGCTCTCGGCACAACGGAAGAAAATTTGCAAGCTCGCTGTCGGGCTATCATTCTAATGGCAATATCAAATAAGACTGGCCGTTTAGTATTAACGACTAGTAATAAAAGTGAATCCGCTGTAGGTTATACCACCCTTTATGGTGATATGGCCGGAGGTTTTGCCGTGCTTAAAGATGTACCAAAGATGTTAGTATTTGAGCTGGCAAAATATCGTAATACGATTTCACCAGCCATCCCTCAGCGGGTGCTCGATCGGCCGCCTACTGCTGAGCTAGCGCCAGAGCAACTCGATCAGGATAATTTACCGCCATATCCTGTACTGGATGCGATCCTTGAAGGTTATGTTGAACAGGATAAATCGGTCAGTGAATTAGTTGCGGCTGGATTTGATGAATTAACAGTACGTAAGTTGATCAAACTAGTTGATATTAATGAATATAAACGACGTCAAGCACCGATAGGTCCGCGCGTTACAATTCGAAATTTCAATAAGGATAGGCGTTACCCAATTACTTCGGCTTTTGGTCGTAAAAATTGGTGATAATAGGATAATTTGATGAAAAAAATTGATGCAATTATTAAACCTTTCAAGCTGGATGATGTAAGAGAGGCTTTAGCTGATGTTGGCATAACAGGGATGACAGTCACGGAAGTAAAAGGGTTTGGGCGCCAGAAAGGTCATACGGAACTTTATCGCGGCGCAGAATATATGGTTGACTTTTTGCCTAAAGTAAAAATTGAAATTGTTGTTCCGGACGATATTGTTGATAGTTGTGTCGAGACGATTACGCAAACGGCGCAGACGGGAAAAATTGGTGATGGTAAAATCTTTGTTTATGATATTGCTCATGTGATCCGTATTCGAACCGGCGAACAAGATGAAGCGGCTGTTTGATTTTGAAGGGTAACATATGGTTGAAAATTACAAAGGAGTTGATATGGAATCTGTAACTTTCTGTCTCACTTGTTACCACTTATCGCTGATTTTAGCGAGGATTTTAATTGTTATTGTTAATTTCCCTCGATAACTTTATGCGGTCCAAAACACTTATAGTGGATATGACTAGTTTTGACTCCCATGAAAATTAACTATTTTGTAACAAATTGCATAAAGTTAACAGGACCACAGAAGTAATAATGCATATTGTTAATATTAAGGCGCTCTTTTACTTTTGACAGCTTTATTAAATCTTGGTATTGATACCGTTCATGTTGTCTGTCTTGCTCTCGTGGATTTTTATACCAAATGGCACTGAAGCCATGTGTAAAATCGGTTAATTTATCTTTTATTCATTAGCAATGAGCGGGGGTGTTTACAATGCTCTGTTGCGTGTAGCCAGTTTAATCGCGCTTTATGTTGTTGTAACTTTTCCAACATGCTTATCATCGGCTTTAAGCCAATAGCAGCTGAAATTAGGGTTACTGGCGTATCGGATTAGCTGCCAGAAAAAAATCTCCGCACGGGGGGGCCAGTTTGATGATATTACCTTCTTTAATATGATTGTGAAGATAGTTTGACATATTTTCTTTTCTTCTTCTTCACGTTTTACAGCGATACAATAACTTTTGTTATTAGGTGCATTGTTTAATGAGTATTGCCGAATTTGTTGATTAGTTAGTTTTTTATTATCTTGTAAGTAAATGAGTAAATATTGATCCGGTTGAAAATAAACTAATTGCTTACCATCTTCAGGGATAAATTGAAAACTGGTGATTGTTTCGCTACGAGGAATCTTTTTAGTCACTTTGAAGTGAGGTAAACCACTCCAACCTCCTGGACGTTCTTCGTTTATTTGATAGATCTGCTTTTCATGGTTAATAAATACATCAGCCAGCACGTAAAAAACCTTATCCCAGGCATCAATAATTTCTTTCCCATGCTGAAATAGCTCATCAATAGTATGTAATAGATGTTGGCCAACAATCGAATAATGTTCAGGTTTTATATTTAGATTGGCGTGTTTGTAGGCAATTTTTTTAATGGAAGGAAGTAAGTAAGGATGAAACATTATGAATATTAGCTGCTGAGAGGCAAATGGCATTAAATAAAGCTTCTCTTTGTTCACCATTAATTTGATGACTTATGTTGAAAATATCTTTCAATTCAGGGTATGCTGAAAGATAAGTTGATAAAAATGAGCTGTTAATTTAGGGCCGGTGGAGACAATGAGAGGAATAGTTGATTTAACGGTCGCGATAGTTTGAGTATCAATCATACAATCATATAAATTTCCTAAATTTTAGCTAAGGAACTTTAAGTTGCATTTAAAATAAAACTTAAATTATTTAAAGTTAAAAGTAAACTATTAATTGTAAAAATGAGATTGAGTTAGCGTATTTTAGCGGTTGGTAAAATAATCATTAGGCAATGTTTTTTTGACAAGATAGATATGGCAATCGTTTGTGTGATTTTTTATTTTGGGGGCTATCTCAGTGAGCTAAAAGAGTTTACACTGCGTAGTATTCATTTAGTTGAATAGAGATTTAAAATGTGGCTGAGTCAGGAGAAGTAAATGTTAAAGCGTGAAATGAGTATTGCAGATTATGACCAAGAACTATGGCAGGCAATGGAAAATGAAGTTAAGCGCCAGGAAGAGCATATTGAATTAGTCGCTTCAGAAAATTATACCAGTCCGAGAGTCATGCAGGCCCAAGGTTCCTCGCTCACAAATAAATACGCTGAAGGCTATCCTGGTAAGCGTTATTATGGTGGTTGTGAATATGTTGATATCGTTGAACAACTCGCAATTGATCGCGCGAAAACTTTATTTGATGCCGATTTTGCTAATGTTCAGCCACATTCAGGTTCGCAAGCTAATACTGCTGTTTATATGGCCTTATTACAACCCGGTGATACGGTATTAGGCATGAATTTGGCTGATGGTGGACATTTAACTCACGGGTCACCCGTCAATTTTTCCGGCAAGCTTTATAATATCGTTCCTTATGGCATTGATGAGGATGGTAAAATTGATTACGACTATATAGCAACTCAGGCACAAAAACATAAACCTAAAATGATTATTGGCGGTTTTTCCGCTTATTCAGGCGTGGTAGACTGGGCTAAAATGCGTCAAATTGCAGATAGTGTAGGTGCTTATCTATTTGTTGATATGGCGCATGTCGCTGGTTTGATTGCTGCTGGTATTTATCCCAATCCTGTTCCTCATGCACATGTTGTGACGACTACTACCCATAAGACTTTGGCCGGTCCTCGTGGTGGTTTGATTTTGGCTAAAGGTGGTGGTGAAGCGTTTTATAAAAAATTAAATTCTGCAGTATTCCCTGGCGTTCAAGGTGGTCCTTTAATGCATGTTATTGCTGGTAAGGCTGTTGCACTAAAAGAAGCGATGGAGTCTGAATTTAAAACCTATCAACAACAAGTGGCTAAAAATGCTAAAACAATGGTTGAAGTTTTCATTAAGCGTGGTTGTAAGGTTGTTTCTCGTGGAACTGAGAACCATTTATTTTTATTAGATTTAGTAGATAAAGGGATCACTGGTAAAGAGGCAGATACAGCTCTGGGTCGAGCTAATATTACGGTCAATAAAAATAGTGTACCGAATGATCCTAATGGACCATTTATTACTTCAGGTGTTCGTATTGGTTCACCCGCCATTACCCGTCGTGGTTTTAAAGAAAAAGAATCGGCTGAATTGGCCAATTGGATCTGTGATATTTTGGACAAGGTTGATAATGAAAGTGTGATCCAAAATGTAAAACAAAAAGTATTGTCGATTTGCCAGCAGTTTCCTGTTTATGCATAAATAAGTTAAAATTTAGTGATATGTTTTAGCCCGTTTTAGTTGTTAACTCAAGCGGGCTTTTCACATCGATAATCGAATGGGAATAAATAAGGGTTATTGCATCAACGCGTTGGCTTGTGTTAGATTACTTCACTTATTTTTTTGCTTATGGCATTTTTTCGCAATTTGGCTAAATGGGAAGGGCCTGAGGCCGATATAATGGTATCTTGTTAGCTGCCGCCATTACCGCCCGTTTTATTAGGTTCTTTGTTGACGCACTATAGTTAAAGGATCCAGTCACCTAATAACCACTTTGCGTCTATTTGCTGGGTTAACGCTGATCTTTGCTTTTGGATTTACCGTTAATTCACACTGGTTATGGTTATTTATCATGTTGGCTTTCAATCTCTTTTTTCACCGATGATACCTTTAATCGATGCGTTAGCAGCTAATTGGTAAAAACAGTTAACGTTTGATTATGGAAAATGTGATGGTTTGGGGTTCGATTGCATTTATTATTAGCTCTTCTTGTATTGGTTATTTAGCGAATAGTTGGGGACATAAAATAATTATCTACGCATTACTCGTCTGTATAATCATTATGTTATTGCAGCCTGCCGTTATGCCTAAAGCTACTTATGTCAGTAACCAATAAAACTATATCATTGAAGCAATTAGTGACGGATAGCTCAGTCTGGTGTTTTTTACTGTGCATTATCTTATTATAAGGTTCTCATGCAGCCTATTATGGCTTTTCTTCAATCTTACTGGAAAAAGTGGGTTATTCTGATGGTATTATTGACCTATTATGGTATTTAAGTGTAATTGCTGAGTTTATTATGTTTAGCTTTAACTATCTGTTTTTTCGTCATTGGCCGGCAAGTGGATTATTATTACTATCAGCCATTTGCGTTGTTATTCGTTGGGGGATTAATTGCCAATTTTACCGCACTACCAATACTGATTGTTAGCCAGATTTTACATAGTGGCACTTTTACTATTTGTTATCTTGCGGCAATGCGCTTTATTAGTGGGTGTGACGAAGATGAAATCATTCGACTGCAAGCATTTTATTCAGCATTAAGTTTAGGGCTAGTTTAGCAATAATGACAATCATAGTGGGTTTTATTTATGAATATTTATTTTTTCAGCATAACTAGATATTTTGGCTAATGTCATTATTTTCCATTCTAGTACTATTTATTCGACCAAATAAAAAATAACATCATTAAATTCGATGGAATAGCTGAACTTACTCATTTAACTTGAATAATAGATAAATATTAATCAACTATATAGATAAAAATTTTTATATTAAAACTAAACAAGCTCGCCAATGATTTTTTTATTAAAGATAAATTAATTTAATAAATGAGTTATTAAATATCATTTTTATGTATATTTTTTGCAAAAACTGATTAAAAAATTTATGAAAATAATTATTATTTTCAGCATTACGATTTAAATTATCAAACTAAATCGTAATCAATGAAGTCATTTAATAATTAGGCGTAAATACCCTAGGAGATTGAAATGAATTATTCAGTAAAATATGGATTATTAGTGTTATCAATTTATTACATAATTTCAATTTTATTCCTTTCGATGGCTATTGCGGACAATGACAAAAAAGATCAGCAATATATGTGTTACGGTTGGCACGGTCATCCAAAAAAAAACAAATGGATTTATTTGATCAGGCAGTTAGTGCCTCTAATGAGAAAAAATCGCTAAAATCAGCTATGTCGATAACAGAAGATGAAGTTAAAGCGTCTAGTGATCCCAATAAGAAAGTTTATGCTCATCGATGTAATGAACTTTCAGCTCAGTAAAATTGTGTAAAAGCATCTGTAAAATACCGCCTAATACCTGAAAAGGAATAGTTGTTTTTAATACACTAATTAAGATATGGTAGCTCTCAAAATAGGAGAGACTGGCCATGGCTTTATGGATTAAATAGAAATCGGTTGTTGCTATTTAATTGGGGTTTTAGCATTTTAATGGATCGGTTAATTCAGTCTGCATTTCTGGCACCATTTTTTTCACTATCCGTGGACTCGCAGCCAGTAGATTGCCAGAGGTGAGATAATTATGTCCGCCAACGAAGTCGGTTACAATTCCGCCTGCTTCACGAACTAATAGTTCTCCAGCCATAAAATCCCACGGTTTTAAGCCAATTTCAAAAAAGGCATCGACGCGGCCAGCCGCAACATATGCTAAATCCAAAGCCGCTGAACCCGTGCGGCGAAAATCGGCACACTTTTTAAATAGCTTAGCGACAATATTAATATAAGCAGCTGAATGTTGTTTAGCTTTAAAGGGAAAACCAGTGGCAATAATCGCACCCTCTAATTCGTTGGTATTTTTGAGTCGAAGACGGTAACCGTTTAATTGCGCACCTTGCCCACGAACAGCAGTAAATAGTTCATTAAGCATAGGATTATAAATAGCGGCAATTTCTGTACGGCCATTAATGCGTATCGCTATAGAGACAGAAAAATGGGGTAAGCGTTTAGTGAAGTTGGTTGGACCATCCAAGGGATCAATAACCCACTGAATATCTTCTTTTCCCCCGAGTAGTTGACCGCTTTCTTCAGTAATAATGGTATGCGTAGGATAAGATTTTTGGATGACTTCAATAATGATTTGTTCTGTTTTTTTATCAATATTAGTCATAAAATCATTTTGGCCTTTTACCATTATTTCGATGGAATCAGGTTTTTCATAGTTTTTAGCAATAAAATTACCTGCTTGGCGAGCAGCTCGTATAGCAATAGTTAGCATTGGATGCATGGGTTATTTCCACTGTAATGTTAAAGAACAAGAATTAAGCGAAGCTGACAGTATAACAGAGATTCGTCAACATGGCTATGATTGTGGTAGAATGGCCTGATGATTAACGTAAAATAAAAAAGACAATCATGTTAGAAAATATTCGCATTATTTTAGTTGAAAACCTCGCATACCGGAAATATGGGATCAACTACCTGTGTTATGAAAACGATTGGACTGACTAATTTATATTTAGTTAATTCACTCATTTTGCCGGATTCACAAGCCATTGCATTATCTGCTGGCGCCAGTGATGTTATTGTTCAAGCGACTATTGTAGAAACATTATCAATGTTTTGCTCGGATGTAGTCTAGTAATTGGAATGAGTATGTGCGCTCGTACTTTATCATGATCATGGCCATAGCTGACGCCTCGAGAATGGGGCGAAAAAAACATTCGCCAGGCAAATGACTCCCCGGTGGTTATCATCTTTGGACGCGAACGTGTTGGCTTAACAAATGAAGAACTACAGAAATGCTAATACCATCTTCATATTCCAACAAACCCTGTATTCTCACATCAGTTGAAAAATAGCATAAATAATAGTTGAGTAAATTACTAGGTTAAATAGTTGACTAAAATACTCAGGAATGACACAATTTTTGACACATTTAACTATAGGGATATATTATGAGACTCACATCTAAAGGGCGCTATGCAGTAACAGCGATGCTGGATGTGGCGTTGCATTCAAAGACTGGGCCAGTGCCATTGGCTGATATATCGGAACGCCAAGGAATTTCTCTTTCTTATCTTGAGCAACTTTTTTCTCGACTTCGTAAAAACGAACTGGTTTCCAGTGTTCGTGGTCCTGGCGGTGGATATTTATTAGGTCGGGAAGCTAAAAATATTTTTATTGCTCAAGTTATTTCTGCTGTTGATGAGTCTCTTGATACAACGCGCTGTCAGGGAAATAAAGAAGGTTGTCAAGGTGGAGGGCGTTGTTTGACCCACGCACTGTGGCGCGATTTAAGTGATCGTATTACTAGTTTTCTTAGTAATATTAGTTTAGAAGAATTGGTTAATAATCAAGAAGTACAAGAAGTAGCTGATCGTCAAGATAACGATAAACATAATGTAAGAGCCACTCATTAACCCGAACCTATTATCAATATATGGGCATAAATTGAACAGTTCTGCAAAATATAGTATTGCAAAGTGATAAAATTTGAGACGTTTTTGGTCTTATGGAGCTAAAGAGTTAATGAAACTACCGATTTATTTAGACTACTCGGCGACAACACCGGTTGATCCTCGTGTTGCTGAAAAAATGATGCAATGTATGACTATGGATGGTAATTTTGGTAATCCATCATCGCGCGCTCACCGTTTTGGTTGGCAGGCTGAAGAAGCTGTTGATATTGCGCGAAATCAGATTGCAGAGTTAATCAATGCGGACCCGCGCGAGATTATTTTTACTTCAGGAGGGACTGAATCAGATAACCTGGCTGCGAAAGGGGTTGCCAATTTCTATCAGAAAAAAGGTAAACATATTATTACCAGCAAAACCGAGCATAAAGCGATTTTGGAAACTTGCTGTCAACTTGAGCGTGAAGGTTTTGAAGTGACTTACCTTTCACCACAAAATAGTGGTCTTATTGATTTACATGAGCTTGAAGCAGCTATGTGTGTTGATACAATTTTGGTTTCTATCATGCATGTTAATAACGAAATCGGTATTATCCAAAATATTGCGTCTATTGGTGAACTTTGCCGCAATCGAGGTATTGTTTTTCATGTTGATGCGACACAATCGGTAGGTAAATTGCCGATTGATTTGAGTGAATTAAAAGTTGATTTAATGTCTTTTTCAGCACATAAACTGTATGGACCAATGGGAATAGGCGCACTTTATGTACGTCGTAAACCCAGCGTTCGACTGAAAGCTCAACAGCATGGTGGTGGGCATGAACGAGGGATGCGTTCAGGGACATTACCTGTACACCAGATTGTAGGAATGGGCGAAGCTTATCGGATTGCTAAAGTAGAAATGGCAGTAGAATCTGATAGATTATACGCCTTACGCCAACGGTTATGGAACGGTATTGAGAATATTGAAGAAGTTTATCTTAATGGGGATCTGGCAAATGGTGCACCTCATATTCTTAATGTAAGTTTTAATTATGTGGAAGGGGAAGCATTGATGATGGCGCTCAAAGATTTGGCTGTCTCATCAGGTTCCGCATGTACATCAGCAAGTCTCGAGCCTTCATATGTACTAAAAGCATTGGGAGTGAATGATGAGTTGGCACATAGTTCAATTCGTTTCTCCTTTGGTCGATTTACTACAGAAGAAGAAATCAATTATGCCATCCAGCTAATCCATAATGCGATAGGTCGGCTGCGTGAGCTTTTTCCCCTATGAGAGATATATAAGCAGGGCGTCGATAATAGTATAGTGAATGGGGCTCATCATTAATAGACGGTTTTAGGAGTTTACAATATTGCATGTAGTGAGAAAGTGATTGATCATTATGAAAATCCACGTAACGTAGATTCGTTTGATAATGATGACCCAATGGTGTGGAGTAGTATGGTAGGGGAACCTGCTTGTGGTGATGTTATGAAGCTTCAGATCAAAGTTAATAACGCAGGCATCATCGAAGATGCGCGTTTTAAAGCTTATGTTTGTGGTTCGGGCAATTGCCTCTAGTTGATTTAGTAACGGAATGGATGAAAAGTAAGATACTGGATGAAGCGGAGACTATCAAAATACAGCTATTGCAGAAAAATTAGAGTTGTCTCCAGTTAAAATTCACTGTTCTATTTTGGCAGAGGATGCGATTAAAGCAGCTATTGCAGACTATAAAAATAACCGATAAATTATTTTTATCTATAGTATCCGCCTGTACTGATTTTGATTGTGAGGTGTTGTATGTCAATTTCTCTGACAGAAAATGCTGTTCAGCGTATTCTGACCTTCTTGCATAACCGAGGAAAAGGTGAAGGGTTACGTTTAGGCGTTAGGACTTCTGGCTGCTCAGGTATGGCTTATATGCTTGAATTTGTTGATGTCATTAATGAATGATGATACAGTATTTGAAGACAAAGGCGTGAAAGTTATCGTTGATGGTAAAGCTATTGTTTATCTCAATGGAATAGAATTGGATTTTATTAAAGAAGGTCTTAATGAAGGTTTTAAGTTTAACAACCCTAACAGTAAAAATGAATGTGGGTGCGGTGAAAAGCTTTAACGTATGAAAATTTATTTATTATTTGTTAAGTTCAAAACTAAATAGACGATGTGACAAATTTTCCAACCGTCTGTTTAATATTTTAACCTAGAGCATTTATGGATTATTTTACCCTTTTCGGTCTGGTATTTTTATATTCTATTGACCTTGAGCAATTAACTTACCGTTATTAAGAATTACAGCGTCAATATCATCCTGATCGCTTTGCTAATCAACCTTAAAGTGGCAAAGTATATGTACTCTAACAAGCTGCAACAATTAATGTAGTTTATTAAGCCTTAAAACACCTTTTTAGTCGTGCTGAATATATGCTGACTTTATATGATATTGATATCAATAGTGAACAATATACTATGCATGATACGGCTTTTTAATGGAGCAGCTGGTATTGATTTAGGTATAACAAATTCGTTGATTGCAAAGCTTCGCAGTGGGAAAGCAAAAGTGGAACAAGATCCGGTTAATACCATTATTTTCAGCTAAGCGTTTATTGGATCGCTTTTTGACTGAAATCCAGCAACGTTATCCTAATTTACTTTATCGATTGACAGCAAATAAAAATTGTTTACCTCTGATCCACACAGCTAGAGGGCAAGTTGATCTGATTCAAGTCTCTTCTGAGATATTAAACTCGTTGGTGCAGTGGGCCGAAGAAACATTGAATGGTAGATTATACAGAGTGGTGATCACCGAGCCTGCTTATTTTGATGATGCGCAGCGTCAAGTAACTAAAGATGCAGCTCGTTTGGCAGGATTACAAGTATTACGTTTGTTGAATGAACCAACAGCGGCTGCGATTGCCTATGGTTTAGATTCACAACAAGAAGGCATCACCGCAGTTTATGGGCTGTGGTATTTTTGATATTTTCATTCTTAGGTTATAGTGAGGAGTATTTCAAGTCTTAGCAACGGGCGGAGCCATGGCATTAGGTGGAGATGATTTTGATCATCTTCTGATGGATTGAATATATCAACAAGCGGGCATTACTGATCACCAAGATCATCACTTATAGCGAGAGATTTTAAATATAGCTAGCCAGGCTAAAAATAGTATTAACGAATTGTAGCCATACTGAGATTGAAATCAATGGCTGCTGAGGGGTCTTGTCTAGGGAGCAGTTGAACACATTAATTCGGCCATTGATCAAACGTACTTTATTAATCAGTCGTTGTGTATCGAAAGATGCAGTGATATTGATAACGCTGTAAATAAATTAGTTAACTGCACACAGGGAAGCTCCCCTATTGCGATTAAAAATGCAATTAAACAACTAGATAAGCAAACACAGGATTTCGCTGCTCGACGTATGGATATCTCTATTTGTCAAGCATTATCAGGTCATTCTGTGGACGAGATTGATGGTTAGGAAACTGGATTAACTTTTGATTAGGTGATTGCAGTATTTTGTTGTGGTAACAACTTCAAAATCGCGTTAGTTTTATTTTTTGGCTGGCGATGAAACCATCAATGCGAGTAATTTATCACCTAAACGCCGAATTATAGACACACTGATCCTAGGTTGCGGTTTGTAGCCATCGTTTTTTCACTATTTTCTCTCGCCTTTCGGACAATAAAGTGGTCGTTTTTATCCCCATTTGGATACTGACAAATCGCAGTCGATTTCCACACAAAATGCATCTGTATGGATCGGTATTTTAAAGGCCTTTCATTAACGTGGCAAACCCCGGTTTATCGAGAAGACTCGGTGCTATCATTTCTAATGCTTGATAGACTTTAGCAATAAACTTCCGCGTTTTCGATTCGCTAAAAAACCGTGGTAGCGGATCATTTTAAAATGCCGTGTAGGGATATGGCTGACATAACGCTTGAGCATCTCCTCTTGCGATAAAATTTGGCGTAGATGCTGTTGGCTGTGATGGTCATAATAGTGATGAATCACAGTGCCACCGTATAATGTTTGAGTTGAGAGGCGGAGATGGGTGGCGTTTTAAGTAACGACCGATGTATTTGACATTGTGCCAAGCACCACAGTTCTTTTTGGCTAAGTGAATTTTTCAATAGCGTTGGTATTGGGCTTCAAGGTATCGATACCACGTCGGAATATGGCCAAAGTTAGGTAATTGGTTGGGTTGTAGTTGAAAATAACTTTTTCTCAATAAATGAATAACAGGGGGGTGTAATACGCCAAATTTGCTCAACAATCTTTTTCTTAAAGAAAAAGGGGCCCAATGTCCGTGTTGTAGGTCAACTTCCCCCACAAGTAACCGATAAATGAATACAGTGATGTTGATTAAGTTGTTTGGAATAAGTATGGAGTGCACAGAAGATACCAATCTCGATGCCAATTTTACGGGCGAAGCGGAGCAAGACATGCGTTGCCAGCGAAAAAGTTGATTGAGTAGTGGCTAGTTATTGTTAAAAAAGGACCAAAGCAAGTGGGGGGCATGGTATAAGGTGATGTGTTGCCAATCACAATCAGGGATAATGTGGCGTTGTTTGACAATCTATTGCTCAGTGGCTTTAAGACCGCAGGCGCTACAGGCTTTGGATTTACAATTTTGACAAAAAAAACGAGAATGAGAGTGCAGTCAGTTGAGGTACAACAATAACGAATAACGCCCATGGCAAGATACCCAGGCGAGCATGTGTTCGATAGAAAGTTGAGCCCATTCACTAACATTATCGCCATGTTTGTCGAGGAATTGATTCTAACCGTCATCGTATTGAAAGAGTAGTTTAGTCGGTCGCGGAATATACATAGCGCAGAGTATAAAAAATGAAAAGGACGTTGCCTCGGATTGGAGCTGCAAAGCAGCCACGCTCACCCCATAGGCGTGCTATTATTCTGAAAAATCTTGTGCTTGTACAACTTGCCACTGTTATTGTTCGTGAAGGCTTTTATTCACTGGAAGAAAGCGCTGAACTAGAGGATGACATGTTAGACAAAGCATGGGGGTTTAGAGCCTGAGATCCGCTTAAGTTACCAGGCCATCGTGACTAATGAAGAGCTGGTGATCGAAATTCCTAAATATACGATCAATCATGCCAGAGAGCATTGATCCTTATATTTAATTTTAGGAGGGGCTGGTGAGTTTTAAATGGACTGATAGCCGAACAATTGCAGAGGAACTCTATGATAAATATCCTAATATTGATCTTCAAACGGTTCGTTTTACCGATATGCATCAGTGGATTTGACAATTAGACGGATTTAATGACAATCCGCAAGCTTCAAATGAAAAGATCTTGGCAGCCATTCTATTTTGTATGGCTTGGTGAATATCAGTAATGGCAAATGAAACCATCAATTACATAGAAAGCTGGAAATTGCCAGCTTTTTTGTTCGTATCATTCATAGTGAAATGTTGTGATAGCCTCTATTATTAATATTTTATATTTATCAATTATTCCATAAACACAATATGACAAACTAAGGTGGGAAGAGGGAATGGAAAAGCAGATCATGCAAGTCTCACTATCTTATCAAGTAGCAGCGGAGCCTTGTTGGGGAAAGAATGTATTATCAATTCCGGTGAGCAAAGGATAGTCATTTATCTAAAACCACAAGCAAAACTGTGTGCGATCCAAAGTGCTCATTCAGGATGAAGAATTAACAAAACAGAAATATAGTGGAACTTATACCGTAGGCGTGGATCAAACTGCCCACTCGCATTATTAGTGCTAGATGATAATCCAACTGGCAATTTAAAGCGCCGGTATTTGCTTGTTTGGTAGGAAAAGGGATTACGTTTGATTCTAGTGGTTATAGAAACCATTTTCATCAATGAATTCAATGAAAGCAGATATGGGTGGGGCAGCTATCTTAACTGGGGCGTTAGCCTTAGCTATAAGTTGAGATTTAAAACAACGAGTAAAACTTTTCCTCTGTATAGCCTATAATATGGTGAGTGGTAATGTTTTCAAATTAGGTGATATTATTCTCTACCGTAACGGCAAATCTGTTGAAATTATGAATACTGATGCGGAGGAAAAACTGGTTTTGGCTGATGGATTGATCGATGCTTGTAAAGAAAAACAGGTATTAATTATTGATACAGCAATATTAACCGGCGCAGCCAAAATTGCGGTGGGTAACGATTATCATTTGGTCTTAAGTTTTGATGACAAATTGATGTCTGTTGCAGAAATGGAAAATGAAATCTTCTGGCGTTCACCTTTGGCGGAATTTTATCGTCGCCAATTACCTTCTGCATTTGCTGATCTAAATAATATTGCGTCTCCTTATCATAATCATACCGCTGTTGCTTTCTTATCACATTTTGTTGAAAATTATCATAAAGGCTGGTTGCATATCGATTGTTCAGCTACTTACCGTAAATTTGCCATGGATTTGTGGACGGAAGGTGGAACTGGTATTGGTGTCAGAACTATTGCTAGTTTATTGCTGAAAAAAGTAAAATAGCTATTGTTTGTATGATTATTTACCTAGAAATTCATTATTTCTGGTAAATAATTAGTTGGCAAGATAGTATTAATTATGAAGGAAGCTAAAATGGTAGCCGATAAAATGAATCAATTCGCGCTGATGACAACGATTATGGTGCCAGGTGATAGTGTCATTAAATTGAGTATACCTGAAACTTTACCGCAAAAATTAATCAGCGGGCTGTGTCAATTTTTCCAACAATATGAAATCATACGCCGTGCTTTTTTAGTGCAAGTCAAGGATGATACAACCGAAGAAATGCCGGTTATGCTTATTGCTTTAGAAGTTAGTCTTGGGTATGAAAAAGAAAGGCAACAATTAATTTCGCAGTTAGGAAGGATAGCGCTTGATTATCTTGAATATAATCAGTCAGTTGATTTTTATTTTTTGCAATCTAATGGTAAAGGTATCGATCATTTTATTGTTTACCATACGCAGCCATTTTATCAACGTAAAATAGGTAGTTGGTTGCGTAACACTATCGCTGTTAAAAATTGTTAAATTTTGCCATTCATTATTCCCTTATTCATATTCAGCTAATTTTAAATATTTAAATTTGTCTAAGTCTAAAATCTAAAGAGAATTTGGCAGATTATTTTTCTGATCGTGTTTATCGTTTTAAGTTTTATAAAATGTGATTTAAGCTAAAGAAATAAAAAAAATTAACAAAATTTGTCGTTAAGTGGGCAATTGAATTTCCAATATTTATAATTAGCTATTTTGCCTTAATAAAATGATGATAAGTCTTTTTCTTGGCAGACAGTATGGATGCAATGCAAAAATATCATGATGAAAAATAACAGCGAAGAGGATTCCTAATGACGATGCAACGTACGTTTTCCATTATTAAACCAAATGCGGTTGAAAAAAATGTAATTGGGGCGATTTATGGCCGCTTTGAGCAAGCTGGATTCGAGATTATTGCTGCTAAAATGGTTTATTTAAGCCGTGAACATGCTGCAGGTTTTTATGCTGAGCATAAAGGTAAGCCTTTTTTTTATGGATTAGTCGAATTTATGACCTCAGGACCCATTATGTTGCAAGTTTTAGAGGGCAATGATGCGATACAGCGTTACCGTGATTTAATGGGAGCTACCGATCCCGCCAAGGCATTGGCGGGGACATTACGTGCTGATTATGCGGATAGTTTTACCGCAAATGCAGTACATGGTTCAGATTCTGTCGCCTCTGCAGAGCGAGAAATTGCTTTTTTCTTTACTGACGACGAAATATATCCGAGTTAACAAACAAAAATAGGATATTATTAGCAAAATATTAATAAAGTTTGTAAAATACTATACCTTGTTAACTGATTTATTGGCAAGTTTATGTGGCATATAATGCTATTAAAAGTACTATTTAGTCCCTAAAAATATAGTTAATTGTTATAAAATATATAGTTTTCGCCGAAAAATGTAATAACGAGGCAATAAAAATGTTTCAATCTAAAACAATAGCGCAGTGTGTGCCTTCTTTTTCTCCTGTCAGAAAATCAACAAAAGTCAATTTATTGGACATGGATCGTAAACAGATGCGGCAGTTCTTTAGTGATATGGGGGAAAAACCATTTCGAACCGATCAGCTAATGAAATGGATTTATCACCACTGTTATGATGATTTTGATTTGATGACAGATATCAATAAAGCACTTCGGACTAAATTAAAGGAAGTTGCTGAAATTCGGGCGCCTGAAATTGCACAAGAGCAGTGTTCTACTGATGGAACGATTAAGTGGGCAATAACGGTAGGTAATCAACAAGTCGAAACAGTCTATATTCCTGAAGATGATCGAGCGACACTTTGTGTCTCTTCTCAAGTTGGCTGTGCGCTTAAATGTAAATTTTGTTCAACTGCCCAGCAAGGTTTCAATCGTAACTTACGTGTTTCAGAAATCATAGGCCAAGTGTGGAGGGCTGCTAAAGTTATTGGCTCTTTGAAATCCAGTGGTCGGCGTCCGATTACAAATGTTGTGATGATGGGAATGGGAGAGCCCCTACTAAATCTAAACAATGTTATTCCAGCGATGGAAATTATGATGGATGACTTTGGATTTGGATTGTCAAAACGACGGGTGACTTTATCGACTTCTGGCGTTGTACCTGCACTTGATAAATTGGGAGATATGATCGATGTTGCTTTGGCTATTTCCTTGCATGCGCCGACTGATCAAATTCGTGACGAGATTATACCCATTAATAAAAAATACAACATTGAAATCTTCTTGGCTAGTGTTCGGCGCTATCTAAGTAAATCTAATGCCAATCAGGGACGTGTTACTGTTGAGTATGTCATGTTAAATGGTGTGAATGATAGCATTGAGCATGCACATCAGCTAGCTGAATGTCTTAAGCATACTCCTAGCAAAATTAATTTAATTCCTTGGAACCCGTTTCCTGGCGCACCTTACAGTCGTAGTTCTAATAGCCGTATTGATCGTTTTGCAAAAATATTGATGAAATATGGCTTTACTACTATTGTTCGTAAAACCCGTGGCGATGATATTAATGCGGCCTGCGGTCAATTAGCGGGTAATGTCATTGATCGAACAAAACGAATATTGAAAAAACGCCTTGTTGGTGAACCAATTAGAGTAAAAGCAGTCTGAATGTTAATTAAGTAAATAAAGGGAATTAGATATAAGAATACCTTTTATTACCAGCTATATAAATAAATGAGAGTGATATGATAAGGATATCTATCATTAATATTCTATTGTTAGTGGGTTTATTTAATAGGATGTACTAGTATTAATAAAGACGTTGATATTGCGATTGTGACACGGACACAGCTAGGCATTGCTGATTTATCAGAATGGAATGATCCAGCAGCATCTTATCATTTTGAGAAGATCATGTAGGCAGTGCCGAAAAATGGGATTGCTAATTTAGGAATGGCGGTCATTATGCGTCAGCAAAAGCAATCAGTCATGGCATTAAAATATTTTAAAGTGGCAATTCGTTCATCCGCAATCAATAATACAAGTATGAGAGGTTATTTTTTAGACTTTTTATGCTCTGAAAATATATCTGAGGAGATGATTAAACTGAAGTAAGAGAAAGAATGTAGAGGGCTTAATTGTCAAAATTTTTCAAAAATAAGGTAAGAAATATTATCGGTATGAAGGTTTTTTATTAACTTGATAGATGAAGTTTTTTTGAAAGCTTTCATGATGTTAAAACTCAAAAAAGACCAATATTTTCACGAATGAAATGAATAGCAACCCTAAAACAGAAAAAAGAGAAATCACCGTTGGCCAACGTTTATTGCAGGCTCGGGAAACGCTTGGTCTTCCCCGAGAAATCGTTGCCGAGCGACTTTGCTTAAAAGTATGCACAGTACGTGAGATAGAAGAAGACAGCAATTCCCATAGTGTTGATCCTACTTTCTTACGTGGCTACATTCGTTCTTATGCAAAATTAGTGAAAATACCAGAAAAAGAAATTCTCGAGTTATTGGACAAACATACACCCGCAAAAGCAGCAGTAGTTTCTCCTATGCAAAGTTATTCCCTAGGAAAAACGCGCAAAAAACAGGAAGACTGGTTAATGAAATTTACATGGCTAATTATCATTATTTGTATTGCTATGGTAGGTATTTGGTGGTGGCAGGGCTATAAAGTACAAAAACAAGAAATTGCCACTATGGCTGAACAGAATCACTCGAATGCTGCTCAAATGCCAGCAGATCCTCCTTCTTTAACCGCTAGCGGATCAGCTACGACTGAACAAAATAGTGCAAATATGTTGCCGACAGAAACTAATATGCAGCCTGTAACCGCAGCGGTAGTTAATAATGTCGTATCACCGGCACCTAAATCTCCACTAACTTCTGAAACACTAAAAAATAGTGATATAAATGTTAATATCGAGTCAATGTATCCAGCAGAAGTAAAAACAGTACCATTGCCAGGTAGTATGACCAACAATAATAGTAATCCTGAACGAGATAGAGTAGAAGAAGCTTCTGCTGCTAGCATAGAAGCTGGCGATCGGGTTGTGATGAACTTTAAAGGGGAGTGCTGGTTAGAAGTTCGTGAAGCTAAAGGTAAGATTTTATTTAGCGGTATTAAAAATGCAGGTCAAAAACTTGAGTTAAATGGTGAACTTCCTTATCAGTTTAATATTGGTATACCCGCCAATGTTAATCTGTTATTCAAAGGTAATACTGTTGATCTAAATCGCTTTATTAAAGCTAATCGTCCAGCCAAGTTTAACTTGCCAGGATTGTAGATGAATATTTTAAGACAACATCTATAAATAATGATAAATTGCGAACAAATAAGAAGCCATCGTCAATTCGATGGCTTCAGTTATAGAAATAGCGTAAATTATTAAACATGGATGTTGGAGGAGAGTAATATGAATAACCAATCACCGATAAAAAGGCGTAAATCAACCCGCATTTATGTAGGCAATGTTCCTGTTGGTGATGGTGCACCAATCACAGTACAATCTATGACAAACACTCGTACAACGGATGTTGCAGCGACAGTCAAACAAATTAAATCTTTGGAACGAGTGGGAGTTGATATTGTACGTATTTCTGTACCGACAATGGATGCAGCAGAAGCGTTTAAACTTATAAAGCAACAAGTGAATGTTCCGGTTGTTGCTGATATTCATTTTGATTACCGTATTGCGTTAAAAGTTGCCGAATATGGTGTCGATTGTTTACGCATCAATCCGGGTAATATTGGTAATGAAGAACGTATTCGACAGGTTGTTGACTGTGCGAGTGATAAAAATATTCCTATTCGGATCGGCGTTAACGGTGGTTCATTAGAAAAAAATATTCAAGAAAAATATGGTGAGCCCACATCGGCAGCTTTAGTTGAATCGGCTATGCGCCATGTTGATATACTGGATCGATTGAATTTCGATCAGTTTAAAATTAGCGTTAAAGCTTCAGATGTTTTTTGGGCCGTAGGTGCTTACCGTTTACTGGCTGATAAAATTGATCAACCTTTACATTTAGGTATAACCGAAGCTGGTGGCGCGCGAGCGGGCTCGGTGAAATCTGCCATCGGATTGGGAATGTTATTGTCTGAAGGTATTGGTGATACATTACGTATTTCATTAGCTGCTGATCCTGTTGAAGAGGTAAAAATCGGTTTTGATATTTTAAAATCACTGCGTATTCGTTCACGAGGTATTAATTTTATTGCCTGTCCAACCTGTTCACGTCAAGAGTTTGATGTCATTGGTACCGTTAATGCATTAGAAGAGCGATTAGAAGATATTATTACCCCTATGGATGTTTCAATCATTGGTTGTGTTGTTAATGGTCCTGGTGAAGCAGAAGTTTCTACTCTTGGCGTGACAGGGGGAAGAGCAAAGAGCGGATTTTATGAAGACGGAGTTCGTCAAAAAGAGCGTTTAGATAATGTTTATATGATCGATCAGTTGGAGGCTAAAATTCGGGCAAAGGCTATTATTTTAGATGAAAATCGGCGGATTGATATTGAACAATTAGATACGTAATTTAGTAATATTGGCTCAATATAATGGTGAGCCAATTTTGTTTATGGATTGCACCTTGTTAATATTCACTTTTATAATCCATATTATGGTAGATTTTTAAATAGAGAAATAACGTGGCTAAAAATATTCAATCTATTCGCGGTATGAATGACTGTCTTCCTGCCGATATTCAATTCTGGCAAAAAATTGAAAACAAATTAAAACAAATTCTTGCTAGTTATGGTTTTAGTGAGATACGAACCCCCATCGTAGAGAAAACCTCACTATTTTCTCGAGCAATAGGTGAAGTCACTGATGTGGTTGAAAAAGAGATGTATACCTTTGATGATCGGGATGGTGACAGTTTAACACTGCGTCCAGAGAATACAGCTGGTTGTGTACGCGCCGGGATCGAACATGGTTTATTGTACAATCAGCAACAACGACTCTGGTATTTAGGCCCAATGTTTCGTTATGAGCGGCCACAAAAAGGACGTTATCGTCAATTCCATCAGTTAGGTGCAGAAGTTTTTGGTTTAGCCGGGCCAGATATTGATGCTGAACTTATCATTATGACAGCACGTTGGTGGCGTGAGTTGGGGATTGCTAAACATGTTTCACTGAAATTAAACTCGATTGGCTCATTAGCAGCACGAGCAAAATACCGCCAGGCCTTAGTCGTTTTTTTGCAACAGTATGAAGATAAATTGGATGAGGATTGCCGACGTCGGCTGTCGATTAACCCATTGCGCATCCTTGATTCAACAAATCCTGACGTGCAAAAACTGCTTAATGATGCACCACTACTTGGTGATTATCTTGATGATGATTCTAAACAACATTTTACTGGATTTTGTAAATTACTTGATGCGGCAGGCGTTCAATATCAAATTAATCAACGTTTAGTTCGTGGTTTAGATTATTATAATCGCACCGTATTTGAGTGGGTTACTGATGCATTAGGTGCGCAAGGTACGATATGCGCTGGTGGGCGTTATGATGGTCTGGTGAAGCAGCTTGGCGGACGAGCGACCTCGGCGGTAGGTTTTGCGATGGGAATGGAGCGCATGGTGTTATTGGTGCGACAGATTAATCCAGATTTTGTTGCTGAATGTACCTTAGTTGATGTTTATTTGGTTGCTTGTGGTGAGGTAAGTCAACAGGCAATATTAGTTTTGGCGGAAAAAATTCGCGATCAGCTGCCAGCTTTGAAATTAATTACTCATCATGGCGGCGGTAATTTTAAAAAACAGTTAGCTCGAGCAGATAAATACCATGCGAAAATTGCCTTAATTTTAGGTGAAGATGAATGTCAATCTGGTGAAGTCACGATAAAAAATTTACGTACGGGTGAACAGGAAAAAGTTTCTCAGCAGAATATCGCTGTACGTTTGACTGAACTTTTAGGTTAAAGGAGACTCTGTGGAAGTCTATACCACTGAAAACGAACAGATAGATGCTATTAAACGTTTTTTTGTCAATAATGGCAAAGTATTAGTAATTGTGCTAGTTGTTGGAATTGGCGCGATTATTGGTTGGAATTATTGGCAATCACATCAGGAGCGTCGTTTGCTAGAAAGCGCTCAAGCCTTTGAGAAAATTTCTTCTCAATTGCAGACAGGTTCAAAACAAGCTCTGGTCGTTGGTGAGCGATTTGCTAATGAAACAAATAATATTTATGGTGTATTGACTAATATTGAGCTAGCAAAAATTGCGGTGGAAAAGAATGATATTGTTGGCGCAGAAAAAGCATTACTAAAGGCATTAGCAATCGCGAAATTAGATGATCTTAAAGATTTGATTAATATCAGATTGGCACGTGTACAGTTAGCTTTGAACAAGACAGATCAAGCTCTGATTACTTTGATTCAAGTGCAGGATAAAGGATGGAGTACGATTGTTGAAGATATTCGTGGCGATGTATTACTGAAAAAAGGTGATATTGCTGGTGCTCGTACAGCTTATTCTAAAGGACTTGAATCAAGTGGAGCTGAAATGATGAAGACAATATTAAAAATAAAAATTAATAGCTTGCCAAACTAAGAGGAATATTAACATGCAATTGGGTAGAACTCTCTTGGTTGGTTTGTTGGCAGCGACTTTATTAATGGGATGCTCAACGGAAAAAGATTCTATAGTCATTTCTCCTCTACCTGAGGTTGACAATCAATTTATCCCTTCTATTATCTGGCATCGCTCGATAGGAGATGGTAGTGGAAGGTATTATTCTCAACTTTCACCAGCTTACGATGATTCAGTTGTTTATGCAGCAGATCGTAAAGGAACGGTGAAAGCAATGGATGTTGATTCAGGTGAGATATTATGGTCAATTGATTTATCACAACAAGTTGGTTTTTTCACAGAGAATTTGCCGGCATTACTTTCTAGCGGATTAACGGTTTCAGGGGATAAACTTTATATAGGAACAGAAACCGGCAAAGTTATTGCATTGAGTAAGGCCGATGGGGACATTGCATGGGAAACGGATATTGCAGGAGAAGCACTTTCGCAGCCAGTAGTTAGTGATGGTTTGGTATTGATCCATACCAGTAACGGTGTATTACAAGCGCTAGATGCGCAGACTGGACAGAGCAAATGGAGTATTAATTTAGGTACCTCGACATTATCAGTAAGAGGAAAGTCAGCACCAGCTATCGCCTATGGGGTCGCGATTATTGGTAGTGATGGTGGTCGCATTAGTGCCGTAATGTTAGCTCAAGCACAGATTGCCTGGCAACAATATATTTCTCAGATTCGTGGTGCAACTGAAATTGAACGTTTACACGATGTTAATATGACGCCGGTTATTGATATCAATTCTGGTGCTATTTTTGCTATTGCGTACAATGGTGATTTAGTTGCAATGGATATGCGCTCTAGCCAAATTATCTGGAAGCGTGATCTAGGCTCGGTGAATGATATTATTGTTGCTAATGATATTATCTACTTAGTTGATCAAAATGATCGCGTGTTGGCAATTCGCAAAAGTGATGGCGTCACTTTATGGACTCAAGATGGCTTATTACATCGTAATTTAACCGCACCGGCTATTTATGATGGTTATTTAGTAATTGGTGATGGAGAAGGTTATCTTCATTGGTTAGATACCCAAGATGGTCAATTTGTGGCACAAAATAAAGTTGATAGTTCGGGGTTACGCAGCCGTCCGGTTATTGCCAGTGATAAATTGCTTATTCAGGGAAAAGATGGAACCGTATATCTGATTGAACGTTAATTTCCTGACATTTTCTTACTTTTTCAGATAGAATTAACGGCTGCTAATTTCTGCGGCCGTTTTATCTTTTTAGTATTCTGAAGATTGAAATCAGAATACCGATTTTAATTTTTATGAGGCATCTTAAAAATGATACCTGTCATTGCGTTAGTAGGGCGTCCAAATGTAGGAAAATCTACCTTATTTAACCGATTAACTCGAACTAGGGATGCACTGGTTGCTGATTTTCCTGGTTTAACGCGTGACCGAAAATACGGCAAAGCAGAGTTTGTAGGGCAGGAATTCATTATTATTGATACCGGTGGTATCGATGGTTCCGAAGAGGGAATAGAAACCTATATGGTTTCCCAATCCTTACTGGCGATTGAAGAAGCTGATATTGTTTTTTTTATGGTTGATGTTCGCTCGGGGTTGATACCGGGAGATAAAGCGATTGCTAAACATTTGCGCAGTCGCAAAAAGGACACTTACCTGGTAGCAAATAAAACCGATGGTTTAGATATTGATACCGTATTAGGTGATTTTTATGCACTTGGTATCAAAGATATTTATCCCATTGCAGCATCCCATGGACGTGGTGTTACTCAACTGATTGAAAAAGTGGTTTCTCTCTATTCACCGCAAAAATTAGCTAATGATATAGAATTATCGGAAGAGGAGGCCAATGCGGCTTATTGGCTTGCTCAGGAAGAGAAAGTAGCGATTGAAAATAGTGAAGAAAAAGCCTTTGATCCGCGTTCACTACCGATTAAGTTAGCTATTGTTGGTCGGCCAAATGTCGGTAAATCGACATTAACTAACTGTATTTTAGGAGAGGACCGGGTAGTTGTTTACGATATGCCTGGTACCACCCGTGATAGCATTTATATTCCGATGGAGCGGGATGGATGTGAATATGTACTGATTGATACTGCCGGTGTACGTAAAAGGGGAAAAATAACTGAAACCGTCGAAAAGTTCTCTGTGATCAAAACGTTGCAATCAATTGAAGATGCTAATGTTGTTTTACTTGTTATTGATGCCCGGAAAGGGATTTCTGATCAAGACTTATCATTATTAGGCTTTATTTTGAATGCTGGGCGTTCTCTGGTGATTGTGGTCAATAAGTGGGATGGTATGTCACAAGAAGATCGTCAATCGGTAAAAGATATGCTGGATTTACGATTAGGATTTATTGATTTTTCCAAAGTTCATTTTATTTCAGCATTGCATGGTAATGGTGTTGTTAATTTATTTGAGTCCATTCATGAAGCTTATGAATCGGCAACCCGGCGAGTGGGTACAGCATTATTAACACGGATTATGAAAATGGCAGAAGAAGAACATCAGCCATCACTGATAAGGGGCCGTAGAGTGAAAATGAAATATGCTCATGCAGGTGGTTATAATCCACCTATTGTGGTCATCCATGGCAATCAAGTCGCTGATTTACCCGATTCCTACAAACGTTATTTAATGAACTATTTTCGCCGCACATTACAGGTTATGGGGACGCCGATACGTATTCAATTTAAAGAAGGCGATAACCCATATGCTGGTAAGAAAAATAAATTGACGCCAGCGCAGTTACGTAAGCGTAAACGTCTAATAGCATATCTTAAAAAACGTTAATAACAAACTGTACGCTTGAAAATAAGTGTGCAGTTCATGTTTTATACCCACTCTTTTTCAATTAAAAAATGGTTATATAGTTTTTCTTCATCTGAATTGGATTCAGGATGATAGTTATATTCCCAGCGTACTAGTGGTGGTAAGGACATTAAAATTGACTCTGTTCTACCACCAGTCTGTAGCCCGAACAGGGTTCCACGATCGCATACCAGGTTAAATTCTGCGTAACGTCCTCGGCGATATAATTGAAATTGGCGTTCGCGCTCACCCCAAGCTGTCTTTTTTCTTTTTTCAACAATTGGTAAATATGCATTAAGAAAACCGTTACCTACATCCTGCGTAAAGTGAAAGCAGGTAGTAAAATCAGGTTGGTTTAAATCATCAAAGAAAAGACCACCAATACCGCGTGGTTCATTGCGATGTTTGATAAAAAAATAGCGATCACACCATTTTTTATAGTTGGGATAAATCTCTTTTCCGTAAGGTAAACATAAAGACTTTGCAGCCTTATGCCAGTGTATAATATCTTCTTCAAAGCCATAATAGGGAGTTAAATCAAATCCACCGCCAAACCACCATACGGATGGTTCACCTGCTTTTTCTGCAATGAAAAAACGGACATTAACATGAGCTGTTGGAATATAAGGATTGAGTGGATGAGTAACTAAAGAAACACCCATTGCTTGATAGCGACGCCCTACTAGTTGGTGGCGATTTTCTGTGGCAGAAGCAGGTAATTGCTCACCACTTATATGTGAAAAATTGACACCCGCCTGCTCAAAAATTGTTCCATTTTTTAATATACGGCTACGACCTCCTCCTTTTTGTTTATGTTGCCAGTTATGTTCTGCAAATTTTGTGATGCTATCGACATGTTCAAGTTGCTGACAGAGCTTATCTTGCAAAGTGAGAAGAAATGCTTTCACTGCATTAATATTGGGCATATTCATAATATTAATTATTATTAGAGTATTAGATCAGTGTTTAATTATACACTTAATGCTGTCTTAGTTCATTTTATTATTGATTGGATCTGTTAATATAGCAATAACGGTATCAAAATATTAAACATGATTGCCTATTGATATTAATAGTAGAGTGATGCATGTATTCGTTAGCTAAGTAAGATGATTGCAGTCTATTTATAAAACTGTCGTTGTTGCCAGTTTAAGTCTATGGTTAAAACTATAATTATTGGTTAGTAAAGTTAACAGCAACCAACTTTAGCTAAAAAGTGGGAGTATTTATCTATTTGCTTATAGTCAGAATGGATTTAATCTGAAATTAATTTTAGATAATAAAATTCTACTATTATTTAGTGTTGATATTATTATTTTAGTAAATTTTAATTACTTTGTATTGAAATGCTAAGGAGAGCTGTGTTAAGTAAATAGAATAATGGGTTATTCTTAATAACTATATGATTTATTTGTAATTAAATTTAATTATTTAAAAGTAAAATAATGATTCATGGGGTATAAAATCAACATTTTAGGTGTTATCTGATTCATTTTATTTTGCTACCATTATTGTTGTTTAGATAATAAGAATGAAAATCTTTATTCCTCGCTAAGTAGGTAAGAAAATATGGAAATAAGAACTTTTCGGCAAGATGATTTTGAAGAAATCATCATATTATGGGAACTTTGTCAGTTAATCCAAACAGATAGAGATCCTGAAGCGGATATCGAGCGTAAGATGTTATCTGGTGCAGATCTTTTTTTAGTAGCTGAAATGGCGGGTGAAGTTGTTGGTACAATTATGGGAGGATACGATGGTTATCAAGGCTCTGCTTATTATTTAGCTGTTCACCCTGAATATCGTGGTAGAGGGATTGCCAATGCATTAATTAGTCGTTTAGAAAAAAAATTAATTGCTAAAGGTTGCCCACAAATTATGTTTTTAATACCCGAAAAGAATGATGCTACCATCTGTATATGTGAGAAAATGGCCTACGAAGAGTTGCTGCAGGAAAATATTCTATATACTAAACGATTAATTGATGATCGAGCGTTTGAGTGATCAATTCGATTAATTTGATGATACCAATACTTATTTTTTTGATATAAAATTTTGTTAATTTATTTTTCGGAAATTTTTTATTGGCATTGTTGAGTTATTTTAAAATTGTCAGATTAATAAAAGTTAATTCGCAGCTATATTTGGAAATGGTTTGCTTTACATGCTTTTTTGTAGATTATTAGCTTGTATTCTATCATACTGCTAATTTCACACATCATAAATAAATTTTAAATAAAATTATTGATATTTTTACTTTTTTTATTATGTTGTAAATTGATTTCAAGGGGGGGGTATGCCACAACTTTTTGGGAACAGCCGATTTTTTTGGTTAAAAGTGTCATTTGTAACGAGCATATTATCACTAACAGGATGTAACAGTATTTTATGGTCAAGTTTATATCCAATGAATTGGTTTGCTAGTTCAGTTAGAATTTCCGATACCGGAGTTGGTCAGATTAATAAAATGACCCGGATGAACGAAGAGATTATTTCAGCAGAGTTAGATAAGAGATATCATTTTCGCACTGGAATGCAAATTGAGCAGGGGCAGTTAATGTATCTTTTTCAAGGTATAAAAAATGATCGAGAAAAGATAGCTATTTATGGTGTTGAAAAGGGAGAAGTTAATCGAATTGAAATCATGGATGAAGATATTAAAACAGTATGGGAGACACAGGTAGGAACACCATTTTCTCAAATCTACCAAAATGCTGTGCAAGGCAGCTGTTACCTTGATCCAAATCAAACCAATATGTTAACAATCAATTGTGTTTCTCCTCAATCTACCCATGTCATTTATCGTTTTTCTGGCAAGTGGAGTGGCCCTAAACATTTAGTGCCATCAAATGATGTTTTAGCTAATTGGAAAGTGAGTAGTATTATTTGGTCTGCACAATAATGATTTAATTTAGTAATAAATTATATCAGGACATGACATAAAAATTGGATTGTTAAATTTTTTAATCAAACTGGCATATTATAAATTTATCGCAGGGAGATTATCAGCTATTTTTGTCGTTTATGATAATGTTAGCATTGCTTTATTCTTATAATAAATAATATTAAACTATCACCCACAATCCCAATCGTTAATAGTCATTAATAGCCTACTTTTTTATAATTAATTTATTGTTTTATATTGATTTTATTTTATATCATTGTAAATGATAGCTGCTTTTAGTCACATATCATAATCCTTGTGTCATGAAATTTATGTTCATATCCGTGTACATAAAATATCATGAAAATTAAAATGCAAGGGGAAATAAAATGTCGGTAACGGATTCGTGGTTAAGAGCGGTACATAATAAGACGCAAGATAAGATGATAACTAAATCTGACAGAGATGGTTTATCTGTTCGGGTTACACCCAAAGGTAAAGTCATTTTCCAGTATCGTTATCGCTGGCGGGTGAAAGGAGAGTGGATAGATATTGGAACTTATCCGGCCATAAGTCTAAAAAAGGCACGCGACAGTGCGCATTTTTATCGTGGGGAACTGGAGCAACACAGAAATCCTAAAGTGGTTAAGCGCACCAGGAAGAAACAGTCGATTGATGCCCAAACGGTTGAGTCCGTTATTCGTGACTGGTGGGATAAGTCGCTTAAGGATGTACAGGTAAAAGCTGGAGAGATATTACGGTCATTTGAAATTTATGTATTTCACAAGATTGGGAGTCTGCGACATGACGAAACTCACCTGCATGTCTGGCTATCGCTAATAGAGGATGTGGTAAAATCAAAACCTGCGGTAGGTGCGCGGATCTTACGTTATGTCAAAACAGCTCATCGCTGTGGAATACGTAGGGGGATTATTTGCGTTAATTGATGCCACAGACTATAACCCCAGAAACGCCCTGATAATAAAACTGGCACTATTGTTTGGTTGACGGATAGGAGAGTTGCTAAAAGAGAAAATTAAAGATTTCGATTTCATTAAAGGGTTATGGACAGTAGTGCCGGAAAGTCATAAAACAGGAAAAAAGTAAAAAGTCTATTATTCGTCCCATCATTCCAGCGGCAGAAAAACTGATTAAAACCGCGCGACAATTAAGTCATAGCAGTGATTATTTGTTTATCGTGACGAGGGTAAATCCTTATGCGTAGGTGGACACCTAAGTTTTGTCAATGACCTGAATAAAAAATGGTGAATAGATTTGAGAATTACACCAACTGATTAATTCACGATTTACGTAAAACCATGCGAACAGGTGTTGCAGATTTAATCTAGCCTCATGTTGCTGAAATCATGTTAGGCCATAAATTACCGGGTGTTTGGCAGGTCTATGACACGCACGCTTACCTTGAAGAACAGTGAGAAGCTTATCAACGCTGGTGGAATAAGGTTACTCAAATCGTTTACCATTCTCCCAGTCTAGAATATCCAGCCATGCAAAATTAAGCTCATTGGATTTAAATTTAGGGCACGTAAAACCTTCCCATCGTTGTTTTCCATTACCCGCCCACAGTCTAATGGTGTGTGTTTTAACTTTGTACCTTTTCGCCAGTTCACTTGTTTTAACAAAAGGCGATTCATTCATAGGATTTTTCTTCATTACAACGTAACTTTTAATGGTATTTGCTAGCCTGGAGCTGGTATTTTTTAATAGCTAACCCTTGCCTTTTGAAATTGGTAATTTGAGTGTGATAAATTCAGGTGAGGTAATTACTTTTTAGCTATTTTCTCAAAAAATCAATAAATATTGCTACATAAATCAAGAGTGCTGGAACTATCAGTACGCCGATAATATCCAGCTCTTGTTCGTCTAAATGTACTTCTCTCAATCCCTCATGACCCCATTTGATCTGCGAGAATATTGCGGGTGGTGTTGTATAGGCATGGGCAATATGGCCAGCTATCAACTCAAAGGTAAATGCTGTACTGATAACTAATAACGTTGTGATTAATAATTTAATGATGTTAAGTTTCATGGCTGAACCTCGATATAAGCCCTTATAAATTCTTCCGCGGCGGCGCGACGAGGGCATTATTGTAGGCGCGCAGTCGTCCTACTCTGGCGGTAATCCCATGAGCCAGCGGGGATGTGCCGGGTTCAACTGGCCGCTACTTTCCGTCTCTGCAAAAGAGCAAATCAGGATTTTGCCAGAAGCCTTTAGTCGCAAAGGATGGTGGCAGTAAGCTATCTGGTGTATCTGGTCTTTCAGATTCGAACAACCGCCTCTCTTCTTTGCTTTTGCTAGTGCTTTTTCTGAACGCATCGACATTGAATCCAGCGTATTCGGCGTGGTCAACCCCGTAAGCCAGACCAAACCAAAGATAATGTCAGGTTTGCACTGCTGGATGAGGTGAAAGAACGTTGGCCAAAGGTGACGCTCATCGGCAAACCCTTTTCCTTTGCCAGCCGCGCTGAAAGGTTGGCACGGACAACTTCCTATCCAGACTGGCTTGTCGTCCGGTCAGCCTGTCTGTCGCAGGGAGTATGACCAGACTCCAATTACTGCGAAGAAATGACATTGGGTATATGATTCAAGGTCATCGGGTTTATCCTCCTCTATTGAGAGTTCATCGACATTCCCGGGCGTGATATGTCCGGCCTTGATTAAATTACGCAGCCATTGAGCGGCGTAAGGGTCAATTTCATTGTAATAAGCATGCAAAATGATTCCTTACCTTTCGGCATGAGTTAATTAAGTGAAATGGGTCAGACGGGGTAACTACTTCTTAAAACAAATCGCTTTGGCGTTGATATCCTTGAAGGTTTCGAATTCCTGTTTAAATTGTGTTGAGGCTATTTGACATAGGGTTTCAGTGTCGAACTACTGTGTATGGACGCTGGCAAAGTCCTTCGATGCGTAAGGACTAGCGTACATGGCAAAAATTAAAATCCACATGATGGTTTTTCCGTTTAGTAAAGTCATGATTTTCTGATTTATCTTAATTTAGGTGCATTTATTTTCGAGAAATTACTTATTTATCTTCATCGCTTCCAGTAATAAATCCTGTATTTTCCGTTTCGAATTGCGGCGCTCCATTATAACTTCATCGAGAGTATCTTTCGCGACAATATGATGGATAAAGACAGGGCGATTGTGTTCGGATTGTGCTTGACGGGTTGGGCCAATACGTTCAATGATTTGTTGGTATTGCTCTATAAATTCCACCAGTGAGAGAAAAAGACCAGAATATTACCCCGTTTTGTAAATTTAAACCGTGGCCGCCGCTTGCGGGATGAGCAAAAAGTAGTAGGATTTTGCTACCATTCCAGTCTGTGAGTATTTGCGGGTTAGCGTCTAACTTTTTCCCTTTGGGAAAGGTTTTTAGCAGTCGTACAAGGTCATGTTTCCAGTGGTACGCAACCAGTACCGGGGCTCCGCCTGATTCATTAACAATACTGCCCAACTCCTGAATTTTGGCGTCGTGTATTTCAGTCCAGTCGTGGCTTTCATCGCTATAGATAGCGCCCCTGGTAATTTGCAAACATTTTATTGTTTTAGCTGCGGCGTTTAAGGCTTCAATCGCACTATCGCTCAGTTCGAGAAGCAGTTCTTTTTCCATTGCCTAATAGTGTGCTCGCGCTTTCGCGGGCAGTTCAACGTTGATAACGTTGTGTACAGGTTCGTCGATATCAAACCAGTCGGCCGCATTAAGGGATAAAGTGACATCGTTAAGTGCCGCCTGAATTTGTTTGTGGGCGAAAGGCACAGGTTCAAATTTACTCCACTGTTGCCCGGGGAACTGGATACGGTTAAATCAGCGGGAAGTAAACGCGTTATGTGTTCTGCCCAAGCGTTCACCCTGGTCAACAAACCATGCTTGCCCCCATAAATCCATCAGGCCATTGGGTGAAGGCGTGCCCGTGAGATTCATCCAGCGATGAACAAATTTGTGGGCGATTTTGGCGAGTGCGGCGGCGCGTTTGCCCCCTTTACGTAACGGGAATGATTTTAACCGGCTGTTCTCATCGGCGATAATAGTGCCAAAAGGCCATCTGTCACCGAGGGTATCAACCAGCCAGACCAGATTATCATAATTGATAGTCAATACGCTGGCATGGGTGTCGTTGATAGCGGCCATCCGTTCTTTGGCGGTGCCAATGATGGGCTGTCCTTCAATATTACGCAAATGGCTCCACTTCAGCGGTTCATCCGGTCAGGTGGATTGCGCTACCCGTAACGGTGCCAGTATTAATGCCGGTTTTGTTTAACTGACTGATAAATAAATATTTTCTAACGCTGTCAGGGTTACTGCTGTTTTGCCCATTCCCACACCGGCCCAGACATTTTAGCGTTTAATATCGAGTTTGTGATTGATTATGAGATTCTGGTAAGGGCGAGGGGTGAAAGGTTTCATAAATTATCTTTTAAAGGTGGTTAAAATAGTTCAGCGATATCGATACCGTGTATTTCAAGCCATGCCTCCCTAGGATAAATTACTTCCCGGCGGGTTTGGTCAGGATTGAAACTGGTTGGGTAGCCTAAGGTGAGTGTATCGTAAATGTCATGTTTATCGAGCCAGACATTTAACACTTTCCAGCCGAACATTTTTCCAGTTGCTCTCCACACGGCCTGTTGCGATGCCCACTCTTTACTTGCACCGAAACGGGCGGCCATTTTTTCGCGCTCCTGTATTGTGCGATTAGCCATGCGCTGATAGGTTGAATTACGCTGGAGGGCAGTAGCTTCCCTTTTTCGGCTAATTTGGGATTTGGTACGAATAGTTTCATCTCTTTGGTCAGTACTTATGTTTTTTTCCTTTTTAGAAGTTAATAACGCTTCCAGTGCTTCAATGTAATTACCCGGTAATGACGGCTGTAAAATCCGTCTTTTGCATTCAATAAAGTATTGTCTGGCCTATTTTCCTTTTTCGGTTTGCTCAACCATTGATAACTATTTCTCCATATCGAGAGAGATGTGATATTCCTTTGCCGGACGCCCTCCGAAGTGGTTTTCAACAGAATTATGGAAAACTATATAGTCGATATTTTCAACAAATCCATAATCTGAAGTTCGCTTTTTTATCCATGTAAAAAAGTCTTATTTACTTTCCAAAAACGCATATAGATCACGAGAATTAATCGTCTGGATTAATTCATCGTTAATCTTTTTTGTTTCGATATTCATTAAATTTTTCATATAAAAATTCCTCAATAATGAAATTGATACTGTAAAAAGTGATTTGTAACTCACAGGAGTTTAAACAATAAAAATCAGTAAGATAGTTTATTTAAAAGACTCTTAGTCCTCAGGGGGTAATATGTTGCTTAGATCTTGACTGAAAAGAACAATGACCTGATGGCCTAATGCAAAAAGCCGTGCGTGTTCGCGTAATTGGCAGGGTGTGGGTTTTTCGCCCGGTGCTTTACATTCAACGAAAATGATTTTGCCATTGTATTGGTGAGAGCGACTAATCGGTCGGGTACACCCCGTCGCCCAGGTGAAACAAATTTATAGGCGATACCACCGATTTTTCGCACCTCATTAACGAGGTGTTTTTCGATACTTTCTTCCCTGGTTAACCGCATGAATACCTCCTTTTTATATTTTCCCGTTTGATTTGCATAATGCAAAAATCAGCGCGGTTTTCACTCCAGATACGATTATTCCGGTTTCTGACCAGCCGATTTGCCTGTGCCCATGCGCGAGCCGCTTCATGATATTGTCCAGATTGTTCGAGGTGTACCGCATCCTGTGCAGCCTTAAAATAGAGTGAGCTGTCGTTCTTTTTAAATGCCATGATGTTTATTTTATTCTGTGTGTAATTTATTCCTTTCGATAGCGATAAGCCTCAAAGCTATCGGCACTAAGTGGTAAACCTAAAGCCCAGTCAGGCTTAAAGCTCAAAAGTTCACTTAAACTCTCGGCTGAGAATTGCGGGGGGTATCCGGTGCTTCGCTGATAATTTCATCATGGATTGTAAAGACAATATCAAAACCCACCTTTTCGATATATGACATATTATATGCAAGGACATCACGGGCCGCAGCCTGACAGATATTCTCCACGATTTTCTCGCCGTAGGTTTTTAACCTTTCCCATTTACTGCTGTAAGAATTTGCACCCATATAGGTGATTTGTCCGTTCTCTAAACGCGCTGAAGGGTAATAAATACCACGACCTGGAGGTAAAAAATTTCTTAGCCAGGCTTTATCGCGACTGACGGTCAATTTACGACAGAATAAAGGGATCTCCGGTGATTGAATCGCGCGTTTTACCGTTTCTTCGATGTCGTACCAGAATGATAATGTTTGTAGGTGAGCGTTACGCCACATGCGCTTAAGGGAATCGCAGGTAACAAAGACTTTCTCGCTCAGACCATAGGTCTTTTTCATCTCAACGGATTTTTTATACCAGTTAATCTTCTCTCGCTTAATGTCGCGGGGGTATATTGGGTAAAGCGGCGATAGCCAGTTCATCTAAATCAAGGTCGTAGGCGAGGGCAAAAATCAGGAATGCGGCAATCCCCACCACCATACCCTAAACCCAGCTCCATGACCTTATCGATTTGTCGTTGGGCTTTTTTAGGTAAAAAATTAAATGCCCGTGCGTAGGAGAGTTTATAAAGGTCATCACCCTTACCATTGTCAAATTCACGAAAGGCGTTTACTTTCCATGTTTCAACCGCCACCCATGCCAGCATGCGACCTTCAATATTAGACAGGTCAAAGATAACCAGTTTTTTATCAGGGGGTGCAATAATGCACCCTCTTAGCGCGGAATTGGTCAATTGCCATAATGTCATCATAAATTAACTCTGCGCAGTTGGCTTTTAGCGCATCGATACCGTTATAAATAGTTTGTTGGTCAAGTGTTGCTCGTGGAAGATTATCCGGCTGAACTGACTGATTTTTACAGTACTTTATATTTACTGGTGCTGGTTGTTCAGGATTGCAGACGTATCGACAGGAGTTAACATAAAGCCGGTGCGATGTTCGGGTCATCAATCCGGCGCGGAAGTATACTGGCTTGCATATCCGGTAATGTTATGCCAAATGCGGAAACAATATGCCGTAACAGGGCATTGCGTTGTGTCGTGGCTTGTACGACATTATTCGTCAATTGTTGAGTGACTTTTGACAAACGTTTCTGCTCGTTTTCAACCGCGGTTAAGGCGCTTTTGGCTAATTCAACGTCCACATACATTCCACGGCGATTAATCTTTTGATCTAAATGCCATAATTTTGTTTTGTCCCAACCAATATTCCATTTGGGGAAATATTCATAAAGCTCCCGCATGTCTAGAATATCTGAACCGGCGTATTGCTTAAACTGTTGCCATTTTTCTTTGTGTGTTAAAGAGGTGGCTCTTTGTATTTTTCTGTTTTTAGGGCGCGGTTTACAAAATAGCTGAATGAGGGCTTTACCTTTTTTATTCTTTGCTTTATCGGCATTGATATTGAATATGTCGCAAAGCGAACTTAACGCGCCGGGTAAGCCATGTATTAAGGCTTGCACTATAACGTATCGTGAATTCTGGATAAGGGCAGGTCGATATTTAATACCCATTTTAAAATCACCGTATCGAACATCCCTCCGTTATGCCAGACGGTTAATATCTCCGGGTCATCAAGATGTTCTTTTAAATCAGCAGGCATTGTTTTATCTTCGGTCACGTCCCAGCCCTTGACGGGGTCATCATTGTAAGGCATAAGCAAAAAGTAATCTTTCAGGGTTTTCAGAGTAGCGGTGGGTGTTACAATTAATTGGTATGTCACCGTAGTTTTCTAAATCACAAAACAGTAAATCTTGCATAATCTAGCCTTATCAGGCGGTAACGGAAAAACTCCCCATTTTAGGGTGATACCCCTGACTGCCGCGTTTCTCGGCCTCAAGCAACATTTTATCCTACGCATTTTTAAAGGCTCCTTCATCAACCACTGACATGTGGGTAATTTGGCTACCTGGTACAATATGAGGCACTTTTTTATAAGGAACCCACCACGCCATGGCTAACTGACGGCATCTGGCATCACTCAAGCCGTACTTTGTTTTCAGATAGCTATAGCCCTGGAAACCCGTGGGGATAGTGCCTTCTTTGATATGTTCTATTTCTTCCGAGACCTGTACGATCTGATTTTCGATACTCTTTAAACGATGCCCCTGTTCAACCTGTGCCATTGCATAGGTCAGATTAAGTTCACTGTGATTTAGGTTTGCTTTGCTGCTCCAGTTTATCAAAATGAGTGAGTGGCGAACGGCTTTCGATTCACGAGCGGCAAAACGGAGTGCTTGTTTAAGGGTCATTTCGATAATTTCTTGGTTAGCACCTCCTTTTTTCCTATCCATGAGGGTTACGAAAGTTTCGTAACCTCCTCCTTCGAGTTCATCTTTAATTCTGCCAATGAAATCATTATTCCTAATAGGTGGTGGCTAACCATGTTCTTTTCGTGTTTCGTTAACCATGACCAGTAATTGTTGCGAGTCGATAGTTTCGCTATTAGAAAGGTTGATATTTTGTACATTCATTAAATTTCGCATGTAAGAATTCCTCAATAATTAAATTGATAAACAAATAGCCCCTTAGAAAGGGGCGTTAGGATTATTTAATGGCGTTTTAAGAAGTGAGCCAATTCTACTTTGTGCCAGCCAGAGACTCCGTCGTTAAGCATTAGCTGATTATCCTGTGCAACCTGAGATAACAGGTTATCTATCTCTGAGATTACCCTGTCTGCATTTTCACGTTTACGTAAAATTCGTTTAATCGTCTGTTTTTTTGTGTCATTAATAATTTGGCGTAGTGACATCGGTGATGTAGTAAATTCGTGAACACTCTTCACCAATTAACGGAATATGCTCCACCTGAAAACGCTGAGGTGAGGGAGTCCCGGTCACTTCTCGCAGTGCCAGCCACACCGCATTAGTCGATGAACGCTTAAACTGAAGGCCATTAGTCATACACGAGACTAAATGGGTCAGGTTACGGGTATCCGAATGGCTAAAATGTTCTACGGCTTTGGGGTGGGGTTGGTATTTAGGGTTAGAAGTTTGGTTATTGAGAATATCCAGCACCCATTTTATAAATTCTTTTGCTATTGGCGTATTAGTGAATATGTTGATTAGGTGTGCGCTTTGTAGAGAAAAGATACGGGTCTTTTTGTGCTGTAACCTATAAATTTTACGGCTGACTGTTAATTTGACCGCCTGTGTCATACATGATGTGAATTCATCTTTATTACGGTTAAATATTTTGGTGACAGAGTTAATTTGTTTATACTATCAACACTTTAGCAAGCTTAGCAGAAGTAAACCAGATTTTCCCATTATGGGAAATAGTTTCAAGAATAGTATTGTGGAAAACAAAAGTAGTCATAGTAATGATTTCCTTCTTAAATTAGGATAATAATCACCAAAGAGTTTGTAGGCTCTAATATGGAGATGAGCTGAACAGGGCTACAAAAACCGGCTAAGAAGGCTCCCGCGAGCGTTTCGGCTCCCCCATCCAGCCCACCATTGATTTGTAATATGGGTAGACTAACGCATAAAAAAACACGCTGTTGGCGTGTTATGCACCTTCTTAGTTACGGCAGGTTTGTAGTCCTGGCACCTGACTTTGCAGGTGCAGATAAACTATAGCGCATGATTTCTTCTTTCGTCAATAAGTATTGCAATCCTTGACATTGGCTTATTTTTCTAAATAATTTTTATTTTTTTGCTATACTAATACTTAACCTTTTATCTTTCTTAGAGATTTATTTCTAATAAACTTTTTTATGAAAATATTAAATTTTTATTATTGTTTTCTAATGTTGTATTTTATTAATATTCAATGTTCTTATGCTCAAGATAAGTTATTCGACGACTTGCTTAAAACAAAAGAGGAAGTGACTAATTCCACAGAAGATTTGATCTTGCCAAAGAGCAGAATTATTGCTTATTATGGAAATTTACTATCAAAAAAGATGGGTGTCTTAGGTGAATATCCTCCAAATGAAATGTGGCGGCGATTAAAGATTGAAGCTTCAGAATGGGAAGCAGCCGACAGCGCTACACCTGTCCAAGTTGCTTTGCATTTCGTGGCAGTGGTAGCGAATAATGATAAAGGTAGAGATAACAAATATATTACTCGAATGAGTGATACGCTTATTGATAAAGTTATTTCAATTGCAGGTATGGAGAAAGCTACAATTGTTTTTTTAGACATTCAAGCAGGTTTAGCTGATGTTAAATCGGAAGTAATAAGGCTCGATAATTACTTAAGAATGCCTAATATTCATTTAGGGATAGATCCCGAATTTACAATGTGTAATAGTGGTATTCCAGGAAAGAAAATAGGTTGTATAACTCATAAGGAGATAAATAGCATTATTAATTATCTATCAATTTTAGTTGAGAGACACCATATTCCCCCTAAAATTTTAATTATTCATTCTTTTATAAAACAAATAATTGATAATGAAAAGATAAAAAAATCAAAGAATGTTCAATTAGTATTAAATATTGATGGGTGGGGTAATCCAGAGCAGAAGAAAAGCTCCTACCGTAGACTTACATTCGAAAAACATTATTTTGATTATGATTATACAGGCATAAAGTTATTTTATAAAAATGACTTAAGACATTCTCCATATAGAATGCTATCTAAGGAAGAAATACTTAGCCTTGACCCTAAACCTTTATATGTACAATATCAGTAAATTATTAATTAATGGTTCTATTATTGGTCTTATGAGATAAAAATTCCGTTAATTTAGTGTGGAGATCCCGATTCCTTTCCTTGAGTATATAGATATTGTTAGGTTATACTTACCAAAAAGGAGGATTCCTTATGGGTCAGTTTTCATTTGATGCCCTACAAGCATCAGAAGAACTAGAAAGTGCTGCTATTTCGAGAGAACAAGCTAGGGCGATCTCACTTGTCGTACGGAAATCATATGAAGTCGCTGATGTAGCGACTAAACACGATTTAGATGATGTTCGTAAAGACATGGAGCTACGTTTTGAGAAAACTGATGCTCAAATCGCTGATGTTCGCAAAGACCTTCAGATAGTCTGCAAAGACTTATCGGTGGAGATTGCCTTAGTTCGAAAAGATGTTGAAGCGTTAACCAATAGCCTTCTGCTAAAGCTAAGCGGTGTCATGCTAGGTATTTGTTGGTGCTGAGGCATATTCTAACCCTAATTATAAAACTGGTTTAATGAGGGCGTGAATATGACTTCAAATACGGCGTTCATTATAACGGGTTTAACGACAGCAGTTATAACATTCTTTGTATTTGTTATATTGCCAGAGATAAAAAGAAAAACACGAAATAAAGAGCAATTATATCATTGCCAAATAATGCGTATTGTTTATGATGAAGGCGTATCATTTTTAAAGTTACTGGGTATGTGCGTCGCTGCTATAGTCATTTTTTTTATCATATACAAATCTCTTTTTTTCATCTTTGGGTAACTCATAACTTTTTAAATTTTAGTCATAAAATCGATAACGTCTCTTTTCATTGAAGCTTCGAATCCTGAAATAGTCGACCCTTTTACCAATGTGCTTTCGCCAGTTGCTCATTTTCTTTTTTCAGGTATTTGTTTTCTTCAGCCAGTATTTAAATTATATTGATTAATGTTTTAGTTCCTTCTTCTTCCTCTTCCCGTATTTCCAGATTGACCAAATAGTTAGCATCACAAATATTATGACTGCCGTTAGTAACTCCAGCCAGATTACCTATATTGGGGTATTTTGCGGTTATAATACGCGGATTGTCCAGTTTCATGATAAATTTTTCTATTGTTAGTTAATAGGCTGTTTGATCCAATCAGGGCGCTCATCTTTTCCCAAATAGAAATCTAAAATGTCGAGCAACTGTGGATAAAAATTAAGAGTATTTTCTCCGTCCATATTTGCAATATCTTTTTTAGTGAATTTTCTTCATTCTTTTGTTGTATGTTGTTGGCATCCGGCGCTCAGATATTCTCCATTCGTGATGATGATTGTATGATTTGGCAGCGGGGCTTCCCACAGATTGGCTCTAGATCCTTTTTCACCGTAAGAATCAATATACACTTTGTATTCATCAAGAATATTTTTTAACTCCTCGTCATTCATTACATTTCCTTTAGGTAAAAAAAGACCTGGTTAGATCTTGGTGTTGGCTTGGTTAGTTGAATTCATGAGGTTACTTCTTGAAAAATGTTGCCTGATTGTTTAATCACCTCAGGCAGCAGTGGTTTCCTAGCGTGCCATGCTCAGGTCGTCAAACTTTTCAACAGAGGGACACTTCCGCCGGTAAAAGCATTACCATCACGGAAAAACCGAACGCCTCTTAATGACGCTGAAACACCTTTACCGCTATTGTCATAAGAGTAAAAATCAATGGTGGTGTTAACGTAACAGCCTGCGTAGGGGCGACCCTCCAGCGCGGTTAGAGACGAAGTATTACGGTCAATAACTAACGGGTGGATTTTGTTACTGGCACTGATGTACATGTTCCCGGCATAACTGTCGTATTCCTTATTGTCACTATCGCGAAAGCAAAAACGGGTAGGGTTATCGCAGATGCTGTCATAGATTTTTTCGACATCTTTTGCGCCCCATTTTTTCTTAATGTCCTCCTTAATTCCTGTTTTGATTTCCTCAATCAACGCAGTACGATTTTTCGGTATAAGAAAAGTGGAGGGATGTTTGAGAGGACCCTGACCATTAGCCTGAGTATGTTCGAATAACTCAGGAAAAGCTAATCGTACATTGTTTAATTTGATATTCGTAAATTTACCTTTAGATTAAATGAATGTATCAGCGAGCGAGGCTTCGGTCATATCGTCGAAGTCGTTTTCAGGATTGATAGTTAGTGCATGACGTGGGTCAGATTCAGGCGCAATCACCGGTTTACCATCTTTCCGTTGAATGAGTGCTTCCATTTTTGCCTAGCGACCGGGCTTGTCTTTTTTAAGTAGTTTTTCAGCCTCGGAGAGCTGATAATTTTCCGGGTGTAGATTTTTTCTTGCTTAAGTTTGAAGCGTTTTAACAGAGCTTCGGCTGCACTTTCATTACCCCAGGTACGAATTACCCTGTTTACCCGTAACAAGTTTAAAGTCAGGTACTAAGCGCCCGGTATGTAATTCCTCGGCTACCCGATTTCGCAGTGCTTTACAAAAGTTCTCTACGAAATCAATATCTCGGTAGATATTTGAAAGCTGCTCAGGGTTAAGTACCGCAATGCGTTTCGGCACATCGCTTAATTATGGGGCCAGAGGTTGGGTTAAATCGATAAAATTACTCTTGACTTCATTATGAATAAGTTGCGCCTGGGCAAAATAGAAACCGCCTTTTGTTTTACAAAAAACGAATTGCTTGGTGCCAGGTGAAAAGGCACTATCGGGTAGATTATTGATTCCGTCACGCCTGGCAAGGTTAGTCATGTTTATGGTTTTTTTAGCGCCTAATTTATCCTGTTCACCAAAAGCCTTTAATTCATCAACCGACAATACTCACTCAGATACATGGTTAAGTCTGGGTTGATGAATAAAAAGCCATATTGTTTTAAAATCATAAATAAGGTCAAATTGGTTTAATGCGCCAGTGCACATAGAGCATTAGCTACCCGTTTTTATCAGCATCCACTTTTAAGCAGCCATATTTCAGGTCATGGATTTGTAGTTCATCATCACTTACGATAATGGAATCGGCAGTACAAAATGAATTATCTACCCCAATTACACCAGAGAAATCCACCTGCTTTTGAACCCTTAGTGTTTTTCCCTCTGCAAGTTGCCAGATGGTATCGATATAGGTCTGGACGCGCTCAATCATCTCGTCATCAACCTGTTGCGAATTAGCTTGTTGCAGCGGATAAGTGCCGATATAATCTTTAGAATCAAGGCCATATGTGCCCTTTCGTACGTCACTAAAAGGGTTCTGGCGCATGCGTAAGATATTTTCCGCTAAAGCATGCGCCGCGCTGCCTTCTTCGGCGAAAGGCCATGTTTTATCAGGAAGCGTTGCTTCTAATGCGAGACTACCGCTACAATGAAGCTAATGATGGGCAGAGGAAGGGGATAGTTTTGCATGTTCAGCCATTATTATCCTCTGATGGGCTATCTGCCAGAACACTTTCCGCCTTTTCAATCCATAAAGCTAAACTGTCATGGGTAACGTCACTCAGTCTTTTAGCGTTAAATTCATTGAATATTGTAATAACTTCATCCCTATAGCCACCTTTCACCAGTTGGGTAATTAGTGTTGTGGCTTCATACGCATAACTGTATCAACTGGTTTTATTTCAGCGTCAGAGGGTGCTTCCCTGAGTAATGACAAAGCAACCTCGCGGCGTTCTATAATACTAGGGATATTATTCCAGTTGGCCAGCTTTTTTAGGCACAAATCGAAGACCCTGGCTTTGGAAAGTGTTTGCTCTTTACTTATGCCGTTAAGGTGCAATAGAGCGCGTGAATTTGTCCGGTGACACTATCTGCTTTTTTCGATGCAAAAGTTTTTTTGGCTTTAGCGATTTGCATATTGTCAGGTTTAACCGCTTTATCATCGAATAAAACTGCCATTGCTACAATATAGAGCAAGTCTAGCGATTCAATATCAACAGGCTCTAGTTTTGTTTCAGGTTTACGTATTTTGGAAATAGGTTTAATGCATTTAGGTTCAGTTGTTTCTGCTTTATGGGTTTTAACAATATTCTCTACTACAACAGGCGCTGGCTTGTTTTCTGTTTTAGCTGACGCTTCAGCAACAGGTCTAAGACGCTCAGGCTTAGTATCTGGTGCAAAGGGTTTAGGCTTATTTGCTTCTGTTGTATCGCTTTGTTCGCTTTCAAATTGTCCGACTACCTGATTAATTAACATTTTATGTGCTTCAGCCAGTTGATTGTTGGCGATGACCATTTGGGAATGGTTTTCTGACAATTTTGCCAGTAGGGGGTATTTACGGTAAGTATCATGCTTTGACCTCAACGATATAAAATGACAGGAAATTGGCGATTAGTGTTGCGTTTTAGCGCCTCTAGTTTTTGTAAATACCGCAAGCGCCTTACGTGGTTTTTCATCGTAAATCGCTCAGATGGAATAATTTTTATTTTTTGCATAAAGGTATCCTTCAATAATTAAATTGATAAACAAATAGCCCTTTAGAAAGGATGTGTTAAGATTATTTAATGGCGTTTTAAGAAGAGTGGGTTACTTTACCTTCGTACCAATGGTCAGTACGAGCCCTTTTCATGCCTGTTTGTTGATAATGGAAATACTCAAAAAGTTGTTTGATCTCCACTAATACCGTATCGACATTTTCACGTTTACTTAGAAGTCGCTTGATCGTCTACTTTTCTGAGTCATTGATGATCTGGCGTAGTAACTTCGGTGATGTAGTAAATTCGTAGGCTTTCTTCACCAATTAACGGTATATGCTCCACCTGAAAACGCTGAGGTGATGATGTGCCTGTTACTTGGAGCTGTGCCAGCCACACCACATTAGTCCAGGAACACTCAAACCGAAAGCCATTCGTCATACACCAGACTAAATGGGTCAGGTTACGGGTATCCGAATGGCAAAAACGTTCTACTGCTTTGGGGTGAGGTTGAGGATTAGCAGTTTGGTTATCGAGAATATTCAGTACCCATTTTCTAAATTTTTTCGCTACAGGTGTGTTAGAGAACATCGCAATTAAGTGCGCGCCACGTAGGGAGAAAATCCGAATTTTAGTTTGAAATATTCCGTAACCTATTGATTTTATGGGGGTCACTGAATCGATAACCTCGGTCATTCCTACAGAAAACTCATCAGAATTTTGATTATAAAGATTGCTAACAGATTTAGTACTTTAGTATTGTAATGCTTTAGCAAGCTCAGCAGAAGTAAACCAGATTTGCCCATTATGGGAAATAGTTTCAAGAACATTATTACGGAAGACTAAAGTATTCATAGTAATGATTTCCTTTATAGGATTAGGACAATCACAACCTTAAGGTGCCAAACTAGTTGGCGATGAACTGAACAGGGTTGACATTGCCGGCTACAAACGATCCGGCGAGCCTTACGGCTCCCCCATCCAGCCCACTATTGATTCTTTGATATGAGGACTAACCATAAAAAAACCGCTCTCGACGTGCTATGCGCTTTTGTAGTTACAGCGGCGTGTCAATCCCGGCACCTGATTTTGCAGATCTAGTCAATATAGCGCATAATTTCTTCTTTCGTCAATAGTTGGTTGGTGCCTGATATTTCTGGAGCGTCAGGCTAGCTCCCTTTTGCGGTTTACCACAACACATAAAAAGAGATAATCATGTCAGAAGAAAAAGGCATTGTTGCCAGGATTACCGACGCTATCAGCAGTGCAGGTCGAGCGGTTAAGACAACATTTAATACTATTACAGGAATATAGAAATTACATATTGACTATTCCGTTAAAGAAAAAGCGTTTGAACTGGTAACAAAACTTATGGAAATTCAATCGCTATTAATATCTGCGAAGGATCGCATTATTGGACTCGAAAATGAGAACAAACAGAAAGAGGATTGGAAACTCGAGTTCCTTAGATATGAACTTGTTAAAACGGAACGCTGTAGCCTTGTTTATAGAATTAAGCGTTCTGAGCAAGGCGATCAACCTGAAATTTATCTTTGCCCACGTTGTTACGAGGAAAAAAAAATCGATACTTCAACTTAGTGGAAATGAGATGTCTTCGTATGCTGAATATTTTTACACGGTATCGATTTGTCATCATTGCAACTCCAGTTATTTGATGGTTTGTGAGGGTAAAGATATTCAAGGCGTTTGCGTCGTATGAATCCTGAAACCGACTGTTGCAGGTTGTTCGCTTTTTCAGCGAGATGGTCTTAAAGAGCGGTACTTCTTAACTGCATTTAAATTTTTTGTGCTGGATAATTGCATTTTGCTAACCTCTGTTTGTGGAGAATTCTGCCATTCAATCTCCTGAAGCAGATAAGCACTAACTAAAAATACGGCGCTAACTGATTCTTTATCAAAGCGTCTTGTTTTATAGGTGCTGTCATTATAGATGAGATATCTTTGTGGTATTAGTTCAGGAGGCGCTGTAGCAGCGGTATTACGCGTTGCTAAATGGCGAAATATAGGAGAAGTTCCCTTCATTAATTATTAATGAAGGGAAGAATAGTGATTTATTTTTTGATCTGCATAATGACGGTTTCACCTACAACGACAGAGCCAGTTAGTTTAGTTAGCTCTTTTATTTTATCCATATTGGAAATGACCACAGGTGTTAATGTCGATTTTGCTTTTTCTTCTAATAGAGAAAGATCAAGTTCAAGCACTAAGTCGCCTTTTTGTACTTTTTGTCCTTCCTCAGCTAGGCGGGTGAATCCTTCGCCTTTTAATTCAACTGTATCAATACCAAAATGGACAAATAACTCAATACCATTATCTGATTCAATAGAGAATGCATGGTTTGTTTCAAATATTTTACCAATAGTACCATCAACTGGAGCAAGAATTTTGTTACCAGTAGGTTTGATAGCAATACCATCACCAACAATTTTCTCGGCAAAAACAACATCTGGAACATCTTCGATATTAACAATTTCACCTGAAATTGGGGCAATAATATCAATATTATCAGTGCTATTTTTATCATCTGAAACCAGTGATTTGAGTTTGTCAAATAGACCCATGGATCTTCTCCTAATTAATTGTTTTCTTATGGGGTCAAGAGTTGATTGATGATTTTAGCAAAGTGTTTTTTCTTTAATAAATGTTTCAACCAAATCCATCAATTCCTTCGCTGTCGGTTGATTAATAGCTTGTTCTGCTAATGTTTTTGCATCTTTGAAATTTGCATTTCGGATAATTTTTTTAATACTTGGGATTGAGATGGTACTCATACTAAACTCATCTAATCCCATGCCAAGTAATAATAGTGTAGCACGTTCATCCCCAGCAAGCTCACCGCACATACCTGTCCATTTGCCTTCAGCATGAGAAGCATCAATAACTTGTTTAATGAGTTTTAACACTGAAGGGGACATTGGATTATAAAGATGAGAAATCAGATCATTTCCTCGATCAACGGCTAAGGTATACTGTGTTAGATCATTGGTTCCGATACTAAAAAAATCGACTTCTTTTGCTAAATGATGAGCAATAACCGCAGCTGCTGGTGTTTCAATCATTATCCCAACTTCAATCGATTGATCGAAAGCATGTTTTTCCTCGGTTAACTGCTTTTTAAGTATTGCTAACTCTTCTTTCAAGCTACGAATTTCTTCCACAGAAATGATCATGGGAAACATAATACGAAGTTTGCCGAAGGCAGAGGCTCTTAAGATAGCACGTAATTGAACATGAAGGATTTCTTTATGATCAAGAGAAATACGAATTGCTCGCCAGCCAAGAAAGGGATTCTCTTCTTTCGGTAAGTTCATATAGGGAAGATCTTTATCCCCACCAATATCCATAGTACGAATAATAATAGCTTGTGGATCCATGGCTTCTGCGACTGCTTTATAAGCCTGAAATTGTTCTTCTTCGCTAGGTAAATTATTGCGATCCATAAATAGAAATTCAGTACGATATAGGCCTACACCTTCAGCACCATTACACTCAGCGCCTTCTACATCACGTACAGTTCCAATATTTGCGCAAACTTCAACTTGATGACCATCTAAAGTTATTGCTGGCAAATCTTTCAATTTTGCTAGCTCGGTTTTTTCACGTAAATATTCTTCTTTAATTTGTTTAAGCTTGTCAATCTCACTTTCAGATGGATTTTTATAAATGTGATTATTGATGGCATCTAAAACAATATAATCGTTTTGTTGGATGTTCTTGGTTGCATTGCTTGTGCCAACAATAGCTGGAATTTCCAGCGATCTGGCCATAATTGATGTATGAGAAGTGCGTCCGCCTAAATCGGTAATAAAGCCAAGTACTTTTTTCAAGTTTAATTGTGCTGTTTCGGAGGGAGTAAGATCTGCTGCAACCAAAATGACTTCTTCCGTAATTGAACCAAGATCAACAATAGGAACGCCTAAAATATTTTTTATAAGGCGTTTACCAATATCTCTAACGTCAGCGGCACGCTCCTTGAGGTATTCGTCATTTAATTCTTCTAATGATGAGGCTTGGTCTTCAATCACTTTTTGGGCTGCCGCATCAGCAGTTTTGTGCTCTTTTTTTATGAAAGAAAGAATTTCCTGTTCAAGTTCTTCATCTTCAAGCAGCATTATATGACCTTCAAATATTTCCGCTTTTTCTTCACCAAGATTTTTTTTTGCGGTTTTTTTTATCGTTTTTAATTGTTCTATTGCTTTTTCGCGTCCAGCAATAAAGCGGTTAATTTCACTGTCAATTTGGTCATCAGAAATTTTCTTTTGATTAACAACAATTGGTGCTCCTTTAAGAATTAAAGTCTTTCCGAAGGCGATACCTGGTGATACTGAAATTCCTGAAATCATAAATGTTACCTTACTACCAATGGGCGAGAAATAGTTAGCTCATAGGACTATGGCTTTGACTACTTACTGTTAAATAAATATCCGCCGGATAAAGATATCCAGGGATAAAAAATAGAAGATAAATGCTATATTACCCGTATGCCATTACTCCAATTCAGCTATCAGCTTAATCAGATGTTCTACTGCTTTCTGTTCATCTTCACCTTCGGCAGAAATAGTGACGATAGTTCCCTGACTCAGGCCGATTGTTTGCAGTTTAAATAGACTTTTAGCGCTAGCAGATTTGCCGTTATATGTAAGTGTAATTTCAGAAGAAAAACTTTTTGCCTCTTTGACAAACTGAGCCGCCGGGCGTGTATGAAGACCATTAGGTGTTGTGATGGTGACTTCTTGTTGGAACATATTATTTCCCTCAACAAACTTAATATTTTTTATTAGTAAATCCAAGATATTTTAGCTGAAATAATCTGGATTTGCATATTACTTTATCAGTGATAATAAAAAGAAAAACGTTTTTCTTCCATCATTAATCATAAATTTTATGCATGCCGACATTATAGCCAGACATGATAATTGGTCTAGTTTATGTTCTATTTGTGTATTTTTCACTGTTTATTTTTTGATTAATTTCGGTTCTCGAAATAATTAGTGACTTAAATACTAAACTCGTTTCAAGAAATCATCTTAATACACACTAAACTTTGATCTACGACACAAAAAAAACACTTTTAAAGTGCTTTTTTAGCTAATTGTACTCAAAAATAGTTATTAGTTTGTGCTGGTAGCAGAAAATAAATCCGTACTCAAATAACGTTCACCAGAAGAAGGTAAAATAACCACAATATTCTTATTTTGAAACGCCGGTTTTGCTGCTAATTTTACCGCTGCGGCAACCGCAGCACCTGATGATATACCAGCTAAAATACCTTCTTTCTGCATAATTAGGTGAGCGGTTTGTATCGCTTCGTCATCGCTAATAGCAAACACATCATCAATAAGAGAGAGATCAAGGTTATCAGGGATAAAACCAGCACCTATGCTTTGGATTTTATGTGGTCCTGGTTTAATTTCTTTGCCAGCTAATGTCTGGCTTATTACTGGCGATGCGGCTGGCTCGACGGCAATCATTTTAATGGACTCACCACCTGGTGTTTTTTTTAGATAACGGCCAATGCCAGTAATTGTACCACCTGTACCAACTCCAGCAACGACAGCGGCGATTTTACCGTTAGTATCTTGCCAAATTTCAGGTCCAGTCGTTTTTTGGTGAATTTCGGGATTCGCTGGATTATTAAATTGTTGCAAAAGAAGGTAATGATCGGGAGCACCGGCAACAATTTCGATTGCTTTTTCAATTGCGCCCTTCATGCCCTTGGCACCTTCAGTTAAAACTAAATTAGCACCAAGTGCTTTTAATAATTTACGCCGCTCAAGGCTCATTGTTTCAGGCATGGTCAAAGTAAGCTTATATCCGCGTGCAGCAGCGACGTAAGCTAGGGCAATCCCGGTATTACCACTAGTTGGCTCGATTAAAATTTTATTGGTTGATAATTTGGATAGGTTAGGTGTCAGCAGACCTTTTTTTTCTGCGTCCCAAATCATATTTGCGCCAATACGGCATTTTACGCTAAAACTTGGATTACGTGATTCAATTTTTGCTAACAAATTTCCGTTACCAAAGTGTTTAATACGAACTAATGGAGTATGACCAATAGTTAGCGAGTTATCTTCATAGATGTTGCTCATCGATCGTCCTTAGTATTTTTCAGAAGCTATAAACATGCCTAAATATAGTACTAATCACCATACGCTAAGAGAGTTATTTTGGAAATAAAAATTAATACTATCGTTATATTGAACGGGTATTTATCGACGGTTTTATTAATTGATATAACTGGATATTTAGTTATAGAGCATGATAATTTTTCATTAAAGAGACTTAATTTTGTGCTGATTGTGGTTATCAACAACAAATGTGCAATGATCATTTTTATGATTATTGTTAGTAGCTAAAAATAGCCGAAGTAAGTATAAGAAATTTTAGCTAACTTCAGCATTTGAGTTAATAGCTGGCATGTCGCAGACGGTAAAGATCAACCCACATTGCTGTTGCACCACAGATTGCAACGGGCATGATGACCAGATTGATAATTGGGATCATCGTCAGCAAATTGACTAATGCGCCAAACTGGATACTGGTTGTTCGATTATTGGCAAGAGCTAACTTTATTTGATCAAATTTTATTTTATGATTATCAAAAGGATAATCACAATATTGGATTGCCATCATCCAAGCACCAAATAAAAACCATAAAATCGGTGCGATTGTCTGAGCAATCCCGGGAATAAAAAACAGGATAAGCAACGGAATAATACGAATAAGGTAGTAGCATAATTTGGTTACTTCTCGCGCTAAGATCCGCGGTATGTCAGCAATAAGTACCGCAAAACTGGTATCAGGTGTTGGTTTTCCTGTTAATTCTGCTTCCAATTTTTCTGCTAACCAGCCATTAAACGGAGAAGCAATAAAATTGGTGATGGTACTAAAGAAGTTGCCAAACACAAGTAAAATGGAGATCACTGCAATAGGCCATATTAGATAACTTAACCACTGCATCCAACTGGGAACATAAGAAAGTAACGTTTGGATCCAGTAGCCTAATTTACTATAAACCCACCAAAAAGCACTACCGAGTAAAATAATATTCGCTAATAGGGGTAAGATAACGAAACGCCTTATACCTTGGCGAGTAACTAGCTGCCATCCTTGAGTAAAATAATAAAAACCATTCGCAGTTTTTAGTGATTTTATTGAATTAATCATACTTCATATTATCTCCTTTAGGTTTAATCTTGTATCATATAGGTAGGATTTTTAGCTGGCTAGTATTTTTTGGTTAAAAAAACAACAAAAAAAAATAAATATCTAACTTTTTGTAAGAAAATTATGTAGAGGGTTGCACTTAACGTTATTGGCAAATACTCTTAATATAATGATACCGCCATGGTGGGTGGCGATTATTTTTCAAACAACAGAGATAGAGCGATGCAGGATTTGCGTCTAATATTAGTGGTCGTTGGTGCGATAGCTATAATAGCTTTACTGTTACATGGCTTTTGGACAAGTCGTAAAGAGCGTTCAAAGCTATTTAAAGATCGCCCTATGAAGCGTCGAAAGCAACCTAATCACGATACGCCTGAGAGTGTAGGAGATCCATCGTTTGGCGATAAAAAGATGGAGGCACAAAAATCAGTATCTAAATTTGCTAGTCAGGAGACAAATGAAATATTTGCTTCCCAAGAATTTGAATCATCTAAGGTAGTTAAAAAAACTAATGATGCTCCATATTTAGCTGATACTGAAGTAAAAATTGGATCTAGTGCTAAGCAAGAAAAAAATGTTCAGACTAAACAGCTTGAACTTGAGATTTCTGAGCCTGCTCTAAATTCAATTAATAGTGAAGAAAGAGAAGGATCTTTAGTAGCAAACACAGCAGAAAGCAGCCAACAGGTTGTTGGTGAAGTTGAACATTCTGATGGAGAAAAACAACAAAGTAAATTAGCAGATGAAGCTAATAAAAAAGATATTGTTGTTGTTTTACATGTCGTTGCACTGCAAGGTCAAGTTTTAGGCGGTGATCTGTTGTTACAAAGTATTTTTCAATCGGGTTTTCAGTTTGGTGAAAGACAGATATTTCATCGTCATGTTGATCCTTCTGGTTCTGGGCAGGTTTTATTTAGCTTAGCCAATATGGTGAAACCCGGTTCTTTTGAGCCAGAGCTCATGTCTGATTTCACCACGCCGGGAGTTTTTATATTTATGATGGTACCTTCATATGGTGATTCAGCACAAAACTTCAAATTGATGTTGCAAGCGGCACAACGTATTGCGGCTGATGTTGGTGGTGTCGTGCTTGATGAAGATCGCAAAATGCTGACTCCTCAAATGATAGAGGTATATCATAGCCGAATTAGAAATGCATTAACTTAAATATTATCATGATTAGTAATTGATCCCCGCGATAGCTGGGGTTTTGTCTTTAGTTGTATGGTGAATAATGAAAGAACAACAAAATTATCTTGCACAGCTCAAACAGCAATTACGGTATCATGAATATTTTTATCATGTATTAGATACGCCTGAAATACCCGATGCAGAATATGATCGGATGATGCAGGAATTGAAAAAATTGGAGGTTGAGCATCCAGAATGGATCACGGCTGATTCGCCAACACAACGGGTTGGTGCTGCACCATTAACGGCTTTTGAGCAGGTACGCCATGAAATACCGATGCGGTCACTAGATAACGTTTTTGATGAAGAGAGTTATTTAGCCTTTGATAAACGAGTGCATGATCGTTTAAAAAATAAAAGCCAATTGACATTTTGTTGTGAGCTTAAATTAGATGGTTTAGCGGTCAGCTTGTTATATGAACAGGGTGAACTGGTGCAAGCAGCAACGCGTGGTGACGGTACAACAGGCGAAAATATTACTGCCAATATTCGTACTATTCGAGCAATTCCGCTCCGTTTAATCGGCTATAATATTCCTGAGCGCATCGAAATTCGCGGTGAAGTTTTTATGACCCATTGGGGTTTTGAAAAGCTGAATGAAGAAGCTCGGCGTAATGGTGGTAAAATTTTTGCAAATCCACGTAATGCCGCAGCAGGTTCATTACGTCAGTTAGATCCCCGTATTACCGCTAAAAGGCCATTGGCCTTTTTTTGTTATGGCTTTGGTTTACTAGCCGGTGGGGAATTGCCTGCTAGCCAATATCAATGCCTAATGCAGTTTAAAAAATGGGGATTACCGGTTAGTGATAAGATAGCGCTTTGTCAAAATAGCAAACAAGTTTTGGCATATTATAATCAAATTGAGCATAATCGTTTAGGCTTAGGTTTTGATATCGATGGTGTCGTTGTTAAAGTGGATCCATTGCAGCTGCAAGAAGAGCTGGGATTTGTTGCTCGAGCTCCTCGTTGGGCTACAGCATTAAAATTTCCCGCTCAAGAACAGATCACTTTATTACATGATGTTGAATTTCAAGTAGGCCGTACTGGCGCGATTACACCTGTTGCCCGATTAGAGCCTATTCAGGTTGCTGGGGTCATTGTAAGCAATGCAACATTGCACAATGCTGATGAAATAGAACGTTTAGGCGTACGTATTGGAGATATTGTCGTTATTCGTAGAGCGGGTGATGTTATCCCGCAGATTGTTAATGTACTCACTGATCGTCGTCCTACTGATAGACGAGAAATTCGCTTTCCTATTCACTGTCCTGTTTGTGCTTCAGCTATTGAGCGTATTGAAGGTGAGGCCGTGATTCGTTGTACTGGTGGTTTAATTTGTGCCGCCCAACGTAAAGGCGCTTTGAAGCACTTTGTTTCGCGACGAGCAATGGATATTGAGGGAATGGGTGATAAGATTATTGATCAATTGGTTGATAAAGGGTATGTAACGACAGCGGCTGATCTTTACCGTTTAAATCTTGATATTTTAGCCAGATTAGAGCGTATGGGGAAAAAATCTGTACAAAACCTAATTAATGCGCTTGAAAAATCCAAACAAACCACATTAGCCTGCTTTATTTATGCGTTGGGTATTCGGGAGGTTGGAGAAGCAACGGCGAGCAATTTGGCGGCACATTATACGACGTTAACTTCACTCATAGCGGCAGATATAGAGTCTTTAAAAACGGTACAAGATGTTGGCGAGATAGTTGCTAAGCATATTATTAATTTTTTTCACGAACAGCATAATCGGGATGTTGTTAATGAACTAGTGAACGAAATTGGTATTAGCTGGCCGGCAATACCGGTCAAGAAAACGGATAATCCATTTACCGGTAAAACGATAGTTTTAACCGGTACATTAAATCGTTTAACTCGTGATGAGCTTAAAGGTAAATTAATATTACTTGGTGCAAAAGTTACGGCCAGTGTTTCTAAAAAAACCGATCTGGTCATTGCTGGTGAAGCCGCTGGTTCTAAATTGACAAAGGCAAATGAGCTAGGGATAAAAATTATCAATGAAGATGAATTAATGGCATTATTAGAAGATTATTAATATTTTATGGTTTTTCGGCGTAGTAATTCAAAGGGTTTTAACTGCTTTGATTTCGTAATCGTTTTATTTATTATCAATTACTTATCTGCAAGTTAAATAACTAAATTACTCACTTAGTGTTGTTTTTAGTGATTAAAATCGCGCACGATTATTTTCTATTACATAAAAGAATATAACTGTTTGTTAAATTAAAACATACTTGGAAATATTTATGTCTGCAGTTTTTCACTTTCTTTTATCTATTATTCTCTCATTGGGGGCTTATCGATTTTAACCAGTAGCGATCGTGGAAGTATTCTTATTCGCTACGTTGTTCAACTATTAATTATTGAATTAATATTAGCATGGTTCTTCCTTAATTCCGATATTGGCCAGGGATTTGTTGCTGGGTTTGCTAAATTTTTTGATTATTTACTAGTTTATACGGCGGCAGGAACCGATTTTGTATTTGGTGGCATGATGGATGCAAATCTCGCTACCTTCTTTTTACGCGTATTGTGTCCAATTATTTTTGTTTCAGCGTTAATAGGCATCCTGCAACATATTAAATGTTACCTTTTATTATTAAAATAGGAACGTTACTGGTTAAAATTAATGGTATGGGAAAGCTGGAATCTTTTAATGCGGTAAGTTCATTGATTCTTGGTCAGTCAGAAAACTTTATTGCTTATAAAGATATATTTAGTCGAATGTCACCACGTCGTATGTATACGATGGCAGCAACTTCCATGTCGACGGTTTTTATGGAGATTGTCGGTGCCTATATGGGCATGCTTGATCTAAGTATGTCGTTACGGTACTCATCCTGAACATGTTTAGTACATTCATTATTTTTATCGTTAATTAATCCTTATTCAGTTGAAGAAGAAGAGAATATTCAAGTCAGTGATCTCCATGATGGGCAAAGTTTTTTTGAAATGTTAGGCGAATATATTCTTGTTGGTTTTAAAGTTGCTTTTATTGTAGCGGCGATGGTGATTGGTTTTATTGCTATTATTGCCGGAATTCATGCCATTTTTAGTGCAGTGATAGGAGGAATAAGCTTTCAGGATTGTTAGGCTATGTGTTTTATCCATTAGCTTGGATCTTGGGTATACCTGCTGAAGATGGGCTTAAAGTGGGTAGTATTATGGCCACCAAATTGGTGTTTAATGAATTTGTGGCTATGGGATACTTGAAACAAGTTGCTGTTGAATTTTATCCCCTCGTTCAGTGGGCATTTAATAATCTTAAGCCAAAACTAGAAACGACATATCCTTGTTTTTCATTGAGTTCTTTTTATTGCTCTGGCAACAATTCCTACTGATGAAAAGTTAGCAAAAGAAACTAAAAAGACCGACAAAATGGTTCCACGCTAGTAAGTTTCTTATCAGCAGCGATAACGGAAAGCTGCATTCTTTATTAACGAATGTTGCGTTTTGTTCTATCAATGAATATATCGGAATTTTGCATGGAGAAACAGGATCTGATCGATATTGCTAATACCGTTATGCCATTCGGTAAATACAAAGGATGGGTTTTGATCGACTTACCAGAAGAATATTTACTTTGGTTTGCGCGTAAAAGTAAATTTCCTCAAGGAAGGTTAGGTTATTTAATGAAAATAACATTAACAGTCAAGGTTGAAGGGCTAGACAATTTAGTTAAGCCTATAGTAGGCGCTTAGATTTTAATATCGATTAAACACATTTGGCTGGAATATAATTTGGTGGAGCTAAGCGGGATCGAACCGCTGACTTCTTGCATGCCATGCAAGCGCTCTCCCAGCTGAGCTATAGCCCCTTACACAAAGTCTGTTAGACCGGCGCATGATATGCAAGTTGAATAAGACTGTCAATCGATTAATATGAAAATAGTGCTTAACCTTTGAAAAAATGGTCATACGGTCGTAGTATGAAGAAAAAAGGCACAGTAATAATGTGTCTTACACTAACCTGATTTTATTAGTTAACACTATTTTCATGGTCATTAATATAAACCAAAGCTTTATCAATGCGTTTTAATGAACGATTTTGGCCAATAGCATGTATAGTGGCATCAACACTCGGTGATTGGTTTGTTCCTGTCACAGCGACCCGTAGTGGCATACCAATTTTCCCCATACTAATTTCAAGTTTTATAACCGTTGATTCGATTGCCTGATGGACATTTTTACATGTCCAGTTGCTAATAGCTGCCAATTTTTTCCGAACTGTTTCTAACGGTAAGCATGCTATCGGGCGTAAATGTTTTTTAGCGGCGTCGGCATCGAATGAATCAAAATCCTGATAAAAATAGCGACATGAATCGGCTATTTCTTTTAAGGTCTTACAGCGTTTCCCGAGAAGCTTGACTAAATCTGCTAAGCTTGGTCCGGTTTGGGTATCAATACCTAGCTGTTCAATATACCATGCTAAATGAGTAGCAATATATTCAGCGGGTAATGAATTGATATAATGATGATTAAGCCATAATAATTTATCATTATTGAATGCACTAGCGGATTTATTAATCGCATCTAAGGAAAAATAACTGATCATTTCATCACGGCTAAAAATTTCTTGATCGCCATGGGACCATCCAAGACGAACCAAATAATTTAATAAGGCTTCTGGTAGATAACCGTCATCGCGATATTGCATTACACTAACTGCCCCATGACGCTTAGATAATTTTTTACAATCATCATCCAAGATCATTGAAACATGAGCGTATACAGGGATTGGCGCTCCGAGAGCGGTTAATATGTTAATTTGTCGAGGGGTATTATTAATATGATCTTCACCACGGATCACATGAGTGATTTTCATATCCCAGTCATCAATAACAACACAGAAATTATAGGTAGGAGAGCCATCACTACGGCGTATAATGAGATCATCTAGCTCAAGATTACTAAATTCAATTGGGCCACGAATTTGGTCTTTAAAAATAACAGAGCCTTCCTGAGGGTTACGAAAGCGCACTACGTGAGGTTCATTCGGTGTATGATTATGAGTATGATCGCGGCAACAGCCATCGTAACGAGGTTTTTCGCCTTTAGCCATCTGTTCTTTACGTAAATTGTCTAACCGTGTTTTAGAACAGTAACAGCGATAAGCTGTCCCTGCGCTAATCATTTGATCGATGACTGCATGATAACGGTCGAAGCGTTTAGTTTGATAGTAAGGACCTTCATCCCAATTTAAACTTAACCAGTTCATTCCATCCATTATGGCGTCAATGGCTTCTTGTGTTGAACGCTCAAGATTGGTGTCTTCAATACGTAAGACAAACTCTCCATTATTATGTCGACTATAAAGCCATGAATAGAGTGCAGTACGAGCACCGCCGACGTGAAGATAACCAGTTGGACTTGGAGCAAAACGGGTTTTTATTTTATTCATTAGGATTGCCTTAATGACCTTTTTATATATCGAATCTAGTCAGTGATAAATTTACAGTCGGTTATTTTATCACTGTAACTTAATTCCTCAATGCTGTTAGCACGATATTCAAACTTTATTTTGCTAATTTAGCAGTAAAAGTGCTTAATTTATCCTGATAGGAGCTAGACTAAATGAGTTTAAATAAATATTATTTTGCGTCGATAATAAAAGGTGTATCTTGCTTAATTTTGCAACGAACGGATATTTTCCATTGAAAAACCGTTGACTCATGCAGAACTATCTCTATAATGCACCTCCATCACGACGGGCGATTAGCTCAGTTGGTAGAGCATCTCCCTTACAAGGAGAGGGTCATCAGTTCGAATCTGGTATCTCCCACCAATTGTCGTGATGATTTAATTATGATTGGGCGATTAGCTCAGTTGGTAGAGCACCTCCCTTACAAGGAGGGGGTCATCAGTTCGAGTCTGGTATCGCCCACCATTTCATAATTAAGTAAAAATATTATTTATTTTAGTTATGAATCGGCGATTAGCTCAGTTGGTAGAGCATTTCCCTTACAAGGATGGGTGGTCATCAGTTCGAATTTGATATTGCCCACTATTCATTCAAAAAATAAAGCATTATTTTGTTTAAGTTGTTTATGATATATTTTGCTATAAGTAGGGTCGTTAGCTCAGTCGGTAGAGCAGTTGACTTTTAATCAATTGGTCACAGGTTCGAATCCTGTACGACCCACCATCGGTATTGATTGATCAACAATGCTTTTCTGCCTAACTTTGGCGAAAATGCTCAAATCATCCTACAATAATTAACATATAGATATATTTATTTGCTTTAAAAACTATTAGGTAAAATGCAGTAAAATAAGTAATAGCTTGCAGGTTAAAGCGCTTTATTTATTATCTAATAGATTGAGGTTTAGATTTATTCCCTCAAAACTTAGTGATAAGTGATAGAGGTTATATGGGATTATTTGATTTCTTAAAAAGCGCCGTTGACAAATTATGGGATCCTGCTACGGCGACTAAAGATGATAAAGAAAAAAACTGAGAGAACATCTTGATTCATTATGGATCAAGAAAGGGGCCGAACAGGTCAATGGTAATGGTAAGTCACCGTTTCTGTTGAAGGTATATTGTTGCTGACATAAAAAATAAGATTTTGGTTGCTCTCGGCAATTTTGCTGGTGTCGAAAAGGTTTAAGACCATACTGCAGCTGGTAGTGTTTATGTTCAGCATTACACGGTGGTAGCGGGTGATACGTTGAGTGCTGTTTCGAAAAAAGTTTATGGTGATGCCAATCTTTGAAGCAAATAAGCCGATTTCGAAAGATCCAAATAAAATTTATCCTGGACAGGTATTAATTATTCCTAAACGGTAAATGAGTTAATAATTGACAATTAGTTAACGTTAATAAAGGGCTAAATTGATAAGCGGCTTTATTGTTCAGCGCTCTTTTTAATCAAAAGGATTGTGACCTATGGCTATCTTAGTTAGTCTCCTGTTTGGCAAGTAATTCAAGCAAAGTGTAACGCTTTTGTGCTGCTATCTTTGCTTTTTTTCCAGTATTTCCGCTTGTTCAGGTGATTGTCTGGTTAGTTGAGAGAAGCACTACTCTTTTTGTAAGATATCAGTCAACGATGCTGTCGGTGCTTTTGAGTCAAGTATTAAAGCAAGTTTTCCTGCCTGACTACGTTGTGGATCAAAAGGATATAACTGCCAAAATGCAGCTGCTGTTAGTTGTTTGGTTTGTTCATGCCTATACGCCAGATCATAGCCATGCTCTTCACAAGGGCTGTAAGCAATAATCAGTGATGGGCTAAAGGCTTCCTAAATCGCCTTAACAGGTTGGTTCATTTGGGCACCAATAGCGATTTTGAGCACAAATACATGTCCATACATCATCATGGTTATTTCCATATCTTTACGGGGTTTTTTGTTTGCAATTTTGACCAAACTTAATCACAGCCTTGATGGGACCGTTTTTGATTGCTGGCCACCGGTGTTGGAATAGCATTGCGTATCTAAAACCAGAACATTGATATTTTCACCACTATTGAGTATATGATCTAAGCCACCATAACCGATATCCTAGGCCCAACCATATCACAATCAATGATCCATACTGATTTATCAATCAAATGTGAGTATCGGTGCTTAATTGTTGACCTTCAACGGTATTGATATTATCCAGTAATGGTTGCAACTGATTAATTAATTGACGCTTTATCTCAATAGATAAAGAATCATTCTTTAGTTGATTAATTAGTGTGATCGGTAATTGTTCAGCTAAACCATTTAGCAGACGATAGACTCTTTTTTATGCTGTTCTAATGTTAAACGAAATCCTAGGCCAAATTCCGCATTATCCTCAAACAGGGAATTTGCCCAAAGCGTCCCGCGTCCCTCGTTATTTTTGGCATAGGGAGTTGTCGGGAGATTACGACCATAAATAGATGAACAGTCAGTGGTGTTAGTAATCAATAGTCTGTCACTATATAACTGAGTCAGTAATTTTATATAAGGGGGTTCACCGCAACCGGGCTGAGGCACCTGAATATTCAAATAACGGTGTAATTAATTGTAAAATACGAATATCTATACTCTCTAGTTGATGTAGAGCAATATCGGAAATTTGCAGGAAAAAATTGAAATTTATTTTCCTCTATTAGATATTCAAGAAGTGGTTGCATATTGATTGTGTGGATTTATGGATTTTGCCGGACAAACTTCATAACAAAGATTACAACCGGTACAATCTTCCGGCACTATTTGTAGGATATAATTGAGTCCTCGCATACCTCGAGATTTAACGGCTAAAGAGGGTAAGCTAAGCGGCGCAGTTTCCAGTATTTCGGCAGAAGTTACTTTTGCACGAATAGCGGAATTAGGACAGGCAGCAACGCAATAATTACATTGGCTACAAAGGTTAGGTTGCCAGATAGGGATTGTTTCGGCGATATTGAGTTTTTCCCATTTTGTCGTGTCTGTTGGCCAGCTTCCATCAGGTGGAAACACTGACACGGGTAGTGCATCACCTAAATCTGGTGATCATTGTAGCAGTAACCTTTTTACAAAATCAGGGACATCATGAGCTACCGTAGAAGATCGGTAAAAGCTGGTGATATCAATTCCTGTAAATTGATTTTTTCTATTGCCTTGATGGTAAGATCAACTGTGTTAATATTATTTTCAACGATATTGGCCCCTTTTTCGCTATAACTCTGGGTAATTGCTTCTTTTAATCGCTGTTCAGCTTCAGACATAGGCAATAGTTGCGTCAAATAGAAAAAAGCACAGGCTACCCAATTGGCATTGTCGGGCGACTTGATAAGCATTAATGGTATAGCATTGTGCTTGTTTTTGCCGTAACAGATATTGGAATTCTTGAGGTAAATGATGCCAGATTTGATCAAATTTATAAGGACTATTGATTTAAAAATACTACTTGGTTTTAATTTTTCAATCAACTGGTATTTGTGGATAAATTATCACTGATGATAACCGATAAAATCAGTCTGCTTAATAAGATATGATGAATAGAAAGAATGTTGGTTAATACGTAAATGTGAAACAGTTAGCCAGCCTGCTTTTTTAGAGTTGTAAACGAAGTATCTCTGTGGAAATAAAGGGGTATGGTTGCCAATAAATTTAATCGTATTTTTCGTTGAGGATACTGAGCTATCGCTACCTAAGCCATAAAACAAGGCTGCTAATTTCTGTGTATTAGGGCGGTGCTTTAATAATCGGTAAAGAAAGTCCGGTGACATCATCATGAATGGCAATAGTAAAACGTGTTTTGGTCTTTTGTAGTTTAAGTTGATGAAAAATGGTGAATCACACAATCAGGATAAAACTCTTTTGAAGACAAGCAATAGCGACCCGAAATAACATTAGGTAACTTATCACGTTGGCCCTGGCTAAAAGACTCAGCTAACGCTGTCATAATATCAAGGAAAAGCGGTTTTACTTGTGCTCCGGATCCTTAGTTCGATTAAGAACTGCAATAGATTTTACTGCTAATGGCAGCACATTTAAGAAAATATTGGGGAGAAAGAGTGCGAAAAAGATGAACTTTTACTATGCCGACTTTTTCATTTTGTGTCAGTAGCTGATCGATAACATCTTCACAAGGCCCGGCCGCTGATCCCATTAAAATGATAATTTGCTCAGCATGTGGATGGCTATAATCTTTAAAGATCGATACGGTAATATTGTCAAAGGCCAACATGGTATCTAAGCTTGTGGATACCAAGGATTAATGGCTTCGCGAGCTTGAAAATAGGTGTCTGGATTGGTAGCGGTTCTTCGGATAGTGGGTAACTCTGGCACTAAAGCGCGTTGTTGATGCTCTCTTATTGCTTGTTTAGGTATTAGTTTTTGCAGTATTTCATCGGAGATTTGATGAATTTTGTTAATTTCATGCGAGGTACGAAAGCCATCGAAAAAATGGATAAACGGCAATCGACTATTCAGTGCGGTTATTTGTGCGATGACGGCAAAATTTTCTGTGCTTCTTGCGCATTATTAGCACACAGCATGGCACAACCCGTTTGACGTACGGCTATTACATAGGCATGATCGCCAAAAATAGACAAAATGCATGAGTGGCGACATGTAAGCCAAAAGGCAGTAATTGGCCCGCGATTTTATAAAGTGTGGGAATCATCGATAATAATTTCTGTGATGGGGTAAATGAGGTAACCAGTGCGCCGGTTTGCAAGGCTCCATTCACTGTCGCAATGGCCCGGCTTCTGACTACATATCAATTATTTTAGTGTGTCTTGCCAAATATTTTTTCTATTATTAGCTGCCCCATATATCCTCTGCTCAGGCATACTGGAGCTGGGGGGTGCTAGGATAAATTGCAACAATTTCATTGAGTCGATCTGAAACAGAAGCAACGGCAGAATTTGCATCTGTCGTTATATGAGAGAAGTTAAATTACTCACAAAGATGGTCTTTTTATTTTTTATAATATTTATTAGCCAAAGAAATTAGCAAAATAAGCAAGTAAAATTTATCGATATTGTGGGGAATCGAATTTAATTGCAATAGAAATAAGGTGTATAATTTATTAAATTTATAGATTATTTTATATTAAGTAATTAGTTTTAATTTTTGATTAATAACTTTTTGTTGTTAATGAGGGGTAAAGGCTATTTTTAAAATTTATTTAGCCTTTTACTTTAGAATATTAATTTAATTAATTGAGTTGTTTTTTTGAAAATTGATATAAGGATCCAGTCATTTTTGCAAGAAAATCTTCGTTCTTTCCACCAAATTACTTTGTTGATCAATACTATTCTTATTCCATTGGATAAAAGCTTCTGGTTGATTTAGTGTTGGTATATCTAGAAAAGTTAAAACATTTCTTAAATGTTGTTGTGATAGTGTACTTCCCATATTACTCGGTGAAGTTCCGATAACCCCTGCTGGTTTTTGCGCCTACACGTTTTTTCCATAAGATCGAGAAACTTGATCTAGGGCATTTTTAAATACGCCAAGAATAGAACGATTATATTCTGTGGTAACAAAAATAATACCATCAGCATCGACTATTTGTTGTTTAAAATCCTGCATCACTTCTTTGTGGGTTCTGTTTTAATTACGTAGTGTACTTATTCCTCTGGAATAGTAAATTTTTTGCTACCCTTTGTAAAGTTTGCAGAGCATTCTGTATAATTTCGTCGTCATCGCTAATTGGCTGTTTAATATAGATAATTTTACTACCAATGAAAAAAGAAAGCGCATAAATAGCAGGAATAAAATAGAAATTAGGATTATCAGTTTGGCTTAGTGCGTTAATATGGGGAATAACTTTTTATGTTAATGTATCTTCCGACAGATTAATCGAGACTAAAATAGTTTGGTATATATTGTCTCCTGTCTTGGTATAATTTAACAGAATTTCAGATATTATTATTTTATCATAAAATGAAATTAAACTATCAATAATAACCGTTAATAGCCGACATTTTATCATTAATTAATTATTTTATATCTATTTTATTTTCTATCTTGGTAGAGGGAAGCTGCTTTTAGCAGTCTGTTATAATCCTTGTTTTATGAAATTTATGTACATATTTTTGTACATGAAATATCATACAAATTAAAACGCAAGGGGAAATAAAAAGTCGGTAACGGATTCATGGTTAAAAGCGGTCAATGGTAAGTCGTAAGCTAAAATGGTGATTAAATCTGACAGAGATGGTTTGTCTGTTCGGGTTACACCCAAAGGTAAAGTGATCTTCCAGTATCGTTATCGCTGGCAGGGGAAAGGAGACCGGATAGACATTGGAACTTATCCGGCCATAAATCTAAAAGAGGCAGGTGACAGTGCGCTTTTTTATCGTGGCGAATTGGAGCAATACCGAAATCCTAAAGTGGTTAAGCGGACTAGGAAGCAACCTAGTGGGATAAGTCGCTTAAGGATGTACAGGTAAAAGCTGGAGAGATATTACGGTCATTTGAAATTTATGTATTTCACAAGATTGGGAGTCTGCGACATGACGAAACTCACTTGCATGTCTGGCTATCGCTAATAGAGGATGTGGTAAAATCAAAACCTGCGGTAGGTGCGCGGATCTTACGTTATGTCAAAACAGCTCATCGCTGTGGAATACGTAGGGGGATTATTTGCGTTAATTGATGCCACAGACTATAACCCCAGAAACGCCCTGATAATAAAACTGGCACTATTGTTTGGTTGACGGATAGGAGAGTTGCTAAAAGAGAAAATTAAAGATTTCGATTTCATTAAAGGGTTATGGACAGTAGTGCCGGAAAGTCATAAAACAGGAAAAAAGTAAAAAGTCTATTATTCGTCCCATCATTCCAGCGGCAGAAAAACTGATTAAAACCGCGCGACAATTAAGTCATAGCAGTGATTATTTGTTTATCGTGACGAGGGTAAATCCTTATGCGTAGGTGGACACCTAAGTTTTGTCAATGACCTGAATAAAAAATGGTGAATAGATTTGAGAATTACACCAACTGATTAATTCACGATTTACGTAAAACCATGCGAACAGGTGTTGCAGATTTAATCTAGCCTCATGTTGCTGAAATCATGTTAGGCCATAAATTACCGGGTGTTTGGCAGGTCTATGACACGCACGCTTACCTTGAAGAACAGTGAGAAGCTTATCAACGCTGGTGGAATAAGGTTACTCAAATCGTTTACCATTCTCCCAGTCTAGAATATCCAGCCATGCAAAATTAAGCTCATTGGATTTAAATTTAGGGCACGTAAAACCTTCCCATCGTTGTTTTCCATTACCCGCCCACAGTCTAATGGTGTGTGTTTTAACTTTGTACCTTTTCGCCAGTTCACTTGTTTTAACAAAAGGCGATTCATTCATAGGATTTTTCTTCATTACAACGTAACTTTTAATGGTATTTGCTAGCCTGGAGCTGGTATTTTTTAATAGCTAACCCTTGCCTTTTGAAATTGGTAATTTGAGTGTGATAAATTCAGGTGAGGTAATTACTTTTTAGCTATTTTCTCAAAAAATCAATAAATATTGCTACATAAATCAAGAGTGCTGGAACTATCAGTACGCCGATAATATCCAGCTCTTGTTCGTCTAAATGTACTTCTCTCAATCCCTCATGACCCCATTTGATCTGCGAGAATATTGCGGGTGGTGTTGTATAGGCATGGGCAATATGGCCAGCTATTAACTCAAAGGTAAATGCTGTACTGATAGCTAATAATGTCGGGTTAAGTTTCATGGTTGAATCTTGGGGTAATCACTTCTTAACACAAATCGCTTTGGCGTTAATATCCTTGAAGGTTTCGAACTCTTATTCAAATTGTTTTACTGCTATTTGACATAGTGTTTCAGTGTCTAATTTCTGTGTATGAAGTCTGGCTACGTTACTTGAAGTGTAAGGACTGGCGTACATGGCAAAGATTAAAACCCACATGATGGTTTCTCCTCTGTTTAAAAGGGCACATCAGTATCAGTATCAAAATCAAGTTCAAGCTCCGTATTATTGTTCGTCTGGCTAGTATTTGGGATATCCCAAACTTTATCCTGGTTTTCTTGCTGTTTTCTTTCTTTCCGGTTTCCCAATATTGGAAAGTCATTGATTAAAAATTCCGGTGATGTTCTTTGCTGACCGGATTTGTCCGTCCATTTATTTTCCTGATAGGTTGCCGTAGTACGAATAAAAGAGCCTTTTTGTGCCTGATTATTAATATATTCGGCTTTTTTCTTAAATGCCTTACAACTAATCCATGTGGTCTTTTCAATCCATTGACCGTTATTATTTTTTCTTGATTTACTGATAGCGAGTAAGAATGCGGCGATGGGCGTTTTTCCCTGTGTATAATGTATTTCTAAACCGATGCGACCGGTAAAGTTACACTGGTTCTGGTTTGCCATGGAGCCTCCACATGTTTATTAATGCTGTTAATTTCTGATTTGAGTTTGTTAATAAATCTTTGAACGGTCTGTTCAATTTTGTTAACCAGTTTGTCATCCTTGATAATCCGGATTTTATAGTAGGCAAGATTAGGTGGGAGTCTGTCATCATAGCTGATAAAATCGCACCAGTTTCTGCCTGTACACATCATTTGCCCATGCATTTGTAACAGATATTCGTACTTGGGTTTACCTGTGATAATGGTTTCGATATGGGTGGTGGTGTTGGGACATTTTATTTCGATAAGTCCATCATCATTAACTAAACCGTCAGGATTGGCACCAAATAGCTCGATAGTAGGGTGGGGAACAAAACCGGTTTTTGGTGACAGAGACATCAAACTCATTGAGGCAGTATCGTTCTCTGGCTTTAGGCTCAAGAGCGATACCCCGTTCAATGGCATTATTGGTTTTTATTTCTTCCCTTTGTCCGGTAAGGGTTTCACAGACTAACTGCATGAGGTAGTTTCGTTGTGTTGTTCCCTTGCCTTTGGATAACACTTTGTGTAAATTGCTGGCGGTGACCTTCCCCAGTCTTACCTGAAACCACTCGTCTGTTCTTTGTTTCATGATTAGCCTCATTTTTCATTGCGATGTTGTGATAAATGTCCATCTTGTTTTTTTCGCCAATGATTTCCGTTTCCTCTGGTGTTAACTGTTGCCAATACGATTTCATTGATTCAACCCCGTCTTGTGCCGCCGTTTTTAATTCCTTGATTAACTGCTCATAATGGTTTTTTTGCTGTGCTTTTTCTTTCTGTATCACAATTTTTTCTGGTTCAGGCAAATCTTCACCCGCATAGATGTAAAACCCTAGTCCAAACATCGAAATGGCTTTCGTCAAACAGCGCATGAGGGTTTTATTGATGTCAACCGAGTTAGGATTAGAAATGGCCTGATTTCTGTAATCCATAATGGGCAGCCACATTTTGCGGGAAAATTCGTTATCACTCTGTTTGATTGTGAGCGTTAATGACACCATGGCACTGCCATCATTGTTATAGCTGACGTCATCAATGACATAATAGGATTCTGGGTAGTGCGCCATTAATACGCCCCACGCCCAAGCCCATGAAAGATAAGAGAGGCCGTTTTTCTTTTCTATCTTTTCGTTAACGTTAATCGCAGAAAGCGTTTCCCAAACTTGTTGTTGAAAACTTTTTTCTTTTTCGGTGTGCTCTGCGCTGCTCATAGATATTTCCTCTTAGGTGCTTGAAGAGCTTCGTACAGATGTATGTGCTCACTTTTCAAATGGTTAAACAGCGCCTTCCAGATATCGTCCCAATCCTCATTATTGAGTTTCCTCATGATTGAGGAAGGAAGGCAGTCATAGACAGGCTGGACAAGTTCGCTGATTTGTTCATCCAGTCTGTCTTCCCAATAAGCAACTTCTTGTTGTTGTTCGTACCAATAATCTTGCATTGCGTAAGGATTCATGTGACCTCCTATCTTGCTAACAGTAAAACGAGGCTTGCCAACGCGATGATTAGCAAGGTGGGGATAATTTTTATGGATTCTTTCTGATAGAAGCCCTCACTATTTAAACGATAGCGAAGCTCTTGCTATTTGAGCTGGTTCATATTGTTAGCTCTTAAGTTATTGATATTCAGATGTGATTGATTTGTAGGATACTGTCTTTATTCGTCAGCTTTCTTTGATTGATATTTGAGTAGTGCCTGTATTGCCCTACGATGGCGACGATAGGCGTTATACAGTTCAAGTTTTTTCTTTATTAAAGCCATAAAATAGGGCTTTGTATGCTTGAATTGGCGTATGGCTAAAAGATATTTATCTTTCAGCGTCATGATGGCTTTTTCGCAGGTAAAATATCTTTGGATGCCGCAATAATACGGGCAATAATAACGTCCTTATTCATCATTGTTTCTTATGTAACTTGATAATATTTGTCTTGGGTGAATTGACCGTTCCAGTCTTTCTTCATCCGTAGCTTGTTTTTTAGATATTGATGATATAGCCATGAAGCTCCTTTTTTTTAACAGAACGATTCGGTAACACTGGCGTTGAACTGTTTCTGTTGCAGTGATGTAGGGCGATTTGGTTAAATATTTATCTCGTGTATAAGCATGGACACGCCAGACATGAGGTTTGTAAATATCCTTTTCTGCATCGTAGAGAAAATGACGCTCCTGTAGACAAAGGTTGGCCTGGTTAATGTTTACGCCATTAAGTTGTTTGCAAAACTGGACAGGTAACATGCCAACCTGGAACAGGTTTTTAAGACTATCGATGTCCGTTTTTTGTTCTTTGTTAACCAACGCCAGGTGTTGAACTTTTTCTGCTATTTCAGCGGCAAGGAGTAGCGTTTCAGGAAGTGTTTGTGGGATAGCGTGTGGAGCAG